>JAPHSY010000010.1 GCA_026196495.1 Magnetovibrio sp.
TACGCGTCTTTGCAATCTTCAGCGGTGGCGTCGTTGGGCATGTTGATGGTTTTGGAAATGGCACCCGTGATGAACGGCTGGGATGCGGCCATCATGCGGATGTGGCTTTCCACGCTGAGAGCACGTTTGCCGATGCGGCCACACGGATTGGCGCAATCAAACACGCTCAAGTGTTCTTCGGCCAAGTGCGGGGCACCTTCCAAGGTCATCGCACCGCAGACGTAAGTGTTGGCGGCTTCGATGTCGTCTTTGCTAAAGCCCAAGTGTGCCAACATATCGAAGGACATATCGTCCAAAGACTTAGCGTCAATGCCCAAGGTGGTGGTGCAGAATTCTTCGCCCAAGGTCCACTTGTTGAAAGCGAACTTGATGTCGAAGGCATCTTTCAATGCACCTTCAAGAGCGGATAAGGCTTCGGTGGTGAAGCCTTTGTCGGCCAAGGTGGCGTGACAAATGGCACCATCGAAGTTCTTCAAAGAACCGTGGCCCAAAGCGTAGCGTTCCATGGCTTCGATTTCGGCTTCGTTGTAACCCAAACGATCCAAAGCAGACGGAACCATGCGGTTGATGATTTTGAAATAACCACCACCAGCAAGTTTTTTGAACTTCACCAGGGCGAAGTCGGGCTCAATACCTGTGGTGTCGCAATCCATCACCAAGCCAATGGTGCCGGTTGGGGCGATAACCGTGGTTTGCGCGTTGCGATAGCCGTATCGTTGGCCTTGTTCCAAAGCCAAATCCCAAGATTCGCGTGCGGCAACCACAACGGCACCGTCAGGGCAGCTTTCGGCATCCAAAGGAACTGGCAGAACGGCTAGGTTTTCGTAGCCGGTTGCTTCGGAGTGGGCAGCGCGGCGGTGGTTGCGGATCACACGAAGCATGGCTTCGGCGTTCTTTTCATGACCCGGGAATGCGCCCAGCTCACCGGCCATTTCCGCAGACGTGGCGTAAGACACACCGGTCATCAAGGCCGAGATGGAACCGCAAATGGCGCGGCCTTCATCACTGTCGTAAGAATAACCCGCTTCCATCAGGTAGCCGCCGATGTTGGCGAAGCCCAAGCCCAAGGTGCGATATTCATAAGACAGCTTGGCAATTTCAGCGGACGGGAATTGTGCCATCAACACGGAAATTTCCAACGTTACTGTCCACAAACGAACCGCGTGTTCAAAGGCAGGAACATCCAAGGATGCATCCGTTTTTTGGAAGGTGTGTAGGTTCAACGATGCCAAGTTGCACGCTGTGTCGTCCAAGAACATGTATTCAGAACATGGGTTGGATGCATTGATGCGACCAGATTCCGGGCACGTGTGCCATTCGTTGATTGTGGTGTCGAATTGCAAACCTGGATCAGCACAAGCCCAAGCGGCGTTGCCGATTTCATCCCATAGGTCGCGCGCCTTGATGCGTTTGTGAACTTCGCCATCTGTGCGGCGGATCAGTTCCCATTCACCGTCTTGCAGCACACGTTCCAAGAAGTCATTGGTGATACGCACCGTGTTGTTGGAGTTTTGTCCAGCAACGGTCATGTAGGCTTCGGAATCCCAATCGGTGTTGAATTCTGGGAAGTCGATTTCGGTGTAGCCTTGCTTGGCAAACTGAATCACACGTTGAACGTAGTTTTCAGGGATCATGGCACGACGCGCGGCCAAGATGGATTTCTTCAACGCGGTGTTTTGCTTTGGATCAAAACGTGTTTCATCGTCGCCATCAGCACCGCCATGACATGCCGCCATAACAGCGTTCATGTGCTTGGATACGGTTTTTGAGCCGGTGACCAGGGCAGCGACCTTTTGTTCTTCGGCCACTTTCCAGTTTACGAAGTTTTCAATGTCAGGGTGATCCACATCGACCACAACCATTTTTGCCGCGCGGCGCGTGGTGCCACCGGACTTGATGGCGCCAGCAGCGCGATCGCCGATTTTGAGGAAGCTCATCAAGCCAGAAGATTTGCCGCCACCGGAAAGGGCTTCGTTTTCAGCACGTAGGTTGGAGAAGTTCGTGCCTGTACCGGAGCCATACTTAAACAGACGCGCTTCACGCACCCACAGGTCCATAATGCCGCCTTCGCCAACCAGATCATCACTGATGGATTGGATAAAGCATGCGTGGGGTTGGGGGTGTTCGTATGCAGATTTGGATTTCACCAATTTTCCGGTGCGAAAATCCACATATTGATGGCCTTGAGCGGGACCATCAATGCCATAGGCCCAATGCAGGCCGGTGTTGAACCACTGGGGAGAGTTCGGCGCCGCCATTTGCTTGCACAGCATGTAGCGCATTTCGTCGTAGTAAGCGGATGCGTCTTCTTCAGCGTCGAAGTAGCCGCCTTTCCAGCCCCAATAGGCCCAGGTGCCCGCCAAACGGTCAAAGACCTGCTTGGCGCTTGTTTCCGGACCTGAACGTACGTCTTTGTTGAGCTTTTTCAGGGCCGCTTTGTCGGATTCAGAGCGCCACAAAAATTCCGGCACGTCGTCTTCTTTGACGGGCTTTAGCGCCGAAGGCACACCAGCCTTGCGGAAATATTTCTGTGCGATGACATCACACGCCACTTGGGACCAAGAGGTCGGAACCTCCATGTCATCCAATTGGAAAACCACTGAGCCATCCGGATTGCGGATTTCGCTCGAAGCGGAACGGAACTCGATATTGTCGTAAGGCGATTGCCCTTGTTTGGTGAAATGACGCTGAATACGCATGTGACCCCAGACCCCAGGTTCTTGTGGTTGCTCAAGTAATTTATGGAAAGGGGAACGTAGGCTCCCCTAAATCCCCCTAGACCGCACTGCTTAGGCCATTTTTATGGCTCTCTAGCTGGGAAATGGCAGCTTAACACTACCAAATGTGTCGCCAGTAACGGTGCGGCACTATATGTAGCCCATGGCAAGTTAATGGACAATGAATCATCTGCCTTTTGGGCACAAAAAATTGTGCATAAAGTTAAGTTATGGGCTATATATGGTATGTATTCTGTGTGGATTCAGGGGGTTAGCAGATTTGGTTGTGGTTGTGTCTTAATCAGAGCGTCACAACCCACCCGATTGAACTATTGTAATCGTAAGACTCTAAGAATGCTGCGGCTCAGCGCCAAAAACTGGATATTTATCAGCAAATGCTTATGTATAGATGCTTCTGTTTCGAGGGTGAAATGACAGCCAAAGAATCGGGTTTTTGTGAAATCATTTTAACAAAAACTAGTGTGGAATAAGTTTGGTTGCCCTAGACGTTTTAAGTCGTGCATGCGATAAAAGTCTCGTTTCGGGGTCGGGAGATGCCTGAAACGATTGAGACTAGGTTTAAAGATCAATTCTGGGGAATACATCGTCCATGGATATCGGCGCAATCGGTACACACCTTTACACTATGCTTCACGGCAAACAGGTAGGGTCCGACGAATTCGGCAACAAATATTATATGAACCCTAAAAAGCTCCATGGTCGTGAGCGTCGTTGGGTCATCTTTAAAGGCAAAAAAGAAGCCTCCAAAATTCCGCCGGAATGGCATGCTTGGATCCATCATACCGTGGATGCGCCTTTGTCTGAAGCGGCTGCACAACCGGAAGATTGGCAAGAAATGCACCTGCCGAATTTGACCGGCACAATGAATGCGTATTTTCCGCAAGGCAGTGATGAAGCCGGTGGACAACGTGCCAAAGCCACAGGTGACTACCAAGCCTGGACACCTGGTAACTAAGCATTAAGCAGAAGGCTGAGTGATGCAAATCAACGACAATCGCGATACGTGGGTTGGTGGGGCCATGGTTTTGGTCTTGGCGGCTCTGTTTGCCTTTTCGTATGGCGGCAAGCAAAAAACGGATCAGCTTGGCGTAAATAGTTATCCCGTTACGGCCATCTTCAACCGAGTTGATGGATTGGCCGAAGGTGACGAAGTGCGCTTGGGTGGCATTCGTATTGGTAAGGTCGGGTCTCAAAATCTTGATGAGCACTTTCGTGCCGTTGTGACGCTGATCCTGGATAAAGGCATCGACATTCCAGTAGACAGTGCTGCGGCCATTCACACCGATGGCTTGTTTGGCTCCAAATTTGTAGTTCTGGAACCGGGCGTTGAAGAAGTGTTCCTCCAGGCAGGGGACGATATCGAATACACCCAAAGTGCAGTGATTGTCGGGGAACTGTTGGACCTGATTATCAGTGAAGGTAAAGCGCGCCAAGATGCGGCCGCAACAGATCAAATGCGTATGCAAGAGCAGGGGAACTAAATCATGGGCCGCAATGCCGTTGAAACCGTTTTGGGGGCTGCCGTTTTATTGGTGGCGGCTGTTTTTGTCTATGTTGCAACCAATACAGCTCAGATCAAAGCCGTGGCTGGGTATGAAATCACTGCACGCTTTTTCAAAGTGGGCGGGTTGACCAAAGGCTCTGACGTGCGCGTCAGTGGCATTAAGATCGGGACCGTGCTTTCCAATACTCTGGATCCTGTCACATTTGATGCTGTCGTCACCATGTCGATTCGACCAGACATACAACTGCCGACCGATACCACGGCGACCATTGCGTCCTCGGGCATGCTGGGTGACAAGTATGTGATGTTGATGCCTGGAGAGGCAGGCGACAAGCTGGCCGCAGGTGACGTTATTGTTGACACCAAGGATTTCCGATCTCTGGAAGATCAGGTGGGTGAGATTATTTTCCTAGCAACTGGTGGTGATGGCAACGGTTCTTAATCAATCACATGCCAGCGTTGCACAAATGTTGGTTGCTTTTTAAGGGTACGTTTCGTAATTAGGCTTATCCCCAGGTTAGAAAATGGACCTATCAGATGATTAAAGCCAAGCAAACGTGGAGCCCGGAAACTTATCTGCGTCACGGTGTTTTTGTGTCCCTATTGGGCGAACCCGTCGTTCAGGTGCTCAATCCCAAAGAGGATGAAAAGATTCTCGATGTTGGTTGTGGCGAAGGTATCCTTACGGAAAAAATTATTGAAAGTGGTGCCAAAGTTCTGGGAATTGATAATAGCGCAGAGCTGATTGCCGGTGCTCATGAACGCGGTCTCAATGTT
This sequence comes from Magnetovibrio sp., assembly GCA_026196495.1. Classification (GTDB taxonomy): domain Bacteria; phylum Pseudomonadota; class Alphaproteobacteria; order Rhodospirillales; family Magnetovibrionaceae; genus Magnetovibrio. The sequence continues at coordinate 5,020 of JAPHSY010000010.1, forward strand.
GCGGCCTTGGATGCGTTAGATATGACATTTGATAACGAATTTGACGCCGTTTTTTCCAATGCAGCGCTGCACTGGATGAGCCCACTTTCTAAAGTTTTTGAAAAAATATTTAAAGCATTAAAGCCTGGTGGGCGTTTTGTTGCGGAAATGGGCGGTTCTGGCAATATTCAGTCTATCCGTATGGCTCTCTATAACGCACTGACGATGCGTGGTTATGACCCGACCCTTTATGATCCGTGGTCGTATCTGGGTGATAGCTCTGCCAGAATGATGTTGGAACGTGCGGGTTTTGAAGTTCGTTCCTGTACCTTAATACGCCGTCCTACCGAGTTGGACGGCGACATCGGCCCTTGGTTGGAAACCTTTGCCGGCAGCTTCATGCAAGCTATTCCCGATGACCAACATGAAAGCGTCATTGACCAAGTACGTGATGCCCTCCAGCCGACCTTGTTTGATCCCAACAACAAATGGGTCGCTGATTATGTGCGTTTGCGGTTCAAAGCGGTGAAGCCTGCATGATCAGAGCCGTGTTAATTGCTGTTTTTATGGGGCTCTGCGCTGCACCTGCGCTGGCGGAACCCCATGAAACAGTCATTTTGCAAGGTTTAGACAAAGTTACGGCACGTATATCAACGTTTGAGGCGCGCCTGGGCGAGGTGGTGCGCTTTGGCACCCTGGAAATCATTGCCCGCCATTGCGACAAACGTCCCCCGGAAGAAACGCCGGAAAGCTCAGCTTTCCTCGACATTTGGGAAGTCCGCCCTGGTGAGGCTGCCGCCGACCTATTCCGCGGTTGGATGTTTGCATCCAGCCCAGGCCTTAATCCCTTAGAACACCCCGTTTATGATGTCTGGGTTAAGGATTGTGCTAATAAGGCATCAATTTCCAATGATAACTTGTCACCCGAAAACACCCCATCACCGAAGTTAGATGGAAATTGAGCGTCGACTTTGAGCGCCTGTTCAAGGCGTTCTTGGTAATCTTGCTCATCAATCTCGATGGCGCCCATGCTTTCCAGATGGTCTGTGATGAATTGGGTGTCGAGTAGGGTATAGCCGCCAATTCTCAGCCGGGCCACTAAGTGCACCAGGGCCACCTTGGATGCATTTGCACAGCGTGAAAACATGCTTTCGCCCATGAAAGCGCCTTTTAAGGCAATGCCGTAAAGGCCACCGACCAACTTACCATCTTGCCAACATTCGATGGAATGGGCGAGGCCAAGGTCATGCATTTCACAAAATGCGCGGATAATTTCATCGTTGATCCAGGTGCCTTTAGGTTCGCCGACTTCGCCGGGGCGGGGGGCAGCGCAGGCCGCGATGACATCAGAAAAGGCGCGGTTTGCGGTAACTTCAAAAGTATCCTTACGCAGGACTTTTCGAAGTGATTTGGAAATATGAAGACCATCCAGGGGAATCACACCACGCAATTCTGGATCAACCCAAAAAATGGTTGGGTCATCGCGTGCTTCTGACATGGGAAACACCCCAGCTGCATATGCGCGGACTAGAATCTCAGGGGTTAGTTTATGTGGTCCAGGAATAGGGCGTGCCATGCCCTAAAGATGCCATGCGAAAGGCAACTGCGCAACGGTTTGGAATGTGGATTTTAATAGTTCTAGCCAATCGTCAAAAATCTCACCATATAATAAAATGTCAGTAACGTCATTCTGAGAGAGGCCCTATGAGAGAGAAACACAAGTTGCCAGAATTGGTTAAGTTTCTGCTGAAAAATGCCGCCATAGGATTCGGCTTAGCCGTGGTTTTTGTTGCTGCCCTCATGATATTCGATGTAAACGGCTTGCGCACGTTGATCTGGGCATCAGATATTTGGCTGTTAGCGTTGTTTATATTGACTTTCTTCACGGGACTGACATTTGGCAGCGTTCAAATTGGTGTGGCTGTCATGTTGTTGGGGGAAAATGAAAACGACCATGACGACGGTCCCAGACACGGCACTCGATTTGAAATATTGAAGCAAACCTGGGCACACATAAAAACGTGGTTGAGCATGCCACCAACTCAAAAGATGGCTCCTGTTCCCATTAAAGTGAACAAGCCCAAACGCTAGCGTTTACTGCATCCCCAAGAAAATTTTTACGACAGTAAGGATAACACCAAGCCCCACAATGCTAAGGATGAGAATTCGTCTTTGGTAGGCGATATCGAAGTCTTCGACAGGGGCTTGTTCCTCATCAGAGCGGAGTGGGTCGGTATGGCTTTGCATCATTGTAGTTTCCCCGGAACAGTATTGAACTCAGTTCTGACGCCATTGTATTTTCCGATATTTTTATGGGGAAAAACAATCATACATTAGGGTTAATTCATATGTACTAAGTACAAAATGAAAATCCCGATGAATAATAATGCAGGTCAATATTGCGGTTTGAGGAATTATCCATAGGGTTTCCAGTCTGCAACACGAAATCAGATTATTTGTGATCAGGTGGAATTGAATAGGTACCAGTGGCATGGGCGACGGGATCATGGTCACTTTTGGAAAAAATGGTAACTTCCATTATGGCCAACCTGCGCCCCACTTTAATGGCTTTGCCTTCTGCTACCAGATCATTTTGCGAAGGTTTGCGCAAAAAGTTGATGTTAAAGTTGGTGGTGACGGCCAAGGGTACATGACCGATGGCTGAAAGCACCACAGCATACATAGTGGCGTCGGCCAACATCATCATTGTTGGGCCGGAGACAGTTCCGCCGGGCCGTAAAAAGCTATCGCTGTAGGGTAGGCGGCAGATGGCTTCACCGGGGCCTAAGCGATCCGCCACAAAACCGACTTCGTGGGCCCAAGGCATTTCCTCGGCAACAATTTTGTTGAAATCATCAGAAGTTATGCGGGGCATTTTGATTACCGTAAAGTTTCGAGAGGCGTATAAAAGTCTTAGGCCATATGTCTGCACGGGTACAGGGAAACTCAACGGTTGAATTAAAAAGTATTGACGGCCCACCGGGGGCGGTCACGCTCTTGCTGCATTTCTGCGATATGAGTATTGAGACGCGCCACTTCTTTTTTGTGGGCTTTGTTCAACTTAATGATTGCGTTTTGATGATCGTAAAGCTCAGTTTGAAGTTGTCGGATTTTTTGGTCTGTATTTGATATCAAACGGGTCATATCACCCTGGGTTCGGTTAACCATATCCTGAGTCTGACGTGTTAGTTTTCTGGTCACATCGGCAATCACCCACAATGCAATGAAGCTTGTCCCTGTGGCAAAAATTGTCAGAAATAGTGTTAATCCACTCATGATTTTGCAATCTTATGTTGTGTAGGCCGTTTACTCGTCCTCATTAAGTATGGGGTTTTATGACCAGAAGGGCTGTGCGCTCCATCACAGTCAAAAAAAGCGCCCCAATATGGAGCGCTTTTTACTGATCTTGTAAGGAGAGGGGAGCTTAGAAATCGCTCTTATCATCCATGAATTCTTCCAGCCAGTGGATATCGTAGTCGCCATTGATGACGTCTTGTGCCGTAACCAATTTTTGATGCAACGGAATTGTCGTCTTCAGGCCGTCAATGACGTATTCACCAAGGGCGCGGCGCAAACGCATCAAGCATTCGTTACGGTTGGTCCCGTGTACAATCAGCTTGGCGATCATGCTGTCGTAGTGTGGTGGGACACTGTAACCCGTATACAAGCCACTATCGACGCGTACACCTAACCCACCCGGGGCATGATAAATACCAACTTTACCGGGGCACGGCATAAACGTTTCCGGGTCTTCGGCATTGATGCGACATTCAATGGCGTGGCCAATGAAGGGAATGTCTTCTTGGGTGTAGCCCAACGGTGCACCGGCGGCGACGCGGATCATTTCTCGTACCAAGTCCAGACGTGTGATCATTTCCGTGACGGGGTGTTCCACCTGAAGACGAGTGTTCATTTCGATGAAGTAGAACTTTCCGTCTTCATACAAGAACTCAATGGTGCCAACAGAACGATAGCCGATCTTTCGAACAGCATTGGCTGCAATCTCACCGATTTCTTCGCGTTGTTCTTTGTTCAACGCTGGGGATGGGGCTTCTTCCAACACTTTTTGATGGCGACGTTGCAAAGAGCAATCGCGTTCGCCCAAGTGAACCACGTTGCCATGGTTATCGGCCAAAACCTGAATTTCGATGTGGCGCGGTTTGCCAAGATATTTTTCGATATAGACTTCAGCATTGCCAAAACAGCTTTCTGCTTCGGAACGTGCAGAGCGGAAAGCCAGTTCCAAATCATCGGCTGTTTTTGCCAGCTTCATACCACGACCACCACCACCTGCCGTGGCTTTGATGATCACGGGAAAGCCCATTTCTTCAGAAACTTTGATGGCCTCTTCATAGGTGTCAACACCACCGTCAGAACCGGGAACAACCGGAATGCCGGCTTTCATCACCGCCTCTTTGGCTGCGATTTTATCGCCCATCAGGGTGATGTGCTCGGCGGTTGGACCAATGAAGACAATGCCATGCTCTTCGACCATGGCAGCGAAGTCGGCATTTTCAGACAAAAACCCATAACCTGGGTGAATAGCGTCGGCACCGGAGATTTGCGCAGCCGACAAAATAGCAGCCATGTTGAGATAGCTGTCTTTTGCGGGCGGAGGGCCAATACAGACAGCTTCGTCGGCTAAGCGCACGTGCATGGCACTTTCATCGGCTGTGGAGTGCACAGCCACGGTGCGAATGCCCATTTCACTACAGGCACGCAAGATGCGCAGTGCAATTTCGCCGCGGTTGGCAATGAGGACCTTATCGAACATGGATACCGGCCTCTTTCTTATTCAATGATCAGAAGGGGTTCGCCGAATTCGACCGGAGAGCCGCTTTCAACCAAAATGCTTTTAACGATGCCACCTCTTGAAGCTTTGATCTGGTTAAAGACCTTCATAGCTTCAATCAGCATCACCACCTGGCCTTCAGATACACTGTCGCCGACATTGACGAAAGGTGCGGCCCCAGGCTCGGCTGCGTTATATGCCACCCCAACCATGGGGGAGGTAACGACACCCGGGTGGTCGGCCGCGGTTGGTGTTTCCGGTCCTGCATCAGCAGGGGCAGTTGCTACGGGGGCTGCTGGCGCAGCCATTGCAGCCACCGTGGTGCCGCCGCGGGCTACGCGGACTGAAAAGTCGTCCTGACCGATTTCAATTTCCGTCAAGCCAGTGTCGTCCATCAGTTCAGCCAGTTTGCGGATCAGGTCATCATCGACATCAATTTTTTTGCTCATGAGCGGGTGTTCTCACTTTTTGGGATCAAGCAGGCGCGCAGCAGATTCTAGTGCCATCTCGTAACCAAAGCCGCCAAAGCCTGCGATCATGCCGACGGCTGCTTTGGAAACATAGGAATGATGGCGAAATTCTTCGCGCTGGTGAATGTTTGAAAGGTGGACTTCAATAACCGGCAGATCAACTGCCCGCAAGGCATCCAGAAGTGCCACTGAGGTGTGTGTGTAAGCACCAGCGTTCACAATCAATAGATTGTGGGTTTCCCGGGCTTGCTGGACCCAGTCGACCAGCTCTCCTTCGGTGTTGGATTGGCGAAATTCAATATCCAGGCCTAAGCCTTCAGCGCGGGCACGGCAATTCGCCTCGATGCTTTCCAGCGTTTCGGCGCCGTAAACATCGGGTTCGCGAGTCCCAAGTAGGTTGAGGTTTGGTCCATTGAGAACCATCACCTTAGCAGACATTCCAATTTCCCCCGGCTTTTCAATAGCCTTATAAAGTCTTTGCGATTTATAGCACGCGCATAGTCTTGCGGAATAGCGATTTTGGCGTATGTTACACCTCGCAGATGTGAATATCCGCAGAAAACGGCAAAAATAAGGAAGGGCACAGAGGCATGCGTCTCACCATCAATGGCGAAGCAAAAGATTTCGAGGCTCCCATCACCGTTCAAGAGCTTTTGGGCCGAATCGGTCTGGATCCCACCAAGGTGGCGGTAGAGCGCAATTTAGAAATCGTGCCCAAGTCCACGTATGAAAAACAGCCTTTAGATGAGGGCGATAAACTGGAAATTGTCCATTTTATCGGTGGTGGTTCTGGTGCCGCAAATGATGACTGTGCCAAAGGTGACTGTTTTGAAGTTGCGGGTGAACAGTACTGGTCGCGTTTGCTGGTGGGCACAGGTAAATACAAAGATTTTGAAGAAACCGCCAAGGCCATTGAGGCTTCGGGTGCGGAAATCGTCACTGTCGCTGTGCGTCGTGTCAATGTTTCCAACCCCAAAGAACCGATGTTGACGGATTACGTTGACCCGAAAACCTATACTTATCTGCCGAATACGGCAGGGTGCTTTAGTGCTGATGAAGCCGTTCGTACGCTGCGCTTGGCCCGTGAAGCCGGTGGCTGGGACTTGGTGAAGTTGGAAGTTTTGGGGGATCAAAAAACCCTTTATCCCAACATGCCGGAAACTCTCAAAGCCGCACAAACCCTTATTGATGAAGGCTTTAAGGTTATGGTTTACTGTGCCGATGATCCCATCCAAGCCAAAATTTTGGAAGAAATGGGGTGTGCTGCCATTATGCCGTTGGCAGCCCCGATCGGATCTGGTTTGGGCATTCAAAACCCGGTTGGCGTGCGTTTGATTATCGAACAAGCCAACGTTCCGGTCTTGGTCGATGCAGGCGTTGGTACCGCTTCTGATGCCGCCGTGGCGATGGAGTTGGGTTGTGATGGTGTGTTGATGAATACCGCCATTGCAGAAGCGGGCGATCCCATTAAAATGGCTCGTGCGATGAAAATGGCGGTGGAAGCTGGACGTTTGGCTTATCTATCTGGCCGTATGCCGAAAAAAATGTACGCAGATCCGTCTTCACCTTTGGCTGGATTGATTTAAACGCTATGCCCCTCGATGTCTGGTTGTCATTTGTTTTAGTGGTTTGTGCCGCGGTGCTCTCGCCGGGGCCTGCGGTGCTGTTGGCGCTGACCCATGGTGCTCAGTCAGGGCCCATGCGGGCTATGTTTGCAATTTTGGGCAACGTTTCCGGCTTGGCGGTTTTGATCACCCTGACTGCGCTGGGTTTGGGTGCGATTTTGGGTGCATCAGCGGATGTTTTCTTTTGGCTGCGTATCGCTGGTGGGGGCTATCTGATCTATTTGGGGGTGAAGCTGTTACGTGCGAAACCTCAGCTTGATCTGAATACCGGTGAAGTTCGTGCCATGATGCCGACGCGCCGCAAAGCTTATGTTCAAGGTGTTGGTGTTGCCTTGTCCAATCCCAAAGCCATTTTGTTGATCGGTGCGTTGTTTCCACAATTCATTAATGCTTCTGAACCCATTGGCTTACAATTTACGATCTTGGGCGCAACATTGATTGTTTTGTCGTTCAGCGCCTTGATGATGTTTGCCACGGTATCCGGTGCTTTGGTAGCCCGTGGCAAGAACGCAATTTCCGGCAAACTCAATAAAATATCCGGTGCATTGTTCATCGCCTTTGGTGCGGCACTGGCAGCGGGTAGTCGCTGATTCGTTTTTGTTTGCACATGTGAAAAAACAGGCGTAAAACGCGCCTCCATGACACCGAAAATTAATCAATTTCTAAAGAGCCAACAACCTGCCACCCCATTCTTGGTGGTGGACTTGGATGTTGTGCAAGAAAATTACCGCCAGATCGACACAGGTCTGGGGGCCGATATCTATTACGCCGTCAAAGCCAATCCGGCCCCGGCCATTTTGGAATGCTTGGTGAAGCTTGGTTCTAAATTTGATGCCGCGTCTATCAATGAAATCCAGATGTGCTTGGATGTTGGGGCGAAGCCTAGCGATATTTCGTTTGGCAATACCTTGAAAAAACCGAGTGCGATTGAGGCTGCCTATAACCTTGGTGTCGATTTGTTTGTGTTCGACAGTGAAGGGGATTTGGATAACATCGCTAAGTATGCTCCGGGTGCCAAAGTTTATTGCCGTTTGCTGGCTGAAAATGGCAGTGCCGAATGGCCATTGTCGCGTAAATTCGGGTGTGATGTGGAAATGGCGTTCGATCTGATGATGTCTGTCAAAACCAAAGGTTTGATACCTTTTGGCCTGTCATTTCATGTTGGTTCTCAACAACCCGATCCACATCAATGGAATTGGGCGATCGAAGATGCCGCAAAGGTTTTTGCTCAACTTAAAAATCAAGGTGTTGAACTGGAGATGCTCAACATGGGCGGTGGTTTTCCAGTGCAGTACCGTGGTCCTATTGATCCATTTGAACACTTTGTAGAGGCCATTGAGGCATCGCTGCTGAAGCATTTTGGTGAAGGCAATATTCCCGCTTTGATGATCGAGCCCGGTCGCGCCATTGTCGCAGAAGCAGGTGTAATGGTTTCCGAAGTGGTGTTGATTTCCCAAAAGCGTAAGGATGCGCCCAGGCGTTGGGTGTACTTGGATGTGGGGATGTTCGGTGGCTTAGCCGAAACCATGGATGAGGCCATTAAATACAACATTACCACGCCGCATGATGGCGGTCCCGTGGGGGCTGTGGCTATTGCCGGCCCGACCTGTGATGGGGTGGATATCTTGTACGAAAACGCACCTTATGAATTACCCTTGGCCTTAAAAGCAGGTGATCGGGTTATTGTTGAAGCCGCTGGGGCTTACACCAGCACTTACGCGTCACAAAGCTTCAACGGTTTTGAGCCGTTGGCTGAATATTACATTTAAGACTTAAGGTGAAGACCTCAATCTTCAGATTGAGGTGCTTCTGCTTTGGGAGCTGCAGCTTTTTTTGCTGAAGGCTTACGGCGCGGTGCGCGACGTTTGGCTGCAGGCTTTTTCTTCTCTTCCTCTTTTTTCGGAACAGAAGGTTCGCGCATCAGAAATGCAGGCATATGACCGTCGCAAATTTCATTGTGGATTTCGCGAAGGCGGCGTTCAGTGTTTTTCTTATGACCACTGCGGCCACGTTTGTCATTACGGTCACGACCACCACGACCACGCGAACGGTTGTCACGTTCTTTAGCCGGTATGGATTCGGCTTTTTCCTGCGGTTTATCAGTGGCTTTTTGAACGGGCTTTTCAGCAGCTTTCTCAGCAGGCTGTTCAACAGCTTCTACGGATTTTGTTTCTGCGTTCACTTCAGGCTTGGCTTCAGATGTGTCGTCACGTTTGGGGCGACCACCACGTCCTCCACGACCACTGCGTTCGCGTTTGTCACCTTGGGGACGACGGCTGCCGCGTTCACTGCGACCACCACGAACATCTTCACTGCTCAGCTCACCAGTATCGAATGTATCGAGGCTGAGACGTGGGATTTCTTTGCCGATCAGTTGTTCGATTTGGGTTACGAACTTGGTATCAGAGGGCAGGGCCAAGGAATAGGCGTGGCCTTCGTTGCCAGCACGACCCGTACGACCAATGCGATGTACGTAATCTTCAGCATTGATAGGAACGTCGTAATTGAATACGTGGCTCAAATTTGGAATGTCCAAACCGCGTGCGGCAACGTCAGAACAAACCAAAATGTTAAATTCTTTATCTTTGAATTTTTGCAGCGTTTCTGTGCGGGCCGGTTGGCTCATGTCGCCATGCAATTGGCCAGCCTTATAGCCGTGCGTGCAAAGTGACTTGTAGACGACGGCAATGTCTGTTTTGCGGTTACAAAACACAATGGCATCGCGCACGTCTTCGTGACTGATCATTTTGCGCAGGGCGTCGCGTTTCAGTTTTTTCTTGCCGTCCATACCACGGTGCTGTGCACCGGGTTTCAAAATTGCCAAGCCTTGAGTCACGGTTTCAGCCGTGGAAGCGGGGGCTGAGACGGAAATTTCTTTCGGGTTCATCAAGAACTTATCGGCAAGTTTCTTAATGGGTGGTGCCATGGTTGCAGAAAAGAATAAAGTCTGGCGAATTGGCGGCAGCATGGAAACGATTTTTTCGATATCGGGAATGAAGCCCATGTCCAACATACGGTCGGCTTCATCAATCACCAAAATCTTCACATCGCGCATTAACAAATGACCGCGTTCGAACATATCGAGCAAGCGACCCGGTGTAGCGATCAAAACGTCAGCACCGCTATCCAAAACTTTGGACTGTGCTTTCATATCTGTGCCGCCGATCAACAGGGCTTTGTTCAGCTTGTTGTACTTACCATATTTGTCGAAGTTTTCTGCAACCTGGGTTGCCAGTTCGCGGGTGGGCTCCAAGATCAGGGAGCGCGGCATGCGCATCTTCGCTCGACCATGGGCCAAGATATCGATCATCGGCAGCGTAAAGGACGCAGTTTTACCCGTGCCTGTTTGGGCACAGCCCAGGATGTCACGGCCCATCAATACGGTGGGGATCGCTTTTTCCTGAATGGGGGTGGGCGTATCATAGCCTGAATCGGCTACGGCACGCAGAACGTCTTCGCTCAGTCCGGTATCGGCAAAACTCATAGGGGGGTGCAGCGCTTTCTTTTTCAGTGATTGGCGCGGGGCTCGCTTGTGAGGCCCAAGGCATTAATGCTTTATTTCTTCGGAGGCGCGAAATTCAACATGTTTATGCCCATATGTCAACGTAAACCAAGGATTTACACGTATTTCGCTGCGAATGTGTGACATCATTGATGCTGCATTGCACAACTTGAGACGGGGGAGTAACGTGATGAAAAGGATAAATAACAGGGAACCTATGACGTGCTGATAGACGCAAAACAATCATGTTTGTTGGTCATTGATATTCAATCCAAACTCAATCCGGTGATGTTTGATCCCGAAATGGCTCCCAAAGGGGCGGCTAAATTGATGCTCGGGGCGGATATTTTGCAGATTCCCACCTTGGTGACGGAGCAATACTCGAAGGGTGTTGGTCCGACAGTGGATGATTTGCAAGATTTCATGCCTGAAGGTAGCCCCTTGGAAAAAGACACGTTTTCATGCTGTGCCAATGATGAGTTTTCGACCCGGTTCAAAGCATCAGGGGCAACACAAGCTATCGTCTGTGGGATTGAAGCTCATATTTGTGTGTTGCAAACCTCTATTCAGTTGTTGGAACAAGGTGTCGACGTATTCGTGGTGGAAGATGCCACGGCATCGAGAACCCCTGAAAACCATCGTGCAGGCCTGGAACGCATCCGTCATGCGGGGGGAACGGTTGTGACTACAGAAAGCGTTTTATTTGAGTGGTTGCGCAAATCGGGCACACCAGAATTCAAACAAATCAGCCAGTTGATCAAATAGGTGTGATATGGGCGAAAAACAGACCCTAATTTTGGTCCCGGGGCTGCTTTGTGATGCGGCTTTGTGGCAGAATCAAATTATTGATTTATTGGATGTGTGTGACGTTTCTGTTGCCGATATCACCTGGGGTGACAGTATGGAAGTCCTGGCCCAAGGTGTACTGGACGAAGCCCCAGATGAGTTTGCCTTGGCAGGCCTGAGTATGGGTGGTTACGTGGTTCAGGAAATCATGCGCCAAGCCCCAGAACGTGTTACGCATGTGGCTTTTGTCGATACCAATGCTCGGGCTGACACGCCGGAACAAACTCTCAATCGCCAACGCATGATCAAAATTGCCGAAGAAGGACGTTTTGAATCCATTGCCCCCGAAATGCTGCCCAACTTGGTTCATCCTGACCATGTTGATGATCCGAAATCTGGTCAGGTGTTTCTGACCATGGCAGCCAATGTGGGGAGTGAGGCTTTCATCGATCAACAAACGGCCATTATGAACCGTGTTGACGGCCGTGCGGATTTGGGCAAAATCGCCTGCCCAACATTGGTGCTGTGTGGTGAACAAGACGCACTGACTCCGGTTAAGGTTCACCAGGAAATTGTAGATGGTGTCGGTGATCATGCAAAATTGGTGGTGGTGCCTGATTGTGGCCACTTATCGCCCTTAGAACAACCTGAAGCAGTCACCGATGCTTTTCGGGCTTGGTTAGCTGAATAAAGGACTTATCCATGGCTCATATTCTTCCTTATGGCGGTGTAACACCCAAGATTGATGGTACAGCGTTTGTTGCTGAAACGGCGGTCATTACGGGTGATGTGGAAATTGGTGCGCAATCGGGTATTTGGTATGGATGTGTCATGCGCGGTGATGTGAATTCCATCCGTATTGGTGAGGGAGTGAACATCCAAGACGGTACCGTTGTGCATGTGTCCCAACCTTTTGGCACCGTGATTGAAGATCGTGTTTCAATCGGACATATGGCTTTGATTCATGCCTGTACACTTGAAGAGGACTGTTTTATTGGCATGAAGGCTTGCGTCATGGACGGGGCTGTGGTCGAAAAGGGAGCTTTGGTGGCCGCAGGGTCGTTGGTGACACCAGGGAAACGGGTCGGTGCAGGGCAAATGTGGGCGGGTTCTCCGGCCAAATACTTGCGTGATGTGAATGATAAAGACCTGGAAATGATGAATTACGTTCAGCCTAACTATGTAAAATTGGCTGGCGAATACAAAAAGACCGAAAGCGAAGTTTAATGCCTGACGAAACCCCATCCCAATCGGCCATTGAGGCACTGGTCCACAATGTATTGAACGGTAAACCCCGTGCGATTGCACGTGCCATGTCATTGGCCGAAGGACGTACTGCTGATGCTGCAAATCTGATGGCGGAATTGCACCGTCATGCGGGGCGTGCGCATATCGTTGGCCTGACGGGGGTGCCGGGTGCGGGCAAATCAACTATGGTTGCTGCGCTAACCCGTGAAATTCGCAAACAAGGTAAAACCGTCGGTATTATTGCCATTGATCCATCCAGTCCATTTTCCGGTGGTGCGATCTTGGGCGACCGCGTGCGCATGACCGGCTTTGCCGATGATGAGGGCGTGTTTATTCGTTCTATGGCCACGCGTGGTGCCCTAGGTGGATTGGCGCGGGCATCTTTGGACACCGTGGACGTGTTGGATGCGGCTGGTTTTGATGTGGTTCTGATAGAGACCGTGGGCGTGGGACAGGATGAGGTCGACATCGTCCAAGCCGCCCATACCATTTTGGTGGTTTCGGCCCCCGGCTTAGGTGATGAAGTTCAGGCTATCAAAGCAGGTGTCCTGGAGATTGCCGATATTCATGTGGTCAGTAAAGCCGACAAACCCGATGCACCGCGTACCATTCAAGATTTAACAGGCATGCTCCACCTTGGGCGCCCCGGCAAAGGTGACAAGAAATGGACCATCCCGGTGATCCCGACCAGTGCGGAAACCGGCAAAGGTATGCAAGAGCTATCTGAAAAAATTAGCGAACATTATGTTCATCTAGAAGAGAGCGGTGAGATGGAAGTGCGCAAGCGCCAAATCTTGGAAATGCGTATTATCAAAACCGCGGAAGATATGTTGCGTGAACGCTTGCTCAATGAACGTGATGGTAAGCTCCAAAGACTTTTGGACCAGGCTTATCAACGCAATATGGATGTGCGTTCAGCTGCAAAAAACCTATTGAGTGCGGTGACGGGGGATGACGGTGATGGCTGATGATTTAGGCGCACGTGTGCAAGCCCTGGAAGAAATGCTGTCCCATCGTGAGTTGGAAGTCCACGACTTATCGGAAATGGTATCGCAGCAATGGAAACGTATTGAAAATCTGGAACGTGAACTGACGCGAACCAAGGATCGAATTATCACTTTAGAAGACGAGGTTGGTGAAGGACCTGCAGCAGATCAAAAGCCACCTCATTGGTAAGCTTCTGATAAATATCCATGTATTCAATTCGGTCATTGACGATGTCTAAGGTGCACTAGATACTGACGCACTTTCTAACGCACGTCGTCTTCTTTACTGTGAATTCAAGGACAGTTGTTAATGGGGCCAAGACCTCCGGCACGAAAAACGATTGGGGCCAGAATATTTCTTTTGATTCTGGTTGTCGTTGTGCCTTTGGCGGGGTTTCAGTTTTACTCGGCTTCAGAAGAAAAAATTCATCGCACCAAAGAAGCCTCTCGGGTCTTGGAACATTCAACGGTTGAGGCCGTTAGTAAGATTTCCGATCTTATTTCTTCATCGGAAGAGTTACTTGCTGGATTGGCTGTAACGGATGCGGTGTTGGGGCGGAACGTATTTTCGTGTACGCGTGTGTTGCGCCAAGTTGCAGCAAAATTTAAGAAATACACAAACTTTTCAGTGGTCAACGCAGATAAATTTATTGTTTGTAGTTCTGGGTCCTTACCACAACCAAAGTTCATTGGACAGTCTTCCAATATTCAAGAAGCGTTCAAGACCAAATCTTTTGCTGTGAGCCCTTTTAAGTTTGGGGTTCTGACAGGCAAGCCAGTATTGGTATTTTCCATGCCCTTGCTGGATGGAGATGGTGAGGTTGCAGGAACAGTCAACAACGGTTTGAGTCTGACGTGGCTGGGTAAGTATCTGTCGGCGATTTCGACGGTTGTCGGGCAACGCATGTTGGTGATTGATGGCAAAGGCACTGTGATGGCTAGCCATCCTGAAAACCTATATCAGTTGGGCTCTTCGGTTGCCAAAACTCATCTGGGCACAGTGCTTCAAGGTCGTGCCGCTGGAACTGTCCACTATACGGATGAACAAGGTGAAGACATGTTGGTGAGTGTGTCTTCTATTAGCCGTATTCCTGGTGGTGCTCAGGTGGTGGCGATAGCGCCCTTAAAGCCAATGATGCTTGATGTTCTCTCTAACCTCTATACGCATCTAGCTCTGATTACGGTTGCAGCGGCCGTGTCTTTAATTTTGGGTTGGCTAAGTGCACGGGTTATGTTGCTCAACCCAATTGCCAACTTAACGGCATTGGCAGGACGAATTGAAAAAGGTGATCTTAGAGCACGATCAGAACAGTCTTATGTGACGGGTGAGTTGGGGACATTAGCGTGGGCTTATGACCAAATGGCTGCTTCCTTAGAGTCCCGAACAGATGCCTTGCAGTTGAGTGAGAAACACTATCGTGAACTCGTAGAAAGTGAAGAACAGTTAATTCACCGCTTCTATCCCGATACGACGGAAGTTTTTGTCAATCAAGCCCTGGCAAATTTCTATGGGAACGAGACTAAGGATTGGGTGGGTAAACGATGGATTGATTTTATCAATGCTGACGAACGTCATGTGGTTGAAAACTTCCTCAGCTCGCGCACTCCAGATAATCCCAGTTACATTCATGAACATATGGCGAAAAATGCTGCTGGTGAAGAACGCTGGCTGCGGTGGAATAACATTGCGTTTTTTGATGACGATGGGGTGATTACGCATTTTCAAGCTGTTGGCCTAGATTTAACTGATCGTAAGAAAGTTGAACGCAGTTTGGAATTGGCGATGATGGAAGCTCGTGCCGCCAATTTGGCAAAATCCAATTTTATGGCAAACATGAGCCATGAATTGCGCACCCCTTTGAATTCCATCATAGGCTTTTCTGAAATGATGTCGTCCGGCGTTATGGGTGAATTGCCCGGTAAGTGTGGTGAATATACCAGCTTCATTACATCCAGTGGTCATCACTTGCTCAACATCATCAACGACATTTTGGATTTGTCGAAAATTGAAGCAGGGATGTTGCAGTTGGATGAAAGTACGGTCTATCTGCGCAATGAAGTTGAAGAAGTTATGGCCATGGTTCAAGCCCAGGCTCAAAAAGAAAACAACACTTTGATCGATAAGCTTGACGATGCCAACGCCTTTGTGTTGCGTGCTGATCGCATGCGCATTAAGCAGGTCTTGCTAAACCTATTGAGTAACGCTGTGAAATTTACCCATGAAGGTACGATTACGCTTTCGGGTGAAATCATTGATGGCAAAATTTCTCTGAAAGTAAGCGATACAGGTATCGGTATGACCGAGAAAGATATCAAAGTTGCCTTAAGCCCGTTCGGCCAAGTAGATGGACAGCACTTAAATAAACGTTACGAAGGTACAGGCCTAGGATTACCGTTGGCTGAGCAGCTTATGGATTTACATGACGGCACCCTCAACATTGAAAGCATGCCGGGCCAGGGTACGACTGTGATTATGACGTTCCCCGCAGAACGAACGGTAACGGGTGAGGATCAGTTGGCAGAATAGAAGGTAAAAGCGATTTTGCCTCAGTCTTTCTTTTTCAACTCCAACGTATCGACCATGGATTTGATCTCATAGACTTGTGCGGCCATAGATAGGCGTGTTGCTTTGTTCTCTTTGACGGATGACAAAGTTGATTCTGCATAGTTTTTGATGCGATCAACATTATTTTTCAGATTATTCAGCATCATCAATGCGACGTCTTTTTCTTCTGTCGTGGACAACAAGGCCTCTTCAAGTTTCCACAACTGTTCAGACATCTGAACCATTTGTTCAGTCTCTGCTGCTTGGGCCTCAATCATATTGTTGAGATCCGCTTGCAAGGCTTGATTTTCTTGCTGTACTGCCAGAATGTGGGCTTCTGCTGTTTTGAGCAGGTCCTTGCAGTCTCGATCTATTGTGTCATCAGACATTTCTGATCATCCGCCTCGTTTCAATACATATGTCCCTGGTGCGTCACAGATAGCTTTTAATCCTTTTTGGCCCGGCGTGCGAGCCGCTTGGTCTTTTTTGCCTGCGTGTCGGTTGATCCATTTGCTCCAATCGTTCATCCATGACCCATTATGTTCTTCGGAAAGCTCTAGCCATTCTTCTGGGCTATTTGGACGTTCTTTTCCGCCTTTGGTTCTGATTCTGTAAGCATACTTGTTTCGTCCTGGTGGATTGATAACACCAGCGACATGACCAGATCCCGCTAACACATATTTAGTTGGACCACTTAACAGTGTTGCACTTTCATAGACGGTTTTCCACGGTGCGATATGGTCATCTTTGGTGGCCAGGAAATAGCTGGGTGTTTTAATCTTCGAAAGATCAATGGGCACGCCCAGAATTTTAATGCCGCCTTTTAGACGCAGGCGGTTTTCCAGATACATATTGCGTAGGTAGTAGGCATGCATAGCGGCCGGCATATTGGTGCTGTCGGAATTCCAATACAAAATGTCGAACGGCTGCGGCTCTTTACCCAACAAGTAACTGTTGATAGCGAAGTTCCAGATAAGGTCATTGGCACGTAATTGCGAGAATGTCGATGCCATCTCATGGCCGTAAAGGATGCCGTTGTCCTTCATATGCTCTTCAAGACGTTCGACCATTCCTCCGTCTGTAAAGATAGACAACTCACCCACATCAGAAAAGTCCAAAAGTGTGGTGAAAAATGTTGCCGATTTGATGCGTTTCTTTTGCTTGGTTTGCACCAAATAAGCCAATGTGGTGGCCAAGGTGGTGCCGCCGATGCAATAACCGATGGCATTGACCTCGGTTTCACCCGTGGCTTGTTCAATGGCGTCCAGAGCCGCAAGGGGGCCCTCTTTGATATAGTCTTCAAAGGCTTTGTGCTTGAGGGATTCATCTGGGTTGACCCATGAAATGGCAAACACGGTATGGCCTTGTTCGACAGCCCAACGGATAAAGGATTTTTCTTCACCTAAATCCAGGATATAAAACTTGTTAATCCATGGCGGTACAATCAGCAGGGGCGTTTTACGGACTTTTTTGGTACTGGGTGTATACTGGATCAATTCCATTAGGTCGTTGCGATAGACCACTTTGCCAGGTGTGTTGGCAATTTCGACGCCTAAGGTGAAGGCGTCTTCCTGGGTTTGGCGCACGGACATGCGGCCGTGACTTTTTTCCATATCCTCCATTGCCATTTCCAACCCGCGCAGCAGATTTTGCCCCTTGGTCTCAATGGTCTCATGGAGCGCCTTGGGATTGGTCAGCAAAAAGTTTGTCGGTGCCATGGCGTCGGTGATGCGTTGCGTGAAAAACTCAGCTTTACGCCGTTCGTGGGGGTCCAGACCGCCTGCGCTGCCGACCACGTCTTGCATCCAATCAGTGAATAGCAAGTATTGCTGTTTTAAAAAGTCGAAATAGGGCTCATTTGTCCAATCGTCATCGCTAAAGCGTTTGTCGCCCGGCTTCGGGGTCAATATGGGTTCTGGTTTTTGTCCAGCCATGCGCGCGTTCATATAGCCCATCAATTTGAGGCTGTTTTCCCAGTATTTTTGCTGGGCTTGGATCAGGTGCTCAGGCTCGTTCATCAATTGACGTGTCAAATCGGCAAAGATTTCAGGAAGCCCAACGACCTCGCTCATATTAAATTCTGAACGTGCTGTTTCCTGCCATTCGGGGTCAACAGCGTGGCGTTCATTGAATTCTCTGATCATTTCCTGCGATTTAGTTGCAACGTCGGCCAAAATTGCAGGAAGTTCTTCTATATTTTCGAAGGAGGTGTCCGCGAGCGGATTCTTTGGCCCGCCTGAGCGTTGATCTGACATGGGGTGGCCCTTTGGTCTTATATATCTTCTGGCTGTGTTAGTCATAGCAGTTTACACGCAAGAAACGAAGCATGAGTTATATTCTTAACAAATTCATGTGAATGTGCCATTAATGTACACGAATTCAGGTATTTGGGGACTTCCCACAATGGTCGCGAAGAGCAATTTAAAAAAGACGGGGCAAAACATGGCTAATTTGCAAATCAAATCAGGTGTCGTGCGTGGTGTTGCATCGGCATTGGTGCTGAGTTTTGCGTTGGGTGCGTGTTCATCTGTGCCAGATGCTGTTAACCCCGTGTCTTGGTATGAAAAAACCACGGACTTCTTCTCGGGTGACAGCCAAGCCGCTGATACGCAAAGTGAAAGCACGCAGCAATCTGCAAACAAAGGCTTGTCTGCAGATCCAGATGCGCCGCCGCCTGCACCGATTTCCACACCTTCTCAAGACATTGCATCGGCTTCAGGTGGCTTAAGCGGCGATCAATCCGTTGCGGGCAATTACGCGTCGCCACCAATTGCACGCCAAGGTGAAGCCTCAAATGTTTTGGTCCCGCAGGATCAACAGGCAAAAGCTCCGCCTGTGCCCAAGGCACAGCCAATGGCACCTGTGATGCCGACGCCAATTCCGGGTACAATGCCAAAATCTGTGGCTTCATCTTCGCAGCCTCCTGCTGCGCCGACCATGCCGGGATCAGCTATGTTGACCCCGCCAAGCGAAGCTGAAATGGCAAGCGCATTTCCATCTGCCCCCAAACCGTTCGAGTTTCCGCCAGTCAACCAATCTAGTACGTATGGTGCGGATGACTTTGAAACTGTTGTGATTTCATCGGATGGCATGGAAAGTACGCCAAAACCACGTCCGCAAGTTGCTAATGCACAGTCACAGGAATCTGCTGTTTCCAGTGCGATGTTTCCACAACCGGGCACCACTGTTACGAGTTCTTCCGATGCTGTAAGCGTCGGTGGTATGCTGCGTGTGGCGACCATCCACTTTGCCAACAATTCCGCACAGCTGGACCAACGTGATCGTTCAATTTTAGGTGCGGTTATTCAGTTGCAGCGTGAACGCGGTGGTCGTGTCGTTGTGATCGGGCATGCCAGCTCACGCACCAAAGATATGGACTACATTAAACACCAAATGGTGAATTTCGAAATTTCGATGCATCGTGCCAGCTCTATTGGTGCGCAGTTGACGTCTATGGGACTGAACGAACAAATCCTGGAAATTCAAGCGGTTGCAGATTCTAAGCCGCTGTTTTTAGAAGTCATGCCATCGGGCGAGGCGGGTAACCGTCGCGTCGAAATTTACCTCGCGGGTGCGGCCACTTAAAAAGGCGACGCTTCGGAGAAATCCGGCGCCGCCGTCTCATACCTGGGACGGCGGCGTTTTCGTTTGGAAAATAGGCCAAAACCGCACAATTACACTTGTTTGAACATCAACCTTCTGGCAGAAACGAGCACCATGGAACAAGAATTTCACCGCATCCGTCGCCTTCCCCCTTATGTCTTCGCTGAAGTCAATAAGATGAAGGCCCATGCGCGCGCCGCCGGAGAAGACATTATCGACTTCGGAATGGGCAACCCCGATCAGCCGACGCCTCAACATATCGTCGATAAGCTGTGCGAAACCGCCAACAATCCCAAAACCCACGGTTATTCGAATTCCCGTGGTATCCCGGGATTGCGCAAGGCACTTTCGGCTTATTATGAACGCCGTTGGGGCGTATCGATCGACCCGGAAACGGAAGCCATCGTGACCTTGGGCTCTAAGGAAGGGCTTGCCAACCTTGCCAGTGCGATAACCAGCCCTGGTGACGTCATTTTGGTGCCGAATCCGAGCTATCCAATCCACCAGTTTGGTTTCATCATTGCCGGTGCTGCTGTACGCAACATTCCGGTGTCTACGGGACCTGAATTTTTTGAATCTTTGAAAAGCGCTGTACAGCACTCTGTGCCGAAGCCATCGTTGTTGGTGATTAATTATCCCAACAATCCAACGGGTGAGGTTGCAGATCTGGACTTCTACGAGGCTGTGGTTGATTTTTGTCAGTACCACGGCATCTATGTGTTGTCTGATATAGCCTATTCTGAGCTTTATTTTGATGGTAACCCACCGCCCAGCATGTTGCAGGTGAAGGGTGCTAAGGATATTTGTGTGGAATTTACCTCCATGTCCAAGACCTACAATATGCCCGGGTGGCGTATTGGTTTTGCTGCAGGTAACCAGCATTTGATTGCGGCTTTGACGCGGATTAAGTCCTATTTGGATTATGGTGCTTTCACACCGATCCAGGTTGCTGCGGCTACGGCGCTGAACGGCCCACAAGACTGTGTTCACGACATTCGTGAAATGTACAAAGAACGCCGTGATGTGTTGATTGACGGTCTTGCCAATGCTGGTTGGAACGTGCCAAGCCCGGCTGCGACCATGTTTGCTTGGGCACCGTTGCCGGATGAATTTAAGCACTTGGGTTCGCTGGAGTTTTCTAAACTGTTACTGAGCCATGCCCAAGTGGCTGTTGCGCCGGGTATCGGTTTTGGTGAACACGGCGACGACTTCGTGCGTTTCGCTGTGGTGGAAAATAAGCACCGCACACGTCAAGCCATTCGCTCTATTAAATCCTTTATGGATAATCATCAAAGCATTCTTGAGAACGCGGAAAAAGTCCGCGCGGAGGCCTAATTAAATGAGCCAAGAACCCTTTAAAGTCGCTATTGCCGGTCTTGGTACGGTTGGCGGCGGAACCGTAAAGGTTCTACGTGACCATGCCGATGTGATCGCAAAGCGCTGCGGGCGTCCTGTTGTCATCAGTGCTGTATCGGCGCTGTCCAAAGACGGGCTTGATTTCGATGTGTCCGGTTATGAGTGGTATGGCGATGCTGTTGACATGGCCAACAACTGTGATGCCGATCTGCTGGTTGAATTGATCGGTGGATCAGACGGTATTGCCAAAACGGTGGTCGAAGCTGCGTTGTCTGCTGGCCGTCATGTGGTTACGGCGAATAAAGCCCTGGTCGCGCATCATGGTGCGGCTTTGGACAAACTGGCCGAAGAAAACAATGTAAGCCTCAACTACGATGCTGCCGTTGCCGGGGGCATTCCGGTGATCAAAACGATCCGTGAAAGCTTGGCGGGCAATAACATCACCAAGGTTCAAGGTATCTTGAACGGAACGTGTAACTACATTCTTACGACCATGCGTGAAGAAGGTCGTGATTTTGCCGATGTGCTCAAAGACGCGCAAGAGCTGGGCTATGCCGAAGCTGATCCGACCTTTGATATCGAAGGTATCGACGCTGCGCACAAGTTGGCGATCTTGGCCTCTGTGGCATTTGGTGTGGAAATCAACTTCAAAGATGTTCACGTCGAAGGCATCACACATGTATCAGCCGTGGATATTCAGTTCGCTGAAGAATTGGGCTATCGCATTAAATTGTTGGGTGTGGCGTTGCGTCACAACGGCACGGTTGAACAGCGCGTGCATCCGACCATGGTGCCGTTGAGTGCGCCCATTTCGCAAGTTGAAGGCGTGTTCAACTCGACGGTCATTGATGGTGATGCCATCGACACGTTGGTCCTGGTCGGTCGTGGTGCAGGTGAATTGCCAACGGCATCGGCTGTCGTTGGTGACATTTGTGACATCGCCCGCGGTCTTTCTGTGCCGACGTTCTCTGTCCCCGTAAACGAACTTAAACAGGTTCCAACCCGCGCTATGAGCGAACACGTTGGGGCATACTATGTGCGTTTGTCATTGATGGATGAGCCTGGGGTCTTTGCTGATGTTGCCGCTGCGTTGCGTGATCACAATGTGTCCATGGAAGCGATGATCCAACGCGGACGTGAAAAAGGCAAACCGGTTCCTGTGGTGATGACCACCCATGAAACCTCTGAAGCGAATATGACGGCTGCTTTGGCAGCTATCGAAGCTTTGGACAAGGTTGTCGAACCACCGCGCATGATCCGCATCGAAAACGCGTAAGGTCGAGGGGAGGGAACACAGATGCCCTCCACCTCTGATTCCGTCAGTGAATTTTTCAAAGACGGCGAACTTTCACTGTCTGGCAAACGTTGGTTGGTGAAAGCCGCCGATGAACGTCAAGCCATGGCGTTAACGCAGCGTCTGCGTGTCCACGAAGTGGTTGGGCGGGTGTTGGCGTCGCGTGGCTTGGATGTGGAAAGTGCGGAAGGCTTTCTAGAACCCAAGCTCAAAACGCACCTCCCTGATCCAGGTCACCTCAAAGACATGGATAAGGCTGCTACGCGTATTGCCGATGCGGTGGAAAATGATGAACAGATCGCCATTTTTGGCGACTATGATGTGGATGGTGCGACTTCGTCCGCCTTGCTGAAACGTTTCTTAGAAGCCGCTGGTGCCAAGGTTCGAGTTTATATCCCTGACCGTATGGAAGAAGGTTATGGCCCGAATGCACCAGCACTGTTGAAGTTGAAAGATGAGGGGGCATCAGTTGCCATTACGGTGGATTGCGGCCAAGTGGCGTTTGAGCCATTGGAAGCCGCAACGGATGCTGGTCTCGATATCATTGTTGTGGATCACCACGTGGGTGAACCGCGCTTACCCAAAGCCGTAGCGGTCATTAACCCCAATCGCATTGATGATGACAGTCCCCATGGTCAAATGGCGGCTGTGGGTGTGGCGTTCTTGGTTGCTGTTGCGGTGAACCGGGAACTGAAAGATCGCGATTGGTACGCAGAACGTACGCCCCCAAACTTAATGCAGTGGTTGGACATTGTTGCTCTTGGCACTGTGTGTGATGTGGTGCCGCTAACGGGTGTGAACCGAGCATTGGTTTCGCAAGGCCTGAAGGTCTTGGCACAACGTACAAACCCAGGCTTGCGTATGTTGGGGGATGTTGCAGGCATTAAAGAAAAACCTGGTGCTTATCATCTTGGGTTTGTCTTGGGGCCACGTATCAATGCAGGTGGTCGCGTTGGCCAATCTGATTTGGGCACGCGGTTGTTATCCACCGCTAATGAGAGCGAAGCACTTTCCTTGGCACAACGCCTCAACGACTTCAATGCTGAACGGCAAGATATCGAAGCTGCCGTATTGGATGAAGCCGTCGTTCAAATCGACAACCAATTGGATGGTGGTGAAGCTGGCCCAATTGTGATTGCACACGGTAAGGGTTGGCACCCAGGTGTGGTGGGGATTGTTGCGTCACGCCTCAAAGATAAATACAACCGCCCCAGTTGCGTCATCAGTTTTGACGGAGATGTCGGGACGGCTTCTGGACGTTCCGTCAGCGGTGTGGATCTCGGTGGGGCTGTTATCGCGGCACGTCAAGCAGGGTTGTTGGTTAAGGGCGGTGGACATGCGATGGCGGCCGGGTTTTCTATCGAGCGTGAAAAACTTCCCGAGCTGGAAGCCTTCCTGGCAGAACGTGTTGTCAAAGCCGTAGGAAATAATCCGCCGCCGCCGGGCGTTTATATCGACACCATCACGTCAGCCGCGGGTGCGAATATGCACTTGGTGAAAACCCTGGAACAAATCGGTCCCTTTGGTGTCGGCAATCCAGAACCGCGTTTTTGCATCAAAGATGCGATTGTTGCCAAGGCAACACCCGTTGGGGCAGACCAAAGTCACGTGAGTTTGATTTTGACCGATACAGGTGGAGGAGGGCGCTTGAAAGCCATCGCCTTTCGGGCCTTTGATACGGACCTTGGCAAGGCCCTCATGAACCATGGTGGGATGCCGTTCCATTTTGTTGGGCGGTTGCGCATCAATGTCTGGAATGGCTATGAAAGCGTCCAGTTGATGGTCGATGATGCCGCTAAGTCATGAAATTACACATTGAACAGAGCATTTGACAAACCTATTTTTGATGGAGGATAGGAGGGTAAATGTCGGACCAAAACCATCTTGATCATTTCGAAGGTATGAAGGGTGCACTAACAGAGGTGCATGCTGATGTGCGTGGTTATGATACCAAGGCGCAAATTATGGGAATTGGGTTCATTTTTTCCTTAGGTGTCATCTTTAACATATTGGAAGGCTTTTCCACTGACCGGGACCTCGGTTGGTTTCAGTTGTTGGCCGCATTTGTACTCTCTATTGCTCCTGTGGTGCTGTATGGCGCCGTGCTTTATCCATATGTTAAGCGTCAACGCTTTATCCGTGCATTGGTTGCATCCTCCATCAGCTTTTCCATTTTGATGGGGGCAAGCCTGATACAACTTACGTAAATCCACATTTGATGGACGAGAACTCCACCTAGGTTTATCCTTAATATTATGGATCTTTTCTATGTCCTTTTGGTGCTGTTGGTGGTGACACGCACCTTCGGCATCGCAGTGGAAAGGTTGGGGCAGCCCGCTTTGATCGGCGAACTGGTCGCAGGGATTGCTTTGGGCATGATTGGGGCTTCGATGGCCCCTGAACACCCGTTCATCGGTGATCTCAAGCACAATGAAATCTTCATTGCACTCACCAATTTAGGGATGTTTTTTTTGATGCTTCTGGCAGGCATTGAAATGCAACCCCACAAGATTATGAAGTACTCACTAAGTGCCTTTATGGTGGCCTTAGGGGGGTTACTTTTGCCATTGGGTTTGGGATTTGCCTTAGGTTGGTTTTTTCTGCCGGAAAGCTCTCTCAAAATTGCACAGTGTTTCTTCTTAGGCACAGCCTTGGCCATTACTGCGGTGCCCGCGTCCGTTCGTGTGCTGATGGATCTGGGTAAACTCAACACGCCAGTAGGGCAGGTCATCGTGACAGCAGCCGTGTTTGATGACGTTTTAAGTTTGTTGCTGTTGGCTTTCTTAACTGGATTGATTAGTGGTGATGGTACCGCAACTGTTCAAGAAGCTGGTGCCTTGGGCCTTGATATCATCAGCTTCTTTGCCATCACCATTTTGATCGGTGTTTACGGCTTTCCCAAAGGGGCGGTGCTGCTGAAATACATTAAGGAAAAAGAGTTTGATTTTTCGCTTATCTTGATTGCTGCCTTTGCTTTTGCGGTGTTGGCCGAAGTGATGGGTTTGCACTTTATCCTCGGCCCATTTGTTGCTGGGATGTTTGTTGGGCGTCGGGTGTTGGACAAAGCAACCTACACTGCTGTGAAGTCGAAAATTAGTGCTACCACATTGGGGTTCTTGGCTCCTGTATTCTTTGCATCCGTTGGTCTGAACTTAGAAATTTCTGCCTTTACAGAAGTTCCTGCGTTCTTAGGGCTTTTGATCGTGGCTGCGTTTGTCGGAAAAATTGTCGGGGCAGGAGCAATGGCCCGTGCCGCAAACTTTAATAATCGTGACAGTTTGGCGGTTGGTGTGGGGATGAGCGCGCGTGGTGCTGTTGAATTGGTTATTGCCGATATTGCTTTAAAAGCGGGATTATTTGCGGCTGTTAATGGTGCAGATGCCACAAACCCTGTGGTTGCGAACATATTTTCCGCAGTGGTGGTGATGGCTATCGTCACCACGTTTGTGACCTCCATGAGCCTACGCTACATCTTGACGGCTACGCATGGGGGGAAGGATGAAGGTGATGAATGGGATGAAGAAGATGCTTCTCCATAGTCCTAAGTCATTAGGCATAAAGATAAAATTCTCGTAAATCTCATATTTATTGTTACAGTTTTGTTACAATGGGTATATGATTCTGCCGGGCGTTTCGTGTACGGGGGATCGATTTATGGGCATTCTCAAATCTATCAAGATCAGTGTGCAAACGGCACTGATCGGTCTTGTTGCTTTGGTCGGCTTTGTCATTGTCGGCGGTATTTACGTCATCAACTCATCAGTTCAGCATGAATTGCAGGCGACCCAACTTCACGAAACCAAAGGCGTGTCTTATGTGAACGCGATCAAGATTGGTTTTTTGCAAGAACGTCGCAATGAAAAGGATTTTTTGCTGCGAAAACTGATGAAGTATGCGGATCGTCATCAAAAGACTGCTGATGAAGTTATGCCGTATTTCGATAAGTTGAAAACAATTCATCAAGAACCAGATGAACAGCAACTCGTAACCGAAATGCAAGAAGGCTTTACTGCCTATGTTGAAAGTTTCCAAAAAATTGTTAGTACGTGGCAAACCATCGGCCTGACACCAAAAGAAGGTTTGCGGGGTAAGCTGCGCAAGGCCGTAGCTACGGTTGAAGGTGAGCTCAAAAAATATGACAAGCCCCGTTTGACGGTGATCATGTTGATGATGCGTCGTCATGAAAAAGATTTCTTTATGCGCTTGGATCCCAAATACATCAAACGTCAAGATGCACGCATGGCAGAATTTGATGATTTGTTGGCAACTACTGACATTCCTGAAGCTGAAAGAGCGAATATAGAAAAGCTTTTGGACGTTTATTTGGCTGCATTCAAAGAAGTCGCAACACTCATGCTTCAAGAAGCTAAAGATAAGAAAGTCATGAGTAATTTGTATGCAGAGGTGCAGCCCAAACTGGATTTTTTGGATGAAAAGGGAACCGCTGATGCCGAAGCGGCAACGGTTGAGCTGGAACACAACATTGAAACGACCTTTGTCGTCATTATGGGAACAATGGTTGGTGTCGCTATCCTTGTCTTGGCAATCGGAACATTGATCGGTCGTGGGATCAGCTCCCCCATTGGTGGGATGACCGACAGCATGGTGAAGTTGGCTGATGGTGCATTGGATACTGAAGTTCCATCACAGGACTTTGGTAATGAACTGGGACGGATGGCGGCGGCTGTTCAAATCTTCAAGGATAATGCCATTGAAGTGAAGCGTCTGGAAGAAGAGCAAAAAGCGAACGAAGAACGTGAAGCCAAAGAAAAACGTGACATGATGTTGAATATGGCAGATACGTTTGAAAGTAGTGTCGGCAGTGTGGTCAATTCTGTTTCATCTTCTGCTACTGAAATGCAATCGTCCGCAACGACTTTGTCTGCAACGGCAGAACAAACATCTAAACAATCTACAACTGTTGCTGCGGCTTCTGAAGAAGCTTCAGCTAATGTGCAAACTGTTGCTTCTGCTGCGGAGGAACTGAGCAGTTCAATTTCGGAAATTTCGCGGCAAGTTGCACAGTCGACGCAAATTTCATCTACAGCAGTAGCTGAAGTAGATGGTGCCAATACCCAAGTTCAAGGTTTAGCCGATGCAGCACGCAAAATTGGTGAGGTGGTGGCCTTGATCACCGACATTGCCGATCAAACCAATTTGCTGGCACTGAATGCGACCATTGAAGCCGCACGTGCTGGTGAAGCTGGCAAAGGCTTTGCGGTTGTTGCATCGGAAGTCAAAAACTTGGCAAACCAAACGGCCAAAGCAACGGAAGAAATCTCGTCGCAAATTGGTGGTATTCAACATGCAACGGATGATGCTGTTCAAGCGATCGGTTCAATTGGTGGCATCATCAATCAAATGAATGAAATCGCCTCAACCATTGCTGCGGCTGTCGAAGAACAAGGTGCAGCTACGCAAGAAATTGCCCGCAATGTCGAACAAGCCTCTGCTGGAACAGGCGAGGTTTCAGCCAACATTGCAGGTGTGACACAGGCTGCAGGTGAAACCGGTGAAGCCGCCAGTGAAATGCTCGGGGCTGCACAGGAACTCTCTCAACAGTCTGAAATTCTGCGTAGTGAAGTTGATAAGTTTCTCGCCAATATCCGTAATGGATAACTTATATCTGGAAAGTGAACTGCAGGCTAAGTTCTAGCCTGCAGTTCCAAACCAGAACTCAATTCCGTTTTTCAGAAATTCGTCATACCGAATATAGTGTGATCCATCGCACGAGAAGTTCAACGCCACCATGCCATTACAGATGTTGATGGAACCTGAACGTAGATAAATATTGTCATCTGCAAAGCGTAACTCACGAAACATTTCAAATATGGGATTGAGGGTTTCTGGCGGTACGGTTGCCTGTTTCATATAATCGCGATGCGGATAAGCAAGGCACGTATTGGGGTCAATGAGGTCCTCAAAGCCCAAAAGGCGATAACCAAATGGATTATCGACCTGCCAAATAGTGGCACGACTTGAAGAAAAGTGAATCTTTGAGTGAAACACCCCGTGATGCATCATCAATTCAGTAAGTAGTGGGATGGCATCGTCCAAACGGCTATCTAGCTGACTGTCGACACGTTGTTGTTCAAATAGATTTCCGCGAATGGACGGATCACCTTTGATCTGTTGCCAGTCTTGCTTTTCTTCATAAAGGCCTTGGGTCGCAGGAAGCTCACGCAAATCGTAATCGGCACCCAAAAAGCCAACGTGCTTAGAATTGGAGTCTCGAATAACGCGAATAGCGGTCAGTGATGGGCGTTTGGAATTCTTGGAAATATAGGCTTCAGACAGGCGGAAGTTGCCGCTGGCTAATACTCCCAACATGTAGGGGCGCTTTGAGCGATCACGACCATAATGGGCGTGGTCTGCTCCTGTACGGGTGATGTTGTCGACGGTTTGAATACCATCGATGTTCATCACGTAAAGATGCTTACAATATGGGATTTCATCTAAAGCTTTGGTGAGACGAGCTTCCATGGCTTCACGGTTATGCATCAAATCAACGCAGTCATGAGATAGCTTGCGCATGGCACGTGAAATCATTGAGGTTAGCATTTCGCGCTGTTTGAAAATAGCGCTGCGAATGTCTGATTGTAGTTCTGAATTATCGACCATGACGCTCACGTGTTTCTCCAAGAAAGGCACAAACAGATAGGGAAAATCCGTATATCAAACTTAACCTGATCTGAGTTCTGGTCCAATCTAGATTTCGTGACATTTGTGTAAACAAAAAGGCTGCCTCTCTAAAAGAGGCAGCCTTTAATGTTATGATGAAGTGAAGAAGTTCATTATTTCTTCTTCATAATTTTCGGAACTGTGTTGGAGCGATCCAAACGCGATACAACCGGTAGACCGTCAGTGCCCAACAGAGGTGTTAGGTACTTCATAAACTTATCGGTCACATCGTTGCCGGCTTTGTTGATCATGTTCGGTGCCATGACTTTCGTCAGTGCAGCAACATCGGTCACTTTCGACAGTTTGTATTCGATGGCGTAGTCGCCGGTGCGGTGGATGGTTACCGTGCCGTGCTTCTTGCCGGAGAAGTGTGCGAATTGTACGGCTTTTTCACCCACTTCACGGGCTTCGATTGCGTCAACGTCGGACACACAGCCCAAGAAGGAACGTTGCAAGTAACCAAAGGTATCGCCGCGAACGCGGGTGATGCCGGTTTTTTCTTTGATTTGGTCACACAACAGATCAGCCAGAGCACCAGTGCCGGACAGCTGTACGTTGCCGTGTGCGTCCTTTTCGACGTCTTTCATCAGCTTGGTGATGATCGGCGTGCCTTTGGCGTCGTGGATGCCTTCGGAAACGGCAATGAC
This sequence comes from Magnetovibrio sp., assembly GCA_026196495.1. Classification (GTDB taxonomy): domain Bacteria; phylum Pseudomonadota; class Alphaproteobacteria; order Rhodospirillales; family Magnetovibrionaceae; genus Magnetovibrio. The sequence continues at coordinate 34,534 of JAPHSY010000010.1, forward strand.
GCAACGACCGTACTTGTCGTAAGTCTTCTTCACGTCCTTGACGAAGTTGTTCATGTTGAACGTGCTTTCCGGCAAGTAGATCAGGTGTGGTGCATCGCCGTTGTACAAGCGTGCACCCGCAGCCGCAGCGGTCAGGAAGCCAGCGTGGCGGCCCATAACGACACCAACGTAAACACCTTTTAGTGCGGCATTGTCTTGGTTGATACCCGCAAAGGCCGATGCCACAAACTTAGCCGCAGACGGGAAGCCTGGGGTGTGATCGTTGACCATCAAATCGTTGTCGATGGTTTTGGGGATGTGAATGCAGGTCAGGTCGTGTTTATTCTTTTCAGAATATTCTGCAACCAAACGGGCAGCATCGGACGAATCGTTGCCGCCGATGTAGAAAAACGTGCCGATGTCGTGAGCTTTGAGAACCTTAGAGATCTCTTGGAGATATTTGTTATCCGGTTTGTCGCGGGTGGAGCCCAATGCAGAGCAAGGCGTCGCGGCGACGGCTTCCAGATTAGCTGTGGTTTCTTTGGTGAGATCGAGGAAATCCTCGTTCACGATTCCCGAAACGCCATGCAGAGCACCATATACGTGCTCGATGCCTGGGAATTTACGCGATTCTAGGATCGCCCCCACAAGTGATTGATTGATAACGGCCGTTGGGCCACCGCCCTGAGCGATCAGGACCTTACCTTTGAGCATGGAAAAAACTCCCCCTTGCAGTGTCAAATTTCAAGTTGTCCTTATATTAGCGATTTATATCGCCACGTACAGCTCCCCATAAAGGTAGCTTTTGGGCAGTATTTTTCACGTAATACGTTGAAAATCAGCACTTTGTGAGAAAAAAACGTTTTTTACATTTATAGGGGTTGATTTCACCTCTGTGAGCGTTTAGAAAACGCGGGCTTCCAGCGAGACCCCTTCGTCTAGAGGCCTAGGACACCGCCCTTTCACGGCGGCAACACGGGTTCGAATCCCGTAGGGGTCGCCAAGCATTGCAAGATGTTAGCTCGCCTCATGGCGGGCTTTTTTCGTTTGTATGGAAATTATACGGAAATAACATCTTTTGAATTGAAGTGCGTTAACTGCCTTAGTGCTACGATGTGTCGTCGAGTGAGGTGGATGAGGACGACTCATTTGGTTCCAGAAGGGGCATACCCTCGCGCAACCTGTGCCCCTCCGATTTTGCACGGATATGGTCTCGCAGCTGACAGATAAAATTTACTAGATTCTTGGGGATGTCTGCTTGCCGACAGAAAGAGGATGTAATACTGCTTAAGAAGATGGGGGCTTTACACCTGAAGCAGGCGTTTTTGTCATTGGCGCGTATTAGCCGCTAACTAGATGTTTGAGTTTTCTAATCACCATGCCCAGACTGAACTTTGATAATAGCATTGGTAGGTGGTGGGGGTGGCCCAGCAACAAATGAACGTGCCTTGCTGGCAAATTGACGCAAAGTCCTTGCCACTGCACGGTTGACTGAACCTATGGGGTATTCGCCGCGGGCATTTTTTTCACCGGCACTTACGCCTGTTAGAATTTCAATGCCTTCATCAATGGTGTTTATGGCCCATACATGGAAAGTGCCTGCTTCCACGGCGGACACAACGTCAGCACGCAACATGAGGTGCTTTACATTTGCAGCGGGGATAATCACACCCTGCGTCCCGGTCAGCTTGCGATGGGCGCAGATATCAAAGAAGCCTTCGATCTTTTCATTAACCCCGCCAATGGCCTGTACGAAGCCTTTTTGATCTACTGAACCGGTCACTGCTATTCCTTGCTTGATCGGAATACCCGAAATTGCTGAAAGCAAGGCATATAACTCAGTTGATGATGCACTATCACCGTCAATGCCACCGTAGGATTGTTCAAATACAATTCGCGCAGTCAGGGCCAAAGGCCCGTCTTGGCCAAAGCGAGAAGTGAGGAAGCTTTCCAAAATCATTATCCCCTTAGAATGTAACGGCCCACCCAATTCCACTTGACGTTCAATATCCACAACATCTCCTTTGCCCATACTCACCGTAGCCGATATGCGCGATGGTCGGCCAAACATGAAGCTGTCCAATTGCAGTACTGAAAGGGCGTTGGTTTCACCAGTTTTTGTGCCCTCTGTATGGATCACTAAGGTGCCGCGTTGGATTTCCTCCTGCAAGAGTTCGCGGTATCGGTCAGAGCGATAATTTTTTGCGTCGATGGCTTTTTGGACATGTTTGGCGGAAACAATTTTGGATTTACTTCTTCCCGCCCAATAATTTGCTTCGCGCACCAAGTCGACTACGCTCGCCATGTGAGTGGTCAATTTTTCAGCATCGCTGGTAAAGCGTGCACCTTGTTCGACGACGCGCGCGACTGCGCTTCTGTCCAAATGACGCAGATTTTCGTGCTCCACCTGGCTGGCTAGCAAGCGGGCGTAATTATTGATCCCACTTGCATCACGGTCCATGCGATCAGCAAAGTCGGCAGCGACCTTGAACAGCTCCTTGAAATCAGGATCGTACATGGACAGCAGAAAATAGAGTATTGGTTCACCCAGCAGAACCACTTTTACGGTGAGTGGAATTGGTTCGGGTTCCAAGGATACGGTCGTCACCAAGCCTAAAGATTCCGCCGGGCTTTCCATGCGAATATGCCCCGCACGTAAAGCCCGCTTGAGATTTTCCCAGGCAAAGGGTTGCAACAAAATGCGCCGAGCATCCAAGACCAAATAGCCACCATTGGCACGGTGTAATGCTCCCGGTTTTATCATATTAAAATCGGTGACCAGGGTGCCCATCTGGCTTAAGTGTTCAATACGGCCTACAAGATTAGGGAGGGAAGGATGCTCTTCTTCAACCAGGGGCGCGCCTTTGTCTGGATTGCCGGAGGCTGAAGAATAATCCACCAATACATTAACATGATAGCGTCGGAATGAGCCTGAGGATCGGTGCGCACTAAGGCCTTCAACAGGCGCGAGTTGTGTTGATTCTGGTACCAACAAAAAATCATCAACATGTTCGATTACGTCATTGCGTACATCTTCCAAGTAGGGCATGACCACATCGACATTGGTCCATTTCATTTCCAATTCTTGAATTAAGTGACCAACTGCACGTCGCGTGACGTCACGATTGAATGCGCGTAACTTTTCGCGATGCTCTTTTTCCCGTTTTGGGATATGGGCAACAATCTCTTCCAGCTGATCCTCCAAAGCCTCCAATGCCTTTAAGCGCTTCTTCTTGACGCTTTCAGGTAGATTATTGAAATCATCAGGGCTAAGTACCTCGCCGTTTTTGGTTGGCATCAAACGCAAACTTGTGGGTGTGCGGACGAGGGCGATTTCCTTTTCTTCGGCGGCTTGATGTAATTTAGTAAAGGCTTCTTCATTTTCATGTTTCAATTCATCTTCCAGTGCCTGCTTGCGCTGGTTGTAGTCCTCACTTTCAAAGGCTGCGGGTAACGTGGCTTGCAATTCATCGACCAGTCTTTCCATGTCATGGCGAAGCTCCACAGCCTTGCCCGATGGTAAGCGCAGGGCACGGGGTTTGTGTGTGTCTTCAAAATTATTAACGTAGCACCAGTCATCAGGTGTTGGCTGTTTTCCGGCCTCTTGTTCCAAATAACGCCGAACTGTAGAAGATTTACCTGTGCCTTCGGGACCAAAAGCGAACAGGTTGTATCCATCGTGCAGCATGCCTATGGCAAAACGGATGGCTTCTACGGCACGGTCCTGACCAATTATGCCTTCCAGTGGTTTGATATCTGCAGTTGTTTTGAAATCAAGGTCGTTAACTGGACAATGTGTGTAGAGCTGTGCGGCATCCAGAGCTTTGAGGGTTTTGATATCACTGTTCATGCTTCTTCTCCGGCCTCAGTCAGTGCTCTATGTTTGATCCAAGAAATTGTAGCTGTAGCAAAGGTGAAGTCTATAAACATCCGATCATGAGGGTTCATAAAATTGGGCCTGAATTTGACCAACCAGTTCAATTTAAGGGCGCTATTAATTTTAGACCAGTATTTCGAATCCCAGCAAAACAATTGAACTGCTGGCACCAACAACAGGAGCCCAGATTGGTGCGGAAAAACTCAAATCGGTTCTTGGGTTGTTTTGTTTAAGACGAATCAAAGACACATTAACCACCATAAATATAAATAAAAGCATCGCGCTGGTGGCCCTTGCAAGGGTTTCAAACTCCACCGCTGTCGTTAGCACAAAAACGATTACACCGACCATCAGTGTCGCTTTTAAGGGGGTGCGACGCCCCGTATGGATTTCAGATAAGAATTTTGGCAACCACCCACGCCGTGACATACCATAGGTGATGCGTGCCATCAGAATGATCTCGATCAGTACGCCATTGAGTGTTGCAGTTAAGGCAATGAGGGCAAAAAATGCCATGTTTGGTTTCTCACACCCCACCACCAAACAAAGTGGTGCATCTGATGCTGCCAAATCAATCGGGGCAATGTTTAACACTGCGATTAAGACAACCAATATGTAGAGGACGGCAGAAATTATGATCGATAGAACAACAGCGTGCGGCAGTGTGTGCCCAACATTTTTTGTTTCTTCTGCCATGTTCACGATGGTTTCAAAACCGGTGAAGGCAAAGAATGCAAGGAAAGTCCCACCCATGACGCCAGTCCAGGCAAGGTTGTCAGTGGGCCACATTTCTTCTAGGCGGACCCCCAGGTTTTCCAGGGCTGGAAAGCCGACTGTGATGACGATGACCAAGCCCCCCATTTCCAGCAACGTCATGGCACCGGCAATATAAACACTTTCCTTGACCCCCCAGCACGCCAATGCAGCAAAAAGTAGGATTACTCCGCCACTGGCGACCGGTAATGGAATGTCTATTAAAGGTAATATGTAACCAGCACCCCCGCGTGCCACACTGGCCGCGGCAACCATGGCGACAGCTAAGGTCAGAAAGCCGGTCAGGCGTCCCACCCAATTGCTTTTAAACCCTTCTCGTGCGTAAGCGGCTGCGCCTGCGGCTTCAGGAAAGCGTTGCCCCAGTTCTGCATAACTGAGCCCTGTAAATGCCGCCATAACGCCCGCCAGCAAAAAAGCCAGCGGTGCAGCCATGCCAGCCCGTCCGGCAACGGCACCGACCAGTACGTAAATGCCTGCACCTATAATGGTGCCAAGGCCGTAAAGCGTGAGACTGGTTAGGCCCAAGACGCGTTTTAAATTTGGTCTGGTAGAATTTCCTACAGTCATAGTCCAAAGTTGGATTAGCCTAAGCAGGCTGTCAACGTCCCATTAGTGGGTCTTATCATCAGTGCTGTCAGATGTAAGCTAACTGGTGGGAATTGAATTACACACATCAGTTCCTTAATTACCGCTATGGGTTACAAGCCGACGTAGCCGCAAGTCCCCAAAGAGGTTTGCTCAATCCTCTAAAGCAGACACTTACAGTGTTAAGAGGGGGCATCAGATAACTTGGATTAAGTCACGTCCTGTATTGGTATGTCGCTTTACGTACCTTAGTCGTTGGAAACTTGAGGCAAACTGGGGAAAGTTGCCGCCTTTAACGGCGGCAACACGAGTTTGAATACCGTAGGGGTCGCCAGGCATGCGCTAAGCAACTGATGTCCTTAAAAACATATGTATATTAATAGCTTCCGGATTTCGGCTGTTGCACTTTTCTGCTACACCTGAGGCATGACAGATATGGCAAAATTTCGTGGATTGACCAAACGCTCTGGTTCACAGAACTGGTACGTTAGGCGCAAAATTCCTCTTTCAGCACAGCCTTTCTATCCCTCCAAGTCGGATATCGTCTGGAGAAGTACAGGCACTCCTGACCACAAGGAGGCCAAGAAGCAGTCATTAATTAAAACCACCAGTTCACCCATATATTTTGACGACGGACAATGAGCAGATATTTCCACTAACGCATATTGGTTTGAAGATTACGAGCAACAATTTTGACCCCGTCGTTTACTCGATCACTTGGGTGACTGATAACTTTTACAGCCTCGCTAAGGCCACTCAGGACTTGGACCGTGCGCCCATTGGTATGCCCTATTGTGATTGTCGTTAGCTTCGCTGTACCATTGTCATCAATAAATACAGCCCAGTCTTCTCCATTGCGGAACAAAGCACCAACAGGAATTTGTAGAACATTATCATTTTGCCATTCACGAATCTGGGCCTCAACACGGAAACCATGGCCCAATTCAGCCCAGTCTTCAGGCGTACCTACAAAATCAATAATCACGTTTACACGCTGTTCTTCGATGCCAAGAGCTGAGATTTTGGTATAGCCGTATGGCTCAATCCGACGAACTTGTCCCTTAAGTGTTTTTGTACCACCCCAGCCATCAATATTAACCGTTGCGCCTTCACGGATTCTGACAGCATCAGAAGAGAGAAGATCGACGACAATCTCCATACGGGTGGGGTCGCCAATTTCTATCAACGGACTGGCAATCTCAATGACACCTTCACTTTCGCGCAGTACGCGCAAAACCTTTCCGCTTACAGGTGCGCGAACCTCAACACAACACGATGGTTTATGTGCGCTAACATTGGCAGGATTGATCAAGGCGGCACGTGCTGTTTCCAGTTCAAAAGCACGAACTTTAAGTGTGGCAAGCGCACTGTCGACAGCCGCGACATGCGTTGCAACTTCCAACTCAGCCTGATCAAATTCTCGTTCAGAAATGGTCTGTTTGGCAAACAAATCGCGAGCCCGGCGTGAATTGGCTTGAGCAAATCTCAGCTCTGCTTGAAAGCGTTTAAGTTCTGCTTGGGCTAAAGAGCTGGCAGCTTCGGCAGCTTTGACGGCGGCTTCAGCTTGGGCTTGCGCGCGAGCATCTAGGAACTGTGGTTGGGACGGCTCAATCGTCGCCAGAAGCGTTTGGTCGGAAATTACGTCATCGCCGACATGAACCTCCACACGCTGGATTCGTCCAGATACAGGGGCCGAAACAGTATACATATCATGGACACGGGTGCGCCCTTCTCCGTCAACGGTGACTTCCATCGGTGCGTGTTGAACCCTTTTGAGGTCAACCGCCACTGGGGCAGGTGTAAATGCCCATAACAGTACTGTCACGCATAAGATGCCGGCAAAAAAGACAGTGAGAATTTTCTTTATGTATGAGGTAGCCATTCTGGTTCCCTTATTATCTCGTTTTCTTATTCTCTTGTTTTCAGGGCTTCGACCAAATCTAAGTTATCAAGTTTTCGCCGCACAATTAGACCTGAGATGGTGACGGAAATAAGTACAATAACAATAGATAAGGCAATGGTAGCACGATCCACAATGAGAGGCATGCGGAACAGTTCGGTATCCATTAGTACCGTCCACATCACAGCTTGACCATAACCGATCAGGCAGCCCAGTGGCAGTGCGGCTATTGTCAATACGCCAACTTCACCCAACAGGATGTAGGAGGCTTCACCCCTGGTGAAACCAAGTACCCGCAGGCTGGCCAATTCACGAGCGCGTTCGGATAAGGAAATACGTGCTGAATTGTAAACCACACCAAAGGCAATGATGGTGGCAAATGCGACATAAAATGTAATCATCAATCCAATGTTTTCTTCGACCGTATCTTGGAAACTTTGCACCAATACGCCCTGGATAGAAACGGCGGCAATTGATGGTATGTTTTTCAATTCTCGATAAAGTGTATCCGCCTGAATCGGGTCAATAAGCAAAGTTGCGCCGTTAACCGTTGGCTGTTCACCCAATAAACGATTAAGTGCAGTCAGATCCATGTAAACAGGGGTAGATATATATTCTTCAATTAGGGCCGTAACCGGTAATGTGACAATTGGACGGCGGCCTTCTTTGACTTCGACAGTGATCATGTCGCCAAGGCCGACACCGAGAATATTCGCCATTTTGGTTGATAGTGCCAAACCATGGGTGGGAAGCTTTATGGGGTTAAAGTCCGTGCCCAATTGACGAAACATTTTAGCATCGGCATCAAGGCCCATAATGTTTTCGTAACGCTCGAGATGCCCAACAATGAGGCGGACAGGCACTGATCGGAACGGTTCGACGGCAAGAACACCGGGCAAGCGTTTTATCTCTGTTATGCTCGAAGCGTTACGTACGTCCACAAAGCTCAACATCACGTCTTGGCGTTGCGTTTGAAAGAATTGAATATCGATAAGCTGTTTAAGTGATTCGTTGAAAAAAAGTGTGCCGATCAAGATGGATACTGCGAGTGCCGTGCCAAGCACACTCAGTCCAGAACGCACGGGCCAACGTAGGGTATGGCGCAGGATCATGCGGTTGGGTTCGCTCAAACCTTTCAATTGAAGCAAGCGTTCGATCCAAGCCGTTCGGTACGATGTTGGTGGTGGAGGTGTCATTGCAACGGCGGGCATCAGGCGCTGAACACGCCAAACCGACGTCAACGTCCCCACAAGCCCAATGGCAATGCTGATCAAAGCAGCCGTAATATAAAGTGAGCCATCAATAATGTAGTGAAGGAATGGTAGGCGGAAGTACTCTGTATAAAGTTCTGTCATGCCGCGGCCCAGCCATGTGCCAAACCCGAGCCCTATAAAAATGCCAAGGAAGATAATGACCATTACGAACTTGACGTATAGCCAAGCAGCAGCAGTGTCGGAATACCCAAATGCTTTGAGCAGTCCAATCTGTTCACGTTCAGTTTCAATTAGGCGCGAAACCACAATGTGCAGTAAAAACGCCGCAACGCCCAAAAATAAAGGAGGTATAGCGTTGCCCATGGCGCGCAGCTGATCGATCTCATTGTTTACAAACCAGTTTGATATTTGATCTTTGCGGCCATAAGCACGGATACCGCCATACGGTTCAGAGAGTCTTTCAAGGGCATCTATTACGTCTGCTTCAATGGCGCCGCGTTGCAATGTCACCGTGGCTTCGGTGAAGGAGCTACCAAGATCAAATGCCGCTTCCAGTGCTTTTTTGCCCATCCAGATAATGCCGAAGCGTTTATCGTCGGGCATTAAGGCTCCGGGGCCCAGTGCGTAGATGTATTCGGGTGAAAGTACGATGCCGACAATTGTCAGTTTGCGTTTGTGTCCGTTAATGATGGCGGAAAAATGGCTGCCGAGCTCAAAGTTGTTGGCCGTAGCAAAGGCTTCGTTGACAAGAACTTCGTCAGGGCGACCCGGTGTGAGCAAACGACCCTGGCGTAAGTGCAATACGTTAAGGATCTGCTCCCCCGTTTCCGGTAATGAAATGATTCGTCCCGAAGCTGGTTCCAAAAGTCCTGGGATATCCAACGACACATTTTTTGCAATACGGAGATCGACGGTTTCGACCCCAGGAATGGCAGCGATCTTAGCCTTGAGGTGTTCTGGTGCACGTTTTAGTGGGGCAAAGACTTGAACAAAGCGGTTGCGTTCGTAATAAGCATCGCGCGCTCCTTCAAGTGAATAGAGCGTGCCTAAACTCATGATGTAAACGGCAACACCAGAACCGATAATCAATGCGATTGCCAGGGCTTGGCCCTTGATGCGCCAAAGATCGCGTATAATTTTTCGGTTCAGAGGTGTCATAACGGTTCACCAACTCAAATCACTAACTGATCGTCGGGTTTTATTGGTTCGTATATCAACAATATTTCCGTCAGCAAAGGTCATCACCCGGTCAGCCATATCGGCAATGATTGCATTGTGGGTGATCAGGACTGTGGTAGTTCCCATTGTTCGGTTGGTTTGCTCAATAGCTTGTAGAACTCGTAATCCTGTCTTGCTATCCAGCGCCCCGGTGGGTTCATCACACATTAAAATATCCGGACGTTTGGCGATAGCACGGGCGATGGCAACGCGCTGTTGCTCGCCACCAGATAACTGGGCAGGGAAATGATCCATACGCTCTGCAAGCCCGACCATGCCAAGGGCTTCTTCGGCCGATAGCGGGTTGGACGCAATCTCGGTAACGATGGTGACGTTTTCACGGGCCGTAAGACTGGGAATGAGGTTATAGAACTGAAAAACAAAACCAACATGATTGCGGCGATAGGCAGTTAATCCGCGATTGTCGAAAGCCGTGAGTTCATTGTCACGGAAAAACACTCGGCCAGAGGTCGGACTGTCAAGACCACCGAGGATATTGAGCAGGGTCGATTTTCCACTACCTGATGGCCCCAGCAAGACCACCAATTCCCCTTCGTGCAGCTCAAGATCCACGCCCCGTAAAGCCTGAATAATGACTTCTCCAGTGTGATATTCCTTGGTGATATCAAGGGCTGAAAGTGTCACTTGATTTTCACTCTTGGACTGCTGTTTATCATGCTTAGCTATCATCTAATCACTCGCAATGGATGTATATATTCAGTCTATCACCATGTCGCGGCAAATACCCGCTTTGGGTCAGAAACAGTTTAAATCGATAGTGCCGACTTAGGTCCTCTTTTATGTGTTAAGTGGTCATTATCTCGATGAGGGTATAGGAGTGGTGTTTGCTCCTTGAAACGGGCGCTAAAGCGTATGCCTGTGCTTATTCCCACAAGTCTCAGCAGCTCAATACTCAATCCGGAGGCTTTATCTATTTATCCAAATTTGAAACAGGGAGGGGACGGGGAAATTTGGGCTAGACCTTGATTAATTTATGTTCAGTTGCGGGTCAAATATATATGTTATAACATAACATTTTTATGAACTGAGGCGAACGCCATGTCTCCATCACATAGATGTCTGAAAGGCCAAATCCAACTTCATTATCTGTGAGACGTTTATCGTTTGTCGGGGAAAGGTTAATTAGGAGAGCGTTAATGTTTTTTTCCAATATGTTGCGATTACTTTTTGTTGTTGCTTTGGTTCCTGTATCTACGAGTTTTGCACAGGAAGGGCAAAATAGAGCTCTCGGTGCCCATGAGCATGGTCATGGCAAAATGATGATTGCCCAGGACGAGTTGGAACTGTTGGTCGAGTTGCATTTGCCCGGTGTTGACGTGGTCGGATTTGAGCATGTCCCGGAAAACCACGAGCAGGAACATGTCGTGGAATTGGCGCTTAACAATCTCAAGAATGCATCACTCTGGCTGCGTTTAACGGAGTCGGCGAAGTGCCAAATTGAAGATGCGCATGTTTCTTCGCCTTTCGCCGTTGGTCAGGACGACCATAAGGATGAGGGGCCCCAAGGTGCACATGGTGATCACGCCCACGATTCTGCCGACAAGCATGATGACAGCCATGACGATGAACACGCAGACGTCATTCACAGCGAGTTTAGCGGGAAATATCACTTTCACTGCGAAGCACCGGATAAACTGAATGAGGTGGATGTTGGTCTATTCAATCTCTTCCCGTCTTTGGAAGAAATTGATTTTCAAGCTGTGATGACGAAGGGGCAATATGCTGGAAAGCTTGATGCAGCCCAATCTCGTATTCGTTTTTAGTTCAAGATCATTTCCGGGAGACGTTGTTGGTATGTCAGATGTCCAGATACCTCTTGTTGAAGTTTCAAACCTACGGTTTCGTTGGCTCCGTAAAGGAACAGACATTTTGAGTATCGAAAATTTAACGGTACAAAAAGGCGAACGCTTGTTCGTTAAGGGCAACTCGGGAAGTGGAAAGACAACACTGCTCAACATCATTGCTGGCATTATCACACCGCAAAACGGAAGTGTGAAGATATTGGATGAGACCATAAGCAGCATGTCATCTTGGAAGCGGGATGGCTTTCGTGCCCAACATATTGGCATCGTTTTTCAAATATTTAACCTGATCCCATACCTCTCACTCGTCGACAACGTGATCTTACCGTGCCATTTCTCAGCACCGCGAAGAAAAAGGGCGTTGGAGAGATCCTCGACATTGATCGAAGAGGCATCCCGGTTGCTCGAGCATTTAGGACTAGATATTAACAATCTTGCGGATCAACCTGTCAGTCGTCTCAGTGTAGGACAACAGCAACGTGTTGCGGTTGCCAGGGCTTTGATGGGGGGACCGGAATTGGTGATTGCTGATGAACCGACGTCGGCACTGGATGCGAATGCCCGCAGTGCATTTTTGAAATTGCTGTTTCGGGAAGTCGAGGACAGCAATGCCAGCCTGATCTTTGTAAGCCATGACGCGAGTCTGGAACCGTATTTTGAGCGCTCTATACATTTGGACAAAATCAATCATACAGGCCCGAGGGCAACATGATTATTCTCAGATTGGTGTTTCTCAGTTTACTCAATCGACGCACCGTTGCTGCTTTAACGGTTTTTGCGGTCACCATCAGCGTAACCTTGTTCTTGAGCGTTGAAAAAATTCGCACTGGTGCCCGGGATGGTTTTGCCAACACCATATCTGGCACGGATGTAATCGTTGGTGCTCGAACGGGATCGCTGCAACTTCTTATGTATTCGGTTTTCCATATTGGAAATGCGACGAACAACATCACCTGGAAAAGCTATCAGCACATCCAGGACCGGCCAGAAACAAAATGGGCTGTTCCTATATCTTTGGGTGATTCACACAAGGGTTTTCGGGTTCTGGGAACACACACAGATTTTTTCGACAGGTTTCGTTATGCACGCAAACGCATGTTGACCTTTCAGCAAGGGCGGCCTTTTGATCAAGTTTTGGATGTCGTGTTGGGCGCAGACGTTGCGAAGACGCTGAACTATGGCATTGGTGATAGCATCGTCATATCGCACGGTTTAGGAAAAGTTAGCTTCGCAAGCCATGATAATATGCCGTTTCGGGTTGTCGGCATCCTATTGCCGACGGGAACACCCGTTGACCAAACCTTACTTGTCCCATTGGAGGGGATCGAAGCCATTCATATCGGGTGGGGGCGGGGTGTGCGTTCCGGACAGAAAGGTGTCGGTCCGCAGGACCTCGAGAACGCGGATCTTCAGCCCAAAGCTATTACGGCAGCCCTCGTTGGATTGACCTCAAAAATGAAAGTGTTTCAGTTTCAACGGTCAGTTAATGAGTATTTGGGAGAGCCGCTCATGGCAATTTTACCGGGTGTTGCCTTGCAAGAACTTTGGACGTTGATGGGGACGGCTGAAAAGGCCTTGGTCATTATCAGCTTATTTGTAGTGGTTGCGGGGCTTCTTGGCATGTTGACAATGATACTGTCTGGTTTGAATGAACGGCGCCGGGAAATGGCTATTTTGCGATCTGTTGGAGCTAGGCCCATGCACATCATTGCCCTGTTTGTGGTCGAAGCGACCTTACTTGCGTTTGTAGGAGCATGCCTGGGAGTGGTGGCAACGATCATTGGTATAAGCCTTGTCGCACCAATGATAGAGGCCCAATATGGGGTGTATCTAACCGTTTCCCCGCCGGGGCTGAAGGAAGGGCTGATAGTCGCTGCTGTGAGTGCTTCTGGTTCAATTGTCGGTTTATGGCCAGCTTTGCGGGCTTATCGCCTGTCCGTGGCCGATGGGATGATCGTACGCATATAAAGAGAGGTGTCAGTGTTTCGTTTTCTTTATGGGATATTCTTTGTGTGTTTGATGGTGTCGCCACTATCCGCTGTGGCGGAACAGGTGCGAGAGGTTAATTGGGAAGACCTAGCTGCTCCCACTCCACCAGAAATTCAAAAAGAACTTGATGCCTTGAACGAACTTGATCTTATGGATGAGATCGCACTTGAGGAAGCTGATGCAAAGTGGGAAGCCTTGCAGGAAAAGGCTTATCCTGTTGTGGAAGCCTTGGACGGGGAAACAATCCGCATTCCTGGCTTTGTTGTTCCGGTTGACCTCGAAGCGGATGTCGTTCGGGAGTTTTTGTTGGTGCCATATCTAGGGGCGTGTATACATGTTCCACCGCCCCCGCCCAATCAGGTCATCTATGTAAAATCTCCACAGGAATATACTGTTGAAGAACTGTTTGATCCTGTCTGGGTGACGGGTCAAATTCAAGTTTCCACCACAAATACTGATTTGGCTGAATCTGGATATATCTTAAATGCAGATGATATCGTTAGATATGTTGTTGATTGACCAATCATAATGACTGCATTGGGGTGCATAACTGAGGTTATGCGAGCCTATATAAAGTGAGAAAAAATCTCATAGTTACCATCGTGGCATAAAGGGGCGATCACGACGTGGTAGTGGGGGGCGCTTGGGGGGGCGTGGCGGCGCACGATAGATGTTGACGTTGTTGTCTTCATAGGCCGTGGTGTTGTTTTCGATATATCTTGCCGCGCGGGCCGCAAAGTAACCATCGGGGAAGTCTTGAAGATAAGCACGGTAGTCTTTGACAGATCCCGAGCTTAATGCGGTTCTCCACAGGGGCAGTTCGCCTGCTTGTAAAAGTGCTATGTTTGCGCGTTTTACAAACCCAATTACACCGTTTGTATCCGTTTCATACCATTTTCCGTCTTCTGTACGTCCGGTCAGCAATACACTTTGGTCTCTGCGCACAAGCGTCAATTTTTCAGTCGTATCATCCGGTTTTTCGAATACATCGGCTCTTCGCATCGATACTCCATAACGCCGCGTATAAATAACAACAGGAGAATCCTCAACTGCTTGTGTTTCTATCTTGCTTTCTTGTTTAGGTGTTGGGGCAGAGGCGACAATGGTTTGTGGCTCGGGTTGTTTTTCTTCTGCTGTATTGGTCTGCGGACGAACAGGGAGTTGTCCAGAGGGGTAGGAGGCAAACACACGATCAAAATTACCCGTAAGCGACGCATGTTGTTCTCGACCATAGGTGCGACGGGCGGCGCGGGTCATATTCTGATCCAGGAAAGTCTTGAGCTCATCGGCCCAGACCACGCCGTCTTTGTTGGCATCGGCCTCTCCGTAAACACCGCGCAGGAAATATTCGGTAAACAGCCCCTGGCGGGTCTCATGATCCCAACTGGCCAGTTGATTGGCACCTGATGCTGTAAGCACAGTTAGGCTGTCATCAATTGTTTCGTCTATGGGTACGATGACCCCGCCCGACGATGATGGAAACAGCGTGCCACCTGCGCTGGAACCCGAAAAACAGGTATCGATCACCACGGTTGCGCGTTTGAAACTTTTGAGATTGTTATAGAGTGTCGACAACGGATAACCGTTTAGTTCTGCAAAATCGGGTAGGGCATCTGTAGGCAGCAGGTACTGACGGTGATCGCTAAGCCCTGAAACCCCATGTCCTGAATAATACACAAAGACCTCGGCATCCTTTCCCGATCCGGCATAGTGCCATAGTTTGCCCTTGCGATTGTTGGCGGTGCCAAGAACGGTTTCCATTTGTGCCTTGGTGGCATTGCGTAGATCTATGATGTTGTCAGGTTCAACATGCAAAACGTCCGTAAGATACACGCGGATCGCATCGGCATCTCGCTCTGCGTACTGAACGTTGGGTAACCCGGAACCATAATTAGAATTACCGATAATCACAGCAGCGGTCCCACTGAATGCCGAATTGGCCCATGCAGCTAGACATATAAATAGGATGAAGCTCAATCGCTGGGTCATTCAGATTATCGTCCTTTGGTGTTGTCCTATTTGTATCCATGAAATATCGGGTCAAACCCCATATTCAGTAGACCTCATTATAAAGGTTTTGTCCGTGACCTGGAATACAACCGTTTTACCGAATGTCAGGCAAAGTCGTTAATATCCGGCGAACGGCATCATTGGCGATGGAATAGGCTAATCCTTCGTTGGTATTGAATGATACTGCTTTGGCCGTATTGGCAAAAATAGATAGTGGGGATAGAGGTATACCACCATCGCCGCGCCGGGCAACATGTGCGCCACGCCAGAGCACTTCGTCGTTACTGGTTTTTCGCAATTCAAGTTTGGCCCCGACCCGTTTGTCGGACCATATTACGGCGAATTGGTCACCGCTTCCCTGTAAGGTGATTGTGAGATGAAACCCACAACGCTGGCTGCGGGCAAAGGTCTTTAGGTCTTCGGGAACTTTCAGGTCATAACCTTGTTCACGGGCAATGCGGTCACGGGACAGGGGGGAGATGACACGGTCAATTTTTCCAGTGAGCTGTCGGGCGACGGTGCTTTCAACGAAGCGCGACAGCTCTGTTGGGTTCTTATTGTCCATGGGGGAGATAATTACGCAATTGGGGGCGTTTTGAAAGTATGCAGGGCTAACGTGATACATAACCGTTTGGTCATTGGCTTGCATTTCTCCCGCGGCATCGGTTTCAACCGACTGGACTTGAGCTGGAACACACGCAGCCAGTCCCATAAGCAGGATAAGTAGGGAGACTGTACGATATGGTTTCATGTCTACGTTCTCCATGCACAGCGAGACGTTTGGGCCTTCAGACCGATCCGTCCTGGAATGGGGCGGCCGTCAACCAATAGGTCTTCGACAATAACAGTGTTGCCCTCTAGGCGGTAACGGGCACGAATGGATTTGGTTTGGTCGTACCCATCACCAATGTATTTGCGAAGCCCCCCCAATAAGGAAGCATCGACTTGGCGCAAGAATATGCGAACACCAGAGGCTTGTGATTTCATGCTGTGGTGTTTGCGAATGGCATATTCTGCATTATGTTCGGATGGCGATAGCCAACCGGCAGGTTGGCGCAGAAATCCACTGTAGCGGTCCATGTTGATGTTCCAAGATGATCCTGGTGCACCATCGGCAACAAATAGGCGTGATTGTCCATCCATCAAAGCAACCCGCATGCCAAGACATGATTCCATATGTTTGAACAGGCGACCATGTTGGGAGCGGTCATCCGGCCAAGCAATCTCAATCATAGGGCCTTTGCCGTGTTCGAGTGTTCTGAGCAGCGTGCGTCCTTCCATCATATCGGTGGCCGCAGGCACGAAGGTTGTGGGTTCTTTAGGCTTGGGCATAATTTTGGCCTGGTCATTGGCTTTTACGGCAGGCTTTGGTTTCGGCCTGTGAGTGTTCGTTGGTTTTTGTTTTGATGTTTGCTTCCCGGGCAGTTTTTGGTCTTTGCCCTTTTGACGGTCTTCAGGTTTTACCTCAGTAACTTCAACAGGTCCTGACTTTAACGTCGGTGTGGGGGCTGGCGGTGGCGGAAGGGTGAGGGCCGTGGGGATTGGGTTGCTTTTTTCGTTGGGCGTTTTCTCTTTGGGAGTTTTTGGTTCTTTGGCTTCTACTTTTTGCTCTGGCACAGAGGTCTGGGCGACAAGCATTGTTACAATCCAAGTTGCGAACAACAGGCTGATGACAACGGAAATACGTGCCGTCCATTTTCTACGCCAAGTCATGGCTTACCTCATCATCTTTTCGGCGAACATGCGTTCCATGTCTGAAGCCAGATCATATAGTGCCTTGCGGCGGTCATTGCTTTTGTTTGGTTCTACAGTATCTATCTCTGCCATATCTAATGTTGTTGATGTGGTAATTGTGGGCTCTGCTTGGGTTTTGGTTGTGTGTGTTTCAATCTTTGACACCTCTATGGGCGACACATCCCTAGGTGCTTCGTGGGTCACACGCACTGGGACTTCTTGTGCGGGTGGTAACTCGGGCAGCGTTGGTTGATTTTGCGAAGTGGGTTCTTCTGCCCTGTGAGAGGGTGAGAGCTTTTTGACAGCGACAGATGCGGCAGTTTTCTCTGCTTGCGGTGGTTCTACACGTTGTTTTGGTTTTTGTGGAGAAGGGGCTGGTGTCGCCATGTCCATCGGTATGGTGAGCTGTGCAGAATTGTTGTGCGATTCAGACAGTTCAGGGCGATCCATGACCAGAAAGACCATGGCTCCGACGACAACAATATTGAAGATTAAGAACCGCATGGGGCCTCCTCTTGCGCTTCGATGCGCGAATGAGAAATTAATATGAGTGCGCGCAGGGCTGCCGAAGTTGGTAGGCCGACTACGGTGGTCATGAAGGCTAAGCTGAAATGGTCGGTCAGTTGGCTGATGACGTGTTGTACAGTGCTTGGGGTGAGTTCCTGATCGGACAAGGTGCCAATGCCAAGGCTGATACCCAGCAATGTGTAAGTTAAGGCCAAAGTGGAAACACCATTGGCTGCGTGAAGACCACCTTCAAGCCAGACCGTGCGGGTTCTGGCCGTCAATTGGCCATCCCCCAGACGTGCCCAGCAGTATACGGTTGCAAAAATGAGTGCAGAAAACAGCGTGATAAATGTGATACCAAATACTTCTAGGGTCCACCTTGCAATGGCGTCAGGCCCCATTGAAGTTGCACCAACTGCAATGGCCAATCCGATCACGCCCGCACCCAACACATAGCTTAATGAGCGCGATCCGGTTTCTGCGATGTTGAGGGCGCGGTGCATGTTATCGTCTCCCGATTTTAGCAGACATCAAGCTGTCGGTATTGACAGAGAATTGATCCAGCCAGTTGTCTAACATCGTCAGGTTTTTTTCAGTGGCGGAGTGGGCCATGAAGGTGACGTCGTAGTTCAAAAATGCACGCCGCACGATGGGGGTGGTCTTGCCGCGTAAACTATTGTCACGCAATACCATGCGTTCCATATCGATCAAACGACGTTTGGAGACTTCAATACGGGCATGGCGTTCATTGGGTTGCAGATTACTGTCAAGGAAATAGTTTACCGTTTGAGCGCGTTCGCGTTCGAGATTTTCCAAAGTACCTGCTTGTGCGACGGTAGAGATAAAGGCGATGACAGCAGAAGCCATCAACATAGTTTTGAAGGACTGTATCAACATGATGAAATCTCCTGCTTATGATCAGTTGTTGAGGAAATAGCTGACTGATGTTGCGGGCTGAAGAGAACGAGTTACGTCGCTATCCGCTAATTCTGCATCCAAACCGTCATCAGCCAGATCCATTGCATCAAGGGCGACCAACTTGGCCATGTAGCCAAGAATGGTTTCTTCTTGTTCGATGATGGATATTTCTGCTTGAGCATCGGAAACGAGACGGCGTAAATGTTCTTTGCGGGTCATTGGAATTTCTTCCTCACCCATACTCGATGCATTCAGTTTATGGTTTTCAATACGTGCAACCAATTGTTCAATGGCTTGCATGTTTTTGGTGAATTGTTGAGCGTAACGGCTTTCCGGTGCCATGCTGTTGGAGAAAAAGTTACGATCAACATCGGCGTAAGTACGTTCGAAACGTTCAAGGGCCGCTTCTTGGTTGGCAATAACTTCTTCGGCACCAGGGCCGGTGTTTTCTTGTTGGCTCAAATGATCCAACATGTCTTCAAACAGATTGCGTTTTGTTTCCAGATGCTGACGACGCAGGGCATTGCGTTCTGTCATCATATCCAAATATGCACGTTTTTCAGCCAGGAATTCATGGCGTAGTTCTAAGCGTACATCACCCGTTGAAGATGCTATGGCTTGTTGCAGGTCTGCTAATGTTGAGCCTTTAAGCGAAATGTTTTCTTCAGACGTGCTCAATGCTTCCCCTAGGGAGGATTGTGCAAAATCATTATCCAATGATTTCTTCAAGTAGTTGGTTGGCAACTTAACCAAACGCTCACTTGATTGTGGTGACCAATTCACTTGGCTGGCCATTGCAGGTGGCGTGAGCAGTAAGCTCGCCACGAGTAGAGGTGTTACGAAAGCCAGTCTAAGTACACCGGGATCGCAATGTTGGTTGAAGCGGGGTATGCGTGTCATGGGGCTCTCCTAGCGCTGATGTGGCTTAGTGTGTTTGCCAGTGATGCACGCGACGCAGTTCTGCTTTGAGTTGTGCATTCACGTTGGCGTCGGAATAACGCCCAATGGTGCTTGGTTTACGCATTCCGAGTAGGACTTCCACGGTGTCGATAAATGAAGACCCGTCGGCGTAATAAATGTCCATGTCTGGATATGTTGTGGTGAATTTTTCAAGATTGACACGGGCTGCAGCCACATCACCGCCTTTGAGGTGGTTTTGTATGCTGAGTGCATAGGCTTGCATCCGTTCATCCTTGGCAACGGAGCGCGCTCCCGGTCCAATGCTTGCTTCGCATTTTTCTAGCATGCGGGCACTGGCAAGATACTTAGCTGAATCCCCTGTGGTACGGGCTTGTTGGTCTAATTCCAGGGCATCATCGCGGCACTGGCGAAAATCGCGCATGGCTGAAACTTCAGCAAACCGTGCTTCGCGGTAACCGATACCCTCATCAAAGGTTTGTGTGGTTACACAGGCCGACAGAACGACACTTGATAGAACGATTGCGGTAAACGCAGAGGCGTGTTTGCGGCTACGGTGGTGACTGTTTTTTGTATGGGTTGGCATTGCTTCAAACCTCTTATAGCTGTTGCTCATAAGGGTTATGGATGGGCCAGAAGCATTTTTTTAGGGAGGTGTGAAAAAAATTATGGCTCTACCGTGAAAGCGAATTCATCGATGGCCAGGTTGTCGCCAGCTGCAGAATGAAAAATCCGAGCAATATCGGCAGCGATAACAGGGGGCAACGGGCCTGTTGTCTCGCCTTTCAAGGGATCAGGAAGATGTGGTGTGATGTCCTCTTCAGTCGCAAAGCAGGCGATCACTTCTTCCCCAGCAGGTGGGGCCAACCGTATTTTAAATGGGAAAAAATCTTCGCTTGGAACATGATAGGCGACATTAGCTTCAAAGCGGAAAACCTCATCTACGTATGGATTGGGGTAAAGCTGCAATACTGTTCCATCTGCTTGAAAGTAAAAGCAATTTAGCCAAGAATCCCGGTTGATTTCGATGGTAAATTCAAGGTGGTCACCGAAATTGAAAACGGGTTCATCGTCGTGTTTGCTATATAACTCGATGCTCAATTCTTCGGTATTTTTTTCAGGCTCCAATATCTCTAAAGGTTCTTCTTCAGTGGAGATTGTCGGGGCAGGTAAAGGGATTTCTGTGTTGATGTTAAGGGGGGCTTGGGCAATAGAGGTATTATCAGACTCAAAGTCTTGTAAATTGAACAAGATTACGGCGAATGCAACGGCAACGACGGCGAACAAGGCCCATCCAGGGCGGCCGGGCTTGGGACTTTCGTTGATTTGCAGTGTTTCGGGAGGAGTGTTGATTAGGTTGAGAGTGTTGAGAACTTCTTTGATGCGATTGGCGGGAAGAATTTGCACACCATCGGGTAAGTGGCTTGAGAGCAACTCTTTGTGATTGTTGCCTTTGGGGACAACAGCATAGACACGTTTGTTATCTTTGAGCCAACGTGCAAACTCAGCCTGGGCAGCGTTGGCTTTTTCTGCAATGTGATCTACGGGTTTGATGTGCAGATCATAGTCAACCATGCCCGTCATCCACAAAACCACATCGGCTTCATCAGGAGTGCTGAGGGCAGAGGATTCATTTTGTTCAACGGAATGAGCCGTAAAAACGCCCAGTTGCCAGCTACGCCCCGTACCAATGGGGCCAGAGGCATCCAGGCGGAAGGCGTTTTCTTCGAATGGTCCGAATTCACGCATAATAATGCCGCTGCCGAGCTTGACGAAATCGTCATAGTCCCCGCTTATGGGTAACACTTCGGATGAACGCCCCAGGCAGATCATGGATTGGGGCGCGTATTCGGGCGTAATGCGCTGGATCAGGACTGGGCCGCCGGTGGTGGCGACGTAAACGGCTATGCGTTTCACCTGAGATAGGCCTCCGACTTCGGATCACTTAATAATCTGACGATATCGGAATTTTTCTCGACAATCACTTGAATAATTCCGTTTCGCGAAGGTGGGAGAGATATTTGATAAATGCGGTCATCCGTGCCGGAAACCACCAGGGTCTCTGGCTTGGAATCGGTAAAGTCTAAAAGCTCAACAATCAAATACAGTAGGTTCTCTTCTGCGCGTGATGGTTTGAACGAAAGTTTGCACCCACGTCCTTTGCGTTCAGGCAATTCATTAGGGCTTGCAGCAGCCATGGCTTCGGGAAGGATGAACAGGGCGGTATTCCTGATCATTGTGCGATGAGCTGCGCGTAGGTCTGGGTTCGCGTTCAGAGCATTTTCGATATCAGTAGTGTCTCCGTCCAATTGGCCTTGGGCATACGCCTGCAATCGACTGGGGCTGACAAAATGACCATCGGCTTGGAGCAAGTTATCAGCACTGACAAGCGCCTGGAACTCCTCTTGAACCTTCTCTATGTCTTGGGAGGTGAGCATATAGGTGATCATGAAGTTTCTCCGTATAGCGCGGTGAATTGTTGATGAAAATTGTTTCGGTCTACATCAAACAAAGATTCCAAATCCAGACCATCAAGGGCTTTTAGTAATCCTTCTAGTTGGCTGCCGACTGACAAGAGAGGATCTGCGGCCAACTTAAAGGGTTCTGCTTTATCCGCATCGTTAAGAACGTGGTCTTCAAACCCTTTGCGGGTGAGCTTTTTAAATGCTTTGGCACCATCATCCAAAACCGCTTCAGAAGATGGTGAAGGATCCGTTGTCACCGTACCTGGGAATGCAATTAGAGTTCTGTCTTCCGTTTGTTTATCGATATGGGAAAGAATGTGTAGACTTGCTTGGATCAACAAACGAACATGATCCTGTAATCCTTTATAGAGTTCTTTACGCTGGGGATATGGTTCAGCATCTGTACAAGCAATTCGATTTTGTATGGAATCCTGTCCTCGACCGATTTGAAGATCATTGGTGATGCCAGATTGGATTTGACCGAAGACTTCGTAACGCATAAAGGCAAGTGGTAAGGACATCACCTTCGGGCCGTAAGTCATGAGTGCTTCGAGCGGCTTGCGTTCGGTACTTTTTTTGAAGAACTTAATGTTGTCGAGGGGTGGGGTGTCGAACATGTCCATGGGAGATTCCCACAAGCCGGGAAGTTCTTTCACAGCGGTGTTGGCGAGGTCAAGTTCGCCATGATCCTGATTTGAACCCAGTCGCCCGGCTTCCGCAGCCGAACGTCGAGATGTGACTTCATCGAGAGCTTGAATAAATTTGAAGAACAAATCGAACACGGTGCGATAACCTTTATAATCATTTCTTTGGTTATGGAGGGACCAGAACTCAAAAATTGCCGCGTCATCAATTGTGATGCTGTTTTCCGGGCTGCGCTCTTGCAAGAAATTGTAAACAGTGGTGAATTTCCCGTCGCTTTCTGCAGATACCAGGTGGGCGATGCGGTATCGACGCATCTGGCTGGATAATTTATTGGCGGCCGTTTTGATGGAAGCTGATGAGGGCGGTTCACTTTCTAGGGAATTGAAAATCTCATTAAACTCACTGAAAAAAGCAAACCCTTCCATACCTGCCAGAAATTCATAGAGGGCGATGAGGCGGGGCATGCGCCCATAACGAATTGAGAAGTGTGTCTGATCACAGTCAATTGTGATTTGATGATCTTCGATGCGGAGGTTTTCGGGTGCCGGTTGGCTATGAAAAAAAGATTTTAAGGATGAAGGGCTGATCGGGGTGAGGCCTAAGAAAAACAAAGACCGCTGTTCACTGCTGCTTTTGCTCAGTAAGCCTAAGGCGGTGACCAGATGACAGAGTTCATATAGAGGAGCATCCTTGTTGGGACCGCCTGTTGCACCCGTTACGAACCGGGAAAGCCATTGCATGGTGGGTGTTTCGGCATACCGGGGTTGTCCGTCGGGTGTTGTCGCCTCGGCGACAGCCTTGAAATCTTGGATCAGAGTGTCGCGGCCTCCAAAATTCACGAGGTTGCTGATCGCAGTGCTCACGAGGGATATCTCCTTAGTTTTCCTCATATAGGGGTGGCTTGTGAGTGTACGGGCAGGGGGAATGCAAATCAAACACATGAAATGATCAATCCCAGAAATGTGGCCGGTGATTGCCACGGTAGATGCGCGGCGGTTTGCGGTGACGCGGCGGCGGTGGTCTGTCAAAGGCCAACTGGCGGGTGCGGGGGGCGGGGTAGATGGTTTCCCATTCCTGGCCTTGATCATCACCCTCTTCTGGCAGCCATTGTACGATTTCAAGTGGGGCTGGCGGGCGTGTTTCCGCGTAGCGCGCCTGGATTATGCTCTCGGTTTGTCTATCCGGTGTTGCTTGATTATGGTTCGACAATGCCATCCAGACTGCATTTTGTTCATCGTAAACCCGCTGCCACTTCATGACAGAATCGACATATCGACGCGTATATGCATGGGGGCGAGCATGCTGGCCGCTGCCGTCAAGCGTGCCGCCGTTATAGTGAGACAATGCCAACTCCCAACGCTGTCCATACATGTTGTGGAGCTGTTTTAAAAACCGAATTCCGAGATCAACATTGGTTTGGGCATCCCACAATTTATCTGAATTGACATCAAAGTCTTCTTTGGCGGTTTTGGGCATGATTTGCATGACACCGCGTGCACCTGCCGGGCTTAAGGCCCGTGCATCAAAGTTTGATTCAACCTTTGCCACTGCCAGTGCCAAGGAAGGAGGCACTTGATTGTCTAATGCTGTTTCAACGACCAGACGTTTAATCTCGACACGGTTCAGAGCCCAAGATGGGGCCATGGTCACAATCCAACAGGTGGCAGAGAGAAACCCGAGAACGACAAGACGGTTTAACGCATAGGTCATGGTTGTTTCTCCTTCAATGCTTTTTGCCAGCGCTCGTCCAAGGGGGCGATGGTCAAATTTGTGACTGGGACACCCTCGCGCGCACTTAGAGCCTCGGTCATGGATAGGGTTCCATCAACGGCAAGTATGATGTGTTCTCGTGATGCCAAGCTGGTTGGGTCAATGGGGATTAGGTCGGCATTCAAGTATTGACCTTTGTAATAAATTACCAAGTCAGAACTGGATACTTGAGTTTCCTGACTTTTGGGTTGGTCTTGGTTTTTTGATGTTTCTGAGTGTTGAATATGAACACCGGGGCTGTGATCGGTCGAAATAGTTTCTGGAACCATGCCGCTGCCCATAGACACCAATGTAAGGACCATGATGGAAAAGAACCCCATTGCGAGTGCTAGAGCAATTTCTGCCATAGCATTATTTTGCACACCGTGAATCATCCGTTTGTCCTTATCCGTTCAAATCGTTACGCAGTTCTTGGCTATCCACTTGGTCAATGTCTGCAAAATAGTCTTCGTCACCCAATTCAGCTTGCATATCCTCTTCGAGGTCCTCGAGTTCTTCCGTCAAACGATCAATGAGATATGGTGCAATTGTGTGGCCTGCATCGTTTGTCGCACGGCGCAAACACGGCTCGTCACATTTCATATTTTCTAATCTCTGTTTGGCAGACTGAACTTTGATCGTCTCCAACACGTCGCCTTCATACGGATCGATTACACGAGCGATAATTTTAAGTGTGAATTGGCTATGGTCAGCTCGGTGCTTTACATCACGACGGACGGTTAGCATGACGGCCCAGTCCACGATATCGTCGGGTAACTGCTCTAGTGCGGTTATGGTTTCTTGAATATTGCGCCGTTTTACATTTTTCCGTTTTGGGCTTTTGGCGATGCCTTTTTCGGTATAAATGCGAAACTCAGATTCATTGAGATTATCGGCAATGGCCTCTATCAATTCGGAAAATTGTGGTTGATTGCGTGCCATGGTTTGTGGGTTTCCATCTTCCCCGATTAGCAGCACGCGCGGTTTCCAATCTGCGGACACAGTAGAAGCAAAGGTCATCGCCATGAGTGATGCAATAATGGCGAGCCAAAAACGGTTGGGATGGAGGGGGTGCATCTCTGTCTCCTAACTTCTTAAAAACAATCTGGAGAGGATATGGAGTGACTAGAGTGCGTTTTCCCAGGAGTTGTTGGAAATATGGGGAAACCTGGAGAAAAGAGATGTCTTTATTGATTGAATCTCAAACTATCGTTTCTTCTTTTTGCTTTGTTCAAGGTGGACTCGCAGTTCACTTATGCTGGCAATGTGTATAGCCTTAGGGGCATTGGTTATGCCGTGTTTGGTAAGGCTCGCCAATAGGCGTGATAGGCTTTCTTTCTTTATTCCCAATTTTTTAGCCAACATTCCTTTGTCTATTGGAAGATCAAGTGTGTAAGAGCCACTCACATCATCTGGAACGTGTTCCAATATGTATTGAATAATTCTTTGAGACGCGCTGTTCAGCTTTAAATTGTCCAATTGAGACGTGAAAATCCTTTCCCACAGTGCCAATGATCCCAAAATTGAAAATGCTGTTTCTGGGGATTGTTCTAATCTTTTGAGAAACAGGGATTGGGGGAGGGTGATTAGCCGTGACCCCGCAGCGTATTCAGCCGTTGCCGGATACTTACCTTGTAAGAAGACCGCAGCAACAGCAAAGGTGCGCACGGGTGTTATCGTTTCAATAAGTACCTGCGAGCCGTCTTCGTGATAGAGAGAGATATTCACCATGCCATCTAAAAGAATGTAGATATTTTCCGCAGGCTCATCGTGAGTGAACAAAAGGCCTGATTTTCTATATGTCTTGACGACAGCATCTCGGATCAGTTCTGCACGTAAATGTGATGGAACATGGGACAGGAAGGGCACTTGTTCAAGTTGATCAATATCCGCTTGTGACAGTTCGCTGGTAGTGCTGATTTTTGATTTTTGGGTCATAACGTGCCCTGCGATGTGTCCAAAGCTTCGGCAAGTTTTTGCGGATCTTCGATCGTGATTTTGCGGCCCTTAACATTGACACCACTGGCTTTTAGTTTTTTGAGGGCACGTGATAAACTTTCTGGAACGATGCCGAGGTGAGCCGCAAGGTCTTTTTTCTCATAGGGCAAAGTGAACGCCAGGGCATTGTTGTTATTTTTCATGCATTCAAGAAAATGTGCTGCTAAGCGCTGTTCAGCATTTTGAGCCTTGAGGCTATCGATTTGACCGATTAAACCGTGAATTTTTCGGCTCAGTCCACCCAGCATGGATTGTAGAAGCACCCAATTTGTTTTCAAAGTGTTTGCCAAGTTTTCAGAGGGGAAGCTCAGGATATGTGATTCGCCGATTGTGCGATAGACGTGTTCGATGTCGCGCATTAGAAAAAGTTCTGGCAGGCCTATGAAGCTGTTTGTTCCTATGATGTCCACCAACTGTCCATGTTCGTTTGCATCTTTGGTGTATGAGCCGACATGACCTTGGAGGACAAGGTAGACGGTGTTGACCGTTTTGACACCTGTGTCCAATTGCGTCCCGGGTGGTAAATAATGCTGCTCAGCAATCTGCAACAAAGCCCGCCGACTGTCTTCAGGAGCTTCGCTCAGAGACGGCACAAGGCTCAATGCAAAGAGCAAACCCCAATCATCAGCTAAGTCATCTTTTGTCGACAATCGAAGTCTCCTTAAACGCCGAATGGTTATTTCGTGCTACGTGCAGATGCTCAAAACAATAAGTATAGGGATGAACGGTGCAGATAGCTAAGTTTGATAATTTTGGTATGCATGTTGCGTAAAGTTGACAAATGTTAAAGACCAACTGCCAGCCTCGGACATACGCTTATCCTAAGAATTTGCAATAGCCCATTTCCTTTTTCAGGCGAAACGCAAGGGAAAATAAATATGTCTGAAGGACTTACCAAATCGACCGCAAGAAATATCTTTTTTGGAGGTACGATTTTCTTCTTTGTCATTCTGGTTGCACTGACCGTGCACAGCTTTGGCTATATCGAAAAGAACTCAACTGATGTTGCCGCTATTACCCCCAGTGTTGCCCAGGGCAAACACGTATGGGAAAGACACTCGTGCATCAATTGCCACACCCTGTTGGGTGAGGGTGCCTACTACGCCCCAGAACTGGGCAACGTGTGGGCTCGCTACGGTGGTTATGAGGATGCCGAAGGTGCCCGTGATGGCATCAAAGGTTGGATCGCTAACCAACCGACAGGGATTGAAGGGCGTCGCCAGATGCCTCATTTCGATATCAACGAACAAGAACTCGATGCACTCGTCGACTTTTTCCGTTGGGTCAACACCATCAAGACCCAAAACTGGCCCCCAAATGAAGCCGGTTGATTGAGCCAGGCACGAGGAGAAATCTATTATGAAATATGAAACTCAAAAACTGGCTTATCCGTATTTCCTTGCGGCTATGGGCCTATTTGCGGCACAGGTCCTTGGTGGAATGTTGGCTGGTACAGTCTACATCTTTCCCAACCTGTTGTCGGAAACGGTACCGTTCCACATCATTCGTATGATCCACACCAATGCGCTTATCGTGTGGTTGTTGTTCGGTTTTTTTGGGGCGGCTTACTATCTGATTCCAGAAGAAACAGAAACAGAAATTCATAGCCCGTTTATTGCCAAGTTGCAGTTCTGGCTATTCCTAATTGGTGCGGCGGCGGCCGTGGTTGGTTACCTGTTCGGTATCCACGAAGGCCGTGAATTCCTTGAACAACCCCTCCCAATCAAGGTTGCCATTGTCGTCGTCGCACTGATGTTCCTCTACAACATCACCATGACCATGTTGAAGGGCCGTAAAACTGCGGTGTCTTTGATCCTGACCATGGGCTTGTGGGGGCTGGCACTGTTCTTCCTGTTTGCCTTTTACAATCCTGATAACCTTGCCCTGGACAAAATGTTCTGGTGGTACGTGGTCCATCTTTGGGTTGAAGGCGTGTGGGAATTGATCATGGCTGCGATCCTATCGTTCCTGTTGATTAAGATGACCGGTGTTGACCGTGAAGTGGTTGAAAAATGGCTTTACGTGATTGTCTCCATGACCTTGTTTACGGGGCTATTGGGTACTGGCCACCACTACTATTGGATTGGTACACCAGGTTACTGGCAATGGATCGGCTCGATCTTCTCGACCTTAGAAGTCTTACCGTTCTTCGCCATCGTCGTGTTCGCGTTCATGATTGTTCGCAAAGGAGGTCGTGATCATCCCAACCAAGCTGCAATGCTGTGGACTTTGGGCTGTGCTGTGCTGGCGTTCTTTGGTGCTGGTGTGTGGGGCTTCTTGCACACGTTGGCCCCAATTAACTATCTAACACACGGTACGCAGTTAACCGCTGCGCATGGTCACTTAGCGTTCTATGGTGCCTATGTGATGGTGAATTTGGCAATTATCACTTACGCCATGCCCCATCTCAGAGGTATGCAACCTTATAACCAAGTGCTCAACATGTGGAGCTTCTGGATCATGTCCAGTGGCATGGTGTTCATGACCTTGAGCCTAACCGCAGCAGGCATTTTGCAGACACACCTGCAACGTGTCATGGCTATGGGCTTTATGGATGTGATGGATGAAATTGATTTCTTTTTCATCCTGCGCGGTCTGTCTGGATTGGTTGTCGTGATTGGTGTGGTGTTGTTTATTTACGCAACACTCAGCACTGAAAAAGCTCAAGTTAAGGCTAAAAATATGACTCCCCAAGCGGCGGAATAGCGTCGCTCAATAAAAACGAAGCTGAAGACTAACTAAACGGGGGGATATCCATTTGGACATAGGATATCTCCCCTTTTTTCTTTCGCATTAGGTGCTTTTTCTCATGAACAAAATAGATTCTCGTATTCCATTTTATCTCCCAGTTGCAAATGAGTGTGAGCTTTTTGAACACGCCTATAAAAACCATTTGCCGCTTATGCTGAAGGGGCCGACAGGGTGTGGAAAAACGCGTTTCGTTGCACATATGACGGCACGTTTAGGTTTGGATTTACACACGGTTTCCTGTCATGACGATTTAACGGCTGCAGATCTAACGGGGCGTTATTTGCTGAAAGGTGGAGACACCCAATGGGTTGATGGCCCGTTGACCCACGCTGTTCGTAAAGGTGGGGCGTGTTACCTTGATGAAGTGGTTGAAGCCCGAAAAGATGTCACTGTTGTGTTGCACCCGTTAACCGATGATCGACGTATTTTGCCATTGGAACGCACAGGTGAAACGCTGATCGCACCCGACAATTTCATGCTGATCGTTTCTTACAATCCTGGCTACCAGAATATACTCAAAAGTCTTAAGCCCAGTACGCGTCAAAGATTTATCGGTATCAATTTCGATTACCCAACACCAGACATTGAAGTGGATATTGTGCACAAAGAATCCGGTCTTGAGGCAGAGCGCTGTGTGCCTCTGGTCAATTTGGCATCCCGAATTCGTTCTGTGACTGAACAGGATTTAGAAGAAGGTGCCTCAACGCGCCTGTTGGTTTACTGCGCCACTTTGATCACATCAGGTATGTCGGCCCTGGATGCCGCCCGCGCGGCGTTGATCGAACCTCTCAGTGATGATGATGATGTCAAAGCTGGCCTAGAGGAAGTGGTTCGCGCTACATTTGGATAAGGTGAAATGTCGTGGGATTGGCTGAGATATTCGAGCCAGAAGAACTGGTCGGAAAATTTTGGGATCGCTTGATCGGTGGGCAAACCAGCTACACCCGGTATCCTGAAGCTGCTGTATGTCTTGAAGATGTACGCACAATGTTATCTGTGTTCTTCCATGGTATTGGTGGTGATGGCGGGGTTCAAATTGCAGGGGCCGTCGCACGAGAACGCAAACACCGATTAAGCCTGATCATGAAGCTGGGTGTTGATCAGGAAAAACTGGAAACTGCCGAACGTGATGCAGAATCTTTAATCTTGCCCAATGTCATCGATTTATTTGAAGATAAGGCCCTCAATCGTCAACTCTACATTTGGTTGGCGGCCTACTTGGCAATGGCGAAAAGTCCGCCTGAGATCAGTGTCCTACAAGACCCCCTACAACGCGATTTATTGTTACTGCGCACATATGGTGCATGCAGTGGCGATGTATTGGTACAGTTGCCGGGCTTGCTGCCTGTATATGATCAGTTATCTACCCACTTACGCCAATCACGTCCTCAACTTCGTAAGCCAAAAATTGAACAAGATGTTGAAAGTATTGTTCAGTCATTGTTGGGGGGGGCGAAGCCCTTGGACTGCCCTATGTGGAATTGGGTCTCCAGTGGGAAACATAACCTCAAGGATTTTGAAGCACCCGTAGGCTACAAACCATTTCTTCAGGTGCCACTCTGGGGAGATGTTATAGACAGGGGGCTTCTCTCAGACACTGGGGGGAATCTGGATGATACTTATGAAGATAACGATGACAGCCAAAATGCTCAAGACTTACGGGATGGTCGAAAGTTCAAAGCTGAACGCCAAGATAACGATCAAGCCGAACGCGAAGATCCATTGGCATTCAATCGTTTTGAACACATTTTGGCCATGGCGGAAATGGTCAATGTTAACCGTCCCATCGACGATGATGAAGACCAAGACCCCATGCGGGCAGCTGAGGATTTAGATCACATCACCTTGTCAAAGAATGACAAGAAGACGGCCTCAAAAATTCGTCTAGATTTGGACTTGCCTGCAAATGCGGTGGATACCACACAACTGTTTGCAGAGAAGACTTTCCCCGAATGGGATTATCGCAAGAAGCATTACCATCCGAACCATTGCGTCGTCTATCCGGGCCTAGCTGATGAAGAAGGAGAGGATTGGTGTCCCGATAATGAAAGTCGTAAGCGCATTCGCAAAGTGCGCCGTCAGTTTGAAGCACTGCGGCCCAAACGTGAACGCATCCCGCGACAATTTGATGGTCGTGAATTGGATGTAGATGCCTTAATTCGGTCGCGTTGTGATTTGATAGCCAGTGGCGATGCCAGTGACCGTATTTATGAAGCATTCCGCAATGAAAACCGCGATTTGGCCGCCATGATTTTGGTGGATGTTTCATTGTCCACGGATGCCTGGATGGAAGGTCGGCGCGTTTTGGATGTCGAGAAAGAAGCACTCACCACACTAACGCATGGTTTATCAGCCAGCGGTGATGATCATGCAATTTATACATTCACGTCGCGCAAACGCACCATGGTATCAGTCAACAAGGTCAAAGGCTTTGATGAATGTCTGTCCCCAACGATTGATCGCCGCATTGCGGCCCTGAAACCTGGATACTATACCCGCATGGGGGCGGCAATCCGTTATGCGACAGAACAGTTAAACGAACGTCCCAATCGACATCGTTTGTTGTTGTTGATCAGTGATGGCAAGCCGAACGATTTAGATCATTACGATGGTCGATATGGCATTGAAGACAGCCGCATGGCGATACGCGAAGCACGAAAGTCAGGAGCCGCAGTTTTTGGCGTTACTGTCGATGCAGAAGCACGTGATTACTTCCCCTATATGTTTGGTCGTGGGGGGTGCGCCATCATCCCCCATATTGATCGGCTCAGTTCAGCATTACCCACAATCTACCAGCATTTGGTGGGTTGATATGGACGCAACCACACCAAAGCAAGACATCAATAGCTCTGAAGGTGGATGGGGGCCGTTGTCCAGTTTGCCGGGCAATCCCATTATGTGGGTCTTGATTTGGAGTGAGCTCCTTGTCTTTGGTGCGGGCCTAGCTGCATTTGCTGTTGCGCATGCATTGGATGTGCAAACGTTTAATGAATCGCAAGCGGAACTCGACCGTTTTCTGGGGGCAGTGAATACGATGGTTCTGTTGACCAGTGGATTGTGTGCTGCCCTTGCGGTGCGTGTTCGATCAGATGGGAAAAGCACACAATCTCGGTGGTGGATGATCGCAGCAATCTTAATTGGGTCCATTTTTCTGTATGTCAAAGTTATTGAATACGGTGACAAGCTGGATGCCGGCTTCGACATCGAAACCAATACATTCTTCACGCTCTATTATCTGATTACGGGCTTTCACTTTATGCATGTGATTATGGGGCTGATCATTTTGGCCATCGTGACGTGGAAGAACAGTCTTGAAAATCTTGAAACTGGTGCAGCCTTTTGGCACATGGTCGATTTGATTTGGGTGCTCGTGTTCCCGGTTATCTATTTGGTGAGATAAGAAATGCATATGAAGCTCCCGTCAACGCGAACATTGTATTTTGTTTGGGCCATATTAATGGCTTCAACCATTGGCCTCATGGGGGCAGGGCGTGTCGATGTGAATATTGACTTAGGCCCCGCATGGGTAACGGTGTTGTTGGTTCTGGCTGGCGTTAAGTCGTCTTTGATTTTGTGGTTTTATCTCAATCTTGGGCAAAGTTCACCAGGGTGGAAAAAGGGCTTTATCGGTTTTCTCTGTGCTATTTTAGTCTTCGTATGGGGCGTTTCTTTCGTTAGCACCTAATTTTGATGATGGATATGTACGATGGATAACAATCTTGATTCGTTGATTGCCTTGTTGATCGCAAGTTTCGCAATTGGGGTTATGATCGTGATGCTCTACCGCAATGGGGCCATGCCTTTAAAAGGTCTAGTTGTGGTGAGCACTTTTTTGGTCGTGATCACCACGGTGTTGGCAACGACACTGTGATTGTTGGTGTTTGTTGACCATATCCCCGACAATACGGCTTATAAATTGCTTGACCCTTCTATGCTTCGTACCTAAATCTGCACACATGTGTAATGCTCTTAGTCCCGAAAAAGCTGTGATTTGGTCTGTTTTGCAAGGTTTGTCGGCAGACGAATTAGAAAGCAAATATTTCCGCCACCCCATATACCGTTCGTGGTTTGATGCTGCGATCAATCTACAGCGATCTGGCCAGCCCTTGGATTATGTGAACATTGAACGTGTGCTGAATGCACAGGGGCATTGCCAAAGTGATGCCAATCAGCGTTCTCTCAAACGTTTGTTGCGTATAACACCGCCACCACGAATTCGCGAAAATGCTCATGTTTTCATACAGTCCTTGGTTGATATTCACCATGGTCGCCGTGTTCACATTGAAAGCCTAATCAACTAACATGTCTTGTGCATACGGCTTGACGAATTGGGGGCACAAGATTGATGGCTGACAATATTAAATGCCCGGAGTGTGGAGAGACATTTACGTGTGATCCTGACGGGGATTGCTGGTGTAAAACGTATCCAGTTATTGAAATTCCCGATAATCTTAAAAGTGAGCGTTGTTTGTGCCGTTGCGTTCTGAACAAATTGCGCCAAGAGCAAGCTACAGAAGATAACTAGTTTGTGAACTGAGATAATGCCTTCATACAACAATTGAGTTATTTGGTTATGGGCTTTGTGTGGCAAAGGCGATGCGTTTAATTCCGCTTTGTTTGGCCATGGATAGAACCTCTGCGATGCGTTGGTAAGGCACGGCCCCATCACCGCCCAATTTTAAAACACGATCTGAATCTTCATGATGAATGGCTTTCAGCCTTGCTGGCACGGCGATGTCGTCAATGGCTTCACCATCCAACATTAAGGTGCCGTCGGCCATCACTTCCAAGGTCGTGACTTCGGGCTCTGTCATGTTTTCCGCTTGGGCTTTGGGCAGATCGACGCGTAAGGCCTGCGCCATCAATGGTGCCGCGACAATGAAGATCACCAACAAGACCAACATCACATCGACCAAGGGTGTGACGTTGATCTCACTCATGGGCTGTTCGGGATCACCCCCGGAAATACCGCCTGCCATGGCTTAGGCCCCCCGTGCTTGTGCTGTGAGGATGCGTACAGTGTTGCCTTCAACAGCCCCAAAAAGACGTCTCAATTGGCGCAGCAACAGGTTATAGCCCACCACGGCTGGAATGGCGGTGAATAGCCCCGCCGCAGTTGCCACCAGGGCCTCAGCCACGGGACCGGCGACCAAGTCCATGCTTAGGGCTTCTGCACCACTGAGACCTTGCAAGGCGTGCATGATGCCCCACACAGTGCCAAATAGCCCAATAAATGGGGACGTGTTGCCGATGGTTGCCAACGGTGTCAGGCCGCCTTCCATATGCATGCGGCTTTCGCGCACCATCACACCCGCCATGGTCTCTTGATCTTGTTGGGGAATGTCTTGGATGCCTGCTAGGACATAAGCCGAAGGTATGCCAATTTTTGGGATGCCTTGCCCCTTAAAGGCCAGCTCGCCGCGGTAAGCCGCTGCTAATTGCCAAGCTTTGTAGACCATAATGGTCCAACTGATGACGGACAGGGCTACCAAGATAATAAATACCCCGCGAACGATCCAATCGGCGTCCGACCACCATGACAACAATTCCATATTTGATATTTCCATGGGGGGCTCCTTTACTAGGCGTCGTTCAAAATAAATCGAATGGGGACTTCAATGCTGGCGGCAATCGGTTTGCCGCCGCGTTTGGCTGGTGCAAATTGCCATTGGCGCACAGCCCGCAAAGCAGCCTTGTCCAAAATGGCGAAGCCGCTGCCTTTTTTAACTTTCACACTGCTGGGTTTGCCGTTTATGGAAACCTCTACCAACAACAGCACGACCCCTTGCATGGCGCGCCGTTGTGCAAGGGCCGGATAAGTGGGCTTGGGGTTGCGCAGATATGCTGCCGTACTAGACGGTGGTACATACGCATTTTGACTGCCCGCCGATGCCGTTTGTGGCTGGGGCACTGGTTTGGGTTTGGGCTTCGGTTTTGTAACTTCTTTAGGTTTGGGCTCGAGCTTAGGTTTTGGTTTCGCCACGGGTTTTGGTTTTGGTTCTGGCTTGGGCTTTGGTTTCGGTTGAACCACAGGCTGGGGAAGAGGGTCAGGCTCTGGCTCAGCGACTTCAGGTTCTGGCAAAGGTTCCGGTTCGGGTTCCGGCTCGGGTATGGGGTCAACCTTTGCTTCCTCAACGGGTTTCTCTTCAACCGGTTCGGGTTCGGGCTGAGCTGCAACTCCAAATGCAGATAGGTCCACGACTTCAAAGCCGCCCATGATCTGGGGTGGATCAATATTCATACGTTCCATTGCCACCAATCCAGCAACGATCGCAATATGCACGCTGGCTGCCACAGAAAAAGCCAGAGCAGAACGCGATAACGTTTGGAATGAGTGGTGTTGAAGGCTGTATGACATGATCACGTTTCCCGGTTAAACCACCAACAACATGCGGCGCAGACCCAGTGCCACCAAAATGATAGCTCCGGCCCACCGCATAATGGTGAGCATGTGCGGATGCTCCGCAGTCATTTCACGCCCCAGTTTTCCAAGCAATGGCATAACGATGAACAGTGGCGTGACCGCAGCCCCCAATCCGAACATTGAACCCATGGCCAACCCCTGTAAGGGGTCGCCACCCAATGCAGATGCAGCCAGTAAGGCAGCCAACGGTGCACAGGGCACAAAGCTGAGAACGAACCCAAGTGCCAATGGTGGAGCACCATTGAATAGCCGCGATGTGCGACAGCCTTTGACGGCTTTGTGGCCAAAGACCAACATGGCACCAGCGACAACACTGACACCACCAATGAGCCAATGACCAAGATCGCCTTCAACCACATCAAGTAAGATCTCACCGAGGTAACCTGCCGCTGCACCCAAAAGGGCATAGGCTAGAACCTTGCCTAAGGCGAAGGCTCCGGTTTGGCGAAAGGCATCACCAGCAGAATGTCCGCCGCCCACCACAAGCGCGCCCATAAAGGGCAAGCAAGTAGCGGTGCAGGCGGTTAACCCAACTGAAAGCCCAAGCACCCATATGGATGTTAGGCTAACAGCGATGGAGGCCCCATCAGGGTCATAATATTCCGGTCCCATAGGATTACTCCGCTGGTGCTGGTTGGGTTGATGTTTTTTTCTTCGGCAAAGTCCCGTCGGGTTTGTCAATTTTTGCACGACGTTTCATGTAAGCCCCTGAAGACTTAAACAATGCGACTGGGCCAAGCTTCAGTGACAGAACACCATCGTCTGGACAGAACTCAACACAGCGACCACACATGGTACAATCGGCATGGAAGGCCTTAGACCCAAACTCAAATGCAACTTCATGGATGTCCATAGGGCAAGCCTGGTAACAGGCTTTGCATTTGCCGCATTTGTCGTTTGCATCAACTTTTGCCAGACGCAATGGCACCACTTTACGAAAGATTGCATGTAACGCCAGCATGGGGCAGACCCGGCAATAGGGCTGACGCATGCCAAAGGCTAAGATCAGAATAAATCCGAAAATCGCGCTACGTGCTGCACTAAACAAAAATGCCGTTGTGTCCGCCGTGTTGACGGCTATTTGTTCTGTGTTGGCCGTGAGTAACGTCGTGACAATACGAGACGGACAGACCTGGCAATAAGCATCACCTGTGACATAGCTGGTGTACCCCAGTCCCGCCATCAACGGCAAAACCAGAACCAACAATATTAACACCGCCCATTTGACTGGGCGCACACGCCCAACGGTGTCTTGGGTTAAACGCCGTATACCCAGTTTAAGTCGCCGTCCAAGTTTGTAGGCGAGTTCTTGCACCGTACCCAAAGGGCAAATCCAACCGCAAAATGCTTTGTTCAGGACCACGAAGAAGGCAAAGAACGTCAACATGGTGAAGCCAAATGGGATGATGTATTCGACACTGAATTGTTGCGCGCGAACAATACTTTCACCAACTCGGTGATGGAGTTGATGTTGCATGGGGATCAGTACGCAATAGCCAGCATTCTGTTGATCAAAAGCACATGATAGAGCTGGAAGTGCCCCGGTAACTTTATCAGCTAAGTAGTGGCCGACGATCGCCCCGCCATAGACCGTAAAGAACAGCATAATCACCTGAACGGTGAGACGTAGGCGTGAAAGTGTAAATGCGCTCATCATGATGATGTCTCCCCATTGGTTTTTTTACGACGACGTACAACGGGGACAGCCAAAGCCATGCCCAAGACGGCAAACCCAATACCGGCCAACAGGTCTTTATCCCCGTAAGCATCCAGTTCATAACTGTCGTTGTACGTAGCCAGTAAAGCGCCATCACGGACTGCGATCACAAACTTTGATCTTGGCGGTCTGCCGTGTCGCCACTGGGTTTTGGGGATGTCTTTGAAGTCTTGTGGAAAGGTGACATCAACAGTGCCATCGGCCTTTGTCATATATTCAAACTTTGACCCGTTTGATGTTTCCAATATGACGGGAAGGCCTTCAACGGGCTTTCCATCCATGCGAACATTAAAGCTCCAAGTTTCATTTTCGCGATAATGTGAATGTTCGCGTGGCAAGATCGTTGGGGTAATCTCAAACCCAGAGCGTGCAGAATTGAGCAAGTCACGCGGAGCTGGTCCGGGGTTTGAAAAATACTTCTGAGTAGTTGCTGTGGCTTCCTCTCCGTTTGGCCCATGACCCATAACACGTACTAGGTAATAGCCGCCCTGGTCGCCAGCTTCCATCGTCAGACCACCATTGTCATCTACTGTGAGGGGACGTGTTGCCGTTTCTAAGTCTTTTGTGTTGTGCCCATAGAACGATGCGTAAGATTCTGCCTGCATGGCATGCATGTTATAGGCTTGGTACTTGGCATCGGATCGACTGTAACCACCTGCGGATAGGACCATTGGAAAAGTCGTCCACGTTGGCGCTGTCGCACCTTTTGGAGCCGCGCCATGACCTGCGTGCTGGGCGAGCGCTGAACTTGATGCCATCAACAGTGTCAAAGCAGATATTCGAATAATTGATTTTATCATTTCGTTTACCCCTAAAAATTCTGACGATAGCTGAGAACAAAGGTGCGCGGTTGACCGGCAGAATAACTGCGGTCACCAGACGTATCTTTTTTCGCTTCAACCGCATATTTTCGGTCAAATAGATTTTCAATATTTAGAGATAATGAAGCATCATCATTAACGTCGTAGCTGGCATTGGCATTGGTGATGAACTTAAAGCCCGAGTACGTTTCAGTATTGGCATTATCCAATTGGTACTCGCTCCACGTTTCTGTACGGATGCCAGCTTTTAAGCCCCAGCCGCTGTCATAATTTGCGGATAAAGAGTACTGGTGTTCAGGCACATAAGGCATTCGGTTGCCAGAACGGTCTTGGTTAACACTGCTGACCACTTCGTTAAATTTAATGAACGTGAAGTCTGAGTAAGCATAGTTTGCGCCAAGCGTGATTTGATCGTTTACGACATAGTTACCCGCGAATTCAAAGCCCCTCTTTTCAACCTCACCAGCATTTTGATATGTGGTGCTGTCTTCATAGACGGATACGATTTCGTTATCGACTGTCGTGTAATATATCGCTGCGTCATATCTGAAATCGGCCTGACGTCCCTTGGCACCGATTTCGAAGGTACGTGTGGTGGATTTATCCAAAGAAGAATTGGTTTCAATTTCACTATTGGATGGGACTTGGTCGGATTGTGCAATGGACCCATAAATGTTGGTGTTCTTGTCAATGGCGTAACTGCCGCCGATTCGAGACGATAGCAAATCAAATCGTTTCACAACAATGCTGGGGCCATCGCCATCGGTAAAACTTGCTGATGCCCAGCTATATTGACGGTATTCGTTTTTATCCAGATCAAATTTTGAATGATCGTAACGGAAACTAAGGTCAAGCAAGCTTTCGTCTGTAGGGTGAAGTGTTTCTTGTACAAAGAAACCCAATTGGGTATGGCTCGCATCTTCGCGCTCCATCAAGGTTCCTTTTTGGTCCGACAAAACTGCACTAAGGCGCCCGAATGAAGTTGTGTAATCCTTGTATTCATATTTTTCAGCATCGATGCTGAGATCCAATCGTGCACTTACCCCGGCGACCAGCATAGCCTCACCAAACAGATCGTGTTTGTAATTGATTTCGCCATCACCGCCGATGACGTAGTTATTTGGGCTGTCGTTGATACCAGCCGTCACAGGGTGGTAATGGCCCCACTTGGTGCCATAAATGCGGGGTTTATAGGTGATGTTGCCATCTTCATATTCGTATTTTGAATTGAAAAAATAACTGTTGGAATCACGGCCGGAATAATCCCATGCACTATCATTTCCCGTCTGTTTGCCCGTGGATTTAAAGGTTTCAAACTGTGCGTCATCCATTGATCCGGGCAACTGCATATTGACTTCGGAAACGCTGAATTCTGTTTCCAATGTTCCACCATTCTCAAAGATATGACCGTGTTTTATGCTGCCCTGTGTGCTTTCAAACCGATTCCATCGGCGCCAGTTGTTTTCAATAGCACGTCGTGACAACGTCACAGCAAATGCATCATTGTCACCAACCATTGAACCAACACGTGTATGCAGGTTTGTTGTGCCGCTGGTGCCTCCGCCAAGACGTACACGGTTTTCTTCGGTATCAAATACAGATTTCGAAAGAATTTGAATAACACCACCAGCAGAGCCGCCACCGTAAATTGAGCCGGGGCCTTTGGTGACCTCAATGCGTTCAATGTCTTGAGTGTCGATAAAATCAAAACGGGTAAAGCTGTCTGGGTCCGTCATCGGCACACCATCACGCAGGACCATGATTTCACGCACACCATAGGCGGCCTTTTGTCCGGCACCGCGGATCACCAAACGTGAGTCAAATCCACCGTTTTTGGAATTGATTTGGACACCAGGCGTTCCTTGGAGTGCATCCTTGATGTTGAACATTTTTTCGTTATCGATGCGTTCAGAACCGATCACGGTGATGGATGCTGGAACTTCTTTGGTGCTGCGTTCAGCGCGGGTTGCGGTGACGGACACTTCATCGAGTAAAATGGTGCCAGCGTCTTGGGCCAATACAGGAAATGCTGCTGTTGTGCTGAGAAGAAAGCTGCCCAATGCTACGTGAGCTTTCCCCACGTTTGTGTATTTAGTAAACATATCGTTTGTTGTGCCCCCCAATATGGGACATCCCCTTACACTATTATTTGATTTTCTGAAGACCCGCATAACGCATATGCCCAGACCCAATAGGGGCGGGGATGCACTTACGCGGTATTAGGAATCAAACGTTTAGGGGTGGTGCGCGAGACGGCTGGGGGGTGCCGCGCCAAATGCTGATGCGGTGTTCACTGGTAATTTGGGCGAACGAAACACGGTTGTCAGCATGGCTATCAACAATGATTGTGCTGACTTCAGGCTGCAACAGTGATGGTGCAGAATATGTAAAGCAGAACGGACACTGTCTTGCATCCTGAGCATCGATGGGGGAACCATCAGCATTGATGGGGATCTGTTTGACCCCATTTGCCGTACAGATAATTTGGTATTCAACATCTTGGTCTGGGGCGAAGGCCAAAGCTTGGCCAAATGGCATCAACACTTGGGCCAACAGAGTAAACACCGCCAGCCACGCCGGAATTCGGCGTGCTAAATGTGCTGAGCGCGTTGGGCGCAGGGTGTTTTTCTGGCGGGCCATCAAGGTTGTCCAAGTTATCTGTTGAACAGATAAAATCATCAATTTTGCGTTACACTAACTACACGCGTTGGATATAACAAGCCACCCAAATGGGTATTTTTCCTTGATCATCATCAATTTAGCTGCAGGGCTAGAGGGTTTATAGATCAAACATAGTTGAGCAAGATCAAGGAAGTGATTGAATTATAAGTCGATAGTTAGCATTGTGATCACTATGTCCTCATCTAAGCTAAATGCAAAGGATGAAGATAGATGTATCATCAACATCAGACGCAGAGAACTGCCTTAGAAGAGCGAGCCTGTGTATATAATTATTGATTTCAGTTTTGTATTGTTGATTGATATCGCACAAGGTTTCTAATGGGTAACAGCTCGCTCAAGTTTAAAATCTATTCCATGTTGGCCGTAATTGGAATGGTTACAGCTGTGGCTATTATTTCAGTCCTCTCGTTGATGGAAGATGCCAAAAACGATAGTGAAATTATTGATGTCTTAGGTCGTCAACGCATGTTGTCCCAGGCAATGGGTAAGGTGGTTCTGGGACACACGATGAAGAGTTCTTTCGTGCGTCAAGTCGAAAGCAACATTGTTGAGCTCGATCAATTCATCTCCTCAATGCGTACGGTTTATACTGATAGTGTGATCAATGCTTCGGAAAACACCGATCTGATGTATTCAATGGATCCTGAAATGGAATCTCATTCGGCTATTCCGTATCCTGCAACGTTTACCCGCATGGTGAATGCCTTGTTTTCTGAAAAGTCGGAAACCAAGGCTGATATTTTGGCAAAGGATCCAATCAATCCTGATAAAAGTCTGAAGACCGATATGGATCGAGAGGCCTATGAGGAACTGATCAAAAATCCTGATCAGGTTTTGATGATGCCGCGTGAACAAGATGACAATGTGTTGCTTTACTTCTATTCGGCCGATCTTGCCACTTCTCAGGTTTGCGTAAGTTGTCACAAGCAAATCCAAGGCAAAGAGTTTGAAATTCATGATTTGCTTGGTATCCGTAAATATACCGTCGTGTTCTCACCCGATGTTGCTGTCGGGAGTGATCTACTTAATCCCTCACTAGAAGAATATGAAACAGCTCTACTGGTTTTTGAGCAAACCTTGGATGCGATCCGTTCAGGTGGTCAATATCCGGTTGATTTGGACCTAACAAAGTTTGCACACATCGACGCAATTCAAAGTCCATCGTTTCAAGTATCCGCGGCCAAAACGCAGATTGCCCTGAATAGTTTTATTATGATGGCGATTGATGTTTTGAACGACAATAGAACTTCCGAGGCACGGCAAGATTCTGTTTCTAACATTCTCTTCCAAAGTAACAAGCTTCGTGCGCTTAGCAACGAATTGGTTCAGGCGTACCGTGAAATTGCGGATAAAAATCAAACAGCAATTCGGGTATCGTTGTTGGCTGCAGGGATGGGGATTTTTGCTGTAATTGGTTTAATCGTCATCTTCTTTTCAAAGGGGATCATCACACCGCTGCGCGATATCACCAATGTGATGAACAAGGTTGCTGAAGAAAACCTTACCGTTAATGTCCCTGAGACAAACCGCGGTGATGAAATTGGTGAAATGGCGAAGGCCCTTGAAGTCTTTAAACTCAATATCATTGAGAAAAATAGACGTGAACAAGCTCGTGTCGAAGCCAACTTAGCAAAAGAAAAAGCAGAAGCAGCTAACGTAGCTAAGTCTGAATTTCTTGCGAGTATGAGTCATGAGTTGAGAACGCCACTCAATGCGATTATTGGCTTTTCCCAGATGTTGCAGTTTGATCCTAAAAATCCGCTTTCGGATGTACAGCGTGAACATACGGATAATATTTTGAAAGGTGGCAATCACCTTCTTGCCTTGGTCAATGAAATTTTGGATCTTGCACGGATTGAGGCTGACCAGCTTGATCTATCGTTGGAAGACGTTAGTGCCAACGATGTCGTTATGGAATGTATGACCTTGATGGCACCGCTTGCAGAACAGCACGAAATTACAATTATCGATAAGTTCAGCAATCAAGCTGATAGTGTTTTGCACACTGATCGATTGCGTATAAAGCAGGTGATACTGAATTTGTTATCTAATGCCATCAAATATAATAATGCAGGTGGTAGGGTAACTGTAACAGGTAGCATTTCCCAAGAAGGTTTCCTCAATATTTCTGTTACCGACACGGGCTATGGGATTGCCAGTGAAAATCAGCCAGGTATTTTCCAAATGTTTCACCGCTTAGTTGTTGATCCAACCATTGCCAAAGAAGGCATGGGGATTGGCCTTGCTGTAACCAAGTTGTTGGTCGAACGTATGGCAGGACGTATTGGCTTTGAGAGTAAAGAAGGTGTTGGCAGTACTTTTTGGCTAAAACTACCATTGGCATCAAATGATGAGGTTTTGATCTGGACCAAACGTATGCGCATTGGTGTCGATGCCATCGATAAAGATCACCAAACCTTATTCTTATTGCTTAACCGCCTCACTCACCGCACAGCTAATGACGCTGACGTTGATGATGTTTTGGAAGAGCTGATTGACTATACCCTCAATCACTTTAAACGCGAAGAAGCCGTGATGGCAGTGTGTGGTTATCCTGAACTGACAAGTCATCACGAGTTACATATAAAACTCTCAAACGAAGTGGATGAATTGGCAAAGTCTTGGCGTGCTGAGCGTGCGCCTGAGACACTGTTTGCGTTACGTGATTTTGTCAAAGATTGGCTCTACAACCACATCATTAAAGTCGACACTGAAATAGTGCCTTATACAGAAGGTCGAGATCACGTGATTCGTAAAGCACTTGATAATCTCAACTAGTTCGGATTGATACTTGGTATGCAGTATTGTGATAAGTGTGGTTTACTGAAGAAGATATAATTTCACTTGTTAGATGCTTGGGGATATTTCATGAAACTTGCACCGTTTACCCCATACATGAGCAAACCAACCAATGAAAGTCGGTTGGCTATCACACACCAGATTATGACCGTGTCTGATGAAACGACAGATCAAATTGTTCAAGGTTTGATACAGGTCATTGCGATGGAAGGCCCAGTCCTGTCCACGCGTGCATTTACGCTGTATGCCAAGAAGGGCGGTTTGGCTAAGCTTAGTGGTAAGGCTGCCAAGCGGTTTTCTGCGGCCCTTAAAAAGGGCATTGTAGAAGGTAAAATTTCAATGGAACTCGATACCGATGCCGTTGATACTCAGGCATTGTTGTGGCTACCCACAATGGAACGTGTTAACCCGCGTGAGTCTGGGAACCGTGGTTTTGATGATATTCCTGCATCAGAATTGGGGGAGGTTATGTTTGAGCTTGCTGCTGAAGTCGGTGATGACAAGGATACTGTATTCCAGGCCATAGCTGATCTTTATGGGCTGAAGCAACTCCCGAAAAATGCCACGACACGCTTGGATTACGTGTTTCGAGATTATCTAAGTTGATGACAACCATGAAAGAAAGCTGGAAAGGTATTGGGGTGATTTCTGCAATGATCGTCCTGGTGCCCTGGTACATGTCCGGCTTTTCGACTGTGGCTTTGGGCTATTGGCTCCAAGCCGCTATGGCCTTGGTGATTGGTGCACTAATTGTCGGCCCCTTGATCAATTTGGTTGAGCGTCGTCTCGGCAAAAGTGCAGCCGGCCTCGTGGCATTATTGATTTTGCCAGAGACCGTGCTGTTTCTTCACTTTTACGTATTCCCCAGTATTACCGGACAGAGTTGAGGAATTTGTCAACCACTCGGCGAAGTTCTTGTGAAGGGGTTTCTAGATCTTGACCTGCCCACAATACCCGGATTGCTGAACTGTAAGACGATGCTGAGGCACGACTGACATCGGCAACGGCTGTTGACACCAAATGAGAGTCGGAACGAACCTCTTGCATGTTGCGTGCGATTTCAGAAGTTGCCGCACCTTGTTGTTCAACAGCAGCAGCAGTGGCTGCGGATGACTCGCTGATTCTGGCAATGGTTTCACCAAAGCCTTTAATCGCGGTTGCAGAATCACCAGTTGCATTTTGCATGTCATTAATTTGGATGCTGATTTGTTCTGTTGCCTTTGCCGTTTGATTGGCAAGGTTTTTGACTTCCGATGCAACAACTGCAAAGCCTTTACCGGCTTCACCTGCACGGGCGGCCTCA
Organism: Magnetovibrio sp.; assembly: GCA_026196495.1. Lineage (GTDB taxonomy): Bacteria > Pseudomonadota > Alphaproteobacteria > Rhodospirillales > Magnetovibrionaceae > Magnetovibrio. The sequence goes on from JAPHSY010000010.1 coordinate 79,334, forward strand.
ATAGTGGCGTTGAGAGCCAGTAGGTTGGTTTGATCTGCAATATCGGTGATCAATTCAACGACTTCACCAATTTTATCTGCCGCCTTTGAAAGACCTTGGACCTTTTCGTTGGCTTGATCAGCTTCAGTCACAGCGACCGAAGCAATTTCAGCGCCTTTAGAAATTTGAGCACTGATTTCGCTGACTGAGGCGGAAAGTTCTTCGGCAGCGGCAGCAACAGTTTCAACGTTTGTAGAAGTCCGTATAGATGCTTCAGCAACCTCAAGTGAACGGCTAGATGTCGTGTCGATCTTGTTGCCCATTTTACCCGCAATTGTGACAATCTCACTGGAACCATTATTCACGGCATCGACGATCCCGGTAACTTTGCTTTCCAGTTCCACAATGGCTTCTTCCATAACGGCACTGTGTTTCAGTTTTTCTTCTTGCTCGGCTTGTTGGGCAGCCGCCAGTTCACTGGCTTTAATCATGTTGTCTTTGAACACTACGACTGCACGGGCCATTTCTCCAACCTCGTCACCGCGGTGTGTGGCGTTAATTTCAACCGATTGATTGCCTTCAGCAAGAATTGTCATTTTCTCAGTCAGTCGACCAATCGGGCCGGAGATACTGCGGGCAATAAAGATAACCAAGCTAGCCGTGATAGCGATAAGAATCGCAACGATCAGCAACAATGAGAAGAATGTTGTTTGGGCAGATGACTTGATAGCCCCTGTTTGTGCCAGCAAATCAGTTGAGATTTTATCTTCAACTTGTTTCAACAAATTGATTTTTTTGGTGATGGTGCCAAACCAGTAAGGCCCTGTAATACCCTGCATGTCTTTGGTGATAGGGCTTTCGATGGCAATTTTGCGCATGCGCTCGACTTCATCGACATCAGGGCCAACCAACGTATTCTTCAAGAAGTCGCGTTGTTCCTGAGTAGAGTAAATGCTGAAGGTGTAAAGGAAGGTGTCCTGCATTGCGATGAGCTGGAGGAACTTTCTATAAATGACAGGTTTGAATTCACCTGCACCGAAACCTGCACCGCCCATAGCCCGTTCGATGCCTGCACGTTCTTTGCCTTGCAAGAAAGCGGTGTATGCAGCAATTGATTTTGTGACGTCTGGGTTGTTGCTTAAGACGGCCATTTCTTCAACAATTTTGAGCAACTTTGCAATGGTTGGGGTGTAATAACCAGCCATTTGGGGAACAGTAATGCTGCGTTCTTGAACACCCTTGCGAGTTTTTTCCAGTTCTGCAAGAGCATCTTTTGCAGTCTCGATTTTTTTCGTTAGGTTTGCACCAAATGATTCAGCGTCAAAGGCATTGAATGCACTATTCAGATTGTCATGTTTGCTTGAAGACAGTTCCCATTGCTGCGGCAGTTCCTTAACAAATTTTGTGCCCTTAGAACCGATAAACACAGCGGACGTGCCACGTTCTTTTTGTAATTCATGCACTAGTGCACTGACTGTAGGAGCAAGGTCCGCAAGTTCTTGGAGGCTCTCCATCTCATTAACAATGGATCGTTTCTCTAAGATTGTTGCACCGGAAAAATACAACATGCCAAGTACCGGCAGTAACAGACCAACTGAAATACGACTGCTTACCTTAATATTTTCAAGAAATGAAAACATTTTCTGCTCCTAGTTCAAGATGACTCCCATAAAAAGAATGTTTGTTTAGAGTCAATATCGTGATGGACAGCACATTGACCAATGGAACGATGTAATAGATGCAAGCGCAATCATTTTTTCTGAAAACATTTAAACTAATGCTCTCAGTATACTCAGGGCCGATATCGGAAAGTTGTTTGTGCAGCGCATACAACCATTATTTGGTGTGCTAATCCGTGTTTGTGTGTGTCAGTTCTTATTTTAGTGTTGTTACATTCTAGTGCATATCCTGGCATTCTTTAATGACCGTAATCAATTCGCAAAATTGAAAATGAAGGGCTGGGCGCTATTTTTGCTGCTGGTGGTTCTCGTGTGAGTAGTAGTGTATGCAGAAAAAGGCGTGCGTTTGGGAAGGTCCGCCATGTTGGAGAGCTGTATTTGTAACTCATTGGTTGTAAGTATTTTGTATTTTCCAACTCATGCGAATATTAATGCACGTTAATATTAGATTGTTCTTACGTAATGTCGGTTGTGTATAAATATAGGAATATTCTAATGTATTTGGCATTTGGGGCTCTCATTACTATGATTTAGAGGTGTATATACCAAAGATGTACAGTCTATACCTTTGCCACGCTTGACGTAGACGGCTAAGTGTATTGAACTAAAGGAAAGAGGGTAAACCTCAAATATAAATGCGTGAAAAAACAATCGACAATGATGTAACTCACACAATAACAATTGCTGGACAAGCAAGAGACTATGGGATTTGGACATCCTATGGGATGGGGTGAAAATGAAAAACTTAGCCATTCGTTTGCAAACAACACTAATCGCAATTCTTGCAGTGGTCGGATTTGTGGTTACTGGCTTGATCTATTGGACGAGCAATAGTCAGCTTCAAAAAGTTTTAGCCAATCAAGAAACTGCTGTTAACGGTCTGAGCATTACCGAAGATGTGAAGTATCAGTTTTTAACGGCCCGTCGTCATGAAAAGGATTTTATTTTACGTCTCGACAACAAGTATGTTGAGCAACATGGGGTAACGAGTTTCAATGTTGAAGCAGGTCTAGAGCAGATGAAGACTATGTATGATGAGCCTGAAGTTATTGATCTCATCACCCAGGTTGAAGCAAAGTTTCAAGCTTACAAATCTCAATTCGATCTTGTTCAATCAATGTCAAACACCATTGGCTTGACCCCTGAATTGGGTTTGCGTGGAAATATGGCTGCTGCTGCTGATGCTATAGAAAGCGAACTGGATTTGATTAGTGATCAGGCACTGCTGGTTAAGATGCAGTTGATGCGCGGTCATGAAAAAGATTTTCTTTTGCTAAAAGATCAAAAGTCAATTGATGAGATGAAGGCGCGATTGGGCGAGTTTGAGTTTCAGATTGCTTGGTCTTCAGTTCCCAAAGAAGATCGTGAGCCCGTTGTTCTGTTGATGAAGGCATATCACAACGTTTTTAATAAACTGGCAAAGCTTCAGCAGGAAATTGGCCCGGAAATTGATCAGCTCAGCACGTTGTTTTCTGAAGTCACGCCACTTTTTGCGGAAATACAATCGAAAAGCTTTGAATCCCGGACACTGGCAACGGAAGCCGCAAAAAGCAGTATGTCCACCACATTCATTACGATGATGGGGGTTATGGCTGTGATGGCGGCTGTTGTTGGTGTTTCTGCATTGATTATTGGTGGCTGGATCAGTCGCCCTATTGGTCGCATGACAGAGGTTATGAACACCCTGTCGGGGCAAGATTTGAGTGTGGAAGTACCTCACCAAGATCGTACCAATGAAATTGGTGTGATGGCAGAAGCGCTCGAAGTGTTCAAATCAAATATGATTCAGGCCGAAGAAATGGCCCGTGAACAACAGCGTGAGCATGAGGAAAAAGCTCGGCGTGCTGAAGAAATGGATATTGCGGTTCAAGAATTTGATACCAAAGTGACCCAAATCTTGGAAACTGTAACCAATGATTCTGACAGCATTGTTAACATTGCCGAACAGATGGGGTCAAAAATCGATCAATCAACAAGCCGTTCTCTGGATGTTGCGGAAGCGTCTGGGCGCACCACGACAAATGTTGCGACCGTTTCTGCGGCTGCTGAAGAGCTGTCGTCGTCCATTACGGAAATCAGCCGCCAAGTTTCCAAGGGTTCGCAGATGTCTAATGCCGCCAAGGAAGAAGCTGATCGTACGATTGTGAAGGTTCAAGGGCTATCTGATGCTGCACAGAAAATTGGTGAAGTGGTTTCGTTGATCACAGATATTGCTGATCAAACCAACTTGTTGGCACTGAACGCTACCATTGAGGCTGCACGTGCTGGTGAAGCCGGTAAGGGCTTTGCTGTGGTCGCAAGTGAAGTTAAAAACCTCGCCAATCAAACGGCCAAAGCTACGGATGAGATTAGTGTGCAAATTACAGGCATTCAAAACGCCACAGAGGATTCAGCACAATCCATTCGTGAATTTGGTCACACAATTGCTCAGATTAGCGAATCGTCCGCAGCAACGGCTGCCGCAGTTGAAGAACAAGGAGCCTCTACACAAGAGATTGCCCGAAACATTCGCGATGTGTCATCGGATGCAGAATTGGTGTCCACAGCTGTTCGTGATGTTAGCCGTTCGTCTGCTTCTTCTTACAGTTCAGCAATTCGTGTATTGTGGAAGGGACAAGATCTAAAAAAACCAACCCAAGAGTTGAACCATGTTGTAGAGTCATTTCTCAATACAGTCCGTTCTTAATGCTATATATATGATTGGTCTTATGACCAGTACCACGTGGAGAGATAACCATGGATTACACCATCAATAACGACAGTACCCAACGTAATGTAAATATGAACGGGCGGCTGACTTTTAACGATCATGACGTATTTCGGGAAATTACGAAGTCTTTGGAAGAAACAGGCCCCAGCAAATGTATGATCAACCTCAATGGACTCGAATTTATCGATTCTGCGGGACTGGGATTGTTGCTACTGGTCAAAGAAGCCGCAGGTGAGAACAATATTTCACTATCGATTACGGGGGCCAAAGATCAAGTGGCCAAGATGCTTGATATCACCAAATTTAATGAGTTAATCGATATCGAGTAGTCAAAGCATGGCCGCAGATCCAGCATCGTTGGCCTTATTGTATTGTGCGACGCTTCCCGACAATGTGGCGGTGTTTGCGCAAAGCAATGGTATGACTACGACGCAGGTGTCTGTTGATGATGCAGACGATAATGCGGGTGAGAGTGCGCAAAACACCAATGTCTTTGTTATTTCCGATGTGACGGAACACCGTTTGGACCGGGTATTGCTTCCCAATGTTGATGCATGCGTTGAAGCAACACCGAACTTTTGCGGTATGGATGAGGATGTGTTGGGGCGTATTAACGACAGCGACATCTTTATTTCACTGACAACGGCCAGTGCTTACAGCAACGAATTGGCTTTGCATTTTTATCGATGGGTCGCTGCCAAGATTAAACTCAATGACGACTTGGCGGGTAACTTGGAACTTGCGTTACAAGAAGCCCTCGCCAATGGTCTGATTCACGGAAATATGGGGTTGAATAAAACCTTGCCCGATAGTTTTCATGACCTGGAAAGTTATTCTGAAACGGTCCATGAAAAACTTGAGAGTGAAGATGCTGGGCAAAAGCGCATTGAGGTCTGGGGTAAGTGGGATGACAAGGAATTGGCGATTTCAATTCTAGATCACGGCGCAGGCTTTGATGTAAATGCACCCGTAGAAAAAAGCGTGACAGGATGGGGGTTAAACCTTATCCGCCATCTTGCCAAAGATATCGCGATTACGGATAACGGGTGTAAAATGACGATGCGGTTTGAGCGGTGAACACTTCAGACGACAGCCAAGATACAGAGTTGGAAAAATTCATCTCTGAAGCCCGGGTGCTCATTGTTGACGATAATGAACGCAACCGGATGCTGATTAGTGCTTTCTTAAAAGCTGCAAATATCAACAACCAGGAATTTGCCTGTGACGGGGTAGATGGGTTGGATAAAGTTGATGAATTCAATCCCGATTTGATCATTTTGGATATTATGATGCCCAATATGGACGGCATTGAATTTATGCACCATCTTCGCAACAGTGCTGACCAAGCAACAACCCCAATTTTGGTGCAAACAGCACTTAGTAGCCCGGATGAATGCAATCGGATTTATGCGAGTGGTGCTTCGGATATGGTGTCAAAGCCTATCAATGCGGCAGAAATGATTACGCGCGTTCGAACTCACTTACAGCTGCGTCATTTGGCCAATGTCTACCAAAACCAAATGCGTATTGAAACTGAATTGAATGCGGCGCGTCGTATGCAAGAAGCGCTATTGCCTCCCTCAAGTTTATTGGATGAGGTTTGTGAGAA
>JAPHSY010000035.1 GCA_026196495.1 Magnetovibrio sp.
GCTAACCTTCTTGCTCTGCAAACCCGCCAACAATTGGGTATTCAATCCCTCTCGTTTGCTGGTCAAGCTGAACAATCCGTCTTGGGTCTGTTCCGTTAATATCAGGCGCTTGATTTATAAGATCGCTTTGATCTTATGGTCTGTAGTAAACAGAACCTCCCACTGCAAACAATTCGCAGTGGGAGGTTCTTTACTTCAAGCCTAAAACAAGTATCAGCATGCTAACGATAGAGTGCCCCATGAATTTTTCAGTTGAACACCCCGTTCGTATCGTGTTTGGCCCTGCCAAAAGTGCAGACCTAGCTGAGGTCTGCGCGCAATATGGTGAAAAGGCCTTCATTGTTACGATGTCTGAGTTGGCCAACTTAGGTTTGTTGAAAAGTGCGCTTGCTGGCTTTGATCAGCAGGGGCGGGAATACACTCTCTACACGGATGTGAAACCAGAACCCCAAAAAGAAGATTTTGATGCCGCCATTAGCGCCATTCGTGAAGGAAACTATGATGTTGTGGTGGGTGTCGGTGGTGGTAGCTGTGTAGATTTTGCCAAAGCATTGGCCATCTGTGCGACACATCCCCATGATGTGTGGAGCTATGTAAACCTATCAAATAAGCCACCAAAACCGGTTGATGCCGATAAGGTTCTCCCCGTTATTGCAGTTCCGACCACATCGGGAACGGGTTCAGAAGTAACGCCATTTTCGGTCGTGATTAATCGAGATACGATGCAAGAAGGCACCATAAAAGAGCCTTCCATATTTCCAAAGGTTGCCATTGTTGATCCTGAATTGATGGTTGGTTTGCCAGCTAACTGGACGGCCATTACAGGCGTGGATGCATTTTCCCATGCTTTGGAATCGTATTTTAACAAACAAAACCGCACACCTTATTCGGACATGATTTGTCTCGAAGCCATTCGTTGGATTGTAGAGCATCTCCCCACTGCGTATCGTGATGGTTCGGATATGGTGGCGCGTTCCGGTATGGCCTATGGCGCGACGTTGGCGGGCTTGGCGATTTCTATGGCTGGAACGACCGTTGGCCATGCCTTGGTTCATCCCACAGATGCCCGAGTGGGCACGCCACACGGTGTGTCGGTGAGCATTTATTTACTGGCCGTTTTGAAGCATACGTTGCCTACTGAAGGTGATCGATTCGTCAATATCGCCAAAATTTTTGCCCCAGATTTTCAAGGGTCACAAAATGAGGTTATTCAACACGGCGTAGAGAGTATTGAAACCTTTTTAGCGCAATTTGATTTTCCCAAGAAATTGTCAGATTACGGTGTGACGATGGATCAAGTGGAAGAAATTGTAGATGATACGGTTGGTTATATGTTTAGGCCATTGAATCAACATGTTAAGAGTTTTAATCGAGATGATTTGCATGCCATTGTGATGGACTCGTATTAAACTGAAGGCGCAACAGTGAACACAGACCAAGGACAAGAAATGTCTAGCTTAATTGATCAAGTTTCCGCAGAAGGTGGAATTCAGTCTCTCACCCGCGAACAGCTTCCCGCACTTGCAGATGAAATACGTGATTTCCTGATCCATTCAGTGTGTCGTACGGGTGGCCACTTGGGCGTGAACACAGGTATTGTCGAAGTCACAATTGCTATGCATTACGTATTTGATTCTCCCAAAGATAAGTTCGTCTGGGACGTTGGGCATCAGGTTTATGTACACAAGATTCTGACCGGCCGGGCACATACCTTAAAAACGATGCGCCAAGATGGTGGCAGCCCAGGTTTCCCTGCAAAGGATGAGAGTGAGCACGATTTGATGGATGTTAGCCACGGTGGCACATCCTTGTCTGTTGCTTCTGGGATTGCGCTTGCCAATAAGATCAAAGGTACGGATGGTTATCCCATTGCCATTATTGGTGATTCTGCCTTGGGAGAGGGCCTGGCGTTAGAAGCACTCAATCAAATCGGATATGACAAACCGAAAATGCTGATGATCGTCAATGACAACGGTTGGGGTATTACTGAAAACAAAACGGCGTTGAAAGCACACTTGGCCTCCAAAACTGAAATGATGAGCAATCAAGATGGATTGTTCGAAGCTATGGGCCTTAAGTATGTGGGGCCTGTAGATGGTCACGACCTTGATGCACTGATCGATGTGTTGGAGGAGGTCAAAGATGAGCCCGGCCCTGTGGCGTTGCACGTCAAAACGGAAAAAGGTCGGGGTGTGCCATTTCCCACTGATGACATCACGAAATATCACTTCTGTTTCCCGCTGAACACGGAAACCGGTAAACCCATTACCGAAGATATCGGCACGGAAGAGGGGGTGTTTTATAAACCATTGTCAAGTTTTAACGCGGCTTTGGTTGGTGCCAAAATCAAGGAAATTGCTGAAAGTGATGACGATATTGCCTTGATTACGCCAGCCACAATGGGGGCTTCTGAGACATTGGGGGCCTTTAATGCGGTGCCTGATCGAGCCTTTGATGTGGGTATGGCTGAACAGCATGCACTGACACTTGGCGTTGGTCTGTCTTTGCAGGGCATGAAGCCAATCATTTCCTATCAATCTACGTTCTTCCAACGTGCCTATGACCAATTGGTACATGATGCATGTGTGAACAATGTGCCGTTACTGATTATCTTAGCGCGCTCTGGTTTGGCCGGGTTGGACCATGCGACCCATCATGCGGTATTAGACCTGTCGTACCTGTCTTGTGTACCAAACTTGGAAATCTATTTTCCCCCCGATCACAAAAGCTTCAACGCTTTGTTGGAAGACAAAGCCCGCAATTGGGTCAGTGGACCGACCATTCTCATGAATCCTTATGGCACCTTGGAAATGATTGAACCTTCGGATGAAGAGCTCCAATCCATGGTGGATAATTTGTACAATGCAGATAATGTTGGCGTCATTCTAACCACGGCCGGGTTCTTGAAATCTGCACTAAAGGTTCAGGCCAAATTGCAAGAGGCTGGTGCCAAATGGGCTGTGTTGAACGTCACGAAGATTGCACCGTTGGACCAAGACTTATTTGCCAAGTTATTCGGACAGTATGACCGTTTTGTCACCATGGAAGAAAATGTCAGTCGTGGTGGTATGGGCAGTTCTGTATTAGAGATAGCCAACGATATGGGCAAACCGATCGAAGCTTTACGTATCACTTTAGGTGACAAGTTTGTTGATCATGGCACGCGCCCGTATTTGCATGCCCAATGCGATATTGGCGCTGATAACGTGGTGGCCAAAGTTAAGGCCAAGTGGCCAGACCTGAAGTCTTGATTTAGGGAGCTATACGCACACGATGAAAATCACTGAAGCCATACTTACTGGACCCAACACCATTGAGCTGCAGAATCATGATGTGCCGCTGCTTAATGATGATGAGTTGTTGGTGGAGGTGTCTGTCTGTGGTGTGTGCAGCAGTGAGTTCCCGGTTCTACGCGGTGAAGTTCAAGGCAAGTGCGGCGTGTCATTTCGCTATGCAGATTATCCCTGTTTTCTTGGCCATGAGGTTTCAGGGGTGGTTGTGGATAAAGGGACAGCTGTCTCTCAGTTCAACATTGGGGATCGTGTAACGGGTGTGGCGTATGAGGGCTCTGGCTTTGCAACGCACGTGGTTGCTCCGGCTTCGATGATGGTCAAGGTTGCTGACAACATTCCGTTGGATTATGCCTTGGGTGAGCCCGTGATGGCGGTGATGAATGCTGTACGCATGGCAGAGCCTGAGCTTGGTGATCAAGCTTTGTTGGTGGGTGACGGCTTCATGTCCTTAATGACGGTGGCAGCGCTGTCTCAATATGGACTGAAAAATATTATCGTTACCGGGCATCATGCTGAACGTTTGTCTATCGCCAAAGCTTTAGGTGCTACCACAGTGGTCAATTCCAAAGATACGGATGCCTATTGGGCTGTTAGAGAATTGTTAGATGGAGATGATTTTGATCGCAATGTCACATTGTGGAAAAACGGTGTTGATATTGCGTTCGAATATGCGGGGAAAATGGAAACCCTGCAACTGTGTGCAAGCCTATGTAAGCCCAAGCAACGTGCTAAGTTGATGATGACTTCGTTTTATCCAGAAGAACCCTTTACCCTAGGTCATTATTTGATCAACCGTGCCCCATCTTTGGTGCCGTCATTCCCAGCCCACTCTAAGGATGTGTTGGATGATTTGGATCGGGGTATGTGGGCACTGGAACAAGGGACGTTCCAAATGGATAAGCTGGTTACTCACGCGTTTGAATTAAACAATATTGACGCTGCGATGGCTTATGCCAGTGGACGCACCGATGGTTATATAAAGGGCATTGTAACCCCCAGCTTTGACAAGCTTGAAACAAATGTAAGGCAAGTCTCATGAGTGATAAGAGATGTTTGCTGATTGTCGGTGCAGGGTTTGAGCAAATTTATGCTTACAATATGGCGCATAAAATGGGGCTTGAAGTTGTAGCGTCTGATTATGACCCGCAAGCCCCAGCCTTTGAATATGCCGATTATAAATTAATAGCATCAACCCGTAATCCTGAAGAAACCATAACAGCAGCCAAGAAATTTCACCAAGAGCAACGGCCAATTGATGGTGTAATGACGGTTGCAAACGATGTTCCCTTAACCGTTGCCAGCGTTGCTGATGCGTTGGGGTTGCCGGGAATATCGATAGATGCGGCACGTATTGCGTCGGACAAGTTTTTGATGAAGCGCGAATTTGAAGCAGCTGGTGTCCCGGTGCCGAGGTATGAAGAAATTTTTTCAGCAGATGATATCAGGCGCCTTGCCAAAGACGGGGGCTTGCCCTTGGTTATTAAACCCAATGATGGGCGCGGTGCGCGGGGCGTTTTGCGTATTACCCAAGATATTGATTTTGACTGGGCCTTTGCTTACACCAAGAAGACCTCAGAAAGTGGACAAGTCCTAGCAGAGGCGTTTGTCAACGGTCCACAGCTGAGCTCGGAATCGATGATATACAATGGCAAGTGCTACACTGCTGCCGTCTCGCATCGCAACTATGAACTCTTGGACACGTATGCCCCTTATATTATCGAAAATGGCGGTGTGATCCCTGCAGATCTAAGTGAAATAGACTTAAAATCCATTGATAGAGTCATACACGATGCGGCCAAAGCCATGGGGGTGGAGCGGGGCACAGTCAAAGGTGATATCGTTCTGTCCGAGGACGGTCCCGTTGTAATTGAATTGGCGGCTCGTTTGAGTGGTGGCGGTTTGTGTACCGACCAAATTCCATTGTCCCGTGGTGTTGACTTGGTCGAGCAGACCATTCGCTTGGCCTTAGGGGAAGAGTTGGACGTCAATGATTTGATCCCACAAGACCTCTGCAAAATTGGCATTCGCTACATTTTTCCAAAACCAGGAGTCGTTCAGAGTGTTCAAGGTTTTGATGATTTGGATAAGCTGGAATGGATTTCAAAGAAAAAACTATTGGTTGAGGTGGGAGACATCATTGAAGATGTCGTGAGCCATCCGTCTCGTGTTGGCTTTGTCCACGCTGTTGGACAAAGCTATGATGAAGCGGAGCACCGAGCTATTTCTGCCGTAGAACAAGTTGTTATTAAAACGGCCTGAAGCCGAAGGAGAACACCTGTGAGTTCCGATACAGATATTGATCTGAAAGCCTTGGCACTGGAAATGCGCGGCAACATCATAAAGATGAATTGCCATGCTGGTTCCGGGCATCCGGGGGGCGCGCTTTCTTCGGTGGAGATGCTGACCTACTTATTCTTTAAAGAAATGAATTTTGGTCCGAACAATGCCTTGGACAATGACCGGGATCGTTTCATTCTGTCCAAAGGTCACGGCTGTATGTCGCTTTACGCGGCATTGGCAAAAAAAGGATTTTTTGATGAGGAAGAATTTAAGCATCTGCGTCATATCGATAGTATGCTTCAAGGCCATCCTGATCGGGTGAAAACCCCTGGAGTTGAATTTAACTCTGGTTCTTTGGGCCAAGGTTTTTCGTTTTCCCTGGGCTGTGCGCTGGCAGGCAAACGCCGCGGCAGTGACGGGCGGATCTATGCGTTGTTGGGCGATGGTGAACTAAATGAAGGCCAAGTGTGGGAAGGCTTGATGTTTGGAGCGCACTATAAATTGGATAACATTGTTGCTTTGGTTGATTACAACAAACTGCAAAGCGACGATTTAAATTCCAACATCACAGCGTTGGAACCTTTAATGGATAAGTTCAGCGCATTTGGTTGGCACGCCATTGAAATTGATGGGCACAATTTTGATGAGATAGCGGCCGCACTGGCCGAGGCCCGCACCGTTCAAGGCAAACCCACCATCATCTTAGCTCATACGGTGAAGGGCAAAGGCATTTCATATATGGAAGGTGTGCCCAAGTGGCATGGCTCGCTGGCACCCCAAGGGGAAGAACGCAGTCAAGCCCTGCGTGAATGTGGGTTGGAGGGATTGGACTGATGATCAGCTTACGTGAAGCCTTTGGTAATTCCCTTGTTGAGTTGGCCAAAACTCGTGATGATTTTGTCGTGTTGGATGCTGATGTTGCAGGTGGGACCGGAGTAAATATTTTTCGGGATGCCTATCCAGACCGCTTTATTCAGTGCGCCATTGCGGAACAAAATATGGTGAGTATGGCTGCTGGCTTGGCCAGTACAGGTGTTATCCCCATTGTCACGTGCTATGCCGTGTTTGCATCTATGCGCGCCATTGAACAGGCACGAAACGGTGTGGGCTATCCCAACTTCAATGTCAAGATTGCAGCCAGCCACATTGGCATGGATGTTGGGCCAGATGGTGCCAGTCATCAATGTGTTGAAGATGTCGCAATCTATCGAGCAATTCCAAATTATTCCGTGGTCTCACCGGCGGACCCAACGGAATTGAAACGTTCTTTATCGGCAATATTGGATCATCAAGGCCCGGTGTACTTCCGCACAGGGCGCAGTCCCGTTCCAGAAATTGAAGGTAACAATCCCTCAGCACCGTTTCTACTGGGTAAAGGCCAATTGGTTCGTGAGGGTACGGACCTCACCATCATTGCTGTTGGTATTATGGTTCACCGCGCCGTGTTGGCGGCTGAACTGCTTGCAACCCAGGGGGTGTCGTGTCGCGTGGTGAACATGGCTTCCTTAAAGCCTATTGACCGAGATTTGGTGATTAAGTGTGCTGCGGAAACAGGTGCCATTGTCACCGCCGAAGATCACAATGTGATGGGTGGCCTAGGCAGTGCCGTGGCCGAAGTGGTGGTCAGTGCTTCACCATGCCCGATGGATTTTGTTGGGATACAGGATACCTTTGGCGAGTCTGGTGAGCCGGATGATCTGGCCGCTAAGTATGGCCTGACTGAAAAAGATATGGTTGAGGCAGCAGAGCGTGTTTTGGCACGCAAAGTGGGGCAATGATGAACTCCTTAAACAACAAGGTTGTTGTCGTCACAGGCGGTAGTCGTGGAATTGGTCGTGGCATCGCCTTGCGCTGTGCTGAAGCCGGGGCACGGGTTGCGTTGAGCTATAGCTCCCAAAAACAAGCTTCTGATGATGTGGTTTCAGAAATTGAAGCAGCGGGTGGTCAGGCATTATCCATGGAATTGCATGTCGAAGACCGGGGCTCCATTCAATCTGCGCTGGATACGGTTAATGATACATTTGGTGGTGTGGACGTGTTGATCAACAATGCGGCGATTTCACAGGAAAAACCATTTTTAGAAATTACCGATGATGACTGGGACGTCATGTTGGCAATCAATTTACGTGGTGCATTTTCGTTTTCTCAAATGGTTCTTCCGCACATGATTGAAAAGGGTTGGGGGCGAATTATCAATATTTCTTCTATTGGTGGACAATGGGGTGGCTTTAACCAAGTTCATTATGCAGCTTCAAAGGCGGCACTGATAAGCCTGACGCAGTCACTGGCAAAAATTTATAGTGGTGAAGGGGTGACTGCCAATGCTATTGCGCCAGGGTTGGTGGCAACGGATATGGCTGCGGCTGAACTTGATAGTGATGAAGGCCAAAAGAAAGTCGCAGGTATTCCCGCAGGGCGCATTGGCACAACGACGGAAATTGCCGATGCCGTGGTGTTCCTCGCAAGTGAGGAATCCGGGTACATTACCGGTCAAACCTTAAACTTGAATGGTGGAATGTATTTTTCATAAACATTTTTTGATGTGGTTATCGAAGTGATTAGGAAAGGTGTTTCGATGCATAAAAGGCTCTGTGCCATTCAGATGCACTACACAGACATATTTCCAGGTTTAAAAGAAAACAACTGCGTATCGACAATGATACAAAGCGGATTGTTCGATGATGTCGTGATCGTTGCGGCGGATGTTGAGCAGAATAAAGTTTTGCAAAACTACGCTTCGGATTGGGGGGTCGAGCTTCATTTGGGTGCAGTTGAAAACGTCACACAGCGTCTCTTCGAAATTTCCCAGAAATATGGTGCAAACAGTATTCTTAGGGTTTTACCACAATGGTATTTCATCGATGTCGCGTTTGTGGAAAGCATGCTTGAGACATTGGAAAGCCAAGATGCGGATTATTTAATTGTCCCCACTGATTTTGATTTTCGCTTTGGTGGGGATGTTTTCTCTGGACGGTTCTTAGAGACCCTTCTCCATGACTTTGAAAATATGACGGATTGTCCACGCCAATACCTGTTTAACCCCTGGGGATACGTTAATGCTTTTGGTCATCCTTCCCTGAAATTGATTGAACATAAAGATGTCCCGCAATGTTCAAATGATGATTTTGTAGAGTTTCGTGCCCGTTATAATGATGTTTGGCCGGAACAATGGGACAAAGCGGATACTCCTCAGGCGCCATACAAAATGTGTCATGAGTATATTTCAAATGACATGGCGGCATTGGATATAGCCTGTGGTCACGGTTCAGGTTCAAAGTTTCTCATTGATCAAGGTTGTCAATCTGTTGTGGGTGTCGATGTGTCTCAGGCGGCAATCGACCATTGCCAGAACAAATTTCTGGATGACAAACGGCTCTCATTTCATTGTGGCGATGCATTGGGTATTGATTTTGTATCGGAACAGTTCGACCTGATCGTGACCATTCACACCATGGAACACGTAAGTGACGATATGGCATTTTTGGATAAACTGAAGTCATGGTTGAAGCCAGGGGGAACAATAGTTCTTGAGGTGCCATTATTGATGCGTCTTCCCTTTAAGGATTCAGATCAACCTTTCAGCGATGGTCATATTCGTGAGTATTATCCCAGACCATTGGTCGATTTGTTTCAAAATTTTTTTATGATAACAAAACAATTTGGCGTGAGCCGTGGATTTTATGTTGAGCCGAATAAGGCACGCAACGCAATGATGATAATTGGGCAAAGAACCTAGTGCCGTGACAAACGATAACAAACACGACATAAAAATTGTTGCGGTGATAGGTGCTCGGCTGAATTCGAGTCGCCTGCCAGGAAAGCAATTATTGAATTTGTGTGGCAAGCCAATCATTGAACACATTTTCAATCGCTTAGATGCAGTCACAGAAATTGATCAAGTGGTTTTGGCGACAACTGCAGATGACTTCAACAAGCCATTGGTGAACTGGGCTACTGACAATAATCGTGAAGTGTTTCCATTTGCAGGTGACGTAAACGATTTGATGGGACGCATTGATGTCGTGTTTCAGGAAACACGTCCTGACATTCTTGTTTATATTTGTGGCGATAGCCCGTTAATCGAGCCACCGACCCTTTCACGCATGCTTCGTGCAATGCTTGATCATTATGAGTATGATACCGTTGATGTTATTCCTCCGGATGATGGTCGCCGTTATATTCATGAGGGGTTTACCATCTATACAAGCGCGTTCTGGCGAACATTGATGAAATTGTCCGAAAGCCCAGATGAACGCGAACATGTCGGGTTTGCCAAAGAAAAAATCCCCGGAGGCCCCAAAGTTTTTATGGCGGAACCGGAACCGGAAATCTATTCCAAATCCCAGCATCGCATTTCAGTGGACACTCCGTCTGACTACCAGTTCATGAAAACGGTTTATGAACGCTGGTATGCCAACAACGGTGTAGAGACCTTGGTGTCGTTGCCGTGGGTCATTGAACAGGTCTTGGCAGATGAAAACCTAAGATCTATTAACGAACAAGTTGAACAAAAACAGGTTGGGGAACAATTCATTTCGGTCTTGTTGGTGACAGAAACAGGACCGGGCATTGGTTTGGGGCATCTTCGACGCGTTGCTGTGGCCGCCCGTGCTTTGCAAGATTATGCCAAAGCGACAGTCCATGTGGTAGTTGTTGGTGAGAACCCGTTTTTGTCGTGGATGGATTTAATTCCCCAGACTTGGTTGCCGGACCACAATCACTTATTTGCTTATCTGGATGAACACTTGGGTAGCTATCAAACTCTTGTTGTCGATGTGAAAGAAGACGACGACCTGCGTGAACGATTGCGTCCGGTGTTGGAAACCAACAAAATGGCAGGACGACATGCCGTTGCTATTGATAACCTAACAGACTTGCATGACACTTTGGATTTCATCTGGTCTCCCAGTTTTTATGTTTCACAAACCGTTCGTGCACTTGTACCAGACGAAAAATTGGTTAGCGGATGGGATTGCTATTTGTTAGAGGACAGTCCTCAGCACCACACTATTCGCGATGTCAAATCTATTTTGGTGATGCTTGGGGGCGCGGATACGGATGGCATGGGGGAAAAGCTTCCGGCTCTGTTGAATCTGGCCCTTCCTCAAGGTTTCCATGTGCATTGGGTTCAAGGTCCCTATGCGCCTGCCCCCCGTGTTGAAGATGTGTTAAAGCTCAAATGGACCACACATAAATCCCCTGATGATGTTCAAGCTCTTTACCAGAATGTTGATGTGGCTTTAGTCTCTTATGGGGTGAGCTTGTTTGAATTGTTGAAATACGGCATGCCGACGGTGGTTATTCCAACCTCTGCCGGTCCAAACGCAGATGAGTGGGCCGCTTTGCAGACTGAGGATATCTGCATGTGTGCAGATGATATAGCGTCAGCATCCGATGCCATCGCGCAGTTGTTGGCGGAACAATCCAAACGCAAAGACTTCAGCCGTAAGGCCCAAACCAAAGTTGATGGTTTGGGAGCCAAACGGTTTGTGGATGCTGTCGTGGCTCTGTGAATGATCTAGCTGAATGTTAGTTTGGTTTGAACAGTTTTTAATGTGGTTTTGAGCACTTTGACATTATCACCAGACCCAAATACATATCCCACGACTTCAGTGTTATCGGTATAAGCAGTCGTCGATGACGATCTGTTGAGTAACAGAATTTCGGCACCACTTTGGCTCAGAACATCAATATTTTCTACATTGGAAAATGGTTTTCCGGGGTGTTCAATGATCTCGTATGTCGCTACGGACTGTTGTGCAGGATCAGATTTTGGTGCTTTCACATCACCCATGTCGGTTAGAACATCGAAGATACGTTCAAGATGATTTTGCCCATCGACCATGGCTGTCAGGTATAGCGTTCCTTTAGGTCCGTGCAGACGTGGTGCGAGTTCTAGAATCATGAAACCATCGGCGGACAATACCAAATCGGATTTGACCGGCCCCCAATTTATGCCGACTGCCCGTGCCGCGTGCTCAGTGAGTGCGTAGGCTTGTTTAAGTTGCTCGGGTAATAACTGGCTGGGGTATACGGCCCCTGTCTCCAATGGGTTCTGTGTTGCAAAGGTGCGATCAAAACACCCCAATGGTACAAAGTGACCCTGACGATCAAATACACCATTGACGTCATGCATGCTGCCATCAATGTGGGTTTCAATGATAGCCGGGCCTTTGCTGAAATCATATTGGTCTAAGTCAGATGGTGATGAAGCCTTGATGATGCCTTTCCCGCCAAATCCGATGATTGGTTTTAGAATCACCTTTCCGCTAAGATCCGTGAGGAATGCAGTAGCCTCTTCCTTGCTGCCAACCATTTTTCCTTGTGGGGTTGAGATCCCAGATTTTAGCCAAGCTTGCTTGGACAGTTGTTTGTTTTGACAACTGACCGCACTTAACACTGAAACGCCGGGCAACCCTGTGGCTGTGGCGACGGTGGCTACTGATGTGACCAATTCGGTTAGGGTAAAGATACCTTGGATATTGAGTTCATTTTTGTGTAGAGCCGTGTATGCGATTAGCTCTTCCACATTTCGTCCATCCAAGACAGCCGTAAAATCGGCAAATTCAAAACACGGTGATGTTTCAGAGCGATCAGAAACCAAAACCCGATATCCACATCTTTGTGCGGCTTGAACGGCTTTGATTTGTTGGATGCCGCCCCCAATCATCATGATTGTAGGTTTTGTCATTGGACCTCAAACAGCGGTGGATCGCTTTCCATAAGAGTAGAGATATATGCCTGTTCGCCTATCACCCATCCAATGACATCGGATATGGATTTTGGGGAGGTGACGGCACTGCCCTGGGATTGTTCCCATTCGACACCTGGTGTGTCAGGGGCGAGTATGTTCAATGTTCCTGTAGTTTGCGCAAACATAAACCGTAAGTCATGCACAGTTGGGGTGTTGTCTATGGTTGGCTCATAGCCGGTAATCAGTTGGATCAATATCTTGTAAATATCGATGCCGTCAAAATACAACAAGCGATCAATCTTGCAATCGAGCATAACCCCACATTCAATAATTTTGGGCCCCTGGGGGCTGTCGATGACATCAATGCTAAACATTGAATTGTTTAGGTCCAGAGCACCAACGGCCTGAAGCGCTGTGGCTTCAAGGATTGGGTTAGGCGGTGCCGCCGTGAATCCAGACATAACAAACCCGTGCTCAGCCCCCAAGGAATGCTTTTGACGCAATGAGAGAGTGTGTGGGGTGCCGTTGATGATGATCCCATCAACACTATATTCGGGTCCTTGTAGATATTCTTCCAGCACCACCTTGCCGTCTGTGGAAACAAAAGCGGCTTGATCAAAATGGCGGCGAAGTTCGTCAGTGTTCTCGACCAAGGCCACACCTTGCGAACCTTGTGCGCCTTTGGCGGGTTTGACAATGATGGGACCGCGAACAAAGGTTGCGGCATCGTCGAATTTATCAGTGGTAAGCCATTGAGCTGTAGGGATACCTGCAGCTGTAAAGCAGGTCTTCATACGGGTCTTGTCCATCATTGTAGCAAGGGAGGCTGTCGAAAATGATGGTAGGCCTAAGTGTTCGCATGCCAGGGCCACAGCCATCAGCGTATGTTCATGCGCGCTGTAGGTCATAACGCCGGCGATGTCGTGGTCTTTTGAAAGTGTCCGGATGCGACCCACCAAAGGGGTAGTTTCACGGATACTCTGAATGTAAAAGAGATCTGCCACCGTTGCCCCAGGGCAATCAGCGTTTAAGTCAAAAACGATGGTTCTAAAGCCCAAGTCCTGAGCTGCCCGAATAAACGGCAGTTGGGATTTTCCGCCCCCGATGATGACAATGTGGCTCACGCGACAACCTTCCGAAAGTTCTTTTCGTCAATGTTCATTGAGCTTAACCGGAATGCATCAAGATCACCAGCCCAACGTTGACAGATTGGTCATCTAATGCCTTATTTAACTTAGGTTTTAAGGAGCTTCCACGGTGGACTATTTAGACAACTTGAACGACATCCCGATGCAGGCAAAAATATGTCTGTATGGGGCGGGAGATTATGGCATTTCGTTGTTCCGTTTGATCGAAAAGAAACGCTCTGATGTGGAAGTCGTGTGTTTTGTTGATGGCTTCAAAACGGCCGACACCTGTGGTTTGAAAACCATAACTCCTCAAGAATTGCTGGGTGTCGAGTATGATTTTGTGGTTATCGCCTCGCACCTATTTGAAAAAAGTATTTCAGAAAATTTGCGGGCATTAGGTGTTGCCAAGTTTGTTGGTCTCAATACGTTGTTCAATTCGAAGTATGCCAAGACTGATTATTATAACGCGGCACCCGATTATGCGGATGATGTGCTTTACGCGTTTTATGATTTTTCCGTATCCCCCTACGGATTTGATTTTATTTTTTTCCTCTATCTGGCCGAAATTGAACGCCAAAAACTGGGCGTTTCGAAAATTCATCCCGTATTGGTTCCCGCACCAACAGATATGTTGATCCAAGATGATGGGACCAATTTTGAAGAAGGGATGAGCAGCCGTTTACGCTATGCCAACACCAATAACTGGTGGTACCGTAACATCATTGTTCCCACCACGTGGTTATTGGAATCGTGCAATCAATTAACGGTGTGCAATTCACGTGATGAAGCTTGGGATATCTTTACTCGTGCAAAATCAATTTATCCTGGTGAGTATAGTCCTCACCATCCTGTCCAAGGCTATTCAGACAGCTTGGTGGTTGCAGGTTTTGGTGAGACCGAAGCCGAAGATATGCCTTCGCTAAAGGCAACGCCAATGGCGCTGCAATTTGTCGAGCAATGGGTAGATAACAATGTTGGTGGACGAAAGCTAATCCCCATTACACTGCGTGAAGCTCCATTTTCTATGAACCAGGATAAAAACAGCAACATCGCGGAGTGGGTTGCTTTTGCTCAGCAATTGAACCCGGATCAGTATTATCCAGTGTTCGTTCGTGATACATCCATGGCGTTGGAGACACTTCCTGATGAGCTCAGCGATTGCGTGGTGTTTCCCGAAGCTCCATGGAACCTTGATATTCGTATGGGGCTCTATCAATTGGGTTATCTGAATATGTTTGTGGGTAACGGGCCGGGCATGTTGTGCTTGTTGAACAGGGAAAACCGGGCGTTGATGTTTCAGCGTCCGGGATCGGGTAATGTCAAAGCCACCGATCAGCTGAAGATTGCTGGTGTTGCTGAAGGTGATCATTATCCAAATCTTGGCAAATTCCAGCGTATCTTGTTTGCTGAGAAAGATAACGCTGACATCATACGCCAGGAGTTTGATGCCATGTGTGAACGTATTGAAACAGAAGCTGCGCAGTAGGATTGAACGTGGATACGACAATTACGGTATTGGATGCAGGCGGACGCTATGGCATCCACCCCACGTGGAAGGGATTTGCGGGGGATATAAGCTACATCATGTTCGAGCCTGAACGTGATGAAGCAGCCCGTTTGGCCGCAAGCTATGGTGAGACACGCCCGGATATACGCGTGGAAAACATGGCTTTGGGTGAGCAGGCGGGTGAATTGGAAATGCACGTCTATCGCCATCGTGGACAGAGCTCGCATTACAAGCCGAACGATGCAAACCTTTGGTTTGCCGTTGCACGTCCAGGTGAAGGCGAAATCATTGATACCTATGCAGCCCCGGTTGTGACGGTGGATGGTTATGCCCAAGATCATGATTTACAGTTTGATTTTATGAAAATCGATACTGAGGGCCATGAACTTTCGATCCTGAAGGGAGCAGAAAAACAGCTCTCGGACCATGTTTTGGGGGTTCGGGCAGAAGTTTATTTTGACCAAGTTCTTCACGATATTCCGCTGTTTTCAGAACTCCACGACTTTTTCATGGCGCGGGGTTTTCAGTTGTTGAATCTTGGTTATTCAGGTCGAGGACAGCATATGAATGCTTTTGCTGCAGGTGACCGCTATGGCATTTTGTTGGACAGTGATGCCGTTTGGGTCCGCCGTTTAGATAGTCTTGAAGGTCTGGGCGGTGCTGTTAAGTGTTTGAAATATGCAGCTTTTTGCCTGAAAAACGATGCATCAGACGTAGCTATGGCGGCTTTGTTGAAAGGTGTGGATACGTGGGGATATGACTATTCTGCCTATGCCGGGACCGTGCTTTATAAAGGCCTGGATGTGAGCATTCAGCGCTTGTGTAAGGGCCTGCAAGACCGCCCAGGCCAAGATCCGGTTGTTCTTGAGGATGCGTATCGAAAAGTGTTTGCACGTAAGCTCAAAAGCATGCACGATTTCTATCAATCAGAGGAAATCAATCCCCTAACATAGAACGTGTAAACGGGGTAAACTGTGGGACGTGGATCCAGAATGGAGAAGCCAACATGACCAATACTGGTCAATTGACAGGGCTAAATGGCCCTAAACGCATAATTATTATTGGTGCTTCCGGCATGATCGGAAGCCGTTTATGTGCGTTGGCATCTGATCAAGATATCCCTCTTATCGCGACATGTCGTTCTCATCCCGTTGAGGGGTGCAGGCTATTCGACATGGCTTATGATCACTTAGTTCAGCTGGCTCCTACATTGGGGGCTGGAGATGTTGTTTATTTGTTGGCCGCAAACTCTGACCCCAATGCCGTGTTCCGTGAGCCGGATGCTGCGCGTTTACTGAATGTAAATGCGACATTGCGTTTGGCCCGAGAAGCTATGGCAGTAGGGGCCCGGGTGGTTTTCGTGTCTACGGAACAGGTTTTTGATGGAGCTGGTGGGTTCTGTGAAGATGATATGCCGAAGCCTCAATGCCTATATGCACAACAAAAAGTGGAAGTGGAGCAAACGCTCTTGGCGGAACACGGCGATATCTGCATTGTCCGTGCTGGGGCTCTGGTTGGTGATCTTCCCAGTGATAATTGCATCGTCGCAAAAACGTATGAGACCTTGCTGAAACCAGAAGCTTGCATGGCTCGGGATAATGTCTTTACCGTCACCGACGTTCACGATATCGCAAATGTTTTATTGTTATTGTCCAATCCATCCCAACATCGTTTGTATCATGTGGCGGCGGGGCCTGAAGTCTCACGCACTGTGTTGGCAGACCTCGTGATGGAAATGAGCCGATATGGTTCTGATATGACCTATAAAACAGTAAATTTTGCCGACATTCCATATGCCGAACCGCGTGGTTGTGTCACATGGATGAAAAGTAAGCGGATACAGGATGAATTCGGGTATAGTTTTACCCCAACACCACAAGTGGTTCGGCAAAAAGTCCAACTGCTTGATGATTGGAGAAAAGCCTCATGACTGTGACTGTAAAAACAAAAACCACCAGTCCAGCTCGCGACTTTGTCGATGGCTTATTCCAGGGCGTGCCAGTGAAAAGGGTGTTGTTGGTCAATCCTCCAGATGCTGATAGCAGCTTGTTCCAACGTGAAACGGCATTGCGGGGGCGCTATACCAACTATCCACCTTATGGACTGCTGGTCTTAGCGCAAAAATTACGTGATCAAGGATATGAAGTTGATGTGGTCAACCTTAACCACGTGGTTTTGCAAACGGCGCGCAATGTAGAGTCGGAAGACGACTTTGATTTTGATGTGGCGTGGAAAGCGGCGTTGGCATCAAAGCTTGATAGATTTTCTCCTGATGTGGTGGGTATCACATGCATGTTTACCATGACCCACACCTCATTTGAGCATGTGGTCGATGAGGTGGCGAACAAAGGCATCCCTGTAATTGCAGGGGGTGTGCATATTACCAATGATGTTGAACGTATTCTGAATGAAATCCCGGCGATCAATATTGCCGTGTTAAGTGAGGGGGAGCTGGCACTGCCCACCTTGTTGAGTTTCATCAATCACGAAATTGGTGAAGATTCATTGGGACAAGTGGTGATGAATGCCCCTGATTTTGAGCGTCTCCATTTCCCCCAAATTTTGCGTCCTGAAAGTGATGACCTTGATATTTTGCCTGCATACGATTTGTCGGATATGCGCAATTTGTCGAGCCAAGGTACCATTGGTGCGTTCTATTGCTTTAAACCCAAAGACACAATTTTTGCCACCGTGTTATCAAACCGGGGATGCCGTGGTTCGTGTACGTTCTGTTCTGTACGAAATTTTAACGGTAAAGGTGTGCGTCAACGCTCTGTATCCTCAGTCATTGATGAGTTGGAAGTCCTCTACAACGATTATGGTGTCCGCCATGTCATGTGGCTGGATGATGACCTGTTAAAAGATCATGGTCGTGCTGTGGAACTGTTCTCGGAGATGACCAAGCGCAACATGAAGGATTTGACGTGGGATGCTACCAATGGCGTCATTGCATCATCTTGTACCGAAGAAGTTGTTGCTGCCATGGCAGAAAGCGGCTGTATCGCCATCAACATCGGCATGGAATCGGGAAACCCTGAAATCCTACGGTCAGTAAAGAAACCAGGTACGGTGGATAATTTCCTCAAAGCGGCAGAAATTTTGCGTAAATACGAGACCATTCATTCCAGTTTATTTTTGATGATCGGTTTTCCTGGGGAAACGTTGTCCATGATCATGGACACAATGAACGTGGCGCGGGAAATGGATTTGGATTGGTGTCGTGTAAGCCAACTGCAACCGCTTCCCAACACCCCTGTCTATGATGCCATGGTGCAGCAGGGCTTAATTCAGGAGGTTGGTAGCAAGAACTTACGCTTCAATGGTGGGGCGTATGGCAAACAAACACAGATTGAACAGGGCAAAGCCAAAGCCCTGACAGATGATTTTGCCGAAGCATTTTCGGCCATCCCTATGGACGGCATGCCAACAGGGGAGCAGCTGACCGATATTTGGTTTTTTATGAACTATCATTTGAATTTCAATCGTATCTTCCATGAAATTCGGCCGATTAAAATTCGTCAACTGGAACAGCACTTGGCTGCCTTGGCTGATGTTATTTCGCCGGAAAACGGATTTGCTATTTATTTCCAAGGTTACTTGGAGCACGCCACTACGGGTTCGATTGATCCAAGTCTGATTGAGCGTCTGCGCGTTCGTTTGGAAACATCAGATTATTGGCAAGACCGCTTTGATGCTTTTGGCTTATCTTTAAGTGATTTGGAAACTGCGACCTTTAAGAACAAGGAACAGCTTTGGGGGCAGGTGAAGTGCAAGGCGTAACATTTCTCGATACTCATCCAGATTTTGAGCGGGTCGACAGTGGTAAATCGCCAGCATACTTTGCACGCTTTCCCAATGTCAGTGTTGGGGAAGCTGAAATAGCAGCATTGTTTTCTGAGGCTGAAGCGTTGGGGCAAGTGAACATGCGCATTTGTTTGCATGGGGCGTCTGATGACCCGTTTCACAACATGATTATCTTGGAATACCCTGGTAGCCGATATTTTCGTCCTCACCGTCATCGTGAAAAGGGTGAGACCTGCCATATGATTGACGGTAGTTTGCAGTTGTTTGTTTTTGATGATGACGGACGTATCCTCAAATCTGAAAATATGAGTGCAGACGACAATCCGATCTTTCGAGTTGGAGCAAAGCAATGGCATACCTTGATCCCCGTTTCATCCCCGGTGATTTATCACGAAAGTAAACCAGGACCGTTTTTCGGTGATGAGGATAGCCTTTACCCAACTTGGGCACCCGATGGTGTGGATGAAAATGAAGCTCAGCGTTACGTACAAAACCTGATGGGTGAGGGCTGAAATATGCAGGTTCTGATCACAGGTGCTGGTGGTGCTGTTGGCTGTGCCTTGGCCAAAACGTATGCTGAGGCGGGTGATCAAGTCTTGGGTCTTTATCGTTCAACACCTCCAAACTTTGAACATAAAAACCTCGTAGCGATGCCTTTCAGTTTGGCGGATAGCTTTGAGCAGTTTGATCGAGTTGATCTTGTTATTCATGCTGCGGCCGAGACGCATTTAAACCTGAAGGCAACGGCTGAAAGCTATGCCTGTAGTAATATTGATGGGGTTTTAGCCTTGGCTGCATATCTGCGCCGAACCCAGCCTCAATTAGCTGTGTTTTTGTCGACGATTTCTGTCTATGGGGATATCCAGACAGAGGTTTTGGATGAAAACCAACCCTATCGGGGACCAAACCTCTATGGCGTCAGTAAGCTATTTGGTGAAGGCATTATGCAAGAGGTTGGTACTGATGTTCCAACCATAGCTCTCCGCCTTCCTGGGGTGGTTGGGGGGGATCTGATGACCCCGTGGTTGGGGCGTGCGTTGGAAAAACTAAAAGCCAACGAGAAAGTCGAATTCTTCAATGGTTCCAATCCGTTCAACAATTTGATCGACCCTGATGGATTGCGTGATTTGATCAATGATGTGTTGTCCTCTGGCCCGGAAGGCTTTACTCTTATGAACGTAGGAGCCAGCGCGCCGATGGCTTTGAGTGATGTGCTCAAGGTGATGGCTGAAATGCTGGGTTCTCAATCTGAAATCATAGAAATGGACAGTGATAAAACGTCCTTTTCCATTGATATCGAGCCGCTGCGGGAGCGGTTTGGACATACACCCCGCACAACGAAAGAAATCGTTGGGTCATATGTGAACGCAAACACATAAATGGCCATATAGACAGAAGGACTATACAGATGGCGAATATTTTGGTTATTGGCGGCGGCTTTGCCGGCTGCATCGCAGGCCATATCCTTTCCGAACAAGGTAATAAGGTTACATTGGTCGAACGCGGCCCCCGTTTGGGTGGTAGCTGCGTCACCGATTTTTATGGCGGCCACCCCTATACGCTGGGCCCACGGCACTTTCTGGCGCACAAGCCAGGTATATTTGATTTCTTAGATCGTTTTTGTCCGATGAAGCGCTATGAAGGCCATGAATTTTTAACCTATATCGAACGAGATCAAAATTTTTACCACTTCCCCATTCACAAAGATGAAGTGGCTGAAATGCCCGATGCAGCACAGATTCACAAAGAGCTGGAAGCCTGCCCCGGCCCTGAAGGCGCTCAGAACCTGAAGGAATATTGGCAGCTGTCCGTGGGTGATACGCTGTATGACAAATTCGTGAAAAGCTATTCCAAGAAAATGTGGGATATCGACAGTAATTCTGAAATTACCGACTTTGGCTTCACCCCCAAAGGTGTCGCGCTGAAAAGCGGCCCGGTCAAAGCAGCTTGGACAGAAGCTGATGCTGGGTTCCCAAAAGCCCCGGATGGTTACAACCAGTACTTCGGCCTGTCGACACAAAACTGTGATGTGCATTTGAACACTGAAATCACCGACTTTGATGTGGAAAAACGTCGTGTGGAAATTGATGGCGAGTGGCATACTTTTGACCGCATCGTCAGTACCATTTCACCGGAAATTATTTTAAAGAATGCATTCGGTGAATTGCGGTGGTCTGGCCGTGACTTTATGAAAGTTGTTCTGCCAGTTGAAAGTGTGTTCCCTGACGATGTGTATTTCTTGTACTACGCCAATGATGAGCCTTTCACACGCATCGTGGAATATAAGAAATTCTATGAGAATAAATCTCCCACCACGTTGATCGGCATTGAAATCCCATCTAACAGCAATAAGCTCTATCCGTATCCGATGAAGAAAGACCAGGACCGTGCACAGCAGTATTTTGATGCATTGCCGGAATGGGTCGACTCTATTGGTCGGGCTGGGCGCTATCGCTATCTCGATGTTGGTATGATCATCGATGATTGTATGGACCTGTATGGGAAAATTTAATCTGAAACGGGACTGATGAAATGGCTTTACAGCCTATCCAAGCGGGAATTCTAGAAGATGAAGAAGGCAAGCCTATTGATTTGCCGTCTCCCGAGCCCGTCCCCAATCAGGCAACCTATGATGCTGAACGCCAACGGGCGTTGGCGTTCAGCGATAAGCGACGAGATAACTATGAACGCTATATGTCCTCTGGACGTCGTGGGGTTGAGGTTGATTACCTTCCCGTTCGTCTTGATCTTGAAAATGTAAGTCGCTGTAATTTTCGCTGCACCATGTGCCAAGTAAGTGAATGGGATAAAGGTAAACGTGCCCGTGACCTGACCTTGGATGAATTTAAAAATCTCATCGATGAACAGTACGGCTTGGTCGAAATTAAGCTTCAAGGCATGGGGGAACCAACCATGCAGGGTGATGATTTTTTCGAAATGATTCGTTACGCCCGGGAACGTGCCATTTGGGTCCGCACGGTAACCAATGCATCCTTACTCCATTTAAAGAACAATGCAGAAAAGCTCATCGACAGTGGTGTGAATGAAGTGCAAATATCCATAGATGGAGCCGATAAGGAAACTTATGAAAGCATCCGTCAAGGCGCAGTCTTTGAACAGGTGGTGGAGAACTGCAAGCATATCAATGCCTATTGTGCGGACAAAGGCATTGAGCGCACAAAGATGTGGACTGTGGTTCAGCGTTCAAATCAACATCAAATCGAAGATTTAATCCATCTTGGCAAAGACATGGGGTTTCGGCATCTTGTGTTTTCTCTCAACCTTGTGGACTGGGGGGCGGATGAATGGCGCGACCGTAACGCCAATGCCACCATTGAACACCTCTTCCCCAACTCGAAGGCGTTGGAGTACATCAAGCTTGGTGATGAATTGGGATTAAACGTTCGGTTTTGGCGCCAAACAGATAAATACGATACGGATAAGCCAGCGTCATTATGTCCGTGGCCATTTGAACGGGGCTATGTGTCATCGGATATGCGGATTGTTCCATGCTGTGTACTTGGAAATCCGGAAGTTGCTGACCTGGGGGATGCAAATGATTTCTCCAGCGTCTGGTATGGTGAGGTGTGGAAGGAGTTCCGTCAACGCCATATTGATGGTGATATCCCGAAGTATTGCCAAGCCTGTTACAAGGGATTTGATGATGAGGCGTGATTGCTGCCTGTGTGGGGCACTTGTCGAAGATTTTGAAAGCAAGCCTTGGAAAATTCCAAACCTTGGCGTGCAGACGATCTCTTATGGTTTGTGCCCGTCGTGTGGCATGGTGTTGGAAACAGACACACTGAGTGTTGAAGACATGAACACTTATTATCGGTTTAATGCCACCTATATCAATCCTGGACGTGGTGGCAAACCATCTGCGGCAAAGGTGCGGGTTCTGACACGATTGGGAAATCTCGTCCAAGATGTTTTTGGGCAGATGCCAAAGTCTGTGTTTCAAGTGGGTTGCTCTGACGGGTACACCCTGTCGCGATTTAAAGAGTTTGGGGCAGAGATTGTCTCTGGTATGGACCTAAGCGAAGCCAGTTGTGAACTTGCACAGCGTCAATATGGTGTTGATGTATCAGTGGGGGACTTTGAAAGCTTCGATCCGGATGGTCAGAGATATGATTTGTTTGTCCTAACCCACATATTGGAACATCTTTATGATCCGGCCGCTGTGCTTCAGAAGTGTTCTGAGATGCAAGATGATGAAGGCCGATTGCTGGTTGAAGTTCCGCTGTTGGAAAATGTAGATTGTTTTTCCCCCGGCAGTCTAACCTTGGAGCACCTCAATTATTTTACGGAGCGAACGATGCGCCAACTTTTGGCACGCTCCGGGTATGATGTGAAAGGTGTATTTAAGGACTTTACACTTTCTGTCTATCCCGTCATCACTTTGTTCTGTCAAAAGGGTGATGTGCGCTACGATACGGAATTTTCCCCAAGCGTTGAAGTTCAGAAGTTTGTCTCTGATTATATGGAACGTGAAAAGATAGTCTGGGGACGTTCGAACCAAAAGATTAAAGCGGCAGTGCCGAAGGGGGCGCGGGCATATATTTATGGTGCGGGCGTACATACAACGCAGCTTCTGGCCAATACTGAAATTGAGAAATATCTGGATATTGTCAACATTTTGGATTCCAGCCCAACGAAGTGGGGGTGCCATCTTGGGGAACATGAGTGCAAAGGCCCTGATGATGTGGATCATGATAATGTTGATGTGGTGGTGATATCTTCGTTCAACTCTGAGAACGAAATTGCGAAGGCAATTACAGGTCAATACGGTAACGCGAAAATATTGAAACTATATGATGAGCCCATGTGAACAAAATGATGGTTTTTTGGTTCCTGATTTTGGACAATGTAAAATATGGTTAGTCAAAAACATACATACTATCAGAAGCGTAGTGCCTTGATTTCGGATCAAGGCATGATATTGGCTAACCGTGAACTTCAAACACTGCAAAAGATTGAAGAGATTATTGGACATAAACTTATTGTCGAAGGTATGACCGTTTGTGATGCTGGATGTGGGGGCAAATATTTAGAACCAATTTTTGATGATATGGGTGCTCACTATATTGGCTATGATATTGAAGACTTAAATTTAGAGACGGATACGCTGCCCATATCAGATGCTTCAGTTGATCTTGTCTTGAATTATGCTGTTATTGAGCATTTGGCAGATCCTTCAATATTTCTAAGTGAAAGCCATCGCGTTTTGAAAGAAGGTGGTGCTCTGATTGTTGTGACACCAAACTGGCAGCACTCGAAAAATGAGTTTTACAACGACTACACTCATGTCAAACCCTACACCCCCAGTTCATTAAGAAAAATTCTTGCTGATTTTGGTTTTGGTAAAGTTTTCGATTTCCCCAATTTGCGCTGTAAGTCCGCATTTTCGTATACCAATCAATGGAAATATTTTCTTGCGGCTCATAGACCATTCCTTGGTACCGCACCAAGTTTTATCCCTGAGTTCTTGAAAGGAAGAGCAAAAGGTATAATGGCGGTAGCCATTAAATGATTGATGATGGAGTTCAAATCCTGCGATTGCTAATTGCTATGTCTTTCGACAATATTTCATGAAGGCTTTTGTCTTCTAAAGATTTAGCATTATTAGGTTCAGTATTTTTCAAGTGATAGGTTCGTTTTATTGGCACGCTTAAACCTGTATACATGTTTTCACCTAAACCTTGCGTTTTCCTCAATAGAAGGGCAGGACCGTGAGCTTGTGTTGAAACAATGCTATTGGCCATTGCTGAAAATTACGCGGGAATTGGGCATGGCAATTGGTTTGGAAGCCAATGCTTCATCACTGGAGATGATCCGTGATATGGATCCAAGTTTCATTGAATATCTCAAAGAATCGATTGAACTTGGCCAAATTGAATTTATTGGCAGTGGCTATGTGCAAATTATAGGCCCACTTATTCCTGCGGATGTAAATCGCGCGAACCTTCATATTGGTAATAAAGTTTATGCAGATCTGTTGGGAACACGTCCACGGATTGCTTTGGTCAATGAGCAAGCATATTCACCAGGCCTAGTCCCGCTGTATTTAGAAGCAGGTTATGATTGCATCATTATGGATTGGGCGGGACCATTTTCGCATAACAACACCTGGTCATCGGATTGGCAGTATCAACCGCAAAAAGTGTTGGGCACAGATGGTTCTTCTATCGATATGCTCTGGAACCATTCAATTTCATTTCAGCGGTTTCAAAAGTACGTTTATGGTGAAATGTCTTTGGATGAACACCTTGAATATCTGTCAGGCCATCTGTCGACGGATGCCCGGGCATTTAATTTGTATGGTAGTGATGTTGAAGTCTTTGATTATCGCCCCAAACGCTATGCACATGAACAGCCGCAAGATAGGCATGAATGGGAGCGAATTAAGAAGCTTTTTGTAATATTGCAAAATGACCCTCGCTATGAGTTTGTAACTCCATCTGATGTATTTGCAACTATTCCCCACGGTGAACAGTTGTTGTCATTGGAAAGTCCGGATGATCCGATCCCCGTCAAAAAGCAAACAAAGTATAATATTACCCGATGGGCCGTATCTGGCAGAGATGATATTTGGAGCAATACGGTCTGTTGGCGCGCTTATGAGCAGTTGGATAAAAATCTAGAAATTACCGATGATCAGTGGCGCAATGTTTGTTTGAAATGGCGTAGTGATTATCGCACCCACATTACACAATCGCGTTGGAATGTTTTTTGTCGTGATATGTCACGGCAGTTTGGTGAGGAAACTGAACCCAAGAAAATAGAGACCAAAGGAAAACGACCATTTTCAATGGTTGATGGCGTTGCGGAAACTTCAGGCGTGTTCACCCTTGTGCGCAATGGTCACATATTGTCGATCTCTGCAGGGCAAAGTGAAGTTGAGCTCAACTTGCGCCGTGGGCTTACCATCCGTTCTTACAAAGTACCGCAATTCAGTGATGAGATGATCTACGGTACTTATCCATTGGGCTACTACACCGACATCAACTGGGTGGCGGATTACTACAGTGGTCACTTGGTTGCTGAGGTCGCGGGCCGCCACAAGGTATCTGACTTAGACATTATGGATAGCCTCTACGATGTAGAGCACACAGAGACGACATTGACATTGCGTGCACGGATTGAAACAAATTTTGGTGACATTGATAAAGTCCTGACCATACATGCAGATAAGCCCAAACTGGATTTGTCATATCATGTGGGTTGGTCGGATATTCCGACTTCGAACCTTCGTATGGGTCACGTGACATTAAATCCAGAGTTGTTTGAACGTGGTTCTCTTTATTATGAAACCCACAACGGCGGTAAATCCTCGGAGGTTCATGGTCTGTCGGACGCGGATGTGAACTTTGGTCGGGCCGTGTCGTTCTTAACTTCAGCACACAGTTGTCTGGGCATGACCGAAGGCACCTTAGAAATCGGTGATGACAATTTGGCTGTGGTGTTGTCCACCGACAAAACCGTGGCGGCTTTGGTGGGGATGGTTCAATGTATGAGCGTGGAAGATAGCTATTTTTGCCGTGCGAGCTTAAGTGCGCGGGAATTTGATGATACGTCACGTGATGATGGACCGTTTTTGGACATTGCAGGCCGCAATCAATTTACCTGTTCCATTGAAGTGAAGCAGAAATAATTATTCAAAATATATAAAATCGAAATCGCCTTCATACCCTGTTTTTTTGGCAAACCAATCCCATTCTTCTGGTGTGTAGAACGTTTCACAGGTCAGTTGCCAGTACAGTAAGTTGGCTTTTTCCGAATGATTACGGTAGCTCTCAACACAGACAAATCGATCTTTATGTCCAACGCGTTGGATTTCTTGAAATGCGTTCCAGAGCTCAAAATTTTTGAGATTGTGAAAAGTGTTGATAGAATAAACGAGATCAAAGCTGTTGTCTTCATAGGGTAGCTTGTCGGCACTTGCCACTTGTAAGAACGGTTTGATTTCTTCTTTGGCATTTTCAATGCCGTACTCAGATATATCCATACCTGCGACGATTAAACCCGGCACGGCCTGGGTCAATTCATAGAGCAAATAGGCCTTTCCGCATCCTACGTCTAAAACCTTGTTACCGGCTTTGAGGTTATAGTGTTTGGCGATGGCTTCTGCGATAGGATACCAACGTCCGTCATAAGAATAACCGCCATAACCATATTGACGTTCACCGTCCCAATAATCTTGTCCCCACTGGCATGCAACTTCGGCACACTTGCCTTTATCATGCTCGACCACACGTTGGACATAATCGCGTTTGGTGCTGGTGTGAAGCGGAGTGAGAAAATCGAGTGTCTTCATAGGAAAGCTCCCAAATCGATTTGGCGGTTTTGGGTGATGTGATGGATACCAAGCAACTCTTCAAGATGCTCAAGGTCTTCAAGATTTGAGATGGAGATGTTCTCCACCGCACCATGGAGGGTGCAACCTGCCTTAAAGATGCTCTGAATACAGGCAAGGCGCCGTTTTTGATTTTGTGGCAACATGAAGATTGAGTACATCACAATACCTTGAACGGAAGACAGTTCTCGAAGAACTTCTTCCAACATGATGTAACAACCGTCCATATGGTATTCGGTTGCGGACAGAAGGTATGGGTACTCATGACGCTGGCAGAAATCACGTATGACCAAGTTTTGCACATGTTGAGGTGTATTTTGACCCCGGTATGGTCGTGATCCGATATATCCGCGATATCCCAATTGCTTATTCATCTTTGAAGCCCTGGTGATATTGATACTTCATACCGAGTTTTGTAATGGGCCGCACAGAGATAGGTTCAAAGTATTCGCCCAATTTTTTATCATCGTATGGTGTAAGGGCACCTTTAAAGCGAACGTTCATAGACCACCGTGTGGTATCTTCCAAATTGACACGATTGCCATGCATAAGGCTCAAGCTGAAGATCATTACTTGCCCCTTATTCACTTTCATGAATTGAGCACGACCTTTGACAGCTTGGTATAAGTCTTCAGCATTTTTGTTGGTGAAGTTGTGAAACTGATTGTGCATAGCATAGTCATCAGTCGGCGATAACAAGTACATGGTTTTCGTGCCATAACAGTCCACCAGTGGAAGCCATACCACCACTTCAAACGGCGAATTTCCGTCCCACACATCGGCATGAATAGGCAGGAGGGAACTATCATCATCGGGGAGTTGAATGCTCAGATTCACATTACGTTGCATCACCAGTTCATTGCCAACCAATGCTTCTATATGTTTGCGAGCCAGTTCAAAGTATGCCTGCCGAAACCATGTTTCTTGTTTTAGCCCATTGATCACATGTAGACGCAGATCATTTAACGATTGTGACGATATATGATCATGTATCTGGTCAAGATACGTTGTGGCATCGGCCGGTTTCTCATGACCTAAGTGTCTAGCGGCTATTTCTGCCACACAGCTTTGAATGCGGTCCAGAGCATCAGTATCCTCAACATCAAAAATTGCGAAGCCATTGGTGAGGAAGTCCTCCCCCAATTTTTGATCATCAATGCTCAGGAATGATTGTTTGCTCATCAGGCTTTCGTCTCCGCCCATGCATCACTTACGGCTTTGTGGATGTGTTCGGGGCCTAAGCCCATAGCATCCAGGAGGTTCTCTTGTCGGCCATAGTCATGTGCAAAGGCATCGTCAAAGCCCAGGCGCAGAACACGGGGCATAGGATTGACATTATGATCCAACACCACATCGCCAACAGCACTTCCTAAACCGCCAATGCGGGTATGTTCTTCCAGGGTTACGATCAATTGCGATGTCTTGGCTGCTTTCAATACAATGTCGGTATCCAAGGGTTTGACAGTGTGCATGTGTACCACACCACAATTTATCCCTTCGGCGGCGAGTTGATCAGCCAAGTTGAGTGCACGATTGGTCATGATGCCAGTGGAAATCACGGTGATATCCGCCAAGTCGCGCATGATGATGGCCTTGCCGTGGGTAAAGCCAGATTCGTTTGTTGAAACGATTGGGTCGCCGCCGCGTCCCAATCGAATGTAAACTGGGCCTGGTGTGTCTAAGGTGGTTGGCATGAAGCGTTTCATTTCATCTGCATCAACAGGGGCAACAACACTCATGTTGGGCAGGGCGCGGAAAATAGCAATGTCTTCTACAGCCAAATGGGTTGGCCCCAATGGCGCATATACAACACCACCTCCATTCCCGATCAAACGAACGGGAAGATTGTGAAGGCATAAATCCAGTGCCACTTGTTCATAACAACGGCGGGTCAAAAATGTAGCAATGGTGTTGACGTAGGGAATGAACCCTTCCATAGCAAGTCCTGCGGCTACACCAATGACGTTGGCTTCCGATACACCTTCCATATAAAAACGTTCGGGCATTTCGGCTTGCATTTCAGCCAATACACCCGGGCCTAGGTCAGAGCCAACAAACACAACGCGGGAATCTTGTTTGGCAAGCTCATAAATGCTGTTGAGACAAGTTTTACGCATCGTAAGCCTCCAGGGCTGCATACATCTTTTTGATATCTTCGGGTGGTAAATTCGATTTGTGGTGCCATGTTGCTTGGCCCTCGGCAAAGGGTATGCCTTTGCCTTTGACTGTATTGGCAATCACCGCCGTGGGCTTATTGCTGCTCAGTGGTGCTTTTAGGGCATCTAACAATGCGTTGGTGTCGTGCCCATCAATAGAAACGGTTTCAAACCCAAAGCTTTGCCATTTGTCCACCAAAGGCTCCATTGGTTGAACTACATGTGTAGGGCCGTAAGATTGGATTTTATTGTAGTCTACAATAGCCGTGAGATTGGTAAGGCTGTGTTTTGAGGCACACATAGCGGCTTC
Source organism: Magnetovibrio sp. (assembly GCA_026196495.1). GTDB lineage: Bacteria > Pseudomonadota > Alphaproteobacteria > Rhodospirillales > Magnetovibrionaceae > Magnetovibrio. Next base: position 29,528 of record JAPHSY010000035.1, read on the forward strand.
CCATACGGAACCTTCGTTGATTTCGCCATCCCCCATAATGACGAATACGCGGCTGTCACGTTTGTGAATGCGTTGTGCCAAGGCCATACCAACACCAATGGACAAACCATGACCCAATGCCCCAGTAGAAGCTTCAACACCCGGTATTTTGCCCCGTTCGGGGTGGCCGCCTAAATACGATCCAGGGCGGCAAAATGTTCGCAGATCTTGGGCGGGGAAAAAACCTTTGTCAGCCAAGAGGGCATAAAGGGTTAGACAGCCATGCCCCTTGGATAAAATACAGCGATCACGCCCATCCCACATGGGTTCATCAGCTTTAAAGCGCAAAACATCATCGTAGAGCACACGCAGGATTTCGATTAAAGACATAGACGAGCCGATGTGACCGCGGCCACCACCGTCTAGGGCGTCTAAGACCATACGCCGCAAGTCCTTGGATCGTTGATCCATAGGCGGTGATGCGGGGTGGAGATGAGCGACTTCAGATGTCATAGGGGAATTCTCCATGTATTTTGAAGACTGTATCATAGAGTGCTTGTGCACGGGTTAATCGAACGTCAAGAAACTCAGCGGTGGGTGGTGAGCCATCTTGGAGCCTGGGCACAAACGGATTGAGGATAATAGCGCACCAGCGCAAAGCATAGAGCGGGTAGTGATTTTTCAAACGCTCAGTAAAACCTGATTGAGTGTTAAACAGTGCACCGATGGCCTTGGTAAATATGCGTTTGTGTTCGTTTGATACATTCATGCCGGGGTGAAGGATAAAATCAGATAACAATTTCACAGGGTCATCCCAACCAAAATATTCCATATCAATAAAAATGACGGTTCCATCATCTTGGCGCAATGCATTGTGAAAGCCAAAATCTGAAGGACTTAATATTTGTTCGGTTGCGGGTAGTGTGGTGTTACCAGGAAGTTGATTTCTTAATTCAGTAAAGCGCGGTAGAAGGTGATCGTTGAGAAAGGCTTCAAGGCTGCTGTGAAGGCAGGCAACATCAGCCAACCTGTTTAAGCGGGTCTCTACCTGTTCTACCAATGTAGATTGAGATAAGCATGCTTCCGATGCATTGGGGAGTGTGTCGGAATTTGTAAGCTTTGAGTATTCATTCAAGCGCATGACAAATGCGATGGCTTGGAATAGGTCGTCATCGGTTGGTGTGGTGATTGTCTCTCCATCAATCCAGCTGATGATAGCGGCTCGATGGTCTGTATGGCTTGCGTAAAATTTCGGGACATGCCTCTCACCTTGATCGGAAAGGTACTGTAACGCAGTTCTTTCGACGCTCAAGCGGTCCCGCATGTCTAATGGATTGGTGTTGTAGAGTTTAAGTGCCTGTGGGGGCTCTGTTCCCATTATTTGTAGGACGGTATTGTTCCCGCCTGATATGGCCTCATCAACTGTAACGTTGGGGGTGTTGCAAAGCTTTTGGGCAATGACCTGGGCAGAGGGTTTAGATGTAGCATGTGGAAATACATGTCGAGTTAGGTCAGCCCAGGTTTCAAACTGATTCGGTGCAAAGTGCAACTTTTCTGTAGATGTAGGGAAGTTGGGATGATCAAAAACTTTGTCCAAATCATCGATGAACAGATCAAGATTGAGTTCTGTGATCTTAGCAATCTTGTCATCCAAGGTATCAGCAAAGAAAACATTGTCGTGCGCTAACGCAAAGATATTTTCATTAAAAAAGTGATGGTCTTTGAGCCAGCGCAGTGCCGCTTTGCGCAAGTCGTAGCGTTCTTCATCAAAATGTCCAAATTGGGTTTTGTGACTGACGATATAAACCTCATGAGTTTTCGTCAGGGACAAAAATTCAGCAGCCCCGGGAAACATGTCGGCTGCCGACATATATCGACCATAGACTTGCCCCTGTAAACGCATCCATCCTTCTTCGCCAGCTGGCGTTTGACGTATGGATTCTCGGACATCTTGCTTATTGCCAACAAAGGATGATGGCAACAGGTCGAGACGTTGGGCAATGGCCGGGAACACGCGGTCATAACAGACAAGTGTATTGTCGAGGTCTAAACCGATGCGCATGTCCTGTGCGTCATCCTTCCAACTATTTCAAAAGTGCGGTGAGGTAGCTGATCAAAGCTGGTTTTTCAACCGACTTGGAATGTCCAACAATCCCCACCTTTAGAGCACCTGCTGCATTGCCCAAAAATGCCACCTGTTCTGGCGGCGCACCGATAGCTGCCATGGATGAGGCAATGGATAAAAATGCATCGCCAGCCCCTACGGTGTCGACCACACTTTTGGTAAATGCTGGAATGCGAGAAATATCGCCATCTTCACCAAATACCAGACAGCCTTCTTCACCATGTGTGGTGATAATGTTTGAACAGGCTATGCGATCTGACAGGGTGCGCAGCACGTCTTCGATGGGACTGTGTTTGTCACGAACCGCTAGGCGTGCTTCAGGTGCATCGATGCAGACAAAGTCCGCATGTCCATATTTGGTGATCATGTTATAGCCATGATTGGCACTGTTTGATTGCGCATTGGCCGCCAAGAACTTGGCACCCTTTTGAATCAAATCGATGGTTGATTGTGCCAACAGTCCATGTCCAAAGTCGTTTACGACCACCAAGTCGTATTGCCCCAGTTCTTCGGCCACCATGTCATCAAACTGATCTTGCAGATTCGGGGGGAGAGGGTCATCTTCGAAGTCGTAAACTTCAAACAATTTACGCAGATACGATTTGTCGATGTAACGTGTCTTGCGTGTGGTTGGGGCCCCCGGGCGATCAATTGTTTTGAGTGTGACGTTGGGCTTCAAGCTGGCATTGATGGTGTCTAAGTCGGTGCGATCAACCCCAAGACATGTCAGTACGGTGACTTCGGCACACATGCTTGCCATATGGTTGGCCGTAGCAAATACACCGCCTGCAAACAGTTCTTGTTCCATCAGGCGTGTGCAAATGATGTTTTCCTTTGATGCTTTGCCTAGTGAATGGACATAAATGTATTCATCCATGATGGCATCACCAATAATCAAAACTTTAAGTTTATTGGCGGCCTCCAAATAACCAAACAGTTGATCACGAAATTTTCCATTGCGACGATCTGTCAGATACATCTGCAATTCATCACTGTAGAGGTCTGAAAACTGGCGATTGATTAGGTTGGAAGAGCTAAACACCACATCATCGGTAAAAGTGATGCGACCACCGTGCGCTTCCACAGCTTTTTGCTCAGCAGTAATTTTGCCAGTGACATCGTCAGCAGGATTGGCGTAATCAGACCCTTTTACGTAGACATCGGGCTTAATGCGTTTGAGCATCGGAATGGCGCTGGCACCGTGATTGACCACAACACCATCGACAATGTCTAACGAAGCCAACATTTCGGCACGGACTCGTGCGGTGAAAAATGGGCGGTCAGGTCCTTTGTTTACAAACTCATCATCGGTGATGGATACGATCAACACATCGCCTTCTTCTTTGGCGCGGTTGAGGTGGCGAACATGTCCGAGATGAAGAACGTCAAAAACGCCATGGGCCATAACCACTTGTTTGCCTGATTTGCGACAATCTGCAGCAAAGGTTTCAGCATGTTCAGGGGTGAAGATGAATTCTAATTTTTCGATCATGATCGGTCTTTCAATGACGTAACCTGACCGCATGGAAACCCAGGATGGGAGGCCAAAAAGCTTTCAGTTTTTGCGGAAAAGCCGGGACGATTTTGTGCATGAAAATGGACGAAACAGCGTCCTATAAGGCATCGAGTCCCTAGGTCAGTCATAGGTCATTCCAAACGTATTCTGCGTTTATATGGGCCAGCCTGATTCTCAGGTGGATTGGTCCCTTTATAGTGCCAAAAAAACCAATATTGCACAATGATTAAGGCTTGTTTTCTGCGCTTTTTGGGGGATAAGGTCCATGAAATATAAGAAAATTGTCTAGAACGGCATTTTCTGTCCTCAAATGTACAAAAAACCATAGGGGAATGCCCCAACCAAGTGTATGTTATAGGTCGAAGAAATCGATGAATACATGCATGCTCGAGACCTAGATGCATACCGGGAAAACGGGAAGAAAACCATGACCCGCCAAGGACTGTATAGTTCGCTCAAAGCCTTTCATTATGCCGATCGCCTGGACCAGGTTGCCGATGGCAAAGTGCCTGCGCCTGTCCATATCCGCATTAAGCCCACCAATCGCTGCAATCATAATTGTTGGTACTGCGCCTATCGCGTGGATAACCTGAAGCTGGGTGAAGACATGTCTGAGGCGGATGCGATCCCCGAAGATAAAATGATGACGATTGTCGATGATCTGATCGATATGGATGTCAAGGCTGTGACCTTCTCCGGCGGGGGAGAGCCGCTGATCTACAAAAAACTTCCCACCGTTATCGAACGCTTAGGTGAAGCAGGCATTAAGATCGGTTGTCTGACCAATGGCTCCAACCTACAAGGCAAACATGCCGATGCTCTGGCTAAATATGGCACATGGGTGCGGATCTCTATCGATGCATGGGATGATGCCAGCTATGCCAAGGCGCGTGAAACCACATCTAATGCTTTTAGTCGCATGATTGAAAATATCCGAGCTTTTCAACAGCGTGGTTCTGCTTGTGAACTGGGTGTGAGTATGATCATTGGTAAAGAAAACCATGACAAAGTTTATGAGCTTTGTGAGCTGCTTAAAGGTGCTGGTGTGCGCCACGTCAAACTTTCGGCCACCGTGGTATCCAACGATGTTGCAGAAAACAATGCATACCACGAAGCTTTGATGGATGTGGTGATCGCCCAGGCTGAAAAATCCCAAGCTTTGGAAGACAATAACTTCAAGGTTGTGAACCACTATCACACTATGAGTGACCGCTTCGATAAGGATTATTCCATGTGTCCGTCGACGTATTTGTTGACGGTGATAGGCGCAGACCAAAGCGTTTATACCTGTCAGGATAAGGCCTATCATAACTCGGGGCTGTTAGGGTCTATTGAAAAGACTTCGTTCAAAGAATTTTGGTATTCTGATAAAAACCGGGAACGATTGAAAACCATCGACCCGCGCACGGATTGCCGACACCACTGTATGAGCCACGCGAAAAACGTGACGCTCTGGGAATATCTCAACCTAAATCTAGACCATATTCCATTTGTCTAAGGGCAAGTGTACAAGAATATAAATTAATTTGAGGAGTGTTCAGAATGAACCAATTTGAAACAATACTCGTAACAGGCGGCGCTGGATATGTGGGCAGCTTGCTTGTGCCACAATTGTTGGATAAGGGCCACAAGGTTGTGGTCTATGACATTATGTATTTTGGCAATGACTTCTTGCCGAAAGATAACCCTAACCTGACCGTGATTGAAGGCGACATCCGCAATGCGGAAAAATTTGGAAAAGCATGTGAAGGGGTGGATGCTGTTATTCACTTGGCATGCATTTCCAATGATACCAGCTTTGATTTGGATGAAGCGTTGTCCACCACCATCAACTTGGACGCGTTTGAGCCCATGGTGATTGCGGCTAAGGCTGCTGGTGTGAAACGCTTTGTCTATGCATCGACCAGCTCCGTTTATGGTGTATCAGAACAACCGGATGTCAAAGAAGACCACCCTTTGATACCTTTGACGCTGTACAATGATTTCAAGGGGCAGTGTGAACCGCGTTTGTTCAAGCACATGGATGATAACTTTACCTGTGTGACCATTCGTCCCGCTACTGTGTGTGGCTATGCCCCACGCTTGCGTTTGGATTTGTCGGTAAACATTCTGACCAACCATGCCATCACCAATGGAAAAATCACCGTATTTGGTGGTGAACAGTTGCGTCCGAACCTAAACGTAAAAGACATGTGCCGTCTGTACCACCTTCTGATGGAGCTTCCGGCTGATAAAATCCAGGGCAAGACCTACAATGCGGGTTATCAAAACCGTTCCATCATGGATATTGCCAAGATCGTTCAAAAGGTCGTGGAAGAAGAATTCCCGGAAAAAGCACCTATCGAAATCGTCACCACGCCAAGTGATGACAAACGTTCTTACCACATCAATTCTGATAAAATTCGCGAAGAGTTGGGTTTTGAGCCGCAACACACGATCGAAGATGCTGTGCGTGAATTGTGTCAAGCTTTTCGAGAAGATAAAATTCCCGATAGTATGGATGATGACTGGTACTACAACGTTCGTTTGATGAAAAAGTTAGGCGCAAAATGAGCGACAAACCCATTGCTGTTGTCACAGGTGGTGCCGGGTTTATTGGTAGCCACATGGTCGACTTACTGCTTGGTAATGGTTTCCACGTTAACATCGTGGATAACCTTGCCGGTGGACACAAGAAGAACTTGTCCCACGTCGCCCACCGCCCTGATGTAGAGTGCTTTTGGAATGACATTCGTACATTGGATGCTGACCATAAAGCGTTTCAAGGGGCGAAGTTTGTTTTTCACTTCGCGGGCATTGGCGACATCGTGCCGTCCATCGAACAGCCCGTGGATTACATGGATGTTAATGTGCAAGGTACTGTGCGAGTATTGGAATGTGCCCGCGCCAATAATGTACAAAAATTTGTCTATGCAGCATCGTCATCGTGTTATGGCCTAGCAGATGTGCCGACACCGGAAACGGCCCCAAAATCACCGCAATATCCGTATGCGCTATCCAAGTATTTAGGTGAACAAGCGGTGTTCCATTGGAACCAAGTTTATGATTTGCCGTGCAACAGTGTGCGCATCTTTAACGCCTATGGTCCGCGTGTTCGCACCACCGGGGCGTATGGCGCAGTGTTTGGTGTGTTTTTCAAACAAAAGCTTGCAGGTAAGCCTTATACGGTTGTTGGTGACGGTACGCAGACCAGAGATTTCATCTTTGTCACAGATATCGCTCGGGCATTTTGGGCGGCAGCGGATACGGATATCTCTGGTGAGATGTGGAATGCCGGTGCCGGTAATCCACAATCAGTGAACCGCCTTGTCGAATTATTGGAAGGCGACGTGGTTTATGTGCCCAAGCGCCCTGGGGAGCCCGACAGCACCCATGCTGACATCACCAAGATTACTCGTGATTTGGGGTGGTCGGCCAAGGTCCCGTTTGAAGATGGTGTTGCTGAAATGCTCAAAGACATTGATGCGTGGCAAGATGCCCCGCTTTGGGACCCTGACAGCATTGCCGATGCCACGGAGACTTGGTTCAAACATTTGGGTGACTAACATCATATGCGCCATCAGTTGAACAAATTCCCCCATCAACCGCTGCCTCTTGAGGTTGTGTGCGGTGATGGTCTGTATTTGGAACTGGAAAATGGAAAACGGGTTTTGGATGTCACGTCCGGGACCACATCCAATGCGGTGCTGGGATTTTCTCACCCAAAAGTCTTGAACGCCATGCGCGCCCAAATGGATAAGTTTTGCCACGTCGATATCAATCAGTGGCAAAACCCGATGTTGGAAGAGCTAGCAGAATTACTGTTGTCACAGGCCCCTCGGGGTTTAGACAAAGTTTATTTCTGTGGGAACTCTGGCAGCGAAGCCATTGAAGCTGCTATGCGCTTAGCTCACCAAACTCAGTATGACCGTGGTGAACAAAAACGACAGTGGTTTATTGCCCGTGAGCAATCTTATCATGGTGCCACATTGCATGCGGCATCGGTGACGGATTTTCCCTTGTTTGAATATCTGCAAGGTGTAACACCTGACAAAATTGCGCACATACCTCAACACAATTCTGCTGATCACTGTGCGGGTGGCGAAGATATAACGGCCTATACCCAACAAAGTATTCGTTACCTAGAGGATAAGATACTAGAACTTGGCTCTGAAAATGTGTGTGCGTTTGTAGGGGAAACCATGCTGGGGTCTTTGGTAGGCGATGTGCCGCCTGCGACTGGATACTGGCAAGGAATTCGTGAAGTTTGCGACCGCTACGGCGTGTTTTTGATTTTGGATGAGGTTTATTGCGGTTTAGGTCGATCAGGCCAAGTTTATTGCTGTGAGCTGGATGGTGTTACTCCTGACTTTGTCTGTGTCGGTAAAAATCTTGGTGCGGGCTATGCACCGCTGAGTGCCGTTATTACTGATGTAGCCAAGGAAACGGTAATTGCAAATGGCAGTGGGCGCGTGATGCATGGTCACACATATCAAGGATACGCATTGGGCGCCGCAGCGGCCTTGGCTGTACAACAAGAAGTTCATACCACTGAAATGTTAGATCACATTGCCGCGTTAGGGAAACATATCGCCGCCTCGTTGCAATCGGAATTGGGGGATCATCCATTTTTCCGTAATGTTCGCGGGCGCGGGCTATTACAATCCATCAGTTATGACTGCCCCAAACAAGCAGAATTCAGCGTGTCTCTGCAACGTCAAATGTTTGAGAACCACGATATTCTCATCAATGCTAAATGGCACCGCACCTCTTTGACACCAGCATATATTTTTGATCAAGATATTATGGATCGGGTTTTGGATATTTATATTGAAACCTTTAAGTCCACAGCACAGGGATGGCCGTCATGAGGGTTGCATTGGTCACGGGCTGTGCGGGTTTTCTGGGCCGCAATATGACGAAATGCTTGTTGGCTGATGGTTGGCAGGTACGGGGCGTGGATTTACCCTCGGCCAATTGGTCTGAGGTGGATCATAGGGTAGAGGGATTGGAAGTAGATATTGCTGATTTATCCTCTGACGATTCCATCCTAAAGGATGTTAATGCTGCGTTCTATTTTTCCGGTCTTGCGGATAATCGCCCGGCGTTGAGCCGTCCTCTGGAATACTTAGATACCAATACACGGTCATTTGCTCAATTTCTTGAAGCTGTACGTGGAAGTGGTTTGCCGAAAGTTTTGTTTGCTTCTAGCTCTGCTGTTTATGCGCCACATAATAGGCCGATGGGCGAGGATGCCAAGTGCGACCCCGCAAATCCTTATGGGCTCAGCAAAATGTTGTCGGAAAATATTGCCAGCCATTGGCGTAAGGTCTATGGCTTGCCGACGGTGTCTCTTCGTATCTTTCAATGCTATGGACCAGGTGCCGTGTTCGGTGGTGCCGTGACGGGTTTTTTTAACCGTCATCAAGAAGGTTTGCCGCTGACAGTGGTCGGGGATGGTTCTCAGGTCCGTGATTTTATTCATGTTGATGATGTGTGCGAAGGTTTCCTGCGTGTGGCGGAAGCGGATCAATTTGCCGATATTTACAACTTGGGTACTGGTCAGCACACGACTATTTTGGATTTGGCCCAATTAATTGATCCGGACAATATTGAATTCCTGGCGCCGCGTGACGGTGATGTGCCAATGATGTTGGCGGATATGTCGCGGTTTAAGGCAGATATGGGGTGGCTGCCTGAAATTACTTTGGTTGATGGTGTCGGGCATCTTTTGAAAACCTAAGTTATTCTGGTTTCCAGTTTTTGCGCATTTTTTTGAGTGGGCGTAGCCCATCACTAGGGTCTGCACGCCAGTCGCGGTCTGGAAGTTCGGATGGTGTCGGTTCCTTAATACCGGTTCCGTCAGCTTCGAAACCTGTATTGAGTGTGTTGATGACATCCTTAATTTGATGGGGCAACCAACAATGACCAGCGGCGTATTCTTCGCCATCACCATCAAGATCAAGATGGAATTCCACCACATGGGCGCCAAACTTATGAGTGGCACGATAGATAACACCTGGCTGAACGGAATGATCGGATAGCCCGACCATAACGCCAGTGTTATTTCGTATGGTTTCAATGGCGGACAAGTTCATGTGCTCTGGGGGGCTGGGATAGCTTGAAACGCAATGCAATAGCGTTAAGTCTTCACAGCCTGCTTGTTTTAGGATTTCAACAGCATGGTTGATTTCGTCCATGGTTGCCATGCCGGTGGACAACATAATCGGTTTTCCGGTTTTGGCGCATGCGGATAAGAGTTCATCCCACATCAATTCATAGGACGCGATTTTGTAGAAATCGACAAAGGGTTCCAATTCCTTCACAGCATCCAGATAAAACGGAGTACAGGAAAACAACATGCCCTTTGCATGTGTGTGTTTAGACAGCTTTGGCAGGAATTCGACAGGAAGCTCCCAGTCTTTACGCGCCCTGTGAGTGGGGCTTTGTTTTAGAATTTCAGGGGCAAACAGTTCGTCAATGCGAAACAGTTGAAATTTCACGGAACGACAGCCGCTTTTGTGGGCCTCATCGATAAAAGATAAGCAACGATCTAGGTCACGATGGTGGTTGCTGGAGACTTCTGCGATGAAAGCAACGCCTTTGTTTTGCCCAAACAGGGGCGCCGTGTTAGACATCGGGATTACTCTTTATCATTTTCAGAAGATCTTCCTTGCTGGCCCATTCAGTATTGGTATCGCTGGAATACAGGAAGTTCTCGGCAACGGGGGTGCCGACATTCATGACTTCTTCGGATCCTTCCCAATAAGTCATAGCAGGTTTGATGATATAGCCACCTTCAACTTCAGTTGTGTTGCGGGCATCATCAGATGTGATCATGATTTCATGAAGCTTCTCGCCGGGACGAATGCCAATAATTTTATGAGGCAAATCTGGAGCCATGGCGTTGGCAAGGTCCGTGATTCTCATGGATGGAATTTTAGGGATGAAGATTTCGCCACCGTACATACGCTTTAGGCTATTGATAACAAAATCGATACCTTGATCTAAGGTAATCCAGAAGCGAGTCATCCTATCATCTGTGATCGGCAGATGATCTGTGCCTTCATCAATCAGTTTTTGGAAGAATGGGATCACACTACCGCGTGAACCAACGACGTTACCATAGCGCACAACAGAAAAACGTGTACCACGTGATCCTGCTAAGTTGTTGCCAGCAACAAATATCTTGTCCGATGCAAGCTTGGTTGCCCCATACAGATTAATGGGATTGGCAGCTTTGTCGGTAGATAAAGCAATAACGCGATCCACACCTGTTGTGAGAGCTGCCTGAACGACATTTTCCGCACCCATGATGTTGGTTGCGACAAACTCAAATGGATTGTATTCCGCCACGGGGACATGTTTTAGTGCTGCTGCATGGATCACGATATCGACGTCGCGCATCGCCATTGCCAAACGATCACGGTCACGAACATCACCGATAAAGAAACGCATTTCTTTGCGACCCTGAATATCAGGTGCGTTGCCCATTTCATATTGTTTGAGTTCGTCACGGGAAAAGACAATAACCCGTTTTGCTTGACCCGCTTTTAGAATATGGCGGACCATTTTCTTTCCGAATGAACCGGTTCCTCCGGTTATCAGAATTGATTTTCCTTTAAAGGTATCCATGATTTCTTCCTGGCGTACTTTAAGGTTGGAGGGGGAGTGATCTAAGTAGAGGAGGGATCGGCTGCCTCATCTGTTTGTACGTCTACATCACCGTTGTCTGCAGCTTCGCTCTCCACTAGGAAGTTTTGAAGTTGCTCACTGAATTCCTGCAACACGTTGGATTCGTATTTGATTAAGTTGCGAGCTTCTTTCAGGGCTTTGTATATGCGGTCATTTTGGACGTTGTCGCGAACTTTCTGAGCAATATCCAGGGCATTGGGGCAGGCGGCAATGAACTCATTGAGGCGCAGTTCAAAACGCTTCAGGCTTTCTTGGCGTTGGGCTTCATCTTGAAGGATATAGCCACTTTGCAGTTCAAAGTAGACGCGAGATGCAGGCGTCTGAGCGTCTTCTTGTGCCAACACTTCTTTCTCTCGCAAAATTGCAGAGTTGTTGTGCACCAAAATTTTGGTGTTGCCACCAATGTTCTCTAAAACGGCACCATTGATAATTAATTTGTCGTTGGATTTAAAATCAATAAGGAGCGGCACGTTGTATTCTCCAATAGCCAACCCGGCATGTGATATGGGGGGGAAAGACGATGTTGTCAGAAATGCTTGCTTAGCTAAATAAATTCATTACCGAACCAGGCTCAATTTTACCTCCAGCTAACGATTCTCCCAGTTTCTCGGCAGAGTTCGCTTGAGCTTCGAAGGATAATGAAATCATCCGTAAAATGTTGCCGTAATCTGCTTTGATTTGGTCGATTTCTTCCTCACGGCGTTTTAATTCCACCGTGGAAATGGTGGTTAAGTCTGCAGCATTACCTGCCAATTTTGCTTGGAGGTTTAATGATACAGAAAACAAATCTTCTTGGACGACTGTGCCAACATTTTTCGCAGTGGAAATAAGCGTGTCTAAAGAATTAAGGCTATCGAGGATGTCACGATTGCTGTTGGAAGGGGAACCAGAGCCTTCGGCATCAACCACCCCAACGACAGGTTCCATGGCTTGCAAGGTTGCCAGTTGGTTTTTGATGTCGCGGATAGCAGTTGGATGAGCGTAATTCGGATGTACCGTTGACAGTAGACGTTGTGTGTCTTCAATCAGCGCATCGCGTTTGGCCTCAATGGTCGTAACTTCATCGGCTGTTAAGTTGGTGTTGTCATCATCAGTTGAAAAGGCGGAAATGGCAGCGGTCACGTTTTCTTGCATGGTATCAAGACGTGAATTGTTGTGACGAACGCTTTCTTCGTACGTGTCAATCAGGCCTTTGTTACGTTCGATTTTGCGATATTCGCTTTCCAAAGTAGCAAGGCGCCGCGGAGTATCATCTTCGCGCGCAATTCGGTCAATCTCATCATTGATGCGATTGGCAACAGTGTTTTGAATTTGTTGGAAAGAGTTCTCAAAACCGAGACGAAAACGCCCTTGCGCGATCTTTGATAAGACCTCTCCGATTTGAACTCCATAGGCGCTAAGCGGGTTCATTCTTCCCGTACTCCATTTCGACAGTGCCCATATGCTTGCTTGATTACCAGCACAGGACGTATCTACTAAGCCCTTCTGGGCACTTTCCTATGTAACAATGGGAAGTGTAGCATTCATACCCTTAAAACTCAAGGGTTTGGGTCCTTTAAGCGTTGGTGTTCAAGGTGCCACCACTGCTGGTGGCTGGACTCTCAGGTTCTTCGTTCTCTTTATTTTGTTTTGCATCATTGCTTATGCCTTCCAAAAGGCCCTGGGCAATGTTGCGATTGATATCAATTAAGGTTGCAACTTGATCTGGATTCAATTCGCTCATGCATACAATTGTATGATTATCAACAAATTGGCACAGGGTAAGCATATTTTGGCGCATATCCATGGGAACTGGGTTGGTTTCCAAGGTTAATTCAGCCTGAAATATTGTCCAAAGGCGCCAATTTAAGCGAATTGCATCACGTAGTTCACGTTTTGCCGCAGGCGTATGTATATCATCGGCAGCAGCAACATTTTCTATAGCTACAGCAATCCTGCGGGCTGCCTCCGTCAATGCCCAAGCCTCTGTATGGCTGGGTGAGCCGGCAGTGGGTACAGATGAATAATTCTGAGTAGACATGAGTGCTCCGCTTTAATGTATTTGGCTGTAGTCAGTCTGGCGCAAAACGTAGGCTAATACGATAAGGTTCTAGGGGGGCGTGTGTCTAGGGTCAATCGGCCTTAGACGTATTCAAATTAATTACATAAATTTAACAAGGCTGAGTTCACGTATACGTGCCAGTGACATATATGACGCTTCCAATGCATTTTGTTCGTCTTGCAATGCAACGATGGTTTCCAATGGATCTGAATCTTCGATGCTGCTGATTTGTCCTTCAAGGTAGCCCTTATAGGTGGTGTGCGTTTTGGTTGTTTGTTCGATCAAAACCACCTGATAGGCGTTGGTGGTGATCAGTGATCTGATATTTGAGGTTAGCTCAGTGCCATAAGGGGCCGTCCCGGTTGTGCTGCCATCAAACGCGCTTTGCAGTAGATAGATTGCATCATCAAGGCGTGTCAGGTTTTGGTCCAACCCACCTTCTGTGCCATATGCGCCCTGGGCAATAATAGACATGGCGCGAATTGCTTTTTCAAACGCAGGGTCCAATCCGTTGATGTCGAAATCGAAACTGCGAAATTCATCAACGCGATGGGTTTGGGCGAGTTGATCTCCACCATAGTAACGCACAGATGAAATTGTGCCATCGGCTTCAGTCACGTCAGCGTTACTGGCAACGGTTTCGTCAGTTGCAATGGTTTGAGAAACAGTCAGTGTTGACCCATCGCTGGATACATTTGTGATGGTATAAGATTGATTGTTGCCAACAGCCGCACCGGTGATGTCGATAATCATCCCAGCCGATAAGCTAGAATAGGTTCCTGCAGCTGCTGAGATTGTGTTGTTAGCAGTGCTAAAGGTTTGCGCCGTGAGGTTTAAATCCAAAGTCGGAGTTGCAGCAGTACCTTCATCCGTAAGTTTGTTTTCGACGATGGTCAGTGTTGTACCGGATGTGTTCGTGGCGACCGTATAGGTCCCATCATTTTGAGCCGTACCGGAAATGGTGAATGAAGAGCCAACTGTTAGGGACGTTAAAGCCGTGGCGGTGGCGGAAACAATACTGTTGCCTGCACGGTTGAACGTCAAATCTGTGAAGTTGGTTGCATCCAGGGTGGACCCATCTGGCAAGGTAATGGTCGCGGCAGCATTGTTAAGCTCATCGGTTAACATGCGTGTTTCGACTTCGATGTACATGCCTGCACCATCAACCGTTTTGACGGTGTAGGTGCCGTTGTTATTGGCCGTTCCCGTAACTTCGATTGTGGTTCCGACTTCAACGTTAAGGAACTGAGCAGATGTCGCCGTGATACGGCCGTTGCCAGCAGTTGTCGTGACACCATCACCGTCTTGTGTAAAGGTCAACCAGTTGGTTGTGCCGGATGAATCCTTTGAGATATCGAAATTTTCAATATGGGCTGTACGGGTTGTTGGGTAGGTCGTTGTTGAACCATTATACTTTGTTTGAAAATCTGTAAGATTTGTCAAACCTAAGTCAACCGGCGTGTCGTTCACACGACCACCGCCAAACAGAAAACGCCCACCTGAGGTGACATTCAGATCACCCTCCAATGCGAGCAGGGCGTTGTAGGCCTGCTGTTGGATTGTGGCGATAGAATCTTGGGTTTTGCCCGTAAGGCCCTTAAATGTTTTGAGTTGGCTTAGGAAATTTTTGACGGTTGTCTCGATACCACCGCCTTCGGTTGTTCCACCCAATGCCAAGTTTGTAATGGATAAACGCAAATCCATTAAATCATTGTTCTTCATATAACCATTGAGATGGTCGAGTGAGTTCTCCAAATTTGTGAGATATTGTGCGTTTCTGGCGATACCTTGGTAATCGGGGGATATTTTTTGTGTGCTTACCCGATATTGCATATCCAGCATGCGGGTTTGAGAAATATTCAAATAACTCAAAAGATTTGTGCTGGTGGCGTAGTTTGCGATCCGGTCAGACATTTTCTAGGTCTCCTTTACGCTTATCAACCGATGATACGGTCGAGTGATTCGAACATGCTCTGAATAACAGAGATCACACGTGCCGCCGCTGAATATGATTGTTCAAACAGGATCAAGTTGGACATTTCTTCGTCCAAGTTAACCCCACGAAATGAATCTGATTTGAGTTTCAGACTGGCCGTCAGGCTGTTTTGGTATGTCAGTCGTGTTTCATTTTGATCCGCGAGTGTCGAGTTATAAGAAAGTATCCCCGTCGCCCGCGAAGAAAATGTGACTGTGGTTGAAGCTAGCCCACCGGCTGCATCAAAAGCATTACCCGCTTGGAACATTACGGCCATATCATTGATGGTTGTATTGTCGGCCTTACTTTGGAAATACTCACCGCCAACACCCTTGGCCGAATCCCACTGCATGGTTCCACGTGTCACAAGCCCGGGGGTGGAGACTAGGTCCGTGCGGACTTTGATGGTTTGACTGACACGCACGTCTGAACTGTGCATGGATGTATCTGTCAGGAACGTATTGCCTGCCGCTTGAACGACGGTGAAGTCAGAGCCGTTATCTGAGGTGATGCGGAGGCGTTCGCCGGAACCATCGGGAACAACGGTTGCGGTGACCCCTGCGCTTGCATTGTTGATGGATGTTGCAATGGTTGAAAGGCTGTCACCAGCCGTTACGGTGACATTCGTGGTTGTGGCGTTGTCAAAGAAAATGGTCAGCGTTGCCGCCGTTGCCGTAAATGTTGTGGTTTGAATCTCGGTTTCCATAATGTTGTCGGGCATATCGTCAACAAAATAATCATTGAGACCGAAGAAATTGGCAAAGCCACTTACCGTTTCATCTGTGGTACCGTCTGCATTGACATCAAATTGGATGGTGGCGTCTGAAGCAGTGCTGCCAACGGGGGCGGGGACGGAGCCGGCTGAGTTCACTTCATCGCGAAATGCAATGGCATAGGTTGTGGTGTTGAGCTCGATGTTCATTTTTTTTGTCGTTGCATCAATCGCTACGGTTGCACTACTTGCACCGTTGCTTCGCAACCAAGTTTGAACAGATGATGCAACGTCATCAATGGCCCAGGCAGCGCCAGCTACAAATCCAGCATCAACCATCATCTGTTGAACAGTAGTCGTGGCAAACTGATTGCCAGATGTATCAAACACCGTTAGGCGACTATCTGAATTGTTAGCCATGGTGATCGTTGATGTTGCGGAATCCAAAAAGGAACGGGTGCCGTTCATGGATGTCAAACCAGGATAAGCAGTACCGCGATTGTGAATTAAGTTTACGGCGTCGCGAAGTTCAGCCGCCATTTCGTCAAGTTGGCTTTGCAAATCGGCCAATGTGCCATCACGTAAATCGACGAGACCTTTAAGCTCACCATCGCGCAATTCATTGGTGATGTCATTTGAAGAGGTCACCGTGCCAATATAAATACCGTTAAAATCACCTTCAGCATGCGTTGTCGTTGGTGCAACCGTGCTTGCGGCAAGGTGAGAAACAGAAACGCTGGAATTATCGACGAGTGTGCGACCACTATTGGTGAAAACAGCCACACTCCCATCACCGCGATAAAAGTACGAGATGTCCATATATTGAGACAGTTCGTTTAATTTCGCGTCTCGCTTATCTTGCAAGTCGGTAACATCGGCACCAGCCGTTTGGTTTTGAATGATGTTGTTGTTGAGGTCGACCAATTCTGATGCAATGGTATTGATGGTATCAACGCGCAGTGCAATTTCTCCATCAGCTTGCTGACGCAATTCTTGGAGCGTATCGCTCATTTGTTGGAATTTATTGGCAAGGTCTTGGCCTTGACGAACGAACTCAGTAAGCTCCAATGTCTGTTCAGGCGCCAATGCCAAGCTTTCCATCGCAACACCAAATTGTGTTGTTATATGGGCAATGGATGTGTTGTCACCGGGTGCCCCGAACAAATCTTGCATGCGTCCGTAATAGCTGCTCTTGGAATCGTACTGACCGACGGTGCTGAGCTCTTTACGCAGGCTTTCCAGTAATCCCTCGTCAACAGCACGAACAACTTCGGACAGTTGTACACCTGCGCCAACGCCACCAACCACGCGTTGTTCCATATGAACAATCTTGCGTGAGTAGTCGGGCGAATTGACGTTCGCAACGTTCTGTGCGACGGCGTCAAGTGCGCTTTGACTTGTTAACAGACCGCTCTGTGCGGTTCTTAGGGCTAGTGTCAAACTGCCGGACATGGTGGCTTCCTTTCTGGTGCTTGTCCTAAAGCTCTAAAGCGTTTCATCCAAGGCCATGGATGGTGCATTGTTGCGGGAAGCATAGGTTTGCGTGTCAGCATGACCTCTGGCCCCGTATGCACCAGTACCGGGAGTGCTTTTTTTCACGGCATTTGCGACGACATCCATGAACCGTCGCCGGACTTCCAATTCAACACTCAACAGTTGTTCGTTGGTTGTAATCAGTTCATCAACTTGCAACCCAAGTTCACGAAGGAGCTCGACTTTTTCTAAGTCTTCACCTTCGTACTGAGCGTCGTCTTGTTTCAGTCCGAATGCACGAATTTCATATGCATGGCAGAGCTTGTTTTTGCGGTCTAAGAGTTGGTGCACAACATCAAGGTTTTTACTGCTGAGAGCTGCATTTTCTTGCGTTAAGAGCTCAATCAGTCCATTGACGATAAACAACATGTCATCAAGGCGTTTCCCCGTTTCCATGTTACTGTACCTCCTGCATTTTGATCATTTCTGACATCACCGCGTCTGCGATTCCGATGCCGCCGGATTTAGCGATGGATTTGCCGTATTCGTCGACCATCAGTGAACGCCACATTTCTTCAGCTTGTCCGCCACCAAACATACCGTCGGTTTCAAGGCCTTCGAACATGGGTTTCAACATTTGGGACAGGAACACAGCTTCAAAATCTTGTGCCGTGTCTCGTAGCTTGTTGAGATCTGCACCTTTCGGGGCTGAAGGCAGAGACTGGGTCTGTGTCATTGCCATTGATGCGTCCATTTGCAGCATATTGGTCATCACATCACCTCGATTTCGGCTTGAAGCGCGCCTGCTGCCTTGACAGCTTGCAAAATGGTGATCATGTCACGTGGACCAATGCCAAGGGCGTTCAGGCTGTTGACGAATTCTTGCAATGACACGCCGTCTTGAACCACTGTCAGGCGGCTGTCTGAATCTTGGTCCACTTGAATGTCTGTACGTGCCACAGTCGTCGTTGTGCCTGTGGTGGAAAATGGACCAGGCTGGGAAACCTGTTCGGTTTCTGTGATGCGGATTGTCAAATTGCCTTGGGCAATGGCGACTGTAGATAAGCGGACGTTTTCGCCCATGACGATAACGCCGGATTGCTCATCGATGATTATCCGTGCGATTTGGTCGGGTTCGATGCGCAGTTGTTCGATATCAGTGATCAGGTTGACCACTTGACCTGCGTAAGCACCTGGGACATCGACTTCTACCGTGCTGGGGTCGGTTGCATTTGCTGCGGTTGTGCCCAGGAATGCGTTAACCGCCTGGGCAATGCGACGTGATGTGGTGAAATCTGGATTACGCAGGCTTAGTTTGACGGTTCTCATAGTATCCATGTCAAAGTCGATTTCACGTTCAACGATGGCACCGTTT
This sequence comes from Magnetovibrio sp., assembly GCA_026196495.1. Taxonomy (GTDB): domain Bacteria; phylum Pseudomonadota; class Alphaproteobacteria; order Rhodospirillales; family Magnetovibrionaceae; genus Magnetovibrio. Next base: position 48,398 of record JAPHSY010000035.1, read on the forward strand.
GCGATGCGAGCTGACGTGGGGACACCTTTGGTAACGGTTTCGGCGTTACCGCCTGCGGTGAAGCCGCCAACTGCAACTTGACCTTGGGATACGGCGTAAACTTCGCCATCGGCACCCAACAGCGGGGTAACCAATAATGTGCCGCCTAACAAGCTGCTGGCATCGCCCAGTGCGCTGACGGTTACGTCGAAGCGAGCACCTTTAGATGAGAAGGCAGGGAGGGCGGCTGTGACCATCACTGCAGCAACGTTGTCTGAGTCCAAACCTGCATCCGTAGGCTTAACGCCCATACGATTGAGCATCGCTTGTAGGCTTTGCTTGGTGAAGTGACCATCATTTAATGTGTCGCCCGTACCATTGAGACCGACAACCAGGCCGTAACCGACCAACATGTTGTCGCGGACGCCTTCGAAGTCGACCACATCTTTGATGCGGGATGCAGCGTTTGCCGGAGATACCCAAGCCAACAAAATCAACAAGATCAAGCTGGCAATGCCGAAGCTCACGGCTTGCACGAACACCTGACGAGATTTGACACCCGTCGTTGGGGCGTTTGCTGTGAGCGCTGTTTGGTTCTGTGTCGAACTGGCTATTGCGCGGTACATGGTTTTTTTCCCGTTAACTTCACCCATTGTTGGGCTTTTCGTAAATTGTTTGCGAGCTGTGATGCCGCTTTTCTTATAAGAATGCGAATATCGTGCCACATACAAAATTATTTTATCTATTTGATATTAAACGAAAAAAATAGATGGCAGGTGGGCAAAACAAACCCCCGCAAGGCAGGGACTGCCGTGCGGGGGAAAAATGTGCCGAGTAGGCTCAAAATGCTTGTTTTACAAGGCTTAGCGTTTCAGGTCGCGTGCCACGGTTATCATTTCATCGGTGGTTTTAAATACTGTTGATGATGCGGTGTATGCTGTTTGCGTTGTCATCATTTTGGTGAACTCTTCGGCGATATCAACGTTGGAAAGTTCACGGGCATTGGGGGTGAATGATGCGTATCCGTTAGATCCTGCCGTGGTGATGGTTACAGATCCAGAATCTGGACTTTCGGCGTAGACGTTACCATTTTTGGCATCTAAGCCATTGGCATTGGAAAACACCCCCAGAGCGAGCTTGTAGATGGTTCTAAAGGTGTTGTCTTCGAATACACCGACGATGTTCCCGGTATCGTCAAAGCTAAAGGATCTCATGCTTGATGAGGCATAGCCATCACGAGAGTAGATGGGGTTCAAGTCTGTGCCATCACTTGAGAATTGGGTCATGTCTTCAATGGTTAAAGTCATTGTAGAGGTTGCCCCCCCATTGAAGCTTAGCGCCAATGCCAATGTTGTTGGAGACAGCAATTGACCATTTGAACCAAAGGTCAATGTTGTTGATGCACCCGTTTGGGTGTTTGCCACATTGGCTGTCGTGGTGGCCAATGTGGCTGTGTTATCTGCTGTTACGCCACCATTGGTCGCCGAAGAGCTTGCGGTAAATGCAGAGCCCGCCGTAACCGCGGTGAGCGTCAGTTCACCGGCCCCGCCAGCGGCAGCCGTGACAGTTGCAGAAACCGTAGTGTCAAGATTGATTTGTGCAACCAAAGCATCGCGGATTGCATCAAGGCTAGCCTCTGTTCCGTCGGTGGTGTACGTAACAGTCGTGCCATTTACGGTCACTGAATATGTATCGCCAACTTCACCCGCCGTACCCGCCATCGTCACCGTATCAATTTGCGAAACGGGGGTTTGGGATGTTGTTGACGTCACCCCCCAGGTGTTTAGCCCGGTTTTGGTGAAGGTCATTTTGTTGGTTTGCTGCACCCCTGCACTGTCGATCAGGGTAATATCGTACTGACGTGTATCGTTAATAGCATCCGTGGCAGGAAGATTCATGCTCAAGTTTGCTGCGGACGTTGTTTCAAACTCATCGATAAAGGCATATTGATCAACGCGTAGGCTGGTGGGGGTAGCCGATGTTGTTACGGCACCGTTTACATAGGCCCACCCTTGAACAAAATATCCATTTTTATCTGTTAGATAGCCATCTTTCGTCGTGACATTTGTGTTGCCAATGCCGGTTACGGAGATGTCATTAACAGGGGCAATATCAAAACTTCCATCACGGGTGAAAAGAGAATCTCCGGTGCCGTCCTGGGCGGAGTTCAAAACAAAGAACCCTTTACCCGCAATAGCGACATCAGTAGCAAGTGAGCTGGTGACAATATTGCCCTGTTGTGTGATTGTGGATTTATCGGTTGGGCGTACCCCGCCATTGTCAGATGTCTCTTGCAATGAACGACTTAGCACTGTCGAAAAGGCTGTATCCGTTCGTTTGTAGCCGCCAGTGTTTACATTGGCAACGTTGGTACCAATGTTGTGTAGGGCTCTAGCTTGGCTCATCATGCCGAGCACAGAATTGGAAAAGGCACCGTAGAGGGCCATGGGATTTCTCCGTCTTACTTTTAAGGGTGCAGACAAGTTGCCTGCACGCAATTACCTACGGGTAACAAAGCAAGATAGATGCCAAGTTTAGTGCAGCGTTAATCTATTGAAATTAAAGCTTTAAAGATTCAGGTGTGGGCAATGATTACCTGTTTCAGCAGGTCAATTGTGCGGGGGTGAAAAACTTGCCGGGCCAGATCAATCAGCAGCGAAGACAAATGCTTGTTTCGGATCAGCCCAAACCGTGACCGTGGCGCCGGATTCGGGTTTCATCACGCCAGAAACACGGACATGCAATAAGACCTTTTCTCCATCGGGGTGGCCATGGTTTTTGGGGACACGAATATGTAGGTGAGATGAGCGACCCAAGAGGTAGGCATCTTCAATTTTACCCGTAGTGTAACAGCAATCCTTCGGCATTTCTTCAGGATGTCCATCGGCATTGCCCATGGTAACGTTAATGCCCTCCATGCGTACCAAGACTTTGGCTTGTTCACCGTCAGGAATAGCCGGAATGGGAAAGAGACCAAAGGGAGTTTGCAGGGCCCCCTTGTCAACAATGCCGTCAAAATGGTTCATGGGGCCAAATAATTCGGCAACAAACGCATCGACAGGATGGAAATAGGTTTGCACCGGTGTGCCCGCTTGTACCACTTTTCCGTCTTTCATAACGACGATGTGATCGGCCATGAACATGGCTTCTTCGGGATCATGGGTGACCATCAAAACGGCGACACCACATTCTTTCAAAAAATTCAAAGTGTCTTCGCGTACTTGTGCACGGCGGGTGACATCCAGGCCGGAAAACGGTTCATCCAATAACAGGATTTTAGGTTCTGGTGCCAAAGCGCGCAACAAGGCGACGCGTTGCTGTTGACCACCGGATAAAACATGGGGGTAACTGTTGCGGTGTTTTGCCAATCCCATGCGTTCTAAGCCGGCCTCGATCCATTCGCGTCGTTCCGCTGTTAGGTTCTTGATTCCGAAAGCAATGTTTTTAAAAACACTGAGGTGTGGAAACAGGGCATAGTCTTGAAACATCAAGCCAATGTCACGTTTTTCCGGCGGCAGGCTGAACTTTTCAGCGCCATTGCCAACCGTGTGACCTTGCAGGAGGATACGGCCTCCTTGCACACTTTCAAGGCCAGCCGCCAATCGCAGCAAAGTTGTTTTTCCGCAGCCACTGGGACCCAACAAACAGGTGAGCTTTCCTGCTTCGGCGACCAAGGAGACGTCTTGTAAGACTTCCATGGGGCCAAATGCGTGGCGAATGCGTTCCATTACCAAGCCTGTGGTCATGGTGCGGCTTCCTCCATTTCAATGAGGTGCGGTTCTTCGGGGGCATAGTGCCCTGCACGTGAACGCGCAATGGTGATGGATAACAAAATTACTGGAATGATTCCGGCAACGACGATGCTGAGTGCCGCCAGGGATGCTTCGGGCAGCATTTCATCAGCGGCGTATTGATGTACAAAAGTGGCCAATGTTTCAAAGTTGAATGGGCGCAACATTACCGTCATAGGTAATTCTTTCATGCAATCGACAAACACCAACAATGCGGCCGTCATAATTGAACCGCGCATAATGGGCAAGTGTACCCTGCGCAAAGTCGCAAACGGGCCTGCCCCCAATGTCCGTGCTGCACCGTCCATGTTGGCAGTGATCTTACCCAATCCGGCTTCGGCGGAACCAAATGACAAGGACAAAAACCGCACCACATAGCCAAAGGTCACAGCAAATATGGTGCCGGAAAAGATTAAGCCTGTCGAAAAACCAATATTATTACGTACCCAGCCATCAATGGTGTTATCCAGCCAGCCCAGGTACATCAAAATACCGATAGCCAAAACTGCTCCAGGAACGGCGTAACCTAAAGATGCGAAGCGCGTCATTACATTGATCCAGTGGCTTTGACCAAGGCGTAGGCTGTAGGCCAAGAACACCCCTGCGACGATTGCGACGATTGCGGCTATGCTCGATAACAGCAAAGAATTCCAGGTGGTGATCCAATAGTTTGCGTCCAAGGTGTCTTGGTAAAAGTCTATGGCGTAAGAGCCCAGCACCCAAGCGGGTATCAAGAAACCCAACAGGACAGGGATGGCACAGGCCAAGAATGCCAACGTTGCCAGCATGGGTGACAACTTAAACCCAGGCAATTCACGTATGTGGGTGGAGGTATGATGGAATTTTTGTTTTCTCCGCCCATATCGCTCCAAGCCGATTAGCACCATTACGAACATCAACAACATGCACGCTAACTGAGCTGCACCCGATGGACTATTCATGTTCAGCCAGACATCGTAGATGCCTTTGGAAAAAGTTGAGACGGCAAAAAAATCGACAGTGCCGTAATCGTTTAGGGTTTCCATCATCACCAAACTCACCCCAACTGCAATGGCTGGGCGGGCAAGGGGGAGCGCCACTTTGAAAAAGCTTTGCCATGGTCCTTTTCCAAGTGTGCGGCTGGCTTCTAACACACACACGCTTTGTTCCAGAAATGATGCGCGGGCCAGTAAATAGACATAGGGATACAGCACCAAGGTCATCATGGTGATGGCGCCGCCGAGGGAACGGATTTCCGGGAACCAGTAATCATGTTTAGATTCAAATCCAAACATGTCCCGGATGATTCCTTGAATGGGACCGGAATATTCCAACAAGTCAGTGTAGACATAAGCGATAACATAGGCTGGAACCGCCATGGGGATGAGCAATGCCCATTCAAAAATGCGTTTGCCTGGGAAGCGACACATGGTGACGATCCACGCGGTACCCGTGCCTATGACAAGGGTGCCAAGGCCAACACCAATCATCAACATCAAGGTGGTGATGATCAAATTGCCCAGAACGGTGTCGACCAGATGTTGCCATATGTCTCCGGAAGGCGTTAGGGCCAATCCAATCACCCAGACAATTGGCATCGCCACAGCAAGGCAAACCATAAGCGTGCCAAACGCCCAGACATCAATGCTGGGCGTCTTTAGACGTTTTTCGATTGTGCTTGCCAAGATTGGCGGGGCCGTTTGGGTCATGGGTGTTCCGGCTTAAAAGATTAAGACACCCCATGAAAGATATAGCTTCCATGGGGTGTCTCAGGGTTTATTGATCGAACGCGACCTTGTCCATCAATTTTGTCGCAGCTGTCTGTGCGGCGACGACGTCTGCCAGGTTGCGGTCATCAGCTTTGAACTTGCCCCAGCTTGCAACCAGCGGATCCATCTTGATGCCGGCCTTGAGCGGGTATTCAAAGTTAGCGGAAGAGTAGATGGTTTGTGCTTCGTTAGAAGATAGGAAGGCTAAGAATTTTGCTGCCAGTTCCGGTTGTTTTGAAGCTTTGGTAATTGCACCGGTGGAAACGTTTACGTGGGTGCCACGGTCAGCTTGGTTTGGGAATATGATGTTTACGGAAGCCGCCCATTCTTTTTGCTCGGGCTTTTTCTCGTTGGTAATCATTTTACCGAAGTAGTAGCTGTTGCCCAGCGATACATCGCACTCGCCTTCTTTGATGGCCTTGACTTGGGCGCGGTCATTACCTTGGGGCTTGCGGGCCAAGTTGGCTTTCAAGCCGCGCGCCCATTCTTCAGCCGCAGCTTCACCCTTCGCAGCAATGATGGATGCTGTAAGCGTGACGTTGTAGGGGTGTTTCCCTGAACGGGTGCAAACGCGACCTTTCATGTGTGGCTTGGCAAGGTCTTCGTAAGAGGTAAGCTCACCAGGTTTGACGCGGGTTTTTGAAGCGTATACGGCACGGGCACGCATGGTTAGACCAGTCCACATGCCGTTTGGTGCGCGGTATTGACTGGGGACGTTCTTTTCCAGTTCCGCACTTTTGATGGGTTGCAGCAGGTTTTCTTTTTCAAATTGGGCAATTTGACTGACGTCAGCGGTTAAAACCACGTCAGCAGGGCTGTTCATACCTTCGGATTGCAAGCGTTGCAGCAAACCTTTTTTCGAAAAGACGATGTTCACTTTCGTGCCAGTTTCTTTTTCAAACGCTTTGACCAGCGGATCGATTAAGAAAGCTTGGCGATATGAATAGACATTCAGCTCAGCAGCTTGTGCATGGGGGGCGGCAATGAAGGATGACAGAGCAATACCGGCGGCGGCGATGCTGAAAGAAAGTGTGCGGGCGATCATCTTGATATCCTACTGTTTGTTGGGGCCTCGGGGGAGGTCCGATTGATTGTGCGTTGCAATATTAGTTTAGAACGATTTGAAGGTGATAATCATTCTCAACTTCTGATTCCGGAACCTATAGCGACTGATAATGATTTGCAACAACAAAAATACTAAATTTTGAAAAATCTTGAATTGATTCTGTACTTAGGCTTTGGAAGGGCAAAAAAGAATGCTTCAACCGTTGTTTAACCAAATGGGCTCATGCTCTATGATGATTAAAAGGTCGAGTCTCCCGGCGCGGCTATACGACAGATTAGATTAAGTGAGAAGCTTTCACGATGAAGGTCGGAAACGTTGGTCAAAGCAAAGGTGTGAGCGGCACGAAGTCCAAAAAAGGGACTTCGGGTGCAGGCTCATCTGCGTTTGCTGATCAATTGCGTGGGGCTTCTGGTGGATCTGATGTTGCTGCAACTGAAACTGGGGTCGTCGATACAGCAGCTCTAGATGGTGTTGATGCACTGTTGGCGATGCAGGAAGTGGGTAATTCCACAGAAGAGCAAAACCGCAAGCAGGCGCATACATACGGCATGGACTTATTGGATCGTTTGACATCAATTCAAGATGCCCTGCTTCGGGGGGCGATTCCAAAAGAAAACCTCATGGACTTAGCCCGACGTATGCGTGAAGGACGCGCCAAGGTGCAAGATCCACGTCTTAATGACATTTTGAGTGAGATTGAGTTGCGCGCTGAAGTTGAGATAGCAAAATTTACACGCAACAGCTGATTTCTGGTTCAATTCATAAGGTTAATGAGGCCGTTAAGCCTGCTTTTAGGGGGAGGTTTGGTCGGTTTATCCCTTAAAACACGATTTTTTCCACAAAGAATGTGAAACGCCTCTTGCCTCAGCGCGGCTGCTTTCATATATTCCGCGCGAATTACAACCTAGGGGGACATAGGTCGAACATGAACGTTACACTTCCTCCCGATTATAAACCCTCTCCTAAAGAGGAGTTTATGAATCCGATGATGCTTGAATATTTCCGCCAAAAACTTTTGGATTGGAAAGGTGAGCTTCTTAAGGAATCCAACGAAACTTTGGAACACCTGTCAGAGGGTGGAGTCCAGGAACCTGATATCGCAGACCGGGCGTCGATTGAAACAGATCGGGCTTTGGAGCTGCGTACGCGTGATCGTGCGCGCAAGTTGATTGCTAAAATTGACGAAGCGTTGGAACGCATTGCTGATGGGTCATATGGCTTGTGTGAAGATACACATGAACCCATTTCAATCCCACGTCTTGAGGCACGCCCAATTGCGACATTGTCTATTGATGCGCAGGAACGTCATGAACGGATGGAAAAAACCCACCGCGACGACTGATCATTCACGTAAATAAACTAAAAAGGCCGGGGCTTACGCTTCGGCCTTTTTTTGTGGATTATTTGTGAAGGTACAAAAAAAAGGCCGGTGTAAAAAACACCGGCCTGTAAGTTTGTTGGAATTGGCGGGGACGGCCCGCCAATTCCAAACGGGAACGATCAAAGCAACTCAGAACGGGAATAGAATGTCGAAGAGTTGCATACCCCAGCGCGGTTGCTGGAGATCGCTAAGTGTCCCGCGGCCGCCATAGGCCACGCGCATCTCAGCAATTTTGGTGTGTTCTACAGTATTGTCGGCATCGATGTCACCGGGACGAACCACGCCGCTTAACTCCAATTCACGCATTTCAGAGTTAACAGCCACTTCTTGGCGTCCCAAAATGACCAATGCACCATTGGGAAGAATTTGTGTCACAACGGCGGCAAAAGTCAGGCTGACCGTTTCAGAGCGGTCGATGGTGCCATCTCCAGAGGTGCTGTGAACATTGCCAAAGTTGGCCGTGTTTACAGGATCAAAGCCGTTGGGCAAGTTGTTCTTCGCAAACTTTTGTGGATAGCCCAGCAGAGCTGAAATATCGGAATCCTCACGGTCGGTGCGATCCCGTTCAGTTTTGTTTGCCAATTTTGCGCTGTCGTTTAATGCCAAGTTTACGGTGACAATGTCACCAACTTCTTTTGCTCGGTGATCTTTGAAAAAGGCTTTAGCCCCTGGGCGCCACAATGAATTGTGATTAACTGTGACTTCCTTCGGCGTCGGCATCGGCATGCTGACCGGGCGGTAACTTGGCATAACCGTTGGGTTGGTGATTTGTGATAGCTCCGGTCCGTCGCCAATTTGCGAAATTCGCGACACAGTGTTGCATGCTGACAGTGAGGTTAAAACTGCGGTGGTCAGTACTACAGTTTTGAGGGTGGAGATGGTCCGTTTCATGGGTCTCTCTCCTTCTTCTAGCGCATCGCCAGGTTGACGGGGGCATCAACACGGGCCTGTCCAGGTCCGGTGATGACGGCCTCAACCACGGTGCGGGTTTGACTGTTGGTGATACGGATGGTGTCGCCATTGGCGCCAGATTCTAAGGCCTTGCCTTTGGTGGTCAGCCGCATGATCGGGGTAGACAACACCATAGTGACACTATCGCCCTTTGATACGGACAAGGGGCGACGGATATCACTTTCCGAAATGGGTTTGCCTACTGAAATGCCACGCTTTGCAGCCATACCGACAAGACGATCCAAGTCAGTGACGGCATTGCGTGACAGGCGTGCTTGCGGCAATTCAAGCCATTCAACATCACCAGCGCGAATGATATCACCACGCATTATGCGTTTGGTCAAAACGGGGACTTCGGTCATGCGTTCCAACCGGCCGGTCACGCGGCGACGTTCGTCTTTGCCATTGCCCCAAGCCATGATTGCACTAAAACGGCCATTGGCATTGTCAAAGTTGATTTGCTCAATCCCCAGAAGGTAATTCTCACCAACGGGAAGGTGCAGGCGAAATGAACGGTTGGCCAGAACTACACGGGCATTGGCATCTCCGCCTTCTGCGACCAAACGTTCGTGTAGGATGGTTTCAATTTCGGATTTGGTAATAATTTGGCTGTCGCGTTCAATGACGATACGTTCTGCAGCCGAAGCCGGACGCCAGTTGAGTTTAAAAGCCAAAGCGACACGTTTGAGCCAGCGGGCATCAAACACCGAACGCGAACCGGGGCGAGGGGAGTAGGCGATAACGCGTTCTGCATATTCGCCCGTACCTTGGAACACATCGCCCAGGCGGATCACGCCGTTTTCGATGACAACGTGGTTGTTCAATGAAACGAACTTGATGTCGTCTACATCGGTTGCTTTTTTCCCTGCTGCGAATGCAGGAGAGCCGAGCAATATAACCAGACCAAATAGGATGGTGAGCAGTTTCATAACAGCCTCCATTACCTCAGTGACGTCAAGGTGCCCATCATGTCGTCCGAAGTCTGAATGACTTTGGAGTTCATTTCATAAGCACGCTGTGCGGAGATGAGGTTAGAGATCTCTTCAACCGCGTTGACATTAGAGGTTTCCAAGAAGCCCTGCAAAATTGTGCCGTAACCTGTGGATCCAGGTGCGGCGGTGGTGGCGTTACCAGATGCAGGTGTTTCCAGATATAGGTTAGAGCCAATGGATTCCAGACCAGCATCATTGGGGAAAATGGCAGTCTGGATTTGGCCGACGTTGGAATAGGACACTTGGCCGTCTAATTTGACCAAGACTTCACCTGATGTGTTGATCGCAACATCCACGGCATTACTGGGGACCGTAATGTTGGGCTGAATGGCATAACCGTCATGGGTGACCAATTGACCATCAGCGTTCAGCTGGAACGTACCATCGCGGGTGTAGCCTGTGTCACCGTTGGGCATTTGAACTTGAAAGAAGCCACGGCCTTGGATTGCTAAGTCAAAGGCGTTATCTGTCGGGTTTAAGTTGCCCTGTTCGTGAATACGATAAACCGCGGCAAGCTTGACACCTAAGCCCAGTTGCACACCGGATGGAACAATGTCACCAGCGTCTGATGATGTGGAACCGACACGACGCAGATTTTGATACAAAAGATCGTGGAACTCCGTGCGGCGACGCATGTAGCCGGTGGTGTTCATGTTGGCGAGGTTGTTGGAGATGACCTCGACGTTGCGTTGTTGAGCCAACATGCCTGTGGCTCCGATGCTCAGTGATCTCATTGTTCCGTCCTTTCGCTCTTTGGCGTTTATCTTTTGTGTGCCGGAGGCCTGTTTTTATTATTTGGCCTCTACAGCTTGGTCTTAGTTTGATGATACTTTGGCCAGTTCCGTGATGGCCTTGCGAATGCGTTCGTCTTCTTTGTCGATCATTTTTTGCACGCTTTTGTATCGGCGGTTGACCTCGATCATGCGGGTCATTTCCAAAACACTTTCGACGTTGGATTTTTCCAAGGCGTATTGTGCTACGTGAGGGGCTGCGACGGGTGTTGCAGCTTGGTCTGTGGTGTACATGCCGTTGGCGGCGCGTTGTAGGCCCATTTCGTTGGCAAATTCTACGATTTGCAATTTTCCAACTTGGCCATTTTCGGTAGAAATCGTGCCATCACTGTTGAACACGATAGATGTGTCTTCGGGTGAAAAGAAAATCGGAGCGCCTGCATCGGTTAAAATCGGTAGGCCAGCTTGGGTCACCAGTTGTCCGGTGTTGTCCAACCGGAAGTTACCGTTGCGGGTGTACTGCAAAGTGTCATTAGGCCCTTGAACGGCAAAGTAGCCTTTACCGTGAATGGCAACATCCAAGGTATTGCCTGTTTGTTCGATGGGGCCATCTTGGATGTTGCGGTATGATGCAATATCACGGGTGAAGGCCAAGTTTTGGTCAGCAATAAAATCACCAGACTTGGATTTTGTAAGGTGATCCACAAACATCATTCGTTCACCCTTGTAGGCGGTGGTGTTCATGTTGGCCAAATTGTTGGCGATGGTACTCATTTCCCGACGCAACGCCCCTTGGCGTGATAGCGCGATATATCCTGTAGTTTCCATCTGACTAGCCTTTGGTTTTGATCGTTACCGTTTCCGTCTGTTGCCACGATTTTTTAAGTGGCATTTGCTTGTTACATTGCAGAGACTGTGCCAATCAAATAAACCATGTGAATACAATGTGTTATGCTGTTTTTAGGGGTGTTTTTTAGTGGGTAGAAAACAGCATCCGGCACGGCCTGCCCGGCAGAACTTGCCCACGGTGCTTTGAGTTGGGCTGGTTCGAGGCATTTAACGCAGTGCTGATACGAGAATGGTTCACACGTTGGTGATCACTTAGGTCTTTGAGGTTTTTGGATTCGCGACCATTTTGGGAATAAGAAGTTTTTTTGAGTTGAAGATGGATGTGCAAAAACCCTTGGTTTTCTTGGGTTAGTCAACCCCTTGTTAACCATCCGCGCTTTAATGTGGTGAGCTGAGTTATGTTGCTCAGGGTGCAAGTGTTGTTTATGGGCTTGCTCCCGGTGCCGTATTAGTGGCGCAAGGTAAGCAAAAAACGGAGACGGCATGGCCGACGAGGAACTCGACGAGGATTTAGAAGAAGACATCGAAGACGGTGAATTCGATGACGAAGAGAGTGAGGGTGATGGTGGTGCCGGACGAAAGCGCCTGCTGATCGTAGTTGCTGCCGTATTGGTGTTGATTCTTGGTGGTGCAGCTGCGGCTTATTTTACCGGCTTACTTCAGCCTGTAATTGATATGCTATCAGGTGGTGAAAGTGCGGAGGCGATCGAAGAAGTCGAAGAAACCCAAATCATTTCTGGCGATGCAGTGTTTTACGATTTGCAGGAAATGTTGGTGAATATCAATACTGGCGGACGCAAAGCGGTTTACTTGAAAATCCGCGTTAGCTTGGAATTAGAAAGCAGCGATGACATCACTAAGATTGAAGAGATGATGCCGCGTATTGTTGATAATTTTCAAATCTATCTGCGGGAATTGCGGATTGAAGATTTGAAAGGCTCAGCCGGCATGTATCGGTTGAGAGAAGAATTGTTGAAGCGCGTGAATGTGGCGGTGGCTCCTGCTGTCGTCAATGATGTGCTGTTTAAGGAAATGTTGGTCCAATAGGACTGCGTGAGGTTAGGTCGAAGCGATGACAACGCCCGGAGAAGATGTCGATCAAGACGCCATGGCAGCGGCATGGGAAGCCGCCATGGGCGGCGGCGATGACGATGGCGGCGGCGGTGATGCTGGCGGCGGTGGCGATGAAGGTGACGATCTAGCGGCCGAA
>JAPHSY010000026.1 GCA_026196495.1 Magnetovibrio sp.
ACGATCGACAAGGTGTAGATCAACGGTGTGAATTCAACCGAAGCATCGGGGAACATTGGTAGAGAGAAGCGCAAGAAGCCGTAGCCGCCGAACTTCAACAGTACACCGGCCAAGATCACAGAACCTGCTGTTGGTGCTTGTACGTGGGCATCCGGCAACCAAGTGTGAACCGGCCACATCGGCACTTTCACAGCGAAGGAAGCGAAGAACGCCAACCACAGCCACATTTGCAGTTGCGGATCAAAACGCGTTGCCATCAGGGTTGGAATATCAGTGGTGCCCGCTTGTGCGTACATCACCAAGATAGCCACCAGCATCAACACGGAACCGGCCAAGGTGTAAAGGAACAACTTGTACGAAGCGTACACACGGTTCTGTCCACCCCAGACACCGATGATCAAGAACATCGGGATCAGAACAGCTTCGAAGAAGATGTAGAAGATCACGATATCCAATGCGGCAAACATGCCGATCATCATCGTTTCCAAAATCAAAAATGCGATCATGTATTCTTTGACGCGCTCTCTGATGCTGTCCCAGCTGGCCAGGATACAAATTGGTGACAACAACGTTGTCAACATCACGAACAGCATGGAAATGCCATCCACACCCAAGTGATAGTTGATGTTGTACGCCGGGATCCAGTCAGCCTTTTCAACAAACTGGAATGCTGCTGTGGAATTGTCAAAACCAAACCACAAGAACAGCGACAACACAAAGGTTACGGACGAAGTCCACAACGCAACGCGACGGGCATTGCGTTTACCCAGATCATCCTCTCCGTTGATGGTGAGGATTAACCCAGCACCAACCAACGGCAGGAAAATCAGGAGCGATAGGATCGGAAGGTCAGCCATTATCTCATCACCCCACGATGTACAAATACCAGGCCACCATGAGCACCAAGCCGATTAGCATGGCGAACGCATAGTGGTAGAGGTAACCCGACTGCAAAGAACTGGCTTTTTCAGCCGTTTCTTGCGTTTGGTGCGCAACTCCGTTGGGGCCAAGACCATCGATGATGGCCTCATCACCCACTTTCCACAAACCCTTGCCGATACGAAAGGCCGGTTTGACGAAAACGGCGTCATACAACTCGTCGAAGTACCACTTGTTGAAAACAAAAGTGTGAATAGGCTTGATCGCCCTTGCCACAGCACCAGGAAGACTAGGTGCAAACATATACATGACATAAGCCAGTGCGATGCCCGCAACACCCACCACCAACGGCAGATATTTCACCCACATTGGCACATGGTGTGCATTTTCAAGTGCCGGGTGGCTGTCCAGAACCAAGATCGCATTGCCCCAGAAGGCTGCAGCATCATGGCCAACAAACCATTCATAACCGACTTTACCCGCGACAATGGCACCAGCACCCAAAACCAACAAAGGAATGATCATGATCTTCGGGCTTTCGTGTACATGTGCCAAAACGGTTTCATCTGCACGGGACTTGCCGTGGAACGTCATGATAATCAAACGCCAGCTATAGAATGCGGTCAGGAATGCAGCAGCGATACCCATCCAGAAGGCGTAACCACCAGCACCTGAATGTGCAGCCCACGCGGCTTCCAGTACGATGTCTTTGGAATAGAACCCAGCAAACGGCGGAATACCTGCCAGTGCCAGCGAACCAATCCACATCAGACCATAGGTCACCGGGATCATCTTCCAAATACCGCCCATCTTGCGCATGTCTTGTTCGTCGGACATGGCGTGGATGACGGAACCCGCACCTAAGAACAACAACGCTTTGAAGAACGCGTGTGTCAAAAGGTGGAAGATCGCAGCTTGATAAGCCGAAACACCGATGGCAAAGAACATGTAACCCAACTGCGAACAGGTGGAATACGCAATCACGCGTTTGATGTCGAACTGGGTACAGCCGATGGTCGCGGCGAAGATCGCCGTGGATGCACCGACAATGGTCACAACCTGCAGTGCCAGATCGGAGTATTCAAACAGTGGCGACATACGCGACACCATGAACACACCCGCTGTCACCATCGTTGCCGCGTGGATCAACGCCGACACAGGGGTCGGGCCTTCCATAGCGTCAGGCAACCAAGTGTGCAGACCCAACTGAGCCGATTTACCCATGGCCCCAACAAACAGCAACAAGCACATCGCGGTGATGGCATGGAACTCATAACCGAACATTGAAATGGTTGCGTCGGTCATGCTTCCCGCTTGGGCGAAAATTTCATCCAAGTTGACGGTGCCAAACATCACGAACACCGCAAAGATGCCCAATGCGAAACCAAAGTCACCAACGCGGTTGACGACAAAGGCTTTAATCGCGGCTGCATTCGCAGACGGTTTGTTGTACCAGAACCCGATCAGCAGGTAAGACGCCAAACCGACACCTTCCCAACCGAAGAACATTTGGATCAAGTTGTCGGCGGTCACCAGCATCAACATGCAGAAAGTGAACAGTGACAAGTAGCTCATAAAGCGTGGCACGTCTGGGTCGTGATGCATGTAACCGATGGAATAAACGTGCACCATGGCCGAAACCGTGCACACCACCACCAACATCACCGCCGTCAGCGTATCGACCTTTAAGGCCCAATTGAAGCTCAGATCACCCGATTGGATCCAATGCAGCACCGTGACGGTGTAAGCATCGCCCTGTAGGCCGACTTGATAGAACGTCATCCACGACAGCACCATAGCCACCAGCAATGCGCCGGAGGTGATCCACTGTGCGTAGAGATCCATCTTGTGTTTTTTGTGTTTGTCTTCTCCACAATCGACGAACGCGAGAATACCCGCAAGCATCGATGCCAACAAAGGCAAGAAGACAATGGCTTTAATCATGCTCATCTTAAGTCTGTCCCCTAGCCCTTCATGGAGTTGATGTCATCGACGGCGATGGATCCGCGGTTGCGGAAGAACACCACCAAGATGGCCAAACCGATGGCTGCTTCCGCGGCTGCGACGGTCAGGATGAACAGGCTAAACACCTGCCCGACCATATCGCCCAGCTCGACCGAGAAGGCCACCATGTTGATATTCACCGCAAGCAACAACAGTTCGACCGACATCAAAATGACGATCACGTTTTTGCGGTTGAGGAAAATTCCGAACACGCCCGTCGCGAACAAAATCGCGGCGACGGCCAGATAATGCGCCAATCCGATCTCAGCCATTAGATGCCCCTCCCGGATTCAACTTTTTTCATCACAACAGCTTCCTTCGGATCGCGTGCCAATTGATCTGCGATAACCTGTTTTTTGCTGTCCGGACGTTTGCGGTGTGTCAGCACAATGGCGCCGATCATGGCAACCAACAAAATCAGACCCGCGGCTTGGAACAGATAGATGTATTTGGTGTAGATCAACTGTCCTAATGCATTGGTGTTGTGAATAACACCCGCATCCGGCGTAACGGCCTGAAGGTTCGACTTTGCCTCAGCGGCAAAGTGCCAACCGATGGATGATGCCAGCAATTCAGCAGTGAAGATCGCCACAACCAACAACCCAATGGGCAGGTAGTTGGCGAAGCTTTGCTTCATTTCCACCACGGTGACATCCAGCATCATCACGACGAACATGAACAGCACCGCAACGGCACCGACGTAAACCACAATCAGCAGCATCGCCAAGAACTCAGCACCTGCAAGAACGAACAAGCCGCCTGCGTTGAAGAATGCTAAGATCAAGAACAACACCGAATGAACCGGGTTGCGACGTGTCACTACCAAAACGCCGGATGCGACGCAAATGATGGCAAACATATAAAAGACCAGAGTTTCAATCATATCTTCTGGCTCCTCAACGGTATGGCGCGTCGGCACGCAAGCGAAGATCAAGTTCGATCTCCCAACGTGCGCCGTTGGCCAGAAGTTTCTCTTTGTCGTACATCAACTCTTCCCGCGTTTCTGTCGCGTATTCGAAGTTGGGGCCTTCGACAATAGCGTCTACTGGGCAGGCTTCTTCGCAGAAACCACAGTAGATGCACTTGGTCATGTCGATGTCATAGCGCGTGGTGCGACGGGATCCGTCGTCACGCGGTTCGGCCTCGATGGTGATGGCTTGTGCCGGGCATACGGCTTCGCACAGTTTACAAGCGATGCAGCGTTCTTCCCCATTGGGGTAACGGCGCAATGCGTGCTCACCACGGAAACGTGGGCTCAGCGGTCCCTTTTCATACGGATAGTTCAGCGTAATCTTGGGACGGAACATGTAGCGCAGCGTGAGGAACATGCCTTGCAGCAATTCCACCAGCAAAAATGCGCGAATGTGACGGTCGATGAAGCTCATATCTTAATAATCCTCCTCAACCGGCGTTCGGTACTAAGTCGAACGCCACCAGGACACCCGACACGAGAACCACAGCAGCCAATGACAATGGCAGGAACACTTTCCAGCCCAAACGCATCAATTGGTCATAGCGGTAACGCGGGAAGCTGGCGCGAACCCAGATGAAAATAAACAGCAACGCGGCAACCTTGATAAAGAGCCAAATCGGCCCCGGGATCATGTTGAACGGTGCTATGTCGAACGGTGGCAACCAACCGCCTAAGAATAAGACGGACGTCATTGCACACATCAAAATCATGTTGGCGTATTCACCCAAGAAGAACAGAGCGAACGTCATGGCCGAATATTCAACGTTGTAACCAGCGACCAGTTCGGCTTCCGCTTCGGGAAGGTCAAACGGGTGACGGTTGGTTTCAGCCAACGTCGAAATAAAGAACACAACCGCCATTGGGAACAGCGGAATGACAAACCACATGCCGCGCTGGGCTTCGACGATGTCCGTCAGGTTCAAAGACCCAACACACAGCAACACGGAAATAATCACAAAGCCCATGGAGACTTCATAACTGACCATCTGTGCCGCAGATCGAAGCGCACCCAAAAATGCATACTTGGAGTTCGAGGCCCAACCGGCCATCAGCACACCATAAACACCCAAGGAGCTGATCGCGAACAAGTACAATATACCTACGTTGATGTCTGCCAACACGAGGCCTTCGCCGAACGGGATCACCGCCCAGGCGATCAAGGCCAGGAAGAAGGTCAACATCGGTGCCACCAAGAACACCGCGCGGTTGGCACTTGAAGGAATAATCGTTTCCTTCAAGAACAGTTTTGCACCGTCGGCCATGGGTTGCAGCAAGCCAAACGGCCCCACAACGTTTGGACCACGGCGCAATTGCATGGCACCAATAACTTTACGTTCGGCGTAAGTCAGATACGCAACAGCCAACAAGACTGGAACAACGATGATCAAAATCTTGATCACCAACCAGACCAACGGCCACAGGTAGTTATCCCAAAGCTCAACCATCGGTGCCGGTCCTTTCCGTCTCGCCGCCTTGACCAAGTAGCTCAGCGGTACAGGCCGCCATGGTCTCAGAGGCGCGTGAAATCGGGTCGGTCATGTAATAATTCCGAATATGCGATGACAGCGGTTTTAATTGAAGATCGCCAGCCATTCCAAAATCAGTCCATTCAGCAGGCGTGATTTCGTCAGTGGTGGCAAACACGGGGTTGATCTCAGCCATACGTCCGCGAACATCCGGCAACGTGTCGTAAGGTAGAGTTTTGCCCAATGCAGCCGACAGTGCGCGGATGATGGCCCAATCTTCTTTGGCTTGGCCCGGTGCAAACACAGCTAGGCTGGTGCGTTGCACGCGGCCTTCCATATTCACGTAGGTGGCGTTTTTCTCGGTATACGCAGCACCTGGCAAGATCACGTCTGCCATGTGTGCGCCACTATCGCCGTGGTGGCCTTGATAGATAATAAAGGTATCAGAAAGCTTAGCCGCTTCCATACCGTCAGCACCCAACAGGTACAAGACTTCGACTTTACCGTCGCCGCAAGCATCCAAGATACCTACCGTGTCCAGCCCACCGTCTTTCGGTGAAAAGCCGATGTCCAGCCCGCCGACACGCGATGCAGAAGTTTGCAGAACATTGAAACCGTTCCAGTCATCTTTGACCATGCCAAGATTATCTGCGATGGCTTTGGACGCTGCCAAGATCGCAGCACCATCGGCACGCATCAATGCACCTGCACCGACGATGATCATGGGCTTCTCTGCACCCTTCAGAACTTTAGCAAACTCATGCTTGCCCGATGCGATGTCGTTCAAGGTCGTTGCATCTGCACCAAAGTAGTCATGTTTGTAAGTCAGATCTGCTGCCGGACCGACAACACCAACTTTGAAACCGCCTTCTAAGTAACGCTTGCGGATGCGCGCGTTGAGAACCGGGTTTTCAATGCGGGGGTTGGAGCCGACGATCAACAAAGCGTCAGCATCCTCGATCCCAGCAACAGTGGAGTTGAAGATGTAGCTGGCGCGAACGTTCGGGTCCACGGCGTTGCCTTCTTGGCGGCAATCCATATTGTTGGATCCCAAGCTAGCCAGCAAATCTTTCAATGCCGTCATGGCTTCGACGTCAACCAAGTCACCGGCCAATGCCGCAATTTTGGAGCCATCCAGGCCATTAACTTTGTCAGCAATGGCGCCAAAAGCCTCATCCCAGGTCGCGGCTTGAAGCTTACCGTCTTTCTTAATGTAAGGCTGATCCAAACGCTGACGATTCAATCCATCACAAGCAAAGCGTGATTTGTCGCCCAGCCATTCTTCGTTCACATCGTCGTTCAAGCGCGGAATGATGCGCAGCACCTCACCGCCACGGCTATCCACACGAATGGCAGACCCAAGGCCATCCAAGACATCAATGCTTTCCGTTTTCTTCAATTCCCAAGGACGGGCTTTGAAGGCGTATGGCAAGCTGGTCAATGCGCCCACTGGGCACAGATCAATCATGTTGCCGGAAAGCTCTGACGTGATGGTGTTGCCTACGTAGGTTCCGATTTCCAGGTGTTCACCACGGAATACACCACCCAGTTCGGACGTCCCGGCAATGGTGCTGGAAAAACGCACACAACGCGTGCAGTGAATGCAACGTGTCATGGTGCCTTTGATCAGCGGCCCATAGTCGTTGTTCGACACGGCGCGCTTTTCTTCAGTGTAACGGCTTTCGCCACACCCGTATGCTACGGCTTGGTCTTGAAGATCGCATTCACCGCCTTGATCACAGATCGGACAATCAAGCGGGTGATTGATGAGCAAGAACTCCATCACCGCTTCGCGCATCTTTTTAACTTCATCAGTATTGGTGTGGATCACCATACCGTCGCCGACCGGCATACAGCATGACGCGACCGGCTTCGGCGCGCGCTCCATTTCAACCAAACACATACGGCAATTACCCGATAGTGGCAGGCGTTCGTGGTAACAGAACCGTGGCACTTCAGCCCCAGCCTGTTCGCAAGCCTGCAGCACTGTCATGCTGGCATCGACTTCGATTTCCTGTCCATCAATGGTGAGCTTTGGCATGGCTCCCCTTCCTCTAACTACTTAAATCACTCAGCCGCGTCGGCAGCAGGTTGCGTTCCAGCTTTTTCCAAGATCCGTTCTTCCATTTCACTGCGGAAATGTTTGATCAAACCTTGGATAGGCCAAGCGGCCGCGTCGCCGAGAGCACAAATTGTGTGTCCCTCAATTCGGCGGGTAACGTCTTCGAGAAGATCAATTTCATCGATCGTGGCATTGCCGACGGAAATGCGTTCCATCATGCGCCACATCCACCCCGTACCTTCACGGCACGGCGTACATTGACCACAACTTTCGTGCTTATAGAAAGCACTCAATCGGGTAATGGCACGAACAATGTCCGTTGATTGGTCCATAACGATCACAGCCGCAGTCCCCAAACTGGAGCCATGCTCTTTCAAACCGTCATAATCCATCAAGGCACTGTCGCACTGACCTTTGGTCATCACAGGAACGGAAGAACCGCCAGGAATTACACCCTTTAGATTGTTCCATCCACCAATGACACCGCCACAGTGCTTTTCAAGCATTTCCTTCATTGGAACGCCCATTTCTTCTTCGAAGGTGCATGGGTTTTCAACGTGACCGGAAACACAGAACAATTTGGTACCAGCATTGTTTTCACGACCAAGGCCCGCGAACCAAGCCCCACCACGGCGCAAGATATCCGGCACTACGGCAATGGATTCAACGTTGTTCACTGTGGTTGGGCAGCCATACAAGCCACAGTTCGCAGGGAATGGCGGTTTTAAGCGGGGCTGGCCTTTTTTGCCTTCGATACTTTCAATCAGTGCGCTTTCTTCGCCGCAGATGTATGCGCCAGCGCCCATATGAACGTAGATATCGAAGTCATAACCGGATTTGCAGGCGTTCTTACCAACCAAGCCAGCGTCATAGGCTTCGTCGATTGCGCGTTGCACGGCTTCGGCTTCACGGTAAAACTCACCGCGAATGTAGATGTAACAAGCGTGTGCACCGATACCGACTGAAGCCAACAATGCACCTTCAATCAATTTGTGCGGCTCGGAACGCAGAATTTCACGGTCTTTACAAGTGCCCGGCTCGCCTTCATCAGCATTGATAACCAAATAGTGCGGACGATCACCGGAATCTTTCGGCATGAAGGACCACTTCATTCCTGTGCTAAAGCCAGCACCGCCACGACCACGCAGGCCGGACGTTTTCATTTCCTCAACAATCCACTCACGGCCTTTCTTGATGATATCAGCCGTTTTGTCCCAGTCGCCACGCGATTGTGCGCCTTTGACGCCCGTATCGTGGATACCGTAGATGTTGGTAAAAATGCGATCACGATCATGAAGCATGGCTTAGTCCTCCCCAATCAAAGTGGTGAGGCCACCTGCGGGCTGACAGCCTACGCGTTTGCCAGCTTGAGACCCAGCGGCAGGTGCTTCGCCCTTCGCCAATGCATCCAAGACCTTCTCCGTGGTTTCCCCGGTAAGGTCTTCGTAGAAATCATCGTTGATTTGCATCATCGGAGCGTTCACACACGCGCCCAAGCATTCCACTTCCAACAATGTAAACTCACCGTCTGGCGTGGTTTCACCGTTGCCGATGCCCAGCTTTTTCTTACAGGCTTTGAAGACATCGTCAGAACCTTTGATCAGGCACGAAATGTTGGTGCACACCTGAACGAAGTTTTTGCCGACAGGCTTCAAGTTATACATGGTGTAAAAAGTCGCGACTTCGTACACACGGATCGGGGCCAAGCCCACCATATCCGCAACCACGTCCATAGCTTCACGCGGCAACCAGTTATCATTTTGGCGTTGGGCCAAAGTCAACAATGGCATAGTCGCACTGGCTTCGCGGCCTTCTGGGTATTTCGCCAAGATGGCTTTCGCCGCTTCTTGGTTTTCCGGGGTAAAGGCAAAAGCCTCACCGGACGAATTCATAGGTGTAGAGCTCATCGATCGATCTCACCAAACACAATATCAATAGAACCGATCACTGCGACCGCATCCGCCAACATGTGACCTTTACACATGAAGTCCATGGCTTGCAGATGTGCAAAACCAGGTGCGCGAATTTTGCAGCGATATGGTTTGTTGGTGCCGTCGGATACCAAGAAAACGGCGAATTCGCCTTTCGGGGCTTCGACAGCAGTATAGGTTTCACCAGCAGGAACGTGCATGCCTTCACTCATCAGTTTGAAGTGATGGATCAGTTGCTCCATGGACGACTTCATTTCCGCACGCGGCGGTGAAGCGACTTTGCGATCTTCGGTGATTACTGGACCTTCTGGCATTTCGTTGATGGCTTGACGAATAATCTTCAAGCTTTCACGCATTTCCAGGATGCGGACAAGATAGCGATCATAGCAATCACCGTACTTACCAACCGGAATGTCAAAGTCCATCTTGTCATATGCATCATAGGGCTGAGATTTACGCAAATCCCAAGCCACACCGGATGCACGCAGGTTCGGGCCGGTAAAGCCCCAATCTAAAGCTTCAGCTTCAGAAACCACTGCGATATCAACGGTCCTCTGTTTGAAGATACGGTTGTTGGTCAGCAATGTTTCCATATCGTCAATCATTTGCGGGAAGCGCTCAGACCAAGCCAGAATATCTTCGGCCAAGCCTTCTGGCATATCGCGCGCAACACCACCAACGCGGAAGTAATTCATGTGCATACGTGCACCACAAACACGTTCACAGAATTCCATCAAGTGTTCACGGTCTTCAAACGCCCAGAGCATCGGTGTCATGGCACCAACGTCCATTGCATAAGACGTAATGTTCAAGATGTGGTTCAAAATGCGGCCGATTTCGCAGTACAGCACACGAATGTACTGAGCACGTTCTGGAACTTCTATCCCCAACAACTTTTCCGCAGCCAGAACAAATGCATGTTCCTGGTTTTGCGGCGCCACGTAATCGAGACGATCGAAATACGGCGTCGCTTGTTGGTAGGTTTTGTGTTCAATCAGCTTTTCAGTACCACGGTGCAACAAGCCAATGTGCGGGTCCGCACGATCGACGATTTCACCGTCCATCTCCAACACCATACGCAGCACACCGTGTGCAGCCGGGTGTTGCGGGCCGAAATTCAGCGTCATATTTTTAATTTGGTTTTGAGCCATAACTTAAGAGCCCTCCCCATTGCCGTCTTGGGCAGCTTGTTCCGCTTTTTCATCCCCTGGAAGAACAGGCGGTTGACCTTCCCATGGGCTTAAGAAGTCAAAACTGCGGAATTCTTGGGTCATTTTCACCGGTTCATAAACAACGCGTTTCTTTTCGTCGTCGTAGCGCATTTCGACAAAGCCCGTGAGCGGGAAGTCTTTGCGCAACGGATGACCTTGAAAACCGTAATCCGTCAGGATGCGGCGGAGATCCGGGTTACCTTCAAACGGTACGCCATATAAATCCCAGCATTCACGTTCGAACCAGCCTGCGGTGGAAAACACACCGACAATACTGGGAACAGGCTGACCTGCCGTGCGGACTTTGATCCGAATGCGGCGATTGTGGCTCATGGACAGCAAATTGTAGACAACTTCGAAACGTTCTTCACGTTCGGGGTAGTCCACACCGCACAAGTCCACCAACTGCTTAAATTGGCAGTTCACGTTATCGCGCAAATAGGTCAAAACACGCTCAATATCGTCGCGTTTGACTTGAACAGACAATTCACCGCGACTTTCAGACGTGTCCAGCACGGACTCACCCAAAGCGGCGATGACGATCTCTTTTAATTCTTCAAGGGCTGGATCCATAGGTCCAAAAACTCCTGATTGGCTTCACTCATCTCACAAATGTGAGACGACTTAGCGGAATAGCGTCCCGGTCCGCTTAATCTTCTTTTGCAGCTGAAGAATGCCGTACAGCAGAGCTTCTGCCGTGGGCGGGCAGCCCGGCACATAGATGTCTACCGGCACAACACGGTCACAACCGCGTACCACCGAATAAGAATAGTGATAGTAACCA
Source organism: Magnetovibrio sp. (assembly GCA_026196495.1). GTDB lineage: Bacteria > Pseudomonadota > Alphaproteobacteria > Rhodospirillales > Magnetovibrionaceae > Magnetovibrio. The sequence continues at coordinate 11,311 of JAPHSY010000026.1, forward strand.
CCACCATTTGCACACGACCCCATGGAGATCACCCAGCGGGGTTCTGCCATTTGATCGTAAACTTTACGGAATGCCGGAGCCATTTTGTTGGTCAACGTCCCCGCCACAATGATCACGTCAGATTGACGCGGGCTGGGACGGGGGACAACGCCCATGCGGTCCAAATCATAGCGGCTCATGTACGCGTGGATCATTTCCACAGCACAGCAGGCCAGACCAAAGGTCATCGGCCACAAAGAACCTGTACGTGCCCAGTTGACCAGCTTGTCAACATTGGCAACGACGAAGCCACGCTCATTCAACTCGTCTTGAACCTGAGCCAAGATCGCATCTTGCTCGGTTCCCGGCGGGATGGGCTGAAGCTCAGCAGCTGGTTTGGATTCTACTCCCATTCCAGAGCTCCCTTCTTCCATTCATAAATAAAGCCGATGGTGAGAACCCCAAGGAAGATCATCATGGACCAGAAACCGAAAACGCCGATAGCGCCCAAGTTCGCCGCCCAGGGGAACAAGAAAGCGACTTCCAGATCGAAGATAATGAACAAGATGGCCACAAGATAAAAGCGCACATCAAATTTGATGCGCGCGTCTTCGAACGCTTCAAAGCCGCATTCGTAAGCCGAATCTTTTTCGGGGTCTGGTTTTTGGCGACCAATGATCCAGCTAGCGGCAATCATGAAGACAGCCATAGCGCCAGCGATGCCGAGGAACACCAAAACCGGGAAATAATCAAGTAAGAGCGTATCGCTCATGATGAGGCTCCCGCCGTGACCTTTTTACGGGGCGCACCATGACAAAGGACACTTCTATCTTGATCAAGTCTTGAGATAGCAGAGCAATAGCTCATACAGACATCCTCAAGACACAAGCCAGATGTGGCAGTCATGTTCGTTGGAACTCCCCAGGCCGTTCCGTTGTTAAACTGTGTCTATAACAGGCTGATACATCGTATTATTTGTGTATTCAATTTGATGCCTTCAGCCTCCAATCGAGTCCCGGAGTTTATAGAGTATTTCTAATCAAACACCTATCCCCGATTGGGTGGGCACACCCTACCCCTTTTTACTGCGCTTTCAAGTCTAGAATGACAGATTCACACAGTTTTTTTGTGCGGCGCAATAATCTTAGTGTTTTTAGGGGTAATAAAGCAAAAAACCGCCACCCATTAGGGAAGCGGTTTTTGAAAAGAATGGCGGGAGTGACGAGACTCGAACTCGCGGCCTCCGGCGTGACAGGCCGGCGCTCTAACCAACTGAGCTACACCCCCATGCCTTTCTTATGCTTCGAAGTTTAGACAGTGTCCGTCGTTCGAAGTGGCGTTTATGTAAAGCAGCCCCACCCGGGCGTCAAGCATTGTAAATGGAATTTAATAAAAAAAATTCATGCTCCCCGGCTGGCCTCAAAATTTGACCCCAGTTGCCCCCTTGCCAAGGCGTGTGAGAGCAGGCAATGTCGTCTCAGTTAAGCAAGAAATTGAACAACCTCCTCAGACTTCTGGAATCGCCGTGAGCCAAGACCCAATGCAAGCCCGTGCCAAAGCCGTATTTAGCGAATCTGCTGATGTAAAAATGCAACTCGCTGCCAGTGATGCTCCTAAAATTCTCACACGCATGGCTCATATTGCCGGAAACAGCGTTAAAAACGGTGGCAAAGTGATGTTTTGTGGCAACGGTGGCTCTGCAGCCGACGCCCAACATATTGCCGCCGAGCTGTTGGTTCGTTTGCGTTCTGACCGTGAGCGAGGCCCCTTGGCGGCACTGACACTGACCCAAGATACCTCTACCCTGACGGCTTGTTCAAACGATTACGGTTATGAATATATCTTTGAACGCCCCCTGCGCGCCCTGGGACGACAAGGTGACATCTTGGTTGGGATCACCACATCAGGTAACTCTGGCAACGTTCTAGAGGCTATGAAGGCTGCCAAAGAGCTTGGCATCACCGTATTTGGCTTTTTGGGCGGAGATGGTGGCAAAGCCGTATCACTGTGTGATGAAGCTTTTATCGTTCCTGTTAAAGACACAGGGCGTATTCAGGAATCTCATATCACTGCGGGTCATATCCTCGTCGAGCTGATCGAAGATGTGGTAAATGCAGGTTAATAATAATCGGGAGCCTCATCATCAATGAGGGCATGAAAGAGCTATGTATTGATCAATCGTGGCAACGTGAAATAAAAGGTCGATCCTTCATTCTGTTCTGAAACCACACCGATTTCACCATTGTGCTTTTCAACAATGGTCTTGCAGATACTCAACCCCAAACCAGTACCTCCATATTTTCGTCTGTCAGATGCATCTTCTTGAGAAAAACGTTCAAAGAGCTTGGTTTTGAACTCTGGGGAAACCCCGGGCCCATGATCACGCACGGTGATCTTCGCCATTTCGGTTTCAGTCGTTATGAATATATGAACCATACAGCCTTTGGGGGAAAACTTTGCTGCATTGGACAGCAAATTTGTAATGACCTGGGTTATGCGAACGCGATCCGCAACAACGTGGACATCTTGTGTTAATTTCTCAACATGAAACTCAACACCATATTTTAGGGAATAGCCTTGGTTTAAAGCGACAGTGTCATATACCAATTGAACCAGATCAATATCTTCAAAATTTAACTCCATCTTGCCAGACTGAAGCTTTTCAAGGTCTAAAATATCATCAACCAGCGCAATCAGTTGATCTGCGTTACCAAGCGCAATGGATAACAATTGATCAGACTTTCCACTTTCACGACCAGACACCCCACCGACGATCAAGCCAAGCGAGCCCTTAATCGAGGTCAACGGGGTACGTAATTCATGGCTGACGGTCGAAATGAAATCTGTTTTCGATTGCTCTAATTGCTTGCGTTCGGAAATGTCTTGAACAATTGACCAGATGTATTCGTTCCCATCAATGCCCTTCAATTTGGTGCCGTTCAACAGCACATAAACGTTATGACCGTTCTTGTGGATATAGTGCTTTTCGTACGGGCCATAAGAACCTGTTTTTTCGATAGATTCCAATTGCTCAATTTCTTGTGCTTCAAAACTTCTTGGGGTTAAGTCCCAATACGTCAGCTTTAAGGCTTCTTGCTCGCTATAGCCGATGATGTCCAAGTATGCTTGGTTGCACTCAATTAAACTTCCGTCCATTTTGCACAATGCAAAGCCAACGCGTGAGGCTTCAAAAATGGAGCGGTATTTTTTCTCACTCTCGATAAGCTCTTCAGTGCGCTGTTGAATGTCTTTCGACAAACCAAGGCGTTCATGCTCTAGCGCATCAACAGCCAATTTACGTTCACGGTTGGAATAAACAAGCCATCCAGCCACACCAATTAGGCCGACAATGAAGGTCAAAAGAGAAATAAAGTGACCTTTGTATTCTTCAATTAACGTTGGTTCATAGTGAAGTAGCTGCACATCTTGTGGTAATTTGTCGAGGGATATCCCCCAACGCTTCAATTGGCGCCAATCGTAGTAATACCCAAATACTGCATCAGCAGCATCTGGCACTGGCCCTCCCGATACGATTGCAATTGCGGCCTCACCGACAATTTCCCCAACCAATTCACCCGAAAGCAAATAGCCACCTGTAACACCACTTCCCATAAGTGTGCGCCAATGTGTAAAGATTGGGGCATTCGCTTGTTGAGCCAGAAGCTGAACAGCACGATACGGTGATATCGGTTGACCCTGGGCATCCTTAAACAGCAGCAGATAAAATATCGCGCTCTTTTCAGGTAAGTTTGAAACCTTTTCCAACAATGACCCCATTGGCAAATCGTTGAGGTACACAACCTCAAATCCAACTTGGGTTGTCTTTAAGGCCTCTTGAAATGTGTTTAGACGTAATTTTCGGCCTTTCGTTGACGTATCTGCCACAACATAGACTGTTTTGGGTTTCACCAATCTGTCCATTTCAGCAATGGCACCTGCAAAATCAAAACCAATGGGTATTGTGGGAACATTTTCAATATGAAAACCACGCTCTACAAACAAGCGCTCAACATTTGGAAGAACATCTGGATTATTCAGTAAAAAATTTGCAGCGGGCAGTCCTTCGGTCAAGACTACATCAAAATGCATATGTGCATATTTTGTGACCAAATAATCACGGAAGTTTTGCGCATGCTGTTTGCTCGGAAACCGGCCTGAATCAAGGTACTCATTAAAAATAAGAATGTTTGCTTTTGAGGTATTGATTGTTGTCTTCAGGCCCTTTTCAAAAGCCTTCTGCCAAGGCATTTCTTGATGCCATGAGTTAATCAGAAGAATTTTTGATTGCGCCTCTGCGGCCTTGGATAGGCTCGCAGTCATACACATCACGATAAGCAGTAAACATAACTGCACTATCCAAGTTTTAAAATTGTGGCTGATTTCAGTTGGTTTGCGACAAACGCAAATCATCAAACAACCTCGTGTTCAAAGAGTCTGGTACTCTAATATTACATAGTTAAATCAACACTGTGTACATTTTATAAATTAAAATATTTGCCGTCATATCACATTAACAAACTGAACCTAACATTCCACAACGTTGACTGCCAAACCGCCTTGGGACGTTTCTTTATACTTTGACTGCATATCCAATCCCGTTTGGCGCATCGTTTCGATCACTTGGTCTAGGCTGACGAAATGGGCACCATCCCCTTTCATGGCCAACCGTGCGGCATTGATGGCCTTAATTGCACCCATGGCATTGCGCTCGATACACGGAATTTGCACCAAACCACCGATCGGATCACAGGTCAGCCCAAGGTTATGTTCCATGCCAATCTCGGCTGCATTTTCAATCTGTTCATTGGTCCCCCCAAGCGCTGCTGTGAGCCCCCCGGCGGCCATAGAGCAGGCAACCCCCACTTCGCCCTGACAGCCC
>JAPHSY010000029.1 GCA_026196495.1 Magnetovibrio sp.
TATCTGACCCTGCCACCGGGTAAGAAGCTCACACCAACAGCCGAAAAACGCCTGACGGTGATGCAGACCCTGGACACCTTGGGCGCAGGGTTCCAACTGGCGTCGCACGATCTGGACATTCGCGGGGCAGGGAACTTGTTGGGCGAAGAACAATCCGGCCACATCCGCGAAGTGGGGGTTGAGCTTTACCAACAAATGCTCGAAGAAGCTGTGGCCGAAGCCAAGACCTTAGCCGAAGGTGGCGAAGTTAGCTTGGGTGATGAAGCCGATTACTCCCCTCAAGTCTCAATTGGCATTCCCGTCCTCATTCCAGATGGTTATGTCAAAGACCTCAACCTGCGTATGGAGCTTTATCGCCGCGTCGCACGCTTGGCTACCGATGAAGAAAGTGAAAGCTTTGCCGCCGAAATGATTGACCGCTTTGGCTCGCTTCCGGGCGAAGTCGAAAACCTGTTGCAAACTGTTTCCATAAAACGCCAATGCCGCAAAGCCCACATTGACAAAATCGACAGTGGCCCCAAAGGTGCCGTGGTAAGCTTTAGAAACGACCAATTCCCCAACCCCGCAGGTCTGATCACTTACATCACGGACCAAGTTGGTACGGTAAAACTGCGCCCCGACCACAAACTGGTCATCAAACGCGCCTGGAACAGCGGAGAAGACCGCCTCAAAGGGGTGACGTTATTGGTGAAAACCTTGGCAGAGATTGCTGAGCAGGACGCTTAAGCCGCCGCAGCATCCAGCAACCGCGCGAGAATTTCCGGCGGTTGTGCACCCTGAAGTGCCAATTGTCCATCCACCATGAAGCACGGTACGCCATTGACCCCATTGCGATGCGCTTTGGAGTTTTGCTCCAGTACCCATTCCACATCCAAGGTGCTGTCGAGATACATATCAAGCGGTCCACCTTCCAGACCGATGGAACGGCCGATTGCGGAAAGCTCTTCCATCTCACCAATGTTGAGACCATCTTGAAAGTAACTACAGAACAAGCGTTCAACCACTTGCTCTCCTAAACCATGTTCGCTGGCATAACGCACCAAACGATGAGCATTCACAGTAGAAGGTGTGTGTTCGATGCGATCGAAATTGAACGAAATTTCTTCGGATTGCCCCGTTTCCTCCAAAGCTCCCAACAAACGCCGAACACGGGCTTGGGTACCAAATTTGTGCAGCAAATAATCATTACGCTCCATACCTGTTGGTGGCATCTCCGGATTTAACATGAACGGACGCCACGTGAGGTCCACGCTCAAACTCGAACGCTGGCCCAGGGCACGTTGTAAACGGCGCTTACCAATGAAACACCACGGACAGATCGGATCAAAAAAAACGTCTATTTGCATAGGCCTATTGTTTCATGCTTAAAAGGCTGCGTCGAGTATATGCCGCACGTATCAGACTTAAGTATTTGAGAACAAATGACCCAAAAGTCACAAAACATAACCCGCGTTGAACACCGTATCGAAGATACAGAGCGCCATACCAAGGCGGGGCATCGCGGTGGCGTTATATGGCTCACAGGTCTGTCTGGTTCTGGCAAATCAACATTGGCCTTCACCCTTGAAAAGCATCTATTTGACCAAGGTTATCAAGTCTATGTACTTGATGGTGACAACATCCGTCATGGATTGTCCGGAAATTTGGGCTTTAGTGAAGAAGATCGACGCGAAAATATTCGACGCGTTGGCGAGGTTGCCGGATTATTTGCCCGGGCAGGGGTCATTGCCATAGCCGCCTTCATCTCGCCTTATCATGAGGAACGCCAGCTTGCGCGTGGTATTTGTCAGGACAATTTTGTGGAAGTCTATCTTTCTGCCTCTCTAGAAGTCTGTGAAGGCCGTGACCCCAAAGGGCTATATAAAATGGCGAGACGTGGTCAAATACCCGACTTTACAGGTATCGATGCGCCATATGAAAAACCCGAACACGCGGATGTTGTCTTAGATACCGGCTCAAGAACTGTCGAAGATTGCACGCAAGAATTAAGTAATCTCATCAATGATCGGTTCCGATTGCCATCTGTGTCCTAAATGTGAACAGGTTTCACCATATCAATTCACTGTGATCCGGGCTCAAACCAGCACAACAACCGCGAAAGAATGTTCAAAATCCGCTAAAATAGGGGCCTTAGAGCGCCAGAACGTGTCTGAACGACTTCAGTCATGAGTGCGCAAATGCGAAGCAGGAGGTTGGTTATGCAAGCCCCGTTCGTGGACGAATATACATCGCACTTGGTGGGGGCCCCTAAACGGCGGCATTGGCCGTTAATTTTACTGCTCGGTGTCGGCTTTACAGCCGCAATCGCAGCTGTAGCGTTCATCGTTATGATTTTGTCGATGGTTTACTGAGATATATATCAACACAAAATCAATGTTGTGACTTGGGCTCCTTACAGGGGCAAGGTATTGTGCGCGTATGACCTTGCCCGTTTCGATTCCTGTTAATCCTGCACTTGAGCGTTCTACGCTCGCAGATGGTCGTGCACGTTTTCGTGAAATTGTTGATACGATTATTGCTGAGCGGGGCAAAAACCTGCCCGATGCTCGATCTACTGACGATTTCTTCTACGCTCTACCTGACGAAGATTTAGGTACAAACCGCCCCGTAAATCTCCAACAAGATTTGAACGGTGTTCGCATTGTGGTCGTCCCTGGGTATTTGACGGAATGCGTTGCGCCTTTGGTGGATTGCCTCACGGACGGGCTAGCACACCTAAACGGCCTTGGTGCACGTACTTCGATCGCACAAGTTGCCGGACGTGGCAGCTGTGCCCACAATGCCAATCTGCTGCGCAACCATATCCTCGACACGGCACAAACAGACGACAAAGCCACCATTCTCATCCCCATGTCCAAAGGTGCGCCTGACACCTTGGAAATGCTTCAGATGTTCCCGGATATGGCAGACCATATTGATGCGATTGTATCGTTGGTCGGTTGCGTTGGGGGATCACCCTTGAAGTATATGGCTCCTGGATGGCTGAAATGGGTTGAACGGAACCTGCCCATGCCCAACTGTGCCCGACACAATGGGGATGCTGTGGTGAGCTTATCACCCGACACCCGCACCGCATTTCTCAAACAGTTCAATATGCCTGCCAGCATCAAGACATACAGTATCGGTGCCATTGCACGCGAAGACATGGTCTCAAAAGGACTGATAACGTCATATCGGGCTCTGTGTAAATACGACAACCAAACGGGACATTTGAATGATGCTCAAATGATGTTTGCGGACCAGTTCCTGCCCAATGCAACGTTTCTGGGGGCTTTGAATTGTGATCACATCGCCACAGCAATGCCGGTGAATAGATCACAACACTGGTTCGTCAAACTGGTCGCCCGCCTTGCCATCGACAAAGCAGCCTTTCCCCGCGAAGTCTTGGTCGAAGCCATCATTCGACAAGTGCTCGAAGATTTAGATTAACTCAGTTTATTTTGAAGCAATCAGCTCATCAAGCAAACGCAGAACTTCTTTCGAAGGCTCATCAACCAAATCAATTTCAGCCAAAGCACCTTCAAGATCATGGTTTTGGTATTTGCGTGCAGCTTCAATACCGTGATCGTGAACCAAGGAATGGGGGCGTTCCAGTGCTGCAAACGCAGGATGGTTGAGAATGGCCGGGTCCGTAACACCGCCAACCCATTTGCCCAAACGACAGGACGTGTGGCTCGCCAACTCATCAGGATTCAAAGTAGTGCGTCCAATGACCATTTCAGCCAGTTTCTTCTTCCAAATCACATGGTCAGATTTGGCGCGTAGGATGGTGGAATTGGGCACCTGCATGGACATCACATCATCCATATTTGCCGTGATACCTACGTCTGCCTTATCCATTGCATCAACCACCACATCAATTGATTCAACGTTCTTGCTCGCCATTTGCGCGATTACAGAAATACCTTGGCTAACTTCATTTGATGCCTCGGTTTGCTGAGCCAAAACATTGGCAATTTCACCCATTCGCATTGTGACATCCGTGATTTTGACTGAGATTGTATCCATCTCATTGCCTGTGGTCTGAATGACTTCGCGACCTTCGGCAACAGCTTTGGCACCATCTTCCATGGATGACACAATAATGTTCATTTCACTGCGTAGGTTATCGATCCGGCTGGTAATTTCATCAGTTACATGTGACGTTTGATTGGCGAGGTTCTTCACCTCACTCGCCACAACGGCAAAACCTTTACCAGCATCACCGGCACGGGCTGCCTCAATCGTTGCATTCAAGGCCAACAAGTTGGTTTGCTTGGCAATAGCATCAATTTCACCAACCATATCACTGATTTGTGAGGCTGCTTCTTGAAGGCTATCGACCTTTGCAGCCGCGTCTTCGACCGCGCTGGCAATACTCTCCATGGTGGTAACAGAACGTTCTGCTGCTGACTTACCCGCAGATGCCGCTTGATGGGCTTCTTCAGCCTCAGCCGCAGCAGCGTCAGAATTGTTGGCAATGTCTTTCACCGTTGCCACCATTTCTTCAGTCGCCGCAGCAATAGATTGGGTACGGTGATCAACTTCACGGATATCTCGGGTCATAGAGGCCGCGGCAATTACAGCATCGTTCAAGGCAACAGAAACGCTTACCATGCGTTCCAAGGACCGACCACCAAAGCCCATCATCTTGTCTGCAACTTGACGCACCATCTGGCCAATACGTGAAGTGCCATCCGGCACCTCAATGAATTCACCATTTTCAAGTTGTAACAACGCACCTTCGATATCTTCATCGATATCTGAAAGTCCAGGTTCTAGCTGTTGGTCCATATTAATCGCCCCTCACACTTCTAATTGCGCCCCCACAAAAGATTCTCAAATGAATATAAAAGATACCCCCATTAAAATATACATCCATAATTGTAAAAACGTATCCGATATACATGTTGACGAGCATCAACCCAATTGAAAGATTAATCCCTCTTGCCCGATGGCTTTTGGGGTGTTATCAGGTGCCCTCGACTGAGGAGAGGTGGCAGAGTGGTCGAATGCGGCGGTCTTGAAAACCGTTGAGCCTTTGCGGGTTCCGTGGGTTCGAATCCCACCCTCTCCGCCAAAATAAAAAGGGTTCCTTATGGGAGCCCTTTTTATTTTGAGGGAAAGATTAATTTCCACGCACAGCACAAAGTCTGAAGAGTCTCAAGGTTTTGAGTAGATTTTCTCCATTATTTTCACAAATATAAGATACCAACTGACTTAGGGCTCTAAGCATGCGCAAATTTTTCATCATGGTAATCTTGGCTCTTGCATGCTTTATGCCGCAAACCTATGCACAAATCACCATGCCCAAACCACTATATGAGCCCACCGTGGGTTTTGTTGAAAATGACTTTAGGTGGTCAATGGAAAAGGGCTCTGGTGTGATCGCCGGTAAGGCCCAAATGAAAGCCCAAGGCGGCTTTATCCAAACAGCAGAGGGTGAGGAGGTGATTTTAGTCGCACGTACGCCCTACACCGACGAAATTGTCAAAGCCACCCGCATGGATGGCTTTTTTGATAAATACGACAACGTCAGAAAACACCCAGATTACAACCACTATCGCCGGGTTCAAACTGCTGTTAATGGCGGTCAATTTCGATTTGAAAATTTACCCGCAGGGGAGTGGTATATAGCCACTCGTGTAATTTGGTATACCCGAGACCAATATGGAAAAGTATCGCTTCACGGTGGTTTGGTTTGGGGACTCATCGACTTAAAAGACGGTGAAACCCGTGAAAACCTTGTGCTCAACAGCACTTCAGAAATAGCCCGCTAAGTTTCCTTGAACCTCGACAGCCCAACCCCTAAATGTTCAATCATGGATCAGATGCTCTTAAAACAAGACTGACTTCAACAGTCGGAGGAGAAAACACCATGATGTACCACTGCATAGGCCGTGCCCGCGCACGTAAAATGCTCTTTATTCGTCAGCTCCTTTTCAGTGGGTTTGCTATCGTCATGTTGACCACAGCCATCACACTCGTCAGCTAAGCTCTAGCGCCACAAATTAAACGCGACACGGACTGTTTTGTTGAACAGCTCTGAAATGCGGAACACATCATCGGTGGCTTGTTCCAGTTTTTGAGCATAATCCTCATCAACTGGTGCGTTGCGTAGGTCTTCACCACTCGCCCTTGGGCCGATGTCACAGAATTACACAATAGCCCCCTACACAACTCCTATTGGGTTGCCTAGCTCTATCACTTACAATTAAAGAGAAGTGCATAGTTAACTGTATTAAGGATTAACGTTTTGAACAAACCTATTACTATCGGTCTGTGTGGAGTGGCCCTGTCCCTAGTCGGATGCCAGTCGGCAACTCCAATTGATAGCTCTGAGGCCACTTTGGTAAAACGCATTTTGGTAGACCACTGTGGTAGCCCCAATGAAATCGTCAAACAACCAGATTACGCCTCAAAAAAAATGGATATATCCAATGCTACTGTCTACGCCATTTCAGACCAACCTGATGGTTGGAAATCTGGTAGTGTGAAGATTATGGGGGGGAATGCCACTATCTATTTCAATCCTAAAACGAAGCAATTTTTCTGTGGTAAAAAGAACTGGCGCAAATTCCGCGAAGCGGACAAAACAACAGACGAAAATTAACGCCACAAATTAAACGCGGCACGGACTGTTTTGTTGAACAGCTCTGAAATGCGGAACACATCATCTGTGGCTTGTTCCAGTTTTTGAGCATAATCCTCATCAACAGGTGCGTTGCGTAGGTCTTCTGCTAAGCTTTCCCCACGGGCCAAATTCACAACTTTTGAGCCACCCTCGGATAGGGTTACCGTATCGTTCACCACCCGCCCTTGGGCCGAGGAGGGATCGTCTTTTGATGTAGACTGGTCAGCGTTATCCGTCACAGATACAGACGCAGCAGAACGACCTGCAGCTTGATTGAACGCGTCACGGGCCGTGTAGGCCTGGGCGCTTGCTTGGGTATCTATGCTTGCCATAACGCTAACACTTTATCACAAAAAATTATTATGCGCTAACTGGCAATTTTATTTGGGACATTCGCATCATCATCGTTTGCACTGCTATCACCCAAAACTTCCGCCAACGAAGTACGAGACAGTTGCCCTTGTAGCTCACCGTCCTCATCCACAACGGGGAGAGGATATTCGGTGTCCAAAGTTTCAGGCAGCACTTCTTCCAACAAGGAATCCGGTGAAATAGAAGGTATGTCTTCACACACCTTTTCACACATAGCATTCGATGCATCTTCTTTGGCTGCGTTTTCCAGAGTTTCTTGAAGCACCACCCCTTGATAGCCATCATCATTGATGTAGTAACCATACTCTTGGTCAACGGAACTTTTCTTCATTTGCTCCAACGCCTCACCAATGGTTGCGGCTGTGATACGACAAGCAGGAGGCTTCATCACCGTTTCCACAGTTAACGCCCGGGCTCGGTTGACGTCTTTGACGAAAGCTTCCACATAGTCCGTAGCAGGATTGAGTAAAATATCTTCCGGCACACCTTCTTGGACCAATTCACCGTCTTTCAAGATGGCAATACGATCACCCAATCGCAGGGCTTCATCCAAATCATGGGTGATGAAGATAATGGTTTTGTGCAAACGTTCCTGCAATTCGATCAACTGGTCTTGCATTTCACTGCGGATCAGGGGGTCAAGGGCCGAAAAAGCTTCGTCCATCAACAAGATTTCAGCATCGGTGCACAATGCCCGTGCCAAGCCGACACGTTGTTGTTGCCCACCGGAAAGCTGGGCTGGATATTGGTCTTCGTATCCTGCTAACCCCACAGTTTCCAGCCAATCTTTCGCCTTAGCTGTGCGGGTATCCTTATCAACACCCTGAACGGTCAAGCCATAGGCCACATTCTCAATCACCGTTCGATGCGGCATTAGGCCAAAGCGCTGAAACACCATAGACATTTTGTGACGGCGAAACTGTTCCAGCTGTTTGGCGGACAATTCCATAACGTCGGTACCTTCGACCTCAATCGTTCCCTCTGTTGGGTCAATTAAACGATTAAAATGACGGATCAAGGTGGATTTGCCTGATCCAGAAAGTCCCATGATGACAAAAATTTCACCTTTGCGAATGGTCAAGTTAATGTCACGCAAACCAACGGCATGGCCCGTTGACGCCAAAATATCATCTTTGCTTTCGCCCGCGTGTACCCGGTCCATAACCGTTTCAGGTGAATCGCCAAAGACTTTGGACAAGCCTTCAATCTTAATCAAAGTCTCAACCATGCGCTTTCTCCAGATGGGCATTGGTGCGCTTGGCATAAGCCTGCGATACACGATCAAATATGATGGCAAGGGCGACAATGGCGAGACCATTGAGCAAGCCCAGCGTAAAGTATTGGTTGGTGATGGATTTTAGAACCGGCTGACCCAAGCCTTTCACCCCAATCATGGATGCGATCACAACCATAGCCAAAGCCATCATAATTGTCTGATTCACGCCTGCCATAATGGTCGGCACAGCCAACGGCAATTGCACACCCCAAAGTCGTTGAGAAGGGCTGGCACCATACGCCGTTGCGGCTTCCAAGACTTCCTTGTCCACCAAACGAATACCCAGATTTGTTAGGCGGATTACTGGTGGAATTGCATAAATTACCACTGCAATGACACCAGGGACTTTACCAATGCCCAACAACATCACCACTGGAATCAAGTATACGAACGCAGGCATAGTCTGCATGATATCTAATAGCGGCGTAACAATAGACTGCACCCGATCAGACCTAGCCATAGCAATGCCAACGGGTATGCCCAAAGCAATCGACAACAATGTACACACCGTAATGATCGACAAAGTCCGCATGGTATTGTCCCACATGCCGAAATAGCCAATCAGCAACATCGCCCCGATCACTGCGACAGATAGTTTCCATGAGCGGCTGGCAAGATAAACCAACCCCACAAACACCAACAAAACCAGCCACCAAGGTGTTTGCAGCAACAACTTTTCAAACCACACCATGAAGTACAACAACGGATCAAAAAAACCTTCGATGACATCGCCATAAGATCGCGAAAACTCCCGATATGCTCCATCAAGTGTCTTTCGTATGCTCAAAAGATCCGCACGATCCATCGTCGGAAATTTGGTTAGCCAAGATGCGTCCGCCATAATTAGGGGTCCTTTAGGGTCTCAATGGCAAAAAAGGGCTTATAATTCTGCTAAGCCTTTTTTCACTTTGGTGCGCACATCAGCAGGCAACCATTTGCCCCATATTTCCTCATAGTTTTTAAGGAAATTCTCCATAGCAATCTCACCATCTGCTTGATTATCATCAGCCCAGGCCAATAACTCATTCATAGTGGCGTTTGTAAACGAACGCTTACCCAAGTACTTGTAGACACCAGGAGCACGCCCGGCAAAAGCTTCAACCACAACCGTTTTAACGGGAGAAGGGGGGTACATGGTTGGTTTAGGGTCGGCACATTCCGTAGTAGCAATACACCCTGTGAAATGTTCACGATCAAAGCCATGTCCGAAATCAACTTTGACCATTTTGTATTTGCCCAATATCGGAGTAGGGGCCCAATAGTAACCAAACCAAGGTTCTTGACGCTCGTAAGCCTTGGCAATCGCCCCTGCCAATGCCGCACCGGTACCCGGATCAACCAGATCGAAGCCAGCTGCTTCCAGTCCTAAGGCAACATAAAGATTATCGTTTGCTATTTGACAACCCCAGCCTGCGGGACAAGTCATAAATGATGAACGATCCGGGTCTTCGGGATTGGGAAACATCTTTGCATTGGCTTTTATGCCTTCGATAGTTGCCAAGGAAGGATCCTTCTTAACCAAGTATTCAGGTACCCAAAAGCCTTCTTCACCACCATCTGATAAGGCATCACCAGCAACACGCAGACGTTTATCAGCAACCCCTTTTTCAATGGCTTCCTGAAAGTTGCTGATCCAAAATTCAGGCGCAATATCAGGTTGACCTTTTTCAACCATTGACGTCCCGGTCGGGACCGTGTCACCGGAAATGACCTCCGTATCACAGCCGTAACCATGACGTAGAATGAAGGCATCAACGTGGGCCATCAACGCCGCTGAGCTCCAATTCATTTCCGCTATGGAAACTTTGCCACATTCTGAAGCCTGAGCATTTGTTGGGGCGTAAGATGCAACGAGACCGACTGCCATTAGGGCGGCACCAAATAGCTTTTTCATTCAAATCTCCCGTTTACTCAGATCCTTAAAGGATGAGGCAATTTCAGATAAAAAAAGCCTCATATCATTGAGACTATTAGAAAAAGCGTATCGGTTGATTATACCAGAGTCAAACTGCACAAATAAATTATATGTGATCACAAGTATTCAATGTAGTTCAAAGTATACATTTTCAATAATTTTACTTTGATAAAGCATCTTAGGGTTTCATATTTAACTTATTGCAGAGTCTTAATATATAAAAAATATCAACCGAAATCTTAGCTTTACATATACTATAATTACTTAAAATCAGATGAGATTAAATGGGGTGGTATGCAGTCAAAAAAAACCCGGTTGCCACTTTGGCAACCGGGTTGGATTCGTGTGCTCAGATTACTTGATATCTTTATAGGCACTCTTGAAGGCATCGCGGTCTTCTTCTGTTTCAAAGTAGACAGCTACTGATTTTTGCTGCAATTGCGTTGAAATGGCTTCAATATCGAGGTCCCATTCCCCATTGCAATTGTTCTCCAGCCAATCTTCCAGTTTAGCGATTGGCGCAGAGGTTTTGAACTTCAGTCCAGTGTGTAAGGTCATGGCATATCGCCTCTGTCTCGATGCAATCTCATTATTCAATACAAATCTTTTTGCACCACATCAAGACCAAAATCCCGCCGTTTATTGGAGTTATTAAAGACTTCTCAGTTCAAGGCTGAAGGATCATAAGAAGCTTCAACCATGGCCTGGACATCAACAACATCACCATTTCGATCAAAGACAATAAAACCATCTATAAATCCATTAAGAATGCGCATTTTCATATCTGACAAAAATGACTGAATTTGCTGGTCATTTGGAAGCGTTTGGTCAGCATTGCTCACCAAACCCACAACCACTAAGTTCCAGTTGGGGGCCTCAGCATCAGCACAATTTCGAACAGCACTAAACGTCATACTCCGTCGAACGGGCATGTTGGTATTGTGCAAAACATGTAGATAGGCCGTGGCAACATCATTATGCCCAGGCTCCGTGAGCAGCGAATCAATCTGCATAAAAACGCAGAGAATTTGGTATTCCGATTTGGATTGGGCACAGGCCTGGGTTAGGTCTTCGTAACTTTCAACCCGAAGCATAGCCATAGCAAACTCCCATATTGAATTCAGTTACCCTCTTCAATTATGTGGGAATAGAAAATCACCATGTCCAGCATTTATGGTTACGATTCTTTAACGGCTTTCGGTCTATAAGCAGTTGAGTCTGATGATAAATAATCATCTTGATTGCCCTTCAGAAGTGGGGCACAGCATAAGACAGGAAGTCAAAAATGCGTCTCGATATGACCTTTCAGGCTGTGATCACAACGGGATTAGTGTGTGCTGCTCTCACCACAACCGCTTCAACGGCTGCTGCCCAAAACAATCAAACCACACAAGTGCTCAATCAAACTGAAATCGCTGCCGTTCCCCCCATGCCTTTAAAAATGCGCGTTGCTGGTAGCTGTGGCGACCAAGGGGCCACGTTTCATGTGCAGAATGCAGGCCATAAATGGCCCCGCAGTGCGCTGGTTAAACTATACTATGCAGACGACAAGACCATTATCGGTCAACGCCGTTTGCGCTTGGATCGGCGCCAACGCATAACCCTGGCGGTCAAAGCCCGAATCCAAGGCCAACGCCCCATAGCCATTTGGGTTGAACCAAGCTGGTATAAGCGCAATTTCAAGTTTGATACGACGCTCTTGTGTTCATAAAGCCATTTGCTTTGATCTAAGATGTTCATTTTCTGTAATTATCAACAACTCTGGCTTTAGTAACTGGAAATTATAGAGAAAAATCGTCTAAAGTATCTCTATGACTGGCACAGCAACCACCTCAGCTTCCGACCACTTCCAGAAGGATGGTGATGGCGGCCAATTCGACACTAAGAGCCCCGAAGCTATTTTGGTTTCAGGTTATGGTGAGCCAGCCGTGTTGCTGAACTTGGCCAATGGCTCCTTTACCGTCAATCGCCATGCGGCCCGTATCGAAAATCTGTTTACAGATGGCATTAATGAGGAAATGGCTCGGTTGACGACCATGTGCATTGAAACAGCAAAGGTCATGACCGCCAATCTGGCTTTGCCAACCTCATCAGGGCAGGTGATTTATCAGGTCAATTTGATCCCCAATGTCATGGGTGAACAGGTCTTGTTTTTATTCCACGACCAAACCCTGGACAGCAATCTACGCGATGCGCTTATTGAATCCCGACAACGTTTCAAAGACTTAGTTGAGGTTTCCAGCGACTTTTCCTGGGAAATTGGATCTGATGGCTGCTTCGATTTTGTCTCACGTGCCGGTGCCTTGGGGTATACCCCAGATGAATTGATTGGTCGCAAGCCTGAAGAATTTGTGATCGGCGTAGAAGAATACGACCCCATTCCATTTCTGACCTCTAGACGGGTCGAAGAAATCGAGGTTTGGATGAACCGTGCCGACGGTGGCATGGCTTGTGTTGTCGTCTCTGCCATTCCGTTTTATGACGATGATGGCACTTCATTAGGGGTGCGCGGGGTTTGTCGAGATGTAACATCTGAACGTGAACGTGCTACGGCCTTGGCCCATGCCCATCAACGCGAACAAGTTTTGGGCTATATCGTCAACACCATTCGTGACGAAATTAATCCGACCGATATGCTGGGTGCCGCCGCCGCCGCAACCGCCCGCGCCATGGGGGCCAGTGGTTGCCGTATTTTGCGTATTGACCAACATTCAGCTGTGGCACCATCGTCGCATATCAGCTACGAAACCGCCGCTGAATTTGGCTCCGGTGGTCCGGGACAGTTTGAAGACAATTTTCTAACATTTGTGTTGGATGAAGCGTGGTTGCGCGAAGAAGAAATCGAAGGCTGGCGAGTTATTGCCGCGCCGTGTTTGCACGCTGGTGATATTAACGGTGTGATTTGCTTGTGGAAACGTAGTGATTGGACCGATGACGATCGCTTGCTAATCAATGATATCTCCAACCAGTTGGGGATTGCCATTGAACAGATCGAAAATCACGAAAGCATTGTCCGCCTGTCGCGCACCGATGCCATGACTGGGTTGCTCAACCGACGGGCTTTTTATGATGATGAATTGCCACGTCACTTCAAACGCTTAGAACATGACAAGACCTGCGGATCTTTGTTCTACGTGGATATGGATAACTTCAAATTGGTTAATGATGTCCACGGCCACCAGAAGGGTGATGAAGCGATCATCGCACTTCGAGATCTTCTGTACGATTTTGTCCGCCCCGGAGATGTCGTGGCACGCCTGGGCGGTGATGAATTTGCCTTATGGCTAGACGGCATGGATGAAGAAGCTGCTGGAAACCGTTCACGCCAGCTTCTCAAACTTTCAGAAAGCTTACGTCCGCGATCAGGGCACGAAAACAAACCCTTGGGGATTTCCATCGGCATTGCGGTTTACCGCCCCAACACCCATGAAAGCTTGGAAAGTCTCTTGGCACGTGCCGACAGCGCAATGTATGAAGTCAAACAAAGTTCTAAAGGCAATTTCTGCTTGGCCCCACCATATATGGCCGAGGGGGAAGGGGAATAAGACGTGTTTAAGGATTTAGTAAATAAATTTCGTGGGAAACCACTTAATTATGATGAGGCCAAACGTCTTGCCAGCGATGAAAATGTCAAAGTACGCTTGAAACTGGCCAAACGTGAAGACTTGATGCCGGAAATTCTCTATTTCCTCGCTGAAGACCCTTCACCCGAAGTCCGCCGTGCTATAGCCAAAAATCCTTTTACACCACGCCAAGCTGACTTGCTCCTCTGCCGCGATGATGATGATGGTGTGCGTTTTAATTTGGCTGAAAAAATCGGCCAACTGATTCCGGGCCTTAATGAAGCCGAAATCGACAAAGTTGAAGAACTTACCCATCAAGTTCTCGAAAGACTTGCGGCTGACCAAGCTACCCGCGTGCGCCGGATTTTATCCGAAACCTTAAAAGAAATTGCCGACGCACCGCCAGAGGTCATCCGCCGCTTAGCCCGTGATGTGGAATTGGTCGTTTGCGCCCCGGTATTGGAATATTCACCTGTTCTCACCGATGAAGACCTGATCGAAATCATCACATCGGGGCCGGTTTTGGGTGCCTTGAGCATCATTTCCAAACGCAAGGACATCAGCGAAGATCTGTCTGACGCCATTTACATGTCCGAAGACATTGATGCCATCGGCATTATGTTGGGCAATAAATCGGCACAAATCCGTGAAGACACCCTGGACCGCATTATTGATCGTGCCAAAGATATTGAACCTTGGCACGAACCATTGGTGGACCGTCCAAAGCTATCACGCAAAGCTGTCCTGCGCCTTGCTGAGTATGTCGCAGACGCGTTATTGGGCAGTCTCGCGGCCCGCGAGGATCTTGGCGAAAATACAGCCGCAGAAGTCCGTGAAGAATTTTCCAGACGTATGGAAGCCGCAGAACGTACCCGAGCCCGTGACGAAGGTGGCCCACCCGGCGAGCGCGCACAAAAGCTATACGAAAAAGACCAACTCGACGACAAAGCAGTTCGCGAAGCGGCCCAAGGAGGTGATCAAACCTTTGTGTTAACCGCATTACACCTGAAGTCGGGTCTCACCATGTCAATCATCCAACGCATCATGGACATCGGCAGCGTCAAAGGAATCATTGCTGTGTGCTGGAAATCCAACTTGTCCATGCGCACCACAGTGCTGATCCAAAAACGCATTGCCAAAGTCCCACCGCGCGAAGTTCAAGGCAGCGTTGACGGGGACTTCCCGTTCACCGAAGACGAAATGAAATGGCAGTTGGATTTTTTTCAGGACTCAGCCTGATCGGGTGGCGGCGAAAGCTCATCAGCGGACTGCCCAGCTTCACATTTTACTTCTGCGCGCTGTCCCAGACGTTCAATCAGAACCCCCAGCCCATACACCAATGCTCCCGGCACCAGCGCAACAGCCCACAAGGCTGTAGCCTGTGGTGATGATGAAATCTGCTTCACCAAGTACCCCCAACCATGAACCAAAACAATGCTGATATGACCAAACACAATCAAAGCCGTGCCGACAGCCAAGATTAAATAGCCAAAGAACTTCACAACTTGGCCCATATAGAGGCTCCAGTTAGGACATTAAGCAACACTTTTCAAGACGGCTTCAATGTCTGTTCCAGATTGTTCAACGACGGATTTATAATCCATGTCACTGACCAAAATGTGTGAGCGTAACCAGCTCATCAAAAACTCACGGATTTCATCTTCAAGACCGGGCGAGGGGTTTAGCATATAACGCCGACGCGCATCCAAAAGCTGCTCTTTCAAGGCATTATGGGTGGCTTTGTGGTTCGCAATGTCGCTATAACCACACGCTTCCATAATGGCTTCTTCACGGGTGAAGTGGTAATTGGAATAATCCAACAAGACCGTAAATATCCCATCCGTAACAAATACGCCCTCATCCAACTCAACCGCTTCGATAAAATCATTTAAGGCTTGAACCAAGACCTTATGATCATCATCGAGGGCATCGCAGCCCACGCTCATATCTTTGGTCCAGACAACTATATCGGCCATCATCTTCCCCACACAAGAATTTGGTCATACGACAGTGTTCCTTTCAGAACGTAGCGCAGTGATTCGTTGGAGCGGATTCAGCCATGCCCCTGTTTAAAGTTCAACACAATTTCATACCCTTGGCACAAATAAGGTCTTTGGGTTTTATTAACTTATAGTGTTATGTATGCATCCAAGATTATTTGCTTTGTGGGAAGGAGCCCGAAAGCCCAATGCCTAAGACCTTAATCATTGATGATGATGTGGACTTCGAAGGCGACATTCGCGCTTATTTTGGTGGGGATGCGGGCTCTGATGGCACCACCTTTGTGTTTGCACACAATCAAGATGAAGCTCTCAAACTCATGAATGAGTTGGAAGACATCGACATTGCAGCGGTGACCATCGACAACACCAATATTGGTGGATTGGGCATTTTCAAAAAACTCAAAGACAAACGTCTGCGCGTCCCACGTATTGCACTAACCAAAACCCGCGATTTAAAAGCCATCCGTACTGCCATGAACCAAGGCGCTGTAGATTTTCTCACCAAACCAATTGCCATGGATGATCTACTCGCCACTTTGGGCAAGGTTTACGCCGATTGCGAAGATCGCCGCAAAGCCTGGCGTACAGAAGCTCAACTGTCTGCACTGCGCCGCGAAATGGATTTGGCTGGCAACATTCAAAAACGTATTTTGCCAGATGCATTCCCCAAGTCTGACGATTTAGAAGTTTACGCCCAAACCACGCCGGCTCAGGAAATGGGTGGAGATTTTTACGACTTCTTTGATTTAGAAGACGACTCCATCGCCGTGGTGGTGGCTGATGTATCCGGGAAGGGCGTTCCCGCAGCCTTCTACATGGCCGTGGTACGTACCTTGTTCCGCGCCGCAGCACCAATGACAAATGGGCCTGCAGAATGCCTAGATGAAGTGAACCGATTGCTGATTGAGCACAACATTCCAGGTATGTTTGTCACCGCATTTTATGGCATCTTGAACACCAAAACATGGAAATTTACCTTTGCCAATGGCGGACATTTGCCACCGTATCTGGTCCGTGAACACGGCGAAATCAAAGCCGTGGAAAGTGGTGGTGGCGTGGTTTTGGGTTTCAAGCACGACATCCCATATCAAGAAGACACCATTGAGTTTGCCAAAGGGGATGCCTTGTTCATCTATACGGACGGTCTGACCGAAGCCTTTGATACAGACCGCAATCAATTTAGTGAAGAACGCCTTATCGATTGCTTGCTTGAAAACCGCTCCCTATCTGCACATGCCTTGACCAACAATGTCTTTGCCTTTGTCAGCGGTCACACCGATGGCGCAGCCCAATCAGATGATATTACCAGTTTCGTCATCCGACGCTTCTAATCTTCAGCACTAAACAATCAAGCTAAAGCCTTGATCTGTCTGCGACAAAAGCAAGTCTTCTATGGTTTTCGCTACAGGATTTTGTGGGTCTTGTGAACCTTGGACTTGATAAGCCTTATTGGCTTTGGCCACGTCAGGACGCACAGACTGCGCGGCATTATCGTTCTCACCTTCTGTTAAATTCAAACGTTCTTGGTGGGCCTCTTGTGACACTTCATTGAGCACCTGCCGCGCCTGTGCCGCCACGGCAACATCCTGCGCAGATGGATTTGCTGGCGCAAGAGCCGCGCGGATTACAGCTTCCATTTTGGCGGCCGTCGCAGCAGCAGAGCTTTCACGGCTCACATCAATAGAAACTTCACCACTGACCGCATATTGCTGGCCATCAGGGCCACGCACATAGGTAAACTGGGCCCCACCTGTCAGCGTACCACCAG
Source organism: Magnetovibrio sp. (assembly GCA_026196495.1). Classification (GTDB taxonomy): domain Bacteria; phylum Pseudomonadota; class Alphaproteobacteria; order Rhodospirillales; family Magnetovibrionaceae; genus Magnetovibrio. The sequence goes on from JAPHSY010000029.1 coordinate 17,511, forward strand.
CCGCACGGTGCGCGCGTTCATGGGCGCGAACTTCCCGATCAATCTTCTTCAGTTCCTGAACCCGCTGTTGCTCTTCCTCTGTCAGTTCTTGTTGTCCATAGGCTGAGCGGCGACTTTCACCAGCTTCACGACGTACAGCTTCCAGCACACGCACTTCTTGTGCTGCGATTAAAGTCGTGGGAGAGACAACATATGATGAAAATCCAGGCCCCTCAGTAACTTTGGGGGTTGGTTGTGGTGTTTGGGCAGGGGCCTCGGCCACACGTGCTTGAGCACGCCCAGAACGCCCCGCACCAAAAGTTGAGACATTCAGCGAACCATAGTTTGTGCGTACCTGTGTATCGATCATATCAGACCACTGCGTTCAAAGAGACACCGCACTGAACACCACAGGATTTCTTCCAAACAACATCACTTTCTTGCGACGGAGTGGTTCAAATGTACACAAAAACAGATTGTTTTTCCAGTAATACAGACTGCACTGATGTGTTTTGTTGAAACTTTGCAGGTAACAGCCCACTTGCATAAGGCAGCACGTCAATGGATAGGATACTGAACATGCTCAACAAGATCTTGCACACATTCAGTCTCTTTATTGGGTTTACATATCTATCCTTTGCAACACCGGCCAATGCTGATGAACAAAATTGTACCTTCCTTCACGAAGCCGCATTTCTTGACGAGCCCCGCGAAATAGAGGACCTGTTGGCTTCTGGTGTCGACATCAATTGCACAGACATGTTGGGGCATACAGCACTGGTCACGGCCGTAAATGGCGCCTCAATTGATTCGTTTATTCTGCTCGTGCAAGCTGGGGCTAAAGTCAATGTGCGTACTGAATATGGCAATTCATTGCTACAGCACACAAAAAGAAAATTCCGTTCCGTTGACCAACAAACCGGGTTAGAGCAATATCGCGATCTTTACAAATCTATGATCGCGCGTTTGCAGACGGCTGGCGCCATCAACTGAGGGTCTCTTGGACGGCGCAACTTTATCCTTTCTGGCTGCAAAGCTTTTGGGCTTTTTACTGAACCCATATTCATTATTTATCGCAGGGTTGGGTCTTAGCTTTATCCTATTGATGACCACGCGCAAACTGCGGGCTGGTCGGTATCTGCTGACATTGGTGTTGGGCTGCTACGTCGTGTTTGGCATGTTCCCGATTGGCACTTGGGCAATTAATCAGTTGGAAGATCGCTTCCCAATGGCTAAAGATCACCCGGCACCCATCGCAGGAATCTTAGTGTTGGGTGGATCTGTCAGTACGGTTATGACCCGCGAACGCGGTCAAGTTTCTGTTGGGGGTAACATCGAACGCCTGACGGAATTTGTGCGTCTCAGTCAACGCCATCCAGAAGCAAAACTGGCCTATATCGGCGGACAAGGCCGTGTATTTGACCGAAAACCAACAGAAGCTGAGGTTTCGAAACGTTTCTTAGACGAAATTGGTATGGATACCTCCACCGTTTGGTTCGAAGATAAATCACGTAACACAGAAGAGGGGGCATACGTCAGCTATGCCCATCTCCAACCCGGTGATGCCCCCTGGGTTCTGATCACATCCGCCAGCCATATGCCCCGCGCAGTTGGTCTCTTTCGCAAAGCAGGCTGGTCCATCATGGCTCATCCTGTGGATTACGGCACACTCCCTGGCGGGCACATATCTTGGACCCCAAAGTGGCCCGGAAGCTTGGGGCCTTTAAACGCGGCTATCTATGAATGGGCAGGCTTGGTGTTTGCGTGGACACGCGGCAAAATTGATGACGTCTTTCCAGGGCCGATCACCGTCACTTCCACAAATTGAGTGACTGTGGCACAAGTGACCTTCCAGATTCGTTTTTTGAGGAACCCCATGCGTGCCATTTTACCTATTTTGATCGTTGCCCTGTTTGCCTACACCGTTCCGGCCCAAGCGAGTGAGCCAACATTCAGCGATTGGTTGGTGGATCTGCGCAAGGATGCTCAAGCCAAGGGCATATCCGCAAAAACGTTGGATGCAGCCCTGACGGATCTTAAACCAATTCCCCGTGTGATCGAACTGGACCGCCGCCAGCCTGAATTCACCTGGACCTTTCGCAAGTACATGGAAAAACTGGTCAATCAGGCCCGCATCAACAAAGGCAAAAAGAAACTGGCCGAAAATGCCAAGCTGTTGAACGAGATTGGCCAGAAATATGGCATTCACCCACGCTTCTTAGTTGCCTTTTGGGGTCTGGAAACCGATTACGGACGCTTGGCGGAAGGCTATTTCCCAACCATTGCTGCGTTGGCGACGCTGGCGCATGACGGACGACGTTCGAAATTCTTTCGCGAACAGCTGCTGACCGCCTTAAAAATCATCGACCAAGGCCATATCAGCGTCGAACGTATGAAAGGCTCATGGGCGGGAGCCATGGGGCACTTTCAATTCATCCCCACCACCTTTGATGCCTATGCGACCGACTACGATGGAGACGGCAAAATCGACATTTGGGGCAATCAGGCCGACGCCTATGCCTCTGCCGCCAACTTTTTGACCAAATCCGGCTGGAAAGATGAAGAAATCTGGGGCCGAGAGGTGGTACTGCCGAAAGACTTCGATTTCAATATGGCTTCCATGAAAGTGAAGAAAAGCCTCAAAGATTGGCAAGACCTGGGCGTGCGTAAAGTGGGTGGAGGCAATCTACCTGCCAAAGAAGACATGAAGGCCAGCATTGTGGCACCTGCGGGAGCCCATGGCCCGGCCTTTTTGGTCTATAAAAACTTTCGCACCATCATGGTGTGGAACCGCTCAATTTTTTATGCCTTGGGCGTTGGTCAATTGGCTGATCGCTTAGTGGGGCGTCCGGCGTTTACCACGTTGGGCCCCAAAGGCGGACGTGGCTTGACCCATGCTGAAGGCAAAAATTTACAACAACGCCTAACCGCCATGGGCTTTGACACCGGTGGTGTCGATGGTGTGGTCGGGCCCAAAAGCCGTGAAGCCATCCGTGATTTCCAACGAAAAGCTGGTTTAATTCCCGATGGCCACCCATCTTTGGAGCTTCTGGAGCAGGTGCAAAAGGGGCTGTGATGTTTACGCTTCTGTAAGCACTCCCATGCCATAAATGAAGAATCGTCATTATAGATTTGAGACTTCCATGAACGAACGTTCAAAGCGTTTACTGAAAAGCCTATCTGTCATTGTTGTATCTTCGGTTTTCATAGCTGCGTGCTCTGAAACCAAGTTCTTGATGCACACGGCCAAACGCTTAGGTAAAACCAACACATCCCAAGGTAACTACAAGGTTGGCAAGCCTTATAAAGTCATGGGGAAGTGGTACACGCCACAGGTGGACATGTCTTATGACCGCACAGGCATTGCGTCCTGGTACGGCCCCAATTTCCACGGCAAACCGACCGCCAATGGTGAGGTTTTTGACCAGTGGGCCGTCTCTGCTGCTCACAAAACCTTGCCAATTCCGTCAATTGTACGTGTAACCAACTTGGACAATGGGCGTTCTTTGGTGATCCGCATCAATGATCGTGGACCTTTTGTTGACGATCGCATCATCGATTTATCGCGCCGGTCCGCCGAACTGCTGGGCGTCATCAAAGCCGGAACAGCAAACGTGCGGGTACAAATCATGCCCCACGAAAGCCGTGTCGCCGCCGAACGTGCCAAATCCGGCGGTACCCAATTGGCTTCTGCCGATGCCCCCATCAAAGCCGCTGATGTCAGTTCACAACCCGTAGCAGCTCAACAGCTTCCCGACCCGACAGATATAAAAGAACAATCCAAGCTATATATCAAACCGAGCGGACCACCATCCACAGCAAGCAATGTTTCCGTAATTCGTAAGACTGTCATGCAAGCCCCAGTGACCGAGAATGCCGCACCCGCAGTGGCGGAAATCCCGAAGCCTGGGCTCTATGTACAGGCCGGTGCCTTTTCCAACCCAGAGAACGCCGAACGGGTAAAGCAAACCTTGCAATCTATTGGTCATGTCAGTGTCACACCGATCACTGTTAGCGGACGTGAACTGTTTCGTGTGCGTATTGGCCCCGTGGCCGACACCATCCAAGCCGACACCCTGCGGGCACGTGTTGTTGCCGCAGGGTATGACAATGCCCGAACCATCGTTGATTTACCTGTGAGCAATTGATAACGACACCCAATGGGGGGTAGTTTTGTTGTTTGCAGACGCGTAAAGTTGTTCCGATTCCAACCTGTTTCATGAGACCCAATCTGCCGATGTTCTTGTCCCAGATATCCAATCATTACACGCGCCACACTACTTTTACTGCTGTAGCTCTTGGCGCAATTACCGCTGGCTTTGTTGCCTTTGCCCAACCAACCCATGCTTTAGACACCCCTGCAAGCCACGTCTATTTGGTGGACACCACCACCGGGGCCGTGTTGATGGACAAGCAAGGCGACATTCCCATGGCACCGGCATCCATGAGCAAACTGATGACGCTCTACATGGTCTTCGAACGCCTGCAAGACGGACGTTTGTCATTGGATGACAAATTCTATGTTTCGGAAAATGCTTGGCGTAAAGGTGGGGCCAAAACGGGTGGATCAACCATGTTTTTGGAACCCAGCATGCGCGTGCGTGTTGAAGATTTGATCCGCGGTATCATCGTACAGTCAGGCAATGATGCCTGCATCGTCGTTGCCGAAGCCTTATCGGGCAGCGAAGAAGCCTTTGCCACCGAAATGACCGACAAAGCCCGTGAACTGGGCATGATGGATTCCACGTTTAAGAATTCCACCGGCTGGCCCAACCCAGAACATCGCGTGTCTTCGCGTGATTTGGCCAAGCTGGCGCAACTCACCATCGAACAATTCCCGGAATTTTATCATTATTATTCCGAAGAAACCTTTGTTTACAATGGCATCAAACAGTCCAATCGCAACCCACTGATCTATAAAGGCATGGGTGCGGATGGCTTGAAAACCGGTCACACACAGGAAAGCGGCTATGGTCTCACGGCTTCGGCAGGACGCAAAGACCGTCGCTTGGTTTTGGTTGTGAACGGCTTATCATCCAAAAAGATGCGCTCGACGGAATCAGAACGCCTGTTGGAATGGGGGTTTCGTGAGTTCGGTAATTACGAACTGTTCAAAGCCGGTGATGTCGTCACCGATGCCAGCGTCTGGTTAGGTCAGAAAGGGTCTGTGCCGCTGATCGTTGAAAATGACCTGACTTTAACGTTGCCAAAAAAGGTACGACACAAAATGAAAGTTACGGCCAAATTCGAAGGCCCAGTTCCGGCCCCCATCTCCAAAGGTCAACACCTGGGCACCTTATCCATCAGTGCCCCCAATACGGACACAATTGAGGTTCCGTTGTTGGCCGGAAACAGTGTTAGCCAACTGGGCATGATGGGCCGTTTGGGTGCGGCGCTGGATTACATTTTGTGGGGTAGTTCCCAATAACCCCAATAAACCATATGAGTGAGGGGCGCAGCATGGCTGGGCAAAAAGGGCGGTTTATCACCCTGGAAGGGGGCGAGGGGGCTGGAAAGTCCACTCAAATCCGTCTGCTGCAATCAGCGTTGGAAGGGGCCGGGCATAAGGTTTTGTGCACGCGTGAACCCGGTGGCTCCCCCGGTGGGGAAGACATTCGCAACCTGCTGGTCAAAGGAAACACCGATTGGGAACCCTTGACCGAAGCGCTGCTCAACTACGCTGCCCGCCACGAACACCTGCAAAAAGTCATCTTGCCGGCTCTCAATGACGGAACATGGGTAATCTGTGACCGTTTTGCGGACTCCACCATGGCTTATCAGGGCTATGGTCACGGCATGAACCGCGAAGTGATCCGCCGCTTACACCGTCTTGTGGTTGATGATATTGCACCGGATCTGACCCTGATCCTCGACATGCCGGTCGAAACGGGTCTATCACGCGCCGTGGCCCGCGGGGATGGCGAAGACCGATATGAACGCATGGGCCAAGATTTCCACGAACGCCTACGTCAAGGCTTCTTGGAAATTGCTAAAAAAGACCCGGGCAGGTGCGCCATAATTGATGCCACCGGCGATATTGGCGCCGTTGCCATGGCGATCCACGATGTGGTCAGCACCAAATTGAGGGTCAATCTGTAATGTTCGAAGACGATTTTGACCCCGACAGCTGGCCGCCACGCCCCATTGCCAACACTGATTTGCGCGGCCACGATGAAGGCGAAAGCACATTGTTGGACGCGTTCAATTCGGGGCGTCTGCACCACGCCTGGCTGATCACAGGCCCCAAAGGCATCGGCAAAGCCACATTGGCCCACCGTTTTGCCCGCTTCGTTCTGACCCACGGTAAAAAGGATGACGGCCCCGGGTTGTTTGGCGAAGCATTGCCCGCTGAGGATCCTACCAGCCTCAATGTTTCCAAGGAAAGCCTAGTTTACCAACGTATTGTCGCCGGTGGTCACGCCGATATGTTGGTGATTGAACGCCGCATCAATGAGAAAACCGGAAAACTGAAATCCGTTATTGATGTGGACAGTGTGCGTGAAGTCGGCAGTTTCCTTCGCCTCACGCCTGCCGAGGGTGGTTACCGCGTCGTCGTTATCGATAGCGCCGACGAAATGAACGCCAACTCCGCCAATGCGGTGTTGAAAGTGTTGGAAGAGCCGCCCAAGAACGCATTGCTGATCTTGGTCAGTCACAATCCTGGCCGTTTGCTGCCGACCATCCGGTCGCGTTGTCGCAAACTGGCTTTGCGCCCGTTAGAACCACAATTGGTGAGCGAACTGGTGCGCACATATGCCCCCCAAGTCTCCGCAGAGGACGGTGCCCACTTGGCATCTTTAAGCGACGGCTCCATTGGTCGCGCATTGGGCTTGGTGGAAGAAGGTGGGTTGGAGCTGTATTCCGATCTGCTGGCCCTGCTGCACAGCCTGCCCAACATTGATATTCAGGCCTTACACACCTTGGCAGACCGTGTCGGTCGTGCAGGGGCTGAGGATGCGTTCTTCACGGTTACCGGGCTGTTGCGCTGGTGGATGGAACGCATGATCTTAATCGCTGCGGGCAAAGCCCCCACAACTTCGGGCATGAATGACGATGAAGCCCTGTTCATGGCGGGACTTGCATCCCAGGCAAGCCTTGAAAGGTGGTTCTTAGTGTGGGAAAAGATCAATCACTTGGTGGCACGCACCGATAGCCTCAACTTAGATCGTAAGCAAATCATTCTGGATGCCTTCTTAGGCCTGGAAAACACGGTCAGACAGGGCTAATTGTGGGCTGTTCTTCGCCCGACACAGAAGGTTTTATTTAAATGAATACCAACCCAAAGCATTATTACGTCACGACGCCCATTTATTACGTCAACGATATTCCGCACATCGGCCATGCATACACCACTCTGGCTTGTGACGTTTTGGCGCGCTTCCAGCGGTTGGACGGCTACGACGTGAAGTTCCTCACCGGGACCGATGAACACGGCCAAAAGGTTGAAAAATCTGCTCAAGCCAAAGGCGTTGATCCACAGGCTTTTACCGACGAAGTGTCCCAACGGTTCCGCGATTTGTTGGGCACCATGAATTTCTCCAACGACGACTTCATCCGCACCACGGAAGAACGCCATAAAACCTCTGTCCAAGAACTGTGGAAACGCTTGATGGACAAGGGGGAAATCTATCTGGATAAGTACGCTGGTTGGTATTCTGTGCGCGATGAAGCCTTTTATGACGAAAAAGAGCTGAAAAAAGACGAAGAGGGCAACAAAATTGCCCCAACGGGCGCACCGGTAGAATGGGTTGAAGAAGCCAGCTATTTCTTCAAGCTATCTGAATGGGGCGACCGTTTGTTGAAGTTTTACGACGAAAACCCCGATTTCATCTTGCCCAAAACGCGCCGTAATGAAGTCACCAGCTTCGTCGAAGGGGGGCTTTTGGACCTCTCCGTATCACGCACCACCTTTAAATGGGGCGTTCCCGTGCCGGGTGACGATGACCACATCATGTATGTGTGGCTGGACGCGCTGACCAACTATATCACCGCCGTTGGCTTCCCCGATGAAACTCATGGCGAGTTCCAGACCTATTGGCCCGCCGATCTGCATATGGTCGGCAAAGACATCCTGCGCTTCCATGCAGTTTACTGGCCGGCTTTCTTGATGGCCGCGGGTATCGAGCCGCCAAAACGCGTGTTTGCCCACGGTTGGTGGACCAACGAAGGCCAAAAGATCTCAAAATCCCTCGGCAATGTCATAGATCCCATTGATTTGGTTGAAAAATACGGCCTGGATGCGGTGCGTTATTTCTTGATGCGCGAAGTTCCGTTTGGCAACGATGGCGATTTCTCTCATGGGGCCATGGTGGCACGCATGAACGGTGAATTGGCCAACGATCTCGGCAACTTAGCCCAACGGGTTCTGTCCATGGTCGGTAAAAACTGCAACGCTGCGGTGCCGCAACACGGTGAGTTCAGCGATGACGACAAAGACATGCTGAACCAAGCTTATGCCATCATCGACAACACCCGCGAACACATGGATGTCCAGGCCTTCAACCTGGCACTGGAAGATATCTGGGTTGTGATCCGTGCGTGCAATGGTTACGTCGACCGTCAAGCCCCCTGGAAACTCAAAAAAGAAGACCCGGCGCGGATGGAAACCGTGCTTTATGTGCTGGCTGAATGTATTCGTCATATCGCCTTGGTTTTGCAGCCCTTTATGCCGCAAGCCATGGAGGCCATGCTGAATCTTCTGGCGGTTTCACCTGAACACCGCAGCTTCGACTTCTTGGGCGAAGGACACGCCTTAATTCCGGGCACAAGCTTGCCCAAACCCGAAGGTGTGTTCCCACGTTACGTGGAACCGGAAGCATAACCTCTGCCGTTACACAATTTTGCAGCACGGCCTATGTGGCAATGTTTGCTGTGAGAGTTTTTTGTTTCAATTCATAATGGGGATATGATGAAATTAATCACTATATTCGTTGGACTTTCCGTTGTCGCATTGGCTGGCTGTCAAACAACTACCCTAGATTCAAGTACCACTCTAAGCGCAAGTATGGATCCAAAAGATGCCGAATTGGCGAAAGCCATTATTTTGCGCCACTGCGCTATTAAATCTAGCGAACCAGGTGGCGGGAAACGGAAGATTGATGCATCCAGGCTAACACTTCATTCCATCACAAAACGCGATGGTGATTGGTTGGCTGCTGATGTGACTTCGCCAGGCTTAAATTACATGCCGGTGAGGGGAAACGTATACTTTAACAAAACCACGAATGAATATGCTTGCGGAACGAACAATTGGCGACGCGGTATGGCGTCCTCGTCACCAAACGCTTTCGCAACACATCATGTAACTCCCTATGTCACGGCGAACTTTACTGCAGATTATTCCTCTTTAAAGAAAATTGATGAAAAAAAGGTGACGTTAAATTCGACTAAAGCGGTCCCAATTTACACAGAGCCATCACACAAGGCTCCTGTTATCATGAACATTGGCCCTGATCATTCCCTGTATGCTTTTGAAGAAACTGCCTTTTGGCTGCATGTTAAAGACAAAAATTCCGGCCAAAGTGGATGGATCACAAAAGGAAAAGTTCACTAAAGATGCTCATCGACAGCCATTGTCACTTGGATTATCCGGAATTCAGCGATATTGCTGAAACCAATCGGCGTGCGCGTGAAGCTGGCGTCGATGCGATGCTGACCATTGGTACGTCAATCGACAAGTTTCCGGGCGTTTTGGCGGTTGCCGAAAGCCAAGACAACATCTGGGCCACCGTCGGTGTGCACCCGCATTCCGCTGGTAAAGGCGAGATGGTGACACTGGACTGGCTGTTAGAGCACGCAAAACACCCCAAAGTGGTTGGTTTTGGCGAAACCGGGCTGGATTATTTCTATGAGCACAGCCCCCGCGATGCCCAAAAACAGGTATTCCGCACCCATATTGAGGCTTCACGCCAATTGCAAATGCCGCTGATCGTGCACACCCGCGATGCCGAGGACGACACCTTGGCAATCTTAACCGAAGAAATGGAGAAGGGGGCTTTCCCCGGCTTGATCCATTGCTTCAGTGCCTCGGCAGACTTTGCCAAGGCGGCAGTGAATTTGGGCCTCTATATCTCTATTTCCGGCATCATCACCTTTAAAAAGGCCGAAAACGTGCGTGAAGCGGTGCTGGATGTGCCTTTGGACAGGCTTTTGGTGGAAACCGATGCGCCCTACTTGGCGCCCATTCCACACCGCGGTCAACCCAATGAGCCCGCTTACACCCGCTTTACTGCCGAAAAGCTCGCCGAAGTGAAGGGCGTGAGCTTTGAAGAGTTAGCCGAAGCCACCACCAATAACTTCTTCAAATTGTTTACGAAAACAGAGCGTCCAACAGGATAGGGGATTAGCGTGCGCATTACGGTTTTGGGTTCCGGATCATCGGCAGGCACCCCCAGCGTTGAAGCGGGTTGGGGGAAGTGTGATCCCACCAACCCCAAAAACCGCCGCACCCGCCCGTCTATCTTGGTCGAAGACGCGGACAAAGCCGTTTTGGTGGATACATCCCCTGATTTGCGCGAACAACTCATCCGTCACGAAATCAAACACTTAGATGCCGTTGTTTACACCCATGCACACGCAGATCATCTCCATGGGATCGACGAACTCCGCGGTATCAATCGGCTGATGAATGCCCCCATTGATGCCTATGGTGATGCCCAAACCCTCAAATCCATTGGCGAACGCTTTGGTTATGTATTGCAGCCCTTAGCCCCAGATGCAGAGATGTATTACAAATCGACGTTGATTCCGCACGAAATCGGTCATGCTCAGACGTTTCGGGCTGGTGGCCTGAACGTGACAGCCATTGAGCAAGACCATGCATATGTCAGCACATATGGCCTACGTTTTGGGGATTTTGCCTATTCAACAGACCTGATTGCCATGCATGAAGACGGCTTCGATCTGTTACAGGGGATTAAGGTCTGGATGCTCGGCACCTTCAACGAAGGTCCACATCCAACACACTTGGGCGTTGATCAGGCCTTGGAATGGATTGAACGCATTAAACCTGAACGCGCTTACCTGACGCATCTCAGCTTTCACCTCGACTACGACAAACTACAGGGCAGGCTGCCCGATAATGTATTTGTGGCTTACGATGGGCTTCAGATTGAGGTCTAGGTCAACCGCACCACAATCGAACCTAAAGATTCACTTGATACGACTATACATTTGATATAAATATAATATTTAATTTTCCATAATATAAATTATGCGAATATTATTGGGACGTTGTTCCGGTTTCCCGTTCTGTTCACGGGAACATCCCCTCCAATAAATTGACCTCTCTCTGGGAGGTTCGCCATGTCTAAGCGCGAACGTCCTGGATACGTGACACTTAACCTTGAGGTTGCCAGGGACACGTACCTTGATGGTCGTATTCGTGAACGCCAACTCAAGGAACAATCCGAGCAAATCATTCGATGAATACGTGGGTTATCAACGTCCTGGTGCGTTGATAAATTCACTGGTGTCGAGTGTTTTCAAAATCGTTTCAAGTTTGGCCATGACCTGTTCGGCATTTGGATATTTTTTGTTCAAAACAAGGAACACATCCGTTTGAGACACGCTATCAAATGTCACATCTTCTTCCATTGATTTAGCTGCCAACACCTCTTCAGCAGGTCCGGCATAATCCAGAACGTAATCCGCGCGCCCCGCTTCCAGCATAGAGAAAGCGGCCATATGGTCACCGGCGACGTTGTTAACAATATTGTGGGACGGTTCATTGATGTAATTGCGCCACCCCGCATAACTGTAACCACGAATGGTGATCACGTTTTTCCCATTAAGGTCGCTTTTTGTCAGAACGGCTGGACTCCCAGGACGTCGGTACATACGGATTTCAACAACTGCAACACGTTGCTTGCTCAAAAGACAACACCCTGCCAGTGCTGACTTTGCATTCACCAACATGGAAAACTTAGACGTTCCCTGACGTAACCGTTCAAACATGCGTTTGGCGGGGTAATCTTGCGCACTCCAAGGGATTTCTGCTTTTTCAAATAGAGGTTTTGCGAGCTTTACCAATGGGTTTTTAAGCTTACCATCACTATCACGTTGGGTGGTCCACACAGAAATATCGGGGTACGCATATTCCAATGGTTCTTGAGCATGGGCAGAAGATGACAGCCCCACGATGATGCCCAGCAAAGCAACTACAAACGTACGCGCATTCATGGCTACACACCCCTTTTCAATCGTTTATTTCACATCGACACTTGATCATTGAATATACATTGTTCAATGCTTCAATGGGCCGGGGTTTGTCCCTGACGTAGTTAAGGGAAGCTCAAAAACAAACGTTGTGCCTTCCCCTTCTCGGCTATCGAACGAAATTTTTCCGTCCATCAGCTCAATCAATTTAAGCGTCACCGATAGCCCGACGCCGGTCCCTTCAATCCCGGACCCTTCGGCATCCAAACGATTAAACGGCATGAATAACTTGTCAAAGTTTTCTGGTGAAATGCCAATCCCCGTATCCGACACGGAAACCCGCAATTTATGTTGTGGTGTGTTTTGGATTAAAACATCGACCCGACCATCTTCCCGGTTGTATTTGATCGCATTGGAGCAGAGATTCATCATAATTTGGCTGAAACGTGTCGGATCCGCCCAAACTTTAAAATTCTCATCAAACCCTACGGAATCAAATATCAACTCAACCTGGTGCTTGAGAGCTAAGGGCTGGAGGGTTTCTAAATTGCTTTGAACGATAGAAACCGGATCAATTGGCGCTAATGACAGCTCAAACTTACCAGATTCAATCTTGGATAAATCCAATATATCATTGATTAAATTCAATAAATGCTCCCCTGCTATGCGTATCTGTGCCACATAATCCAATTGTGCTGGGGCAAGTTTCATCTCTGGGTGCAACTCCAACAATTGGGAGAACCCCAAAATCCCATTGAGCGGTGTGCGCAGTTCGTGGCTCATGCTGGAGATAAATTCCGACTTTGCCCGATTGGCCGTATCGGCATCAACTTTTGACTGTTGAAGATCCATTTCGTGTTGGACACGCTCGGTAATATCCCGAGCCGCCCCACGATAGCCTGAAAACTCCCCATCTTCGTTCCAATATGGATAGCCATTAAGCTGAATGGTTAAGGGCTTTCCATGTTTGGGATACAGAACATACTGAAATCCCTTGATGGGCTTTCGATCACGCAGAGTTTGTTGAAAACGTTCCCATTTTTCAACGTTTTGCTCCAAGATGTTACGCTCTACCAAGGCAAAACGTGATTTGCCGAGCAAGTCTTGCGCACTCATTCCGGTCACTTCAAAACATCGATTAGATAAATATGTGAAGCAATGTTGTGAATCCGTTTCCCAAAACCAATCGGAAGCTGACTCCGCGATATCACGAAACCTTTGTTCATTTTCACGCAATGATTGGTCGGCTATTTGACGTTGACGAATTTCTTCTTGAAGATGCTCTGTTCGTTCCTCAACACGTTGTTCCAGTTCATCATTCGCGGTAGAAATTTCAAGATTCGCATTTTGTAATTGCCGATTTGTGTCGTGTAGCGCTTCAATCGTGGCATAGAGCTTTTGCGACATCTCATCAAAAACATGGTTTACGGCATCAATTTCATCCATTTGCGCCATGTCTTTTTTCGCAGCTTGATGCCCTGAATCATTAAGTTGCAAGTCCGTTTCAAGCTGCCTGACCGTATCCGCCAATACTTCAATTCGCCGGGTTACATACTTGTGAAATAAGAAAAACATAAAAATCGCGACAAAAAATGTCTTGATCCCATTGCTCACCAAGATCCCAAAGGCTTTTGACAACAAAGAATTATAGATCGCATCCAAGCTCCCAACGACCTTCAGCGTTCCAATTTCGAGTGCTTTTCCACGCCGCACCTGGACCAGGGGGTAGAGCCGATCCACAGCTTGTTTAGAGATTTGCTGTCCGGCGTCCCATTTGCGCTTCTTGCCATTCGTCGTCTCAACGCTGGCATATTCAATGTGACGTAAATTGATCAACGCATTCAAAGCCAGGGAAATTTGATTCTCATCAAAGGCCCAAACACTTTCAGATAAGCTGGGGACAGAAACCGTAACTTGATTGAACAGATTATCCAGATTGGCACGTTGGTCGTGGTAATCAGCCAACAATTGAAAAGCCGTAATGACAAGGGTGATGAGAGAGCTAAAGGCGATGATTAAGGCAATGAGCTTTCGCCCAACCTTATTCCGCGCCTTTGAAACTGGAACAGGTGTTGGTCCCCAAAAAAAGGATGTTAACGTTTTTATCGCCATTGTCCGTCCCAATTGAGGGTACTATCTCGACACCGGAATTGTTGCGTTTGAGATAAACATCCCATCACGGCACCACGTATATACGAATATCTTAGCGTTAATGCATTCGGCGACATAGTATCTCTTCAAAAAAATATTAGAAATATAATTTCTCCAACCTCCGCTTGTAAAAAATACGTCCATTTCCCCCATTTGTTAAAAAATGTAATGGCAACGATGTGTACACATCACATTGGGAATAGTTTGGCTTGTTAACTATCTACGTTCAGGGCTAAAGTCCGCGAACCCGTCACCCCAATTCAGTGAGTCCCATATGAGCACCTGCCCCTGCACTTCCGGAAAAGAATTCAACGAATGCTGCGGCCCGATCCTGGATGGTTCGGTCAAAGCAGAAACAGCTGAAGCCTTGATGCGTTCACGCTATAGCGCCCACGTCAAAGGCAACTACGATCATATCGCCAACACCCATGCCCCGGAAGCAGCTGCAGACTACAATGTGTCATCGGCTAAGGCTCAGTTTGTGGGTGTCGAATGGCAGGGGCTGGAAATCACCGAAACGATCGACGGTGGAGCCAATGATGAAACCGGCATCGTGACCTTTACGGCACGTTTTAACGAAAATGGCGAACTCCATGCACATCGTGAAAAGTCCACTTTCCGCAAAATTGACGGTGAATGGATGTATGTTGACGGGCAGATCAATCCTGGTATAGAGCCGCGCCGCGTTGAGAAGGTCGGCCGCAACGACCCCTGCCCCTGCGGTTCCGGCAAAAAATATAAAAAATGTTGTGGGGCTAATTGATTAGTTCAAAGCCCTGAACGTCGTGCGGCAATAAAAATGAACAAATGCCATACAAAAACACACATCAGGGCAATAGCAATCAGTCCGGTTATGACCGCACACTGAGTATTTTCCACCCGCAGGCAGCCGATAAAAATAACAATATCCAGTATGCCCAATACAAATGACGATATCACCCAGCGTAAACGTGTATTGGGAATCAAGTCTAACAAATCAAAAGGGTTTAACATGGGATACACTGCTTCCTGTTTACTGACTTCCTAGCTGCTAAGTCACGTGTCATAGAGGTAGATTATGGAACGTCATTTCAAATGTACAGCCTGTGGTAAATGTTGTCAGGGCTGGTTGCCGCTCAGCATTGAAGACGCCCTCACCCATGCAGATCGCTTCCCACTGTTCATGATGTGGAGTCCAGTGCGCCCAGGCGGCAAGTCATACGACCTGACAGCCGAACTTGGTCTTACTTTTGAGCCGAAAAAACGCAAGAGAGCCGCGCTACGGATCACTCCATTCTCCTACATCCCCAGTTCAATCCCCTGCCCAGCTTTGCTGCCGGATGGCAAATGCGGTGTCCACGAAACCAAACCGCAGCGCTGTAAAACCATGCCGCTGTCGGGCGCGCGCGCAGAGGATGATCAGACCGACTTGATGATCCCCAAGCCCGGCTGGGAGTGCGATATCAGCACAGATGCACCTCTGGTTTATCGCGACAAAACCGTAATTGAGCGTTCAGAATTCACCGCCGAACGCTCAGCTTTAAAAGCAGACAGCCCTGTTTTGAAGGCTTACGGGGATTTTATGCTGGCTGGGAACCCAAAATTGCGTCAAGAGGTCACAAAAATGGCCCTCAACCCGCGTGGGGGACATGTGATCGTGAATTTCTCTACCCTCACCCCACGCTTGCCGCAAGTAGATATGTTTAGCTTTGCCGCACAGCAGTTCCCGGTTATGCGAGCTTTTGCTGAACTTACAGCAGGCGAAGGTTCAATGACCAAAGAACATAAGCGTTACCGTGCATGTGCAGATGAATATCAGCGCATGCTGGACAGCCAATCATGATCTAGCGCCTGCCGTTATGACGGAACAGAGCTTTTTCAATTTCCACCAAAAACAATACCGTGGACGATACCACCACAATCCACAGCCAATCCATCAAGCCGATGGCGGTGGTCCCAAACAAGACCTGAAGCGGTGTTAGGTAGGTAAAGCCCAACTGGAACACCACCAAGAGGGCCACGGCAATCAGCACATATTTGTTACCGAATAATCCCTTTGCATTCAGCACTGGGGCGGTGATGTAACGAGAGTTGAATAGGTAGAATATCTCAAAATAAATCAATGTATTGACAGCAATTGTACGGGCACGTTCGACACTTGCACCGTGTTCCATTTCCCAGATAAAGGAGCCAAAAGTACCTATCAGTAAAATCACGGAAACAAACGCGATGCGCCACAAAAACATCGGTGTCAACACAGCCTGATCACGGTGCCGGGGGGGACGGTCCATAATATCGGGCTCAGACGGCTCAAACGCCAGTGCTAGCGCCAATGTCACCGCTGTGATCATATTGATCCAAAGGATTTGCAAAGCGGTAAGCGGCAGTTCTTCAAACCCTAGTAAAACAGCGGCAATAATGGCCAAAGCTTCACCACCATTTGTAGGCAAAATAAACAATATCGCCTTGCGGATGTTGTCGTAAACCGTGCGGCCCTCCTCCACAGCACTGGCAATCGAGGCAAAGTTATCATCCGCCAACACCATTTCAGAAGCCTCTTTGGCGGCTTCTGTGCCTTTATTACCCATGGAAATGCCTACATCCGCACGTTTCAGGGCGGGCGCATCATTAACACCATCGCCGGTCATGGCAACCGTAAGATCCTGAGCTTGTAGCAAACTCACCAACCTCAGCTTGTGTTCCGGGCTGACGCGGGCGAAGACGTTGATATCGAGAACAGCTTTTGCAAGCTCCTCATCACTCATTTGGTCCAGCTCAAGACCACGCAACACCTCACCCGGGTTATTGAGGTTCAACTGTTTGGCAATCGCGGACGCTGTCGTGCTGTGATCCCCAGTGATCATTTTTACGGCAATTCCGGCACTTTGGCACTGCCGCACCGCCAACACAGCCTCTTCACGTGGTAGATCAATAAACCCAAACAAACCTAAGAAAATTAAGTCATTATCAACATCTTTAAACGCCAGTTCAGTCTTATGGTCAACGTTTGGCTTGTAAGCCACAGCCAAAACCCGTTGCCCGCGTGCCGCGAGCCGTTCGATATGGGCATGCCACAACTCATGATCCAATTTTGCATCACCATCAGTCGTATGGACCTTGGTGCACATATCCAAAACCCGTTCGGGAGCCCCTTTTTGAAATATATAGCCCCGACCCTCATGATCGTGGTGCAGACTGGCCATGAACTTGTGCTCAGATTCAAATGGGATCAGGTCAGTGCGGGGGTATTGAAGGTGATAGGCTTCTGGTTCCATCCCCACTTTTTCTGCCACGATCAACAAGGCCCCTTCCATGGGGTCTCCAACCACTTGCCATTCTTCGTCTTTTTGTACCAATTGCGTATCATTGCACAACACCGCAGCACGTAAAATTTCATGCAAAATGGGATGATCAGAGGCCGAGACATCCTTCCCAGAAATTTGAATTCCACCATGGGGGTCGTAACCTGTGCCAGTCACATCAAATTCGGTGTCGGCGGCAACGATCGTGCGCACCGTCATTTCATTGCGCGTCAATGTGCCGGTTTTATCCGAGCAAATAATGTTCACTTCCCCTAGGGTTTCGACGGCAGGCAAACGCCGAACGATCGCATTTCGAGATGCCATACGTTGCACCCCAATCGCAAGGGTGATGGTCATAATTGCTGGCATCCCTTCGGGGATGGCGGCAACGGACAACCCCACAGCGGCCATGAACATCTGCGTCGCGCTGTAATCTTGCACCAACACGCCATAACCAAAGGTCGCTCCTGCGAGAAGCAAAATGGCCCCTGTCAGCCACATACCAAACTGTGCCATTTGCTTGAGCAATGGCGTCACTAACTGCTCAACATCAGCCACCAACGTGCTAATACGCCCAAGTTCAGTGTGTGCCCCTGTGGCGATAACAACCCCAGTGCCTTGCCCAGACGTTATCAAAGTGCCGGAATGAGCCATGCACTTTCGGTCAGCCAAAGCCATCTCTGCGGTTTGAACGGCTATATTCTTTTCAACGGGAACAGATTCACCGGTCAGTGCGGCTTCTTGAACCATCAGGCCTTTTGCACGGATCAGGCGGACATCTGCTGGAACACGATCCCCAGATTGCAATAAAACCACGTCTCCCGGCACCAATTCGGCTGCATCTACGGACAACCGGTGCCCGTCACGCACCACCATTGCATGCAGGGATAGCATTTGACGAATGGCCCGCAGAGCATTTTCAGCTTTGCCTTCTTGGACGAAGCCAATAACAGCATTAATGACCACCACACCGATGATCACAGAGGTATCAATCCAATGTTCCAACACGGCCGTAGTTAGCGCAGCAGCCAACAACACATAAATCAGGACATTATGAAATTGCGCCAAAAACCGTATTAATGGATGAGTGGGTTTAGTTTCTGGCAATTGGTTGTAGCCATATTTTTTTATTCGAGCCGCCGCCTCCTCTGCACTTAGGCCTTGTGCAGAAGTATCGAGCACCCCCAAGACACCATCCACTTCAAGCGCATGCCAAACGGGCCCCGTCTCGTGAAGCTCAGGGACAGTTTTAGACGCAGATTGGTTACTTATGGGCGAGTGATAAACGGACACGGCACGTCTCCGTTCTTGTAAAGGGCCACGGCAAGCCAGGATGGCTTACCTAAACATTATCCCACTCTAAACAATAGCTTAAAAGGAAAATCAGTAATAATTAGTCGTCTTGTAAAATTTCTAATGGGGCTGTGGGGTCATCTTCATGCAAACGCCGCTCTTCACTATTAGACGTTTTGTCATCCAAGTAGCTCTTCACCCGTTCCATCCGATTATGTTTGATTTCATGGATAACTTTCAACAGCTTGTCACGCGATTGATCATCTTTGTTTTTGATCAATTCATCTATGGCCGCATCATATGCGACCCGGTACGACACATCATTTTCACGAATGAATAGGCTGTTGACGATGACATGAGCACAACGTGCTAAGGCTTCCGGTGACTTAGTTGCTTTTACAAAACCAACCAAGCCCGTTTCTTTGTCCTCAAAAACAGTTTCCCAATCCACCGTACCATCTTCGCGATGCGGCCAGCTCATTGGTAGTCGCTCCTTACAAGTCTAAGATTCGTTTGTACTTATTCTACTGATTCAATCACCTGTACTCAGCAAATTATTCCCATTGTGATCAATATTTTTACTCTTATGATCTTATGGGAATACGCCGTTACGCATATGGAGAGAAGCATGCTTAAAATTATTCATTTTTACGCATTCGTATTGTCACTCTCATTCATATTGCCAAATGCAACCTTTGCGTCTTCTCCAACTCCATCATCTGGAAACAATACATTTATTTTACCCCCACTGTTTCAAAACTGTGCATCCCCCAAAACACGCAATATCTGTTTGGATCAGGTATGGTCACATGCCAATGTAATTGCTGATGAGCATTTAACTGTGGCCGAGTTGGTCCGGCTCATTCGTCCCCTAACACAACCGCTTACTGACAATATCAAGAAGACAATACCGGCTGGTGTAACGCCTCCCAATGGTATTGCTGACGGTATCCCATTGTTTATGGGAAATATTCTACCAACATCATCCGCCCAGTGGATTGTCGCAGGCTATGATTATGACGGAGACGGAAAACTCAACCGAACCGAATTTAATGGTGAACTTGATGATCATCAGCCTTCTGTTGTGATGTTCTTGCTCGAAACATCACGTATTTCTCATGACCTATTCTCTGGTTTCACCAACACTATGCAAGCACCACAGCAGCTTGGTACAGGCTCGGCCCCAATTGGAACAGCACTTACACAGGTTGGGACAGGGTTGGCACACAAAGATGTGCGCCCCCGTCATGAAACCCGAAATGGGGTAAATTACCTGATTATATCTGGGCGGATCGAAAATGTGTCATCCAACACGATGGCTGTCCCAACATTGAAAGTTGCACTGATACAAGCCAATGGTAATGAATTGATTTTCAAAACAACGACCGACTTTATTCGCCAACTGGCACCGGGAGAAAGCACGCCCTTCTTGGTCGAATTTCAAAACCCACCATCTTTAACTGAAACTATGTTTTTATCATTTGTAGACGACGGAACTTAATCCGCTCAAATCAGGCTATAGCTGCCGTACAACACAATATACACGCTATATTAAAAAGGAGACTATGGGCTTTAGCATGATTGAGACATTTGCAGTCATATTTCCATTGGCATTGGTTATTGCCGCGTTTATGCGCGGCGTGATGTACGAATTTATGCAAGTTATGGCTTGGATCGGTGGCATTGCCGTTGCCGAAGCCCTGTTTCCAACCACTCGCCCGCTGGTCAGTGACTGGTTCGGCAGTTCCATGTGGACAGATTTTATTGCTGTCGCCCTTGTTGCCTTGCCCATAGCCGTTATGGTCAGCATTTTCAGTCGTGCCATCACCAATGAAATAAGCAGTTCCAACATGGGCCCAATTAACAAGGGTTTAGGTGCTGTATTTGGATTTTTGCGCGGCGCCGTTTTGGTATGGCTGGTCACAGGCATCTTAACATGGTCTTTTTATCGATCTGTCGCCGTTGCTTACGATAGCATTGACCATGGGGCGCGCTCCGCCCAAGTCCAGGCATCTATGCATGACGTGCCAGTTAACGATATCATGTGCGGACGGGCATCAGAACCAGACCCCAAACTGGTGCAGCGTTTAAAAAGTGCCGCACCGCGCATGTCACCGCTAATCCGAGAAATCTGGGAATACAGCAAAAAACCAGAAGACTTTAAAATTCTCAACATGATGCGCACGGTAAGTGTTTCGATTTGTGGAACTTAACGGCATAATCGGGACATGAACGATACCAAGCCCCCTCTTCCCACTGCCAACCTTGAAGGTTTGTTGCAATTGATGGCTCAGTTGCGCAGCCCCGATGGCGGCTGCCCGTGGGATATCGAACAAACCTTCGCCACCATTGCCCCCCACACCATTGAAGAAGCCTATGAAGTCGCAGATGCCATTGATCAGGGGGACATGGGGCATCTAAAGGACGAACTGGGAGATTTGCTGTTTCAAGTGGTGTTTTATGCCCAAATGGCCAAAGAACAGGGCGCGTTTAACTTTCATGACATTGCTGGTGGGATTACCACCAAAATGATCAATCGCCACCCCCACGTATTTGGCGATCAAACCGGAATTGATAGCGCCGATGCCCAAACCGTCAATTGGGAAGCACTGAAGGCTGAAGAGCGTAAATCTAAGGCTGAAACCGGGCGTCACGGAGCACTTGATGACGTTTCACGCGGTTTTCCAGCCCTGATGCGGGCCAATAAGCTGCAAAAACGCGCGGCCCGCGTGGGCTTTGATTGGCCCGATGCCTGGCCAGTATTTGATAAATTTCGCGAAGAAGTGAAAGAGTTAGAAGCCGAAATTGAAAGCGGTGATCAAGCCGCTTTAGAACACGAAGTGGGCGATTTGCTATTCACCTGTGTGAATTTAGCGCGCAAACTGGGCGTTGACCCAGAATCGGCCCTGCGCCATGCCAATGGACGTTTTGAAAGTCGTTTTGGGCATATTGAACAATCGCTGTGGAGTGAAGGCCGCAGTGTCGAGGGAACGGATTTGGCAGAATTGGACCGTTTGTGGGATGAAGCCAAAACAATCCAAAAAGACGATTGCGATTAGAGCCAATCACGCCATCATGGGGACATGACTAAAATGAATTTGAAAACTGTTTTGTCCAAAGCAGCCATATTGGGCTGTGCTGCTGTGGTTTTAGGGTCTTGCTATCTGCCCGCGCGCTTTGATGCAGAAATAGAGATCGATAAGGCTGGCTACTATTCCTTAAAGTTCGACGGTTATATGGCTGACGTCGGCCTGTTCCAAGGGCTTAAAGAAGGCAAGATTTCCCCGGATGAAGAAAAAAAGAAAGTCGCCGTGATTGAGCGCGATTTTCTCCGCGATGCCAACACCCAGGAATTCCAGTACTATCGCGAAGGTCACTTCAAGGTGAATTGGGAACGATCTGGTGATCTCTTAGCAGCTAAGACGGTTACGTTTATACGACGTAACGAATTGATATTGCAGCTTAAGTACGTAGAAAACTCCGGCTATATCGTTCTTGAGGGTAAATCCCTCACGAAAGAAAACCGTCAGCGCATCCAGGCCATGGGGCTGGGCATGCAAGGCCAAATTCGTGTCAGAACGGATATGCCGATCAAAAGCCACAATGCCACTTTGGAAAAGAAAGACCCCAAGGACCCGCGATTTAAATGGCTGGCTTGGGACATTAAAAGCATCATGAGCCCACGACCACGGGCCGTTTTCATCATTGAATAATCATCAAAAAGGGGACCCGTTAAAGGTCCCCTTAGATTTTGAGGTGTAATTGGCGTTTATGCCGAGCGGACATCACTTAAGAACGTATCCACAGTGGAACGCAGCATTTCTGACTGACGCGACAACTCATTAGATGCTGACAAAACCTCACCAGCAGCGGAGCCGGTTTCACTAGCTCCGTGGGTGACTTCCACAATGGAAGACGATACTTCCTGTGTGCCAGAAGCCGCTTGCTCCACATTACGGGCAATTTCTTGGGTTGCGGCACCTTGCTCTTCCACCGCGGCCGCAATGGCAGATGAGATCTCATTGATCTGATTGATGATTCCACCAATCGAACCAATGGCCTGCACAGCATCCTTTGTTGCCCCCTGAATACCACCGATTTGCGCCGAAATTTCTTCGGTCGCTTTGGCCGTAGCATTGGCAAGGTTCTTGACCTCAGACGCCACAACGGCGAAGCCTTTACCAGCCTCACCTGCCCGTGCAGCCTCAATCGTTGCGTTCAAGGCCAGCAAGTTGGTTTGATCGGCAATATCGGTGATCAATGCCACGACTTCACCAATTTTGTTGGCGGCCTCTGCCAAACCTTGAACTTTATCGTTCGCGCCATCAACCTCAGCTACAGCATCACCTGCAATTTGGGTTGATTGTGACACTTGGCGCGAGATTTCAGAGATAGAGCTCGACAGTTCTTCAGCAGCGGAAGCAACCGTTTGCACATTGGCAGATGCCTGTTCAGAGGCACTGGCAACTCCCGTGGACAATTGCATGGTTTGATCGGCAGTCCCCGTCATGGATTGTGATGACGATTGCAATTCAGTGGCCGCTGAAGATACCGTATTTATCATACCCGCAGCATCCATATCAAACTTCTGTGTTAATTGATCAATACGTTCAGCACGTTTTTGACGCTCAAGTTGTTCAGCTTTTTGTTCCGCATCCAATTGTTCCGCACGGATCATATGCTGTTTGAAGACATTGACTGCACCGGCCATGCCGCCCAATTCATCACCACGCTCAACACCGGGAATTTCCACATCATGGTTACCACTTGATAAAACCCCCATGGCACCTGATAAGGCGTTGATCGGTAACGTAATACCACGACCAATAAGTACCGATGCCAAAACCACCAAACCAACAACAACCACAAAAATAATGGCAAAGAAGATTGCTTGGTTCATAAAAGCTTCATCAACATCATCAACGTAAACCCCGGTACCAACGACCCAGTTCCATTCATCAAAACCTGCAACGTATGAGATTTTTGGCTGTGGCGCTTCCGCACCCGGTTTGGGCCACATGTAAGGCACATAACCGGCACCATTGGCTTTCACCTGATCAACCATTGCTACGAATAGCTTCAGACCATTGGGGTCTTTTACATCCTTCAAATCCTTACCATTTAGGGCTGGCTTAATCGGATGCATGACCATTTGTACATCTAAGTTGTTGATCCAAACATAATTATCACCGTCATAACGCAAATCGGAGATCGCTTGCTGAGCCAATATTTGTGCTTGAACTTTATCCATTTCACCGTTCGTCACTTTTTTCTCGAAATGACCGATGATGGATATTGAGGTTTCAACAATGCTTTTGGTCTTTTCTTGACGGCTTTGCATCATTTCTGAGCGTAGCTCAATCAAGGAAATAGCAAAAATCGCAATCATACCCACGGCTACCAAGGCAACAATGAGCATAAGTTTTTTGTTAATTGGGAGGTTTTTGAGAGACATTGGTCGCACCTAATTCTCAATATTGAAGACGCCCTAAATACCCAAATCACAGCAACCAAGCACTCCGATTCAAGCCTGCATACATTACCATGCTTTTCGCATGCGCAAAACAACTTACGTCGCAATGCAGCATAACATCACAAGAGTGCAACTCATTGAGCTTTTTATGAAATTTAGATCAATGTTACTCGTTTTGGCGTAGCCTACGGATCAAACTGGAGGTATCCCATCGTCCGCCGCCCATGGCTTGGACCTCTTTGTAAAACTGATCAATCAAAGCGGTTGTTGGCATTTGTGCACCGTTGTTATCGGCTTCGGCCAAAACAATACCCAAATCCTTTCGCACCCAGTCCACCGCAAAGCCAAAATCAAACTGATCATCGACCATGGTTTCACCGCGATTGTCCATTTGCCAGGATTGCGCCGCGCCCTTGGAAATCACGTCCAAAACCCGTTTGGTATCCAATCCGGCCCGCATGGCGAAATTTAAGCCTTCAGACAATCCCTGAACGGTACCGACAAAGCACACTTGATTGACCATTTTGGTCAGCTGACCGCTACCGCTATCGCCCATCAAGGTGACAGCCTTGGCAAAGCAATCAATAACTGGCTGGGCCTTGGCAAATGCATCTTCATCACCACCACACATAACCGTCAGTATACCTTGCTGTGCCCCAGCCTCACCGCCTGATACCGGAGCATCGATAAAGCTAATTCCGCGTTCTTTTCCAGCGGCATACAGCTCTCGCGCCACTTCGGCCGAAGCCGTGGTGTTATCAACAAAAATGGCACCAGGTTTCATACTTTCATATGCACCATTTTCGCCGATAACAATGGCGCGTAGATCATCGTCATTTCCAACGCAGGCAAACACAATGTCTGCCCCTTGAGCTGCTGCTGCCGGCGTATCTGCGTGAGAACCGCCAAATTCCGCTACCCATTTATCCGCTTTGGCTGTTGTGCGATTGTAAACGGTGGTGTCATACCCCGCTTTTTGCAGGTAGCCAGCCATGTGGTAGCCCATAACGCCCAAACCTATGAATGCGGTTTTCATCTGGCAATTCCTTCTCAGCACGTATGTTTTTGGATTTTGATCGAAAAGTGTACGGTATCAATCAAGCTTTAAACAAGCTTTGTTGCAGATCGTCATAAGCCACTTCGGACGGTGCAATAAACAGTTCCGCCCCTTGCCCGTGAACCGCAGGATCATAAGCCTCTTTGCCTTTGCGAATGCGCGCAAATGCACCCACTTCTTCCATCATCAACACCCCAGCAGCATGATCCCAAGGCATTAACTTCCCCCCATAATGGACAAAATGAAGTTTACCGACCAGCAAATCTAGATACTCTCGCCCACAGCAATGATGTCGTATGAGGTGCCGCGGCAAAGCTGGCTCGCCTTTCTTCATGCGCTTTTGAATTTTGGGACGCATCATATCGCCAAGAGAGCCCGTCATGTCCTTAATGGCTTTCGGGGCATCCATGGTCAGCTTGCGATCTACAATGCGCACGCCCTTACCCCTTTGTGCCGTAGCGCAAACATCGGCGATAGGATCCAATATCCAGCCCATTTCAGTTTTGCCATCTATGACCAATGCGCAAATCATGGCAAAACACGGTTTACCTTTGGCAAAGTTGTTGGTGCCATCCAAAGGATCAACCGTCCAGACTGGTTTTGAGCCCTTTAGGCGTTTTAAAACGGAGGGGTCACGATAGCATTCCTCCTCACCCACTTGGGTGCTGTCAGGAAGTAAGTTGCTGAGGCCTTCAATCAATCGAACTTCAGCTTCCAAATCCGCCACGGTGACCACATCACCGGGGCGATCTTTGGCGTGAATGTCGTGACGATGCAGCTGCCCAAAGCGCGAAAGAATTTCATCTTTCGCCACCGCGCGCATCAATTCTTCCACATCACGAATCAGGCCATTCATAGACTCTATTTTTGGGCATCCATCCACTCTGGACAATCCCCTTATTCACTCAAGGTGAAAAAACATCTCGATCGCGTTTAAAGCCTGCTTTGAGCGCATCAAGGTACAAAAAAGTCGTTGCATCCCGTTCGCCCTTTTGATGCATAGCCCGCACAACATAGGTACAAAATGCCACGGCTTCTGCTTTACCGTTCAGGCCAAACTGTTCAGATATTTCCTCTAAACCCTCATGTGTTATTTTTCGCGCCATGACATTTAGCTGTGATTTTATGAAGCGATGTTTATCACGCCATTTGCGTTGAGCTTGAGCACTCGCCATTGCCGCATCCTTTTCTCATTCTGATTGCTACCACAGTCACACACTCTTCTGAGCGCACACCAAACATCGTATTATAATCTACTAGTAGATAATAAAGAATTAATACTATAAATATCTATTTCTGGCGTTTTTTGGGCATAAAAATAGCTGCAGCTGCACATTGCAGATACAGCAATACATAAACAAACTTGATAGGCGCGGACTTAGGAGATTTGTTCGAACCGTTTTAAATTAGCAGGCTCTAAAAGAACAGTGACGTGAACACCATCCTCTTCATCGAGGCGTTCAATCACGTCACCGTGAGCATAAAGCCATGATAACCGTTTCCCATCAGCAGGTTCTAAGGTGATGGAAAAGGTTTCCAAATGACGTGAAAGTTGTCCTTCAACGGCTTGTAAAAAATCTTCAACGCCAGCCCCCGTCACGGCAGACATGGGGATGACAGGATGATCTGCGCGTTTGGCCAAATTAGCTTGCAGTGCATTTTCATCATCACTAAGCAAATCAATCTTATTGCGCACTTCAATAAAATTATCGGCAAGGCGCTCTTCATCCACACCCAGCCCCTTCATGACGTGTTCCACATCAGTTTTTTGAGCTTCGCTATCGGGGTGAGAAACATCACGCACATGGACGATAACCTGGGCTTCCAAGACCTCTTCCAAGGTTGCATGAAATGCTTCCACCAATTCGTGAGGAAGATCAGAAATAAACCCAACTGTATCGGATAAAATGATGTCTTTGCCCGACGGTAATTGAATGCCGCGCATGGTTGGATCTAGGGTCGCAAACAACTGATCCTTGGCAAATACGTCAGCATTGGTCAGACGGTTAAATAAAGTCGATTTCCCAGCGTTGGTGTAGCCCACCAGCGCCACAATCGGGAACGGCACCTTGCGACGACTTTCACGGTGCAATTCGCGTGTGCGCTTGACCTCTTTGAGCTGGCGTTTGAGCTTGGCTATTCGCTGATCGATCAATCGGCGATCAACCTCAATTTGGGTTTCACCGGGACCACCCATGAAGCCCGCACCACCACGCTGCCGTTCCAAGTGCGTCCAAGACCGCACCAGACGTGATCGTTGATAGGTCATATGCGCCAATTCGACCTGTAACCGTCCCTCTTTGGTACGCGCACGTTCCCCAAAAATCTCCAAAATGATGCCTGTGCGGTCCAGAACCTTACATTCCCAAGCCCGTTCCAAGTTGCGTTGCTGGATCGGGTTCAGCTGTGCATCAACGATGATCACATCCACATCCCGGCCCTTCACGATGGCATCAAGACGCTCCACCGTACCCTTACCCATGTAAGAGCTTGGTTTTAGGGCAGAAAGCGCAACGATTTCCTGGGCAACAATGTTCAGCTGAATAGCCAATGCCAAGCCTACGATTTCTTCCAGGCGGGCTTCAGGCGCACGAAAAGACGCACCGTTGTCACTTTGCGGAGCGTTCTTGAGATATGGATGGATGACTAAGCAGCGTTCGCCGCGAGCATAGCCCTCGCCATCATCGCCAAAAGTAAACGCGTTGCTGCCCTTCTTCCCCCCAGAGGAATGGTCAGACAAGCGGTTTATTCCTCATCAGCGCCATCGGGTTCAAACAACTGGATCGGTTGCGATGGCATGATCGTCGAAATGGCGTGCTTGTAAACGAGCTGCGTATGGCCGTCACGGCGCAGCAGCACTGAGAAGTTATCAAACCACGTCACAATACCTTGCAGTTTCACGCCATTAACCAAGAAGACGGTTACCGGTGTTTTTTGTTTGCGGATGTGGTTGAGAAAGACGTCTTGGACGTTCTGTGATTTTTCCGAAGCCATGGTGCTTCCTTAATTCAAGTTTTTCAGACCCGTTAGCTGGATACATACAGGTCAATTATTATTTCCATGTAGGCCGTGTGCGGAAAACCAAGGTCGTTGCCCCGTTAATGCACCCACGCATTAGGCCCCCCCAGATGGACGCGCAGATATTACAGGCTCTTCGCGTAATTGCAAAGCCCTTGAAGTTCATTTAGATAGACCGCTGGATGAGCCCCCTCGAATTCATCATCCCCTGGTGGTTCTGAGCGGACTAAAACCGGTATACATCCGGCATTTAGCGCACATTCCATATCAATTCGAGAATCCCCAGCGAACCAAACATCTTCGCCCAATTCGATGTCACTTCCATCCAAAGCCATGACAACAGGGTCCACAGCGGGCTTGTCATTGGCGGCATCAGTGGCACCGATGATCTGTCCAAAATGGTGTTCCCATCCCAATTTTTCGGCTTCTTTGCGCAACAATGTCCCGGTTTTGTTGCTCACCACGCCCAAATAAATTCCTTGGTTCACCAATTCGGCCAACATGTCAGCCGCACCCGGCAAAGGCGTTAACCGTTCCAAATGGATGGCTTTGAAGTGACCATAAAAGACATCGCGCGCTTCTTCCCACTTATCGCCAAACAGTTCAGGGAAACTATCGCGCAAGGATTTAGCAACCCGAGCCTTGGTTTCATCAAGGCTCCATTCAGCTATATCGAATTCGCGAAAGGTTGCATTGAGCGCATCTTGAATGACCAACCAACTGTCAATCAAGGTGTTGTCCCAATCAAAGATTATGGCTTTGGGTGGTTTTGTCGGGACGTGTTTGTTCATGGATGTTCTTTCATGTATGCACCATATAGCTCAATAGCTTTGCGGCTAAAGGGGCCGATTTCACCATCGCCAATGATGTCATCGTCAATTTGCGTCACTGGACGAATCATCACCGTCGACGAAGACGTAAATGCTTCCTTGGCTGCTTTCGCCTCACTCAGGCTAAAGGCGCGCTCGATGTACTTCAAACCGTACTCTTGGGCCAATTTCAGCAACGTTTGGCGCGTAATCCCACCCAAAATGGCATGATCCGTATGACGCGTTATCAACTGGTCATCTGCAGTCACAATCCAGGCGTTAGAGGACGAACCCTCTGTCACATTGCCAGCTTCATCAATCAGCCATGCTTCGACGGCACCTTGTTTGGTGGCTTCGGTCTTTGCCAAGACACCAGCTAGCAGCTGTACAGTCTTGATATCACAACGTTTCCAGCGCAAATCCGGCATAGTGATAACTTTACCCGCCTTAACCGCAGAACCATCAAACGGCTTGGCACGCCAAACGGTCATCACCAATGTCGGTTTAAGACCTTGCGGTGCCGGAAAATCACGCGGAGCTACGCCCCGGCTAACTTGCAGATACAGCGCCCCATTGCGAATGCGGTTGATCGAAAGCAATCGCCGCATCACCACTTTCATCGGGCCTTGTTTCATAGGCTCGGCAATGCCAAGCTCCGTCAAAGAGTGCCACAAGCGCTTCAGGTGGCCGTCTTCATCAATGACATGCCCATCCTGAACGGCAAAAACTTCATAAACCGAGTCTGCAAATTGAAAGCCACGGTCTTCGATGTGAACCGTAGCTTCACCGTGGGGGACATAACGTCCGTTCACGTATGAGGTGGACATCTAGAAGTACTCCAGCTGGACGGAGAACATCTTTTCAACCTGAGCAATGATGTCTGTAACTGCAAACACGACGACACGGTCAGTGGCATTAATCACGGTATTACCGCGCGGGCTGATGACTTCATCTCCACGGACAATGGAACCGATGACCAGTCCATCCGGCAAATCCGCCTCTTTCAAGGGCTTACCAACCATAGGAGAGGTTTCCAGGGCTTCAGCTTCAATCAATTCACCAAAGCCTTCACCCAGTGTATGCACTGAATGAATACGACCACGGCGCACATGTTGGATAATGGTGGAAACCGTAATGTTGCGCGGGTCAACGACCACATCAACACCCAATGAACCAATCAGTGTTTCATATTCACCTTTGTTGATCAAAGTGATCGCTCGCTTGGCCCCCTCACGCTTCGCCATCAACGACGACAAAATATTGTTTTCATCATCATTGGTAACGGCAATTACGGCCTCGGACATGGCGATATTGGCTTCGTGCATGATTTGCAGGTCCAAAGCATCCCCTTGAATCACCATCGTCTTGGACAGACGGCTGGCACACATGCTGGCGCGCTCTGCATCCCATTCGATCAGTTTGACATTGAGTTTGGAATCAGAAGCTTCCAATTCTTCGGCCAAGAACAAACCAATATTACCACCGCCCAAAATGACCAGACGGCGCGCTTCTTGTTCATCATGACCAAATGCGGCCATAGCGCGGTCTTGCTTTTCAGACGCCACGACGAAATAGACGCTATCGCCGGCTTCCATCATACTTTCGGCATCGGGCACCATAAATTCACCATTGCGAACAATGCCAATGATGGTAATGGCCAAATCAGGGAACAATTGTGTAATTTGACGCAGTGGTGTGTTCAGCAACGGGCAAGCCTCGCCACAACGTACACCCAACAGTTTGACCCGACCATCAACCAGCGGGATCATTTCGAACGCACCCGGAACACTGAGACGACGCTGAATTGCGTGTGCGACCTCAATTTCTGGGGAAATGATCACGTCAATGGGCATATGTTCGCGGGAAAATAGATTGGCCCACATAGGTTCCAAATACGATTGAGCACGGATACGGGCAATTTTAGTTGGTACCCCGAACAGAGAGTGCGCCACCTGACACGCCACCATGTTGGCTTCGTCGGCCGCTGTAACCGCAATAATCATATCCGCGTCTTCGGTACCAGCGCGTTCCAACACATCTGGCCGTGAGGCATGACCGATCACACCTTGGACTTCCAAGGTATCCGTGACGCGTCTCACCAACTTGGGAGATTGATCAATAACTGTTACATCGTTGTTTTCGCGGGACAAATGCTGAGCAATGTGGAACCCCACCTGCCCAGCGCCGCACACGATCACCTTCATGAAAGGCTCCTCTTAGATCAGCTTGAGGCCCGGATGATCAATCAGCCGGACTTTTTCGTCAAGTCGTCGCCGCTCAACCCCAATGATTTGAGTTTTCGGTGCAAAGCTGAACGTTCCATGCCGACAAACTCTGCCGTGCGCGAAATGTTACCACCAAAACGCATCACTTGGGTCTGCAGATAATCACGTTCAAATACTTCACGGGCTTGCTTGAGTGGCAAGCCCATCATTTCGCTGTTGCCGTTATTGCTTGGAGCCACTGCATTTCCGGAGACCACTTCCCCCGGTAGACTTTCGGCCTTTATGTTCTCGGATGCATCTCCCGGTGCCATAATCAAGACCCGTTCAATGATGTTTTTCAATTCCCGCACATTGCCGGGCCAGTCATAAGCTTGAAGCGCTACGATCGCATCTTCGGAAAGCTTGCGCGGTGGTTGCCCTGCGCGACGTGATGCTGCGCCGATAAAGTGAGCGGTGAGCATGGGAATGTCTTCACGCCGCTGTTTCAAGGACGGCACCTCAATCGGCACCACAGACAAGCGATAGAACAGGTCTTCACGAAAACGTCCGGCTTTGATTTCTTCCTGAATGTCGCAAGAAGCACTGGCAACCACGCGCACATCGACTTCGACCCTGGTGGTACCACCAACCCGTTCAAAGATTTGCTCTTGCAGAACACGAACAATTTTACCCTGTGTTTCCAGGGGCATGTCGGTCACATCATCCAACAACAGTGTTCCTGTATGTGCGGCTTCGAAATAGCCAACACGCCGCCCGCCTTCACCGTCTTCCGCCGGTGTTTCCGTACCAAACAGCTCAATTTCCAGCCGTTCCGGTTCCATCGTTGCGCAGTTGACCACCACAAATGGGCCAGAGCTCCGCATGGAACGGTCGTGCAGCATACGTGCAACCACTTCCTTGCCGCTACCGCTTGGCCCCGTAATCAGCACACGCGAATTGGCGGGTGCCACGCGCTCAACAGCCTGGCGGACCTGGGAAATCACAGACGATGTCCCGACCAACTCGTCATCTGTGTCTGTGCGCATGCGCAAGTCTTCATTTTCACGGCGCAAGCGTGCAGCTTCGATGGCGCGTTCAACCACCAGCACCATACGGTCGACCTTGAATGGTTTTTCAATGAAGTCATAGGCCCCATCTTTCAAGGCTTTCACAGCGGTTTCCACGGTTCCGTGACCGCTCATCATCACCACCGGTAGACCGGGATGACGTTTTTTCACCGCACTAAGGATTTGCAAGCCATCCATCTGGCTACCCTGCAACCAAATGTCCAACATCACCAAGTTAGGACGCCGCATTTCGATCATTTCGATTGCTTCGACATCGGTTCCGGCTTGGCGCGGTTGATAGCCTTCGTCTTCCAAAATGCCGGCTACCAAGGCGCGGATATCCGCCTCATCGTCCACAATCAGGATGTCTTGCCCCATATTATCCCTACTCACTGGCCTGTGCATGGTTTGCACAGCCATCTCCTTGGTCATTATTTACATCTTGCGGGGGGAAGGTCAGCACGGCCCGGGCACCCCCCTCTTCCCGGTTTTCAAGTATCAGATCACCACCGTGATCAGCCATGATTTTCTTCACAATTGCCAGCCCCAGTCCAGTCCCCTTATCACGGGTGGTGACATAAGGCTCGGTCAAACGCACCAAATCCATCTCAGGAAGCCCTAAACCATTGTCTTCCACCACAATTGTTGTGCGCATTCCCTTGCGTACATTTTGTTGTGAAAGGATCACTTTGATCCATCCATGTTGGGCGTCACCCCCTTCATTTTCGCGTCTTTCACTCACCGATTCGGAGGCATTTTTCAAAATATTGGTCAATACGCGCGATATTTGCTGCGCATCACAGGATATGGAGACATCCTCATCACCAAGGCTATCCTCTATGGTGATGTCATCTGTGCGATTGCGTTCCAAAAACAGGCTCTGACGGCATAGTTCAGATAGGTTTTCCGGCTTCAAAACAGCCTCAGGCATGCGAGAGAAGGATGAAAACTCATCGACCATACGACCCAGATCCTCAACTTGACGAATGATGGTGTCTGTACACGTGATAAAGGTTTCCGGGTCATCCTGAATTTGTTTGAGATACTTGCGCTTCAACCGTTCCGCCGACAGCTGAATGGGCGTCAAAGGGTTCTTAATTTCGTGGGCAATACGGCGCGCCATCCCAGCCCAAGCCGCTTTGCGCTGAGCCGATTGCAGTTCCGTGATGTCGTCAAACGTCACAACGTAACCAAACACATCACCTTCCAATTGTTCAGATGCAATCGTCACATTCAAGATTCTGGCGGGGCCCACTTCCGGTGTAATGCTGATTTCCGCATGCACAGCTTGATCAGGGCGGGCCATGGCCTCAGCCAAAGGCCCAGCCATTTCTGGGACAATTTGCCCCAACTCACGCCCCCGCCCATCCATCAGGTCTTGTTCTAACAATAAACTGGCACTGCGATTGGGCAGGTTGACGCGCCCTTGTGAATCCAAACCAATCACGCCTGCACTGACCCCAGACAAAACCGTTTCGGTAAATCGGCGGCGCTCATCCAACTTACGGTTCATTTGCAGCATACCGTCTTGCTGATCGGCCAAACGGATGGTCATATCGTTAAAGGCCGATGACAATGAGCCCAGCTCACCAATGCTGCTGTCAACGTCGATGCGTTGGGTCAAATCACCATCTGAAATATGCTGAGCTGCCTCAATCAAACGCGAAATGGGCCGTGCCAGTTGGTTGGCCAGCGCCATGCCAATCCACACGGCGGCAAACAACAGCAACAAAGACACCACGGCAAAAATTGCAACAAAGGTAATTTGGATTTTGCCGCCACTTTCTTCCATGCGCAGGTAAGTTTGCGCTGCTTCGCGCACCCGGTCCATATTGCTGAGCACTTGTGCGTCGACAAACCGTCCCACCAACAGATACGCACTGGAATAGGCTTCGAGCCTCACCAAAGCACGGACTTGATCTGCGTCCACAGCGGTCAGAACCACCAGTTCACCTTTATCCGCACGCTCAATGGCACCCCGCGGCATTTTACCAACCCCCAATGACGGGACTGCAAATTCTGAGCGCGCCAACAGCTGCCCTGTGGCGCTGATGACTGTGGCTTCGGTTAAATTTCGTTCTTTGGAGAAATTCGACAACGACAACGACAGCAAGTTGGGATTGGCACTCAACAAGGCTTGGTCACGGTTGAGATCATTGGCCATCGCCAACACATCTGCGCGAATACTTTGAATATGTTCATCAAAATAGGCACTCGCTACTGCCTGAGAGGCATCAATGGCGGTCCGAACCCGGTCACTGAACCACGAATTAAAGCCGAAATTCAAAAACAATGCGGCGAACACGGTGACCAGGATTGCCGGCGTAACCGCCAACAACGAAAACATCACCACCAAGCGCACATGAAGGGCTGAGCCTGCCAACCCTTGGCGTCGCTGCACCCACATGCTGACAATTCGGTGCACAATCACCAACGACAGCAGCAGCAAAATGACCAAATCGGCAATGAGGAAGGCTTGGAGTTTTCCGGGGTCTGGTGTCCCCGTCCCCGTTGACGTGCCCGTCATCAAGCCAAAAGTCGCGGTCCCAGAAACAATCGCACATGCAGCCAAAATAAACGCCACACGGCGACTCATCAGCACACGTGAAAACCAGGACCGTTGCGGCACAGGGTGTTCCGTGCTTTTGGACGTTGGCGTTGAGTTTGTCATGCCAAGCCTTTTGCTTGTTGGCGCTATTTTGCCCCGCCGCGAATGACCGGGATTTCTAGCTCACGAATTTTCTTTCGTAACGTATTGCGATTCAAGCCCAAAACGTCAGCAGCCTTTACTTGATTGCCACGTGTAGCGTCTAAGGTCAATTGTAACAATGGGCGTTCAATTTCGTGCAAAATACGGTCATACAGCCCTGGGGATGGCAAGGTGTCACCATGAGCTGAAAAATATGCCTTCAAATGACGCTCAACCGACTGTGACAAGCCCCCGCCATCACCTTCGGGGACACTGGCAGGCGCTTCCGCCAATTCGGTTTCAATTGTTTCTAAGCTAACTTCTTCTTCGACACACAACGCGGCCAAGCGTTTGACCATGTTTTCCAATTCTCGCACGTTTCCGGGCCAGGAATAGCGTTTCAAACGATCCATGGCTTCAGGTGAGATGGTTTTCCATGGCAAGCCTTCGTTGGCAGCCTGAGACAAGAAGTGACGGATCAATTCCGGTACGTCTTCGTTACGTTCGCGCAAAGACGGCAAGCGCACAGGCGCAACGTTGAGGCGGAAATATAAATCTTCACGGAACGTTCCTTGGCGAATCAATTGCTTTAAGTCGCGGTGTGTCGCGGCAATAATGCGCACATTGGTCTTAATTGGGGTGCGCCCACCGACCGTGGTATATTCCCCTTCTTGAAGTACGCGCAGTAGCCGTGTTTGGGCTTCAGGGGGCATATCGCCAATTTCATCTAGGAATAGTGTGCCGCCCTGAGCCTGCTCAAAACGACCAACACTGCGGTTTGTGGCCCCGGTAAAGGCTCCTTTTTCGTGCCCAAACAGTTCCGATTCAATCAAATCGCGGGGAATGGCGGCCATATTCACGGCTACAAACGGCTTGTTGCGACGCGCACCAAAATCATGAAGCGCACGCGCCACCAGTTCTTTCCCCGTACCAGACTCACCTGTGATGATAACGCTAAGGTCGGTTTGCATCAGACGTGCGATGGAACGATAGATCGACTGCATCGCCACAGAACGACCGATCAACGGCAGTTCTTCATCCTCTTCGGTTTGTGCCGAAGTTTTCTGCACACGGCTTCCAGCTTCAAGCCCTCTCTGAACAACAGAAAGCAATTCATTAATATCAAAAGGTTTTGGCAAGTATTCAAAGGCACCACGCTCAGTTGCCTTAACGGCCGTGAGAATGGTGGTTTGGGCACTCATCACCACGATGCGCAGGTTGGGGCGAATCTTCAAAATACGCGGAACCAAGTCCAAACCGTTTTCATCAGGCATTACCACATCGGTGATGACCAAGTCCCCTTCACCATCAGACACCCAATTCCACAACGTAGACGCGTTTGAGGTGGTTCTGACCACATACCCAGCACGGGTCAAAGCCTGATCCAGCACCGTGCGGATCGAAGCATCATCGTCTGCAATCAAAATGGTTGAGCCTGCGGTCATGTCAAAACCTTATTCATCAAATGTGCTGTCGAGTGAGCCATCCATGTCCTCTGGCGGGAGGGCCTCTTTAGACATGGGTAAAAGAATACGAAATTCGGTACGCCCCGGGCGGCTTTGGAAATCAATCACACCACCGTTATCACCTACAATTTTGGATACCAAGGCCAGCCCAAGGCCGCTGCCTTTGGGCTTAGTGGTCACAAACGGATCAAACAGATGATCATGCATATCAGCAGAAATACCGGGCCCATTGTCCATAATGGTGACAGCCAAAGGCAAATGAACCCGGCTTTGGCTACCCGGCATGGCAAAGCGGACACCATGCTGGTAAGCGGTCTTCATATGGACTTCACCACCGTCTTTGGGCACCGCTTCACAGGCATTCTTGATCAAATTCAAGAACACCTGGATCAATTGGTCTCGATTACCGGATACGGGCGGCAAAGACGGATCATATTCGGCAATAAATTGAACATCTTTGCCAAAGCCATTTTCGGCAATGCGGCGCACCCGGTCGAGAACCTGGTGAATGTTCACCGGACCCGTCTTAATCGGCGCGCTTTCGGAAAAGATTTCCATGCGCTCAACCAAGTCCTTGATGCGATCAGATTCGTCTTGGATCAAGCGGGTCAGCTCTTTATCGGCCTCCGTTACACCCATTTCCAACAATTGAGCAGCACCGCGAATGCCCGAAAGTGGGTTTTTGACCTCATGCGCCATCATCGCCGACATCGCCGCAATGGAACGGGTCGCGTCGCGGTGCGTTAAACGATGATCGATTTGGTCAGCAATAGAGCGTTCTTGGAACGACAATACCAAGTTACCGGGCACTTCCACCATCAGGGCAGCCTGAACATTGACCAAGCGCTGACCTGTTTTGGGGGTATCTAAGACCAAGCCATGCTCGGTAATGACACTCATACCACCACGGACTTGGGAAATAAGTTCAAATACGGGGCTATCGGTTGGCAGCAGGTCTGTGATGGAAGCTTTTGCCAAGCTTGAACTGGAACGTGCAAAGAGCTGTTCGGCCGCCGAATTGGCATACATCAAGGCATTGTCGTCAGCCACCACCAAGACGGCCGAGTTTAAAGCATTGAGAATGGCCCCCGGCTCGAAGTTCTTGCAATCTTCACGGCTGGTGGATTTGGAAAACATTAAGCCGCCTTGCTTGAAGCGCACGAAGATGGCGGCTCTAAGGTGTAGCCTTGCTCAATCAACGGCTCAAAGAATGACCTGATCATATCTGTAACGGCTTCCGTATCATCGCACTTGAAAACCGTTGCCCGGAACTCTGCAGAATTCGGTAAGCCTTTGGAATACCATCCCAAATGCTTGCGCATATTGCGCATCCCAAGTTCAATACCATAATGTGATAGCATTGCGTCGTAATGACGCAAGATGGTGTTCATTTGCTCTTCCAAACTGGGATCGGAAAGGCGCTCGCCTGTTTTGATGAAATGTTCGGCTTGATGCGGAAACCACGGACGACCATAAGTGCCGCGCCCGATCATCACACCGTCTGCACCTGAGCGTTCGAGCATCATTTCAACATCATCCAAGGTGTTCACATCACCATTGCCCGTTACTGGGATTGAAACAGCACCCTTAACTTCACCAATGAAGTCCCAATCTGCATGCCCTTTGTACATTTGCATGCGTGTGCGCCCATGAACCACAAGGGATTGAATACCGCATTCTTCAGCGATACGTGCCAAGTTGGGGGCGTTACGGTTGGTATCATCCCATCCCGTGCGCATTTTCAAGGTCACCGGTAAATCGACAGCCTTAACAGCAGCTTCCATGATTTTGCCCGCCAGGACTTCATCCTTCATCAGGGCAGAACCGGAATAGTGGTTCACCACCTTTTTCGCAGGGCACCCCATGTTCAAATCAATGATTGCTGCACCACGATCTTGGTTGAGCTTGGCAGCCTCAGACACATCTTCGGGATTGGTACCCGCCAATTGCACCGACATCGGGAATTCATCAGCACAGGCCGTAGACATGCGCAGGGTCTTCTTATTGGCATAAATCATCGCTTTGGAAGCGATCATTTCCGACACAACAAGGCCCACACCGTAGGATTTCACCAAACGGCGGAATGGCATGTCTGTCACGCCAGCCATCGGGGCCAGCATCACATTGCTGCTTAATTCAACGGAACCAATGCGATAGCTCATAAATACCACTTTCCGGGGGACAAGAAGTGCCCATTTATTGGGCAAAACCATAAAAAAAGCAAGGTGAAGCATCACACCTTTGCAATAAAAATAATCATTTTTTTATGCTGTAGAATTATTTGGCAGGTCTTAGGCCATCAACACGTCGGTAACGACCTTAACGCCCAGATACCCCAAGGTCAGCAGCAAATACGCCAACAACACGATCCGCGCAGCTTTGCGCCCCCGCATTCCGGTCTTGTGATGGGCATATAACAACGCACCAATGACCACAAACGTCAGCACACTCAGGACCGTTTTGTGAT
The DNA here is from genome assembly GCA_026196495.1 of Magnetovibrio sp. Taxonomy (GTDB): domain Bacteria; phylum Pseudomonadota; class Alphaproteobacteria; order Rhodospirillales; family Magnetovibrionaceae; genus Magnetovibrio. The sequence goes on from JAPHSY010000029.1 coordinate 56,621, forward strand.
CAAATGTCAACAATGCACCACTGGTCTGATACGACGTCGCCATCCCGGTAGCGAGACCAAGCCCCAAAATGGCTTCCCCCCACCCCAACAAACGCACGGTGATGAACTCACAATCCGCCACAGACGGCAATGTATGGGTCAGCCTGGTGGGGCGTTTGGTTTTTAAGGCGCGCTCTTGCAAGAATGCCGCAAGGGCCGCAACCGCAGCAATGGTGACCAGACCATAAGTCACCACAGACACGCCAATGTGCAAAATGATCCAACCGTCCATGGCACCTGTTGCCATCTTCGGATTGGCAGCATGGGTCCACAGCAATCCAAATACACCAATGGCCATCATATAGGGCGCCACCAAGGGGGTCAGACGCCAAGCTTCTTTGACCGACCACGACAACATCGCAAACAATGCGGTCGTCACCGCAACGGTTACCCAAAGTGCCACACCCAAGCCCGTTTGCCACGCGCCAGAGGTCTGCGCCAAAGCCCACACACCAGTACCCAAAACACCAAGGGCCAACGCCCCCCAATGGGCATTATCCGTCGTGGCATTGGGACGATGCACAATCAACGCCGCCGGAGCCAACGTGAAAATCGCGATCAGAGAATATAAAAAGCTTTCAGACATGGGCGCATTGTTTGCGCACGCGCTCCGATATGCAAGCGAAATGGTTGGGAAATTGCCTTTCCAGTGATAGCTTGTGCGCCGCACCGTTTTGATATTGGGACACAAATTGATGGCAAAAACAGTGGCATTGGTGGTTGCAGCCGGGCGTGGACGGCGTTTTGGCGGTGATTTGCCAAAGCAATACGCGCCTTTAAATGGACAGGCGGTCCTGCGCCACACCGTCCAGTGTTTGACAGCAATGGACGGGATTGACGCCGTGCGTTGCGTCATTCATCCAGACGACCACGACCTTTATGACGGCGCCACACAAGGCCTTGAACTCCTTGCCCCTGTGAACGGTGGGGCCACACGTCAAGATTCAGTGCGCCTTGGCCTGCAAAGCCTGCAAGACGACAATGTGGAATTGGTCTTGATCCACGATGCTGCCCGCCCATTTGTTTCGCAAACGCTCATCGATGGCGTTTTGGAAGCACTCAACCACCATTCAGGCGCCATTCCGGCGTTGATGGTGACAGACACCCTCAAACGCGGCCAAGATGGCCTCATCACCGACACCACATCCCGTGATGGTCTGTACCGGGCACAAACGCCCCAAGGGTTCCACTTCGATGCGATTCTCAAAGCTCATGAAAATTTAGCCGGCGAAGAGCTCACAGATGATGCCCAACTGTTCGAGCGCACTGGGCTCAATATCGCTTTGAGCCTTGGAACCGAAGATAATTTCAAAATCACCACACAAGAGGACATGATGCGCGCTGAACGTTTGCTTTCTCACCAATCAGAGGTTCGAACAGCCCAAGGCTATGACGTGCACCGTTTTGAAGATGGGGAACATGTCACACTTTGCGGCGTCAAAATCCCCCATACTCAAGGGCTTAGTGGCCACTCAGATGCTGATGTCGCACTCCATGCCCTAACGGATGCATTGTTGGGCTGCATTGGTGAAGGCGATATCGGTCAGCACTTCCCACCGTCCGACCCACAATGGAAGGGTGCATCGTCTGACCAGTTTGCAACGCATGCTTTAGACCTAATCCAAAAGCGTGATGGACACATTGTAAACGTTGACATAACCATTATTTGTGAAGCTCCCAAAATTGGACCGCATCGTGCTAGAATGGTAGAACGAGTCAGTGAGATTTTGCAGCTTTCTGCAGATCGCGTTTCCGTCAAAGCCACAACAACAGAAGGCTTAGGATTTTGCGGTCGTAAAGAAGGTATAGCGGCCCAGGCAATGGCATCTGTGAAGATCTAAAGTCGACGTTTTCGTCATTGTCGCTATTAACCGTCTTATAGACTTCGATAGCAGCCAGAAGTTCCAAATCGACAGAATGTCCTCATGCCTGTTCAGATTGAAACAGGTGTAGTTCGTGCCCACATTTTGGGCATACGTGCAAATACGACAATGTGTTTAGGGGTAAGCATGTCATCACTACACTTTGAAAATGTTGATATTTTGGTTATCGATCCGGATCGGGCTGTTCGTTCCAACATCCGCAATGTTCTGGTCGATCATGGTTTTCGCAATGTCACCATCGGGACAGGCATGTCCGATATTGAAGTTAAGCTGCGCTTAAACATGCCCGATTTGCTGATCTCCGACATCAAACTTCCCGACGGGAACCTAAATTCCTTTGTTTATGGCTTACGCCACCACACGTTGGGCAGCAATCCATTTATGTCCGTGATTGCCACGGCTTGGTCACCAACAACAGACGAGGTTCGCGGCATTGTCCAAGCGGGTGCTGACGACATGATTACAAAACCCATGTCAGCAAATCAAATCATTCAGCGCATCAAGGCTCAAATCATCACACGCAAACCATTTGTCGTGACTAGTGCCTATATCGGCCCGGATCGCCGTAAACCCGGCCCCGATCATGACCGGGGCGAACATATCACCCCCATTCATGTTCCCAACACCCTAAGAGCCAAAGCGATGGGGGCTAAAACAATTGATGTGGAGATGGTTCAATCCCAAATTGATGCCTGCATCAAACAAGTTAACCTGGAAAAACTTCATCGCCACGCCCACCAGATTACTTGGTTAGTGGAACGCATTGTCCCCCAACTTGAAATTGGTGAGGTTGATAAGCCCACCCAAAAGCTCATTAACCGCTTATTGTATGTGGTTGAAGATGTGTCACGGCGCATGATTGATACTGAATTTGAACATGTCAGCACACTATGCAAATCTCTACACGAAGTCACTCAACGGGTTATTGCCGCTAAGGGTGACGTCTCCCAAAAAGACATCGAACTGCTCACGCCATTAGCGCAATCTATTCAACGCGGCTTTAACAAGGATGACACCGAAGCAGCTCGTGCCGCTAAGGAAATCTCGGACACCGTGGCCCACCAACACTAAACCTAAGCTATGTTTTGGTGGTTTCCCCCACAATCCAGTCCAGAAAATCTGGGTTACCTTGAGCAATATCAAAACTGACTACACACGGACAATCGTAGCTATGTAGCGCCTTGATTCGTTTTTCTAGGGCTGGGACAAGTTTTGTTTGTGTTTTCAAGATCAAAACGGCCTCTTGCTCATTTTGAACCTGCCCGTCCCACCAATACACCGACGTCATACCGTCCAAAACGTTGGCACACGCCGCAAGACGTTCTTCCACCAGCACTTTTGCCATATCCAGAGCCGCATCACGGTTGGGCATTGTGACATATACGAGCTGACACGAAGGCCTTGTTTGATCAGCCATAGATATCCCCTGTTTGTGATTGTTGAGTGTAGACCATCATTTAGCGTATCATGACTATAGAACAGGTTCATCATTACGGAGACCCCCATGTCGGCCACAAGCGAAAGCCAAGAAAAGGCTAAAACCGCCCCTGCCCCTACCATGGCAAATCCGGGACACCCCAGCGACGCACAACAAGCGTGGCTAGCACGCGGCCTTGACCAACCCGGTGGCAAGCTCCCCCTATTTGATGAACAAGGCCAACAAGTGTGTGAACGCACAGTACGCAGTTGCATCGACAAAGGCTGGGCCGAACCATGGTTTTCCAATCCGCTTAAACCCGATTGGATTGTCTGCAAGTTAACAGACTTGGGTCGCGCAGCCTTAAGTTAAGCCCCCAACCTATTGAATTATAAAAAACAACCCCCGCAGATGTAAATCTACGGGGGAGTTTCTGTGGTGTTTGTTTTCCGCCCGTCCTGGCTCTGTGGTGATGTGGGGGGAAGGAGGAGTTGAGCCATAAACGGGCGGCTTCTAGTAAACGTGGTTATGGCTATGCCAATCCCCAATCACCTTTTCTTGAACACCAACTACGAGAGTTGTTTTCTGGTTCCACCCCCAAAACAAAAGCGGACCCTAATCTTGGGGTCCGCCTAAAATCGTTTGAAATCTGAAACGATGGTCGGGTTGACTATGTTTCTTCAACTGCGACGTAGCCTTGTTCAATGGCATAACGCATTGCACCAAACGCTGCTTTGCATTCTTCATAAGCTTCACGGTGTTTACGCAATTGTGCAACTTCACTTTGATCCAGCGGTTCACCACGATCAGAATCCGCCGCCCGAAATGCCGCTTCCAAATAACGCGCCCGCAGCCGGGCAATAGCAACGGCAAAAGACAGTACAGTATCCCGGGTTACCACAGGTATGCGCTTATCAATAATTTCACGATTAGCAATGCGAATGCCTTGCTCAATATCATTGAGAAACCGTTTCTGGTTCATCAATTTTTTATAATCATCAGTGTGTTCGTCGGTCATGGATGTGCTTCCCATTAGGTCAATAAGCCCTTTCTAGACGAAGGGTATAGTTACTGAGCACTTCTGAACAAAATCATAACGTGTTTCATCCATACACAACAGGATCATTATTTTTTGAAAAATTGAGGTCATTGTGATGACCATCACAGCACCAAACATGATTAAAGACAAATATATACGTGTGGAGAGGTTCACACGAACCGCTCCCATCCCTCAAGAGCACAAACTTGGGCCGACTGCATTTATGCAGTCGGCTCTCTTTTTACCCAAAAGTATCCCAATATTGACTGAAAAAAACCTTGATAGCCAAAGCCCAAGAGATAAGCCCTCAAACAACAAAAGGGGCTGAGCCAATGGCTCAACCCCTTATTGGTCGGAGCGATAGGATTCGAACCTACGACCCCTTCACCCCCAGTGAAGTGCGCTACCAGGCTGCGCTACGCTCCGACAGGACTTGATATGCTTCCAAAGTGCGGAAGCGGCGCGAATATACGCGCTGGACCAAGCCAACGCAACGGCTCAAATTCAAGAAATGTATTTTTTCAACTGGTCACGAATGTCTTCCAGTTCACCAACCAATCCGGTCAGTTCATGGTTTGACAGCATATCAAGTTGACCCAGTGTTTCAGAAGTTTTTTCAATAGCTTGCGGTGATTCTTCCGAAGACGATTGAGGCAAGTTATTCACCCCGCCGATACTGAGCAATTTTTGCACACCTTTGATAGTGTATCCATCAAAGTGTAAAAGCGCCTTGATGCGACGCAGCAGATCAACATCTTCGGGGCGATAATAGCGACGCCCCCCACCCCGTTTCATGGGTGAGATTTGATGGAATTTGGTTTCCCAAAAACGCAAAACATGCTGCGGCAAATCTAAATCTTTCGCGACCTCAGAAATGGTGCGAAAAGCTTGATCCGACTTGCCAGCACGGCCGCGAGTTTGCTCCCCGAGTGCTGCACCCTGGTCTGTAGAAGTCTCTGACATGCGAACTTAGGCTCAGGTCGCGTCAGGAGCACGCTTGGAGTTGATGCGAGCTTTCATCACTTGAGAGGGACGGAAGACAAGCACCTTACGCGGTAAAATGGGAACTTCTTCACCCGTTTTCGGGTTGCGGCCAATGCGTTCCCCTTTTTGGCGAACAGAAAAACTGCCAAACGACGAAATCTTAACCGTTTCCCCCCCAGACAAAGCATCCGACATCATGCCCAGAACCGATTCCAACAAATCCGCAGATTCGTTTCGTGACAAGCCAACTTCTTGATAGACCGCTTCGCTCAGCTGTGCGCGGGTAATCGTACGATCAGACATACACCCAACCCTTTCATCTCATTGAGACGAAAGGGTATCCCGATGAACAAAATCCGTCAATATCAAAGGGATGCAAGACTCGGATGAATCTGGATTTGAAAGCAAAAATAGTGCTGAGCAGTCTTTTTACTAATACTTTAGTATTAGATTTGATCGTATGGGCTACCAACGCACCAAGGCTGCACCCCATGTCAGGCCGCCGCCCATGGCTTCCATCAACACCAATTGACCGGGCTTAATTCGGCCATCACGCACCGCTTCGTCCAAAGCCAGAGGCACAGAAGCAGCCGAGGTATTGGCATGCCGGTCAACGGTAATCACCACCTGATCGGCTGACAGTCCCAATTTACGGGCAGTGCCATCCAAAATGCGTTTGTTGGCTTGGTGTGGCACCAACCAATCAATATCGTCTTGGTTAAGTCCGTTGGCTTCCAAGGCTTCCCCTACGACAGATGCTAAATTGGTGACAGCATGGCGGAACAATTCACGTCCCAACATACGTACATGCCCAACTTGTTGGTTCGTGCCGGGACCGCCGTCAACGTACAAAAGATCGCGCAATTTGCCATCGGAATGCAGGTGGGTGGACAAAATACCGACATCGGCACCTTCTTCCACTTCTTCAGCTTGCAAAACAACAGCCCCTGCCCCATCCCCAAACAAAACGCAGGTGGTACGGTCTTCCCAGTCCAAAATACGCGAAAAGACTTCGGCGCCGATAACCAAAATGGTTTGGGCTTGACCCGCACGGATAAAATTATCGGCGACGGACAAGGCATACACAAAGCCAGAGCACACCGCCTGTACATCAAACGCTGCACCATGGTCCATACCCAACATGGCCTGAACTTTGGTTGCGGTAGATGGGAAAGTGTTATCTGGTGTGGTCGTCGCGACAACAACCAAATCGACATCTTGTGCTGTTAAGTCAGCTGCTTCCAGGGCATTTTCAGCAGCCTGGAACGCCAAAGCCGATGTACTTTCACCTTCGCGTGCAATATGGCGCTGTTTGATGCCGGTACGCTCGACAATCCACTCGTCAGTGGTATCGACTTTTTCAGTCAACTGCTCATTGGTAACAACTTGATCGGGCAAGTGAGAGCCCGTGCCGGTAATGCGGGAACGAAAAGCCATCAGTCTTCCACTGGTTCCAAAGGAATGGTGTGATGCTCAGAACTAAACCGAGCATAGTCTTCCTTGATACCATCGTTCAACTTATCTGTAACCAATTCGTGTGCAACTTTAATGGCATGGCAAAAGCCCAAGGCGTCCGTACCACCGTGACTTTTTACGCAAATACCCCCCAAACCAAGGAACATAGCCCCGTTATAGCGGCGTGGGTCAAAGCGATCACGGAAAGAATTAATGGCAGGACGGGCAATCAAAGCACCGATTTTCCCCGGCAAAGAATCCATAAGCTCTTGTTTCAAAGCATTGGCGAACAACTTTGCGGTACCTTCAATGGTTTTCAGCGCAACATTGCCGGTGAAACCATCGGTCACAATCACATCAACGGTGCCAGCACCAATATCATCACCTTCTACGAAACCGTAGAAATCGATGGGCAGTTGGGTTTCAGAAAGAATTTGCGCCGCTTGCTTGACCGAATCGTTGCCCTTTAGAACCTCGGTTCCAACGTTCAAGATGCCAATGGATGGCTTTTCAATGTGCAAAACGTGGCGTGCAAACACTTCGCCCATCACACCAAACTGGACCAGATTTTCAGCATCACATTGAATATTCGCACCCAAATCCAACATTACACTTTCACCGCGCAATGTCGGAAGTAACGACGCAATCGCCGGACGGTCAATACCGGGAAGCGTTTTCAGAACAAATTTGGCCATCGCCATCAACGCGCCAGTGTTGCCAGCCGAAACCACACCGTCAGCTTCTTTATTGCCAACCGCATTGATTGCCAAACGCATAGACGACTGACGCCCGGACCGCAAAGCGATGCCGGGCTTTTCTTCATTACTGACGATATCGTCGGTGTGAAACACTTCGCATCGTTCTGCCAGGTGTGGATACTGGCTTAACAGCGGGGTCAATTTCTCCGCACGGCCATAGACCATGAACTTAGTGCCAGGCAGCTCTTTCAGAGCTAAGTCCATACCCTCAACCACCATGTCGGGAGCATTGTCTCCACCCATGGCATCGATAGATAGGGTAATGGATTGCGTCACGCACTATGTCCCTGACTGAGCCACTGATCGGGCGGTAAAAACCTAAAGTGTTTTATGCCGCGTCTTCGGCAGAAACCACTTCGCGGTTATTATACTGACCGCAAGCTTCGCACACATGGTGCGGGCGTTTCAACTCACCACAGGACGGGCACTCTTCATATGTGCTACCCTTCAAAGCATCATGCGCACGACGCATGTTACGCTTCGAGGTGGAAATTTTAGTCTTTGGAACAGCCATCTCAACATTCCTTAAATTATCAAATTCCCGATGGTTTAACCAACACGGGAGCCCCCAACAAAAGTCAGGGGCTGCTTACTTAACCAAAAAAAGACACCGGGGCAAGGATTTCCCTACCCTTTATCAGAGCTTTCTGATGTATCTTTAAGTTTCGACAGAACCGCAAAAGGATTCTTTTTCTCCGGCGCAGGCTCTTCTAAGCCACCTGCACCCGCTGAATAACCATCAAACGTAGCGCCTTTTACGCGGGGAAAGGGGTCAATTTCAAGTGCCAAATGCTCTACAACCGCTTCGCCAATGTCGATTATTCCATTTTCGATGGGATCTGGGGGATCAAAATCGTCGCCATAATCAACATCACCCTCATCCGGAGCACCAAAACATTCCTCTACAGATGGAGAGTAAGTTGTTGTAAAAACAGACTTAATATCACTCACGACAGGCTCTAGAGTTACACCACATGACTGTGTCACCTGGGCTTCAAAGCTCGCATCCACAACCACATCACCACTGGATAATAATTTTACAGAAACATCCGCCTTGAGGCTGTTGAGGCTTTCAATCTTTAAGCGTTGGGTGAGGGCTTCCAGTTCATGGTCGCGTGGCTCGATATGTTGCGTAAATTTTTGATGACCGAGCTTCTCCACAACAACCGGGCGCGAAAACTCCAATTGATTGGTATCCATTTAAGCCTCCCCGATGTTGAATTCGAATCGGCCTACAAGAATATCATCATCACTAACCCCATCCAATTGCACAGAATATTCAATAGCACGCTGTGCTAAGCGGGCAGCTCCGGATGTGTCTTCTTGGGTCCGATAGATGTTACGCACAAGCGCATCTGTCATCAGGCTCAAACGTTCATCATCTTCAATAGGGGTCAAAGCATCCGTGTAAGCTTTCACACGGCCCAGGTGCGCGCTGGCCATAGGTTTAATGCGATGTTTCATGCCCTCGTCAGAAACACCCATTTCACGCAAATTCGTATCCATATCGGCAAACATGACGTCGAACAGCTCTTGCGCCAACACCTCAATACGCTCCGCATTGTGCTGACCCGCCAAACCAATACGTCGATTGATCAACGACACCGTCAGCGAAATCATATCAAAACGGCCATCAACCGTGTCAGGAACCCCCATTTCGGTAAAGTGGTCTTCACGCCGCGCCGCATTGATCGCCGTGGTGTAGAGCGCCACAGCAGCGGGATCAGGTTTTGCGAAACCTAATTTCTTCATAATCGATTGAAGCATGGGTTTTAATCTCTGTTATTATTAAGTTGGTTCCGTTTTAAGGGAACCATTCCCCGCGCCTTCACATATGCGCGCATTGACATGGTGAAGTGCAGGTGCGATTTTCGGAGCTCACAAACACACGGCGCTCTTGCGCCTTTGAACCGGGCAGAATGTAGGGCAATGACGACAACAAAAAAAGCCCCCGCCGTCAGGCATAAGCAGAAAAATTCGTTTGGCACCTCCAAACCTCGTGGAGTGCGTCACGTTATGTGGCTCAGCGCTGTGGTTTTGATGGGAGCCATAAGCGCCTGTTCACCACGCATCGACACCCGTGGCAATGCCATCCATATGGAAGATGTCGCCACATTAGAAGCCGGTGTCCATACCCGCGATCATGTGCTGAACAAACTGGGGTCTCCATCAAACAGTTCCGCTTTTGGGAACGACACTTGGTATTATATTTCCGAAAGAACCGAGACCACCGCCTTTTTTGCTCCTGAATTGATTGAGCGCCAAATTGTGGTGATCAAATTCAACGAACATGGCGTGGTGGAAAATATTGACACATTCGATAAAGAAAGTGCCGAACTTGTGGAACCAACGGATCGCAAAACACCGACCGCAGGCAATTCACTTGGAATGATTGAACAACTGTTGAGCAATCTGGGTCGCTTTAACAAAAAATGATCCCTGATCAAGCTGAATACAAAAAAGCCCCGAAGGATGATCCCTCGGGGCTTTTTGTTGTGTGAAGGTTCAGCTTAATTTGCCAAAACTGCCAACATCAAGATGGCAACAATGTTGATGATTTTAATCATCGGGTTAATGGCTGGACCTGCAGTGTCTTTATAGGGATCACCAACGGTATCACCGGTCACCGCAGCATGGTGGGCATCAGAACCTTTGCCACCATGATTGCCGTCTTCGATGTATTTCTTGGCATTATCCCAAGCACCACCACCAGACGTCATAGAGATCGCAACAAAAATACCCGTCACAATGGTACCCATAAGCATAGCACCAAGTGCTGAGAACGCAGCAGCTTGGTCAGCAATGCCAAAGACAATGAAGTACATGACAACAGGTGCCAACACTGGCAACAAGCTTGGGACGATCATTTCTTTGATCGCGGTTTTGGTCAACATGTCTACGCAACGTGCATAGTCAGGTTTTGTTGTGCCTTCCATAATGCCCGGCATTTCTTTGAACTGGCGACGAACTTCGACAACCACTTCACCACCGGCACGGCCAACGGCCGTCATACCCATGGAACCGAACAAGAACGGCAACATGCCGCCAATGAACAAGCCAATCACCACATACGGGTTTTGGATGCTGAAGTTAACGCTTTCAAAGACATCTGGGAAATAGTGAACCAAGTCTTCGGTGTACGCTGCAAATAACACCAATGCAGCCAAACCCGCAGAACCAATGGCGTAGCCTTTGGTGACAGCTTTGGTGGTGTTACCCACGGCATCCAAGGTGTCTGTTGTGTTGCGCACATCATCAGGAAGTTCAGCCATTTCGGCAATGCCGCCAGCATTATCCGTCACAGGACCAAATGCATCCAGGGCAACAATGAAGCCAGCCAAAGCCAACATGGTCGTTGCCGCAATGGACAAACCATATAGACCTGCAACCATGTAGCTAACGATGATACCGCCACAGATCACCAACACCGGAAGTGCGGTGGATTCCATGGAAATAGCTAGACCTTGGATAACGTTAGTCCCGTGACCCGTGGTTGAGGCTTGTGCAACTGATCTCACCGGACGGTGTTCCGTACCGGTGTAATACTCTGTGATCCAAACGATCAGTCCCGTTACAGCCAAGCCCGTTAGCGAAGCAATATACAGCTGCATAGAGCTGACAACATTACCTCCGTTTATGGAGAACATGTTGTCAAAACCACCCATCATCACGTTCATCAGCACGCCAATCAGCACGGCTGAGATAATCGCCGTTGCGATCAAGCCTTTGTACAAGGCCCCCATCACAGACTGAGAACTGCCGAGCTTGACGAAGAACGTACCGATCACGGAAGCCACGATGCAAACAGCACCAATCGCCAGCGGGAACAGCATCATTAGCTCTTGCTCTGCACCAACAAAGAAGATGGCACCCAAAAGCATGGTGGCAACAACGGTCACAGCGTAAGTTTCAAACAAATCCGCAGCCATACCTGCACAATCACCAACGTTGTCGCCAACGTTATCGGCAATCACCCCAGGGTTGCGAGGATCATCTTCGGGAATACCGGCTTCGATTTTACCCACCAAATCAGCACCAACATCGGCACCTTTGGTGAAAATACCACCGCCCAAACGAGCAAAGATGGAAATCAACGAAGCGCCAAAGCCCAAGGCCACAAGTGCTTCAAGAATATGACGCAAATCGCCAGCGTTGTTGGGATCATACATCGAGCGCATGGCTATGTAGTAACCCGCAACACCCAAGAGTGCGAGACCCACAACCAATAAACCCGTGATGGCACCAGATTTGAACGCAACGTCCAATCCGCCTTGAAGGCCGCCAGTGCGTGAGGCTTCAGCTGTACGTACGTTTGCGCGAACGGAAACGTTCATACCGATATAGCCCGCAGCACCGGATAAAATGGCGCCAATGAAAAATCCACCAGCTACAGCCACACCGAGCCACCAGCCCAGCAACCCGCCAATTACAATGCCTGCAATAGCGATGGTGGAGTATTGCCGATTCAAATAAGCCGCTGCACCCTCTTGGATGGCAGCGGCTATTTCTTGCATCCGATCATTGCCGGCCGGTGCGGCCAAAACAGCCCGGATAGCATATGCACCGTATAAAACAGCCAGTAATCCACTGGCCAAAACCAAATAGTAGATAGTCGACATGTAAATTTTCTCCCCCTGGGTATTTGAGCTGGCATTTCCAGCTTCAGTCCCAGATTTAGTCCCTGTTTATTTAAGGGAATGGGAGGAACCCACAATAATATCACCACCCAAACCCGGACAAACCCTGCCAGAAGAAGGGCTAAATAGCAACCTACCCATGTATATTAGAATTGTGTGATGAACCAATACGTTTATTTTCTACACGTTAAACTGTGTGTATCTTATTGATCGTTTGTGCTGGTCATGGCTTGAATAAGCGCATCACTGACCACACCCTTGCCCAGCAATCGGTCCGCAATCATCATGATTCGATATTTCACAAGCGTAACATCAAGCGTTTTATTGTTGCGAAGCGTGCGCGGAATATAGAACGAAAAGTCTTTAATCAAGGCATCACCCAAACGGCGCTGAGCTTTTGCAACTGTACGTTCATGATCCACACTCATGACTTCCAGTTTGTAGTGGATCATGATCGTACCCTTGACTTCATTGTCTTGGAACATTGGAACCTGAATGACATCCATTTCGATGTAACGTGGACGTGCTGCAAACAGGTTCATGGACTGCTCTTTATTATTGTTTTGGGCTTGTTGAGCCACCATTTCTTCTTCGGAGAGCTCAAAAGGCCCGAGTGCCAAATACTTCAACAAACTAACCGTGCCACCCGCCAACAAAATCAAAACGGCAAAGGCGATAACCAACTTTTTCATAGATATGTGCTCTCTTCGTGAAGCCTGGCTTATAAATTATCTGGTATTTGAGGGATTATAATCAATCACTTGATGGTGAAAACCCCGCAGTAAAGACTATGTTTTCTGACTAGAGGTGTCGATACCCCCCATCACCAACATCAAGTGCCTGTCCATGGGCGTCCAAAACCTCAACCAAAGGGGTGTGTGCCTCAAGGCTTTCCATACGACCAATAACATTGACGTCAACGCCAATAATCGCTGCCAATTCTTCAATATCGGTCAGGGCCGAGGGTTTGGCGCAAAAGACCAATTCGTAATCATCACCACCCGACAATACATCTACACTGAATGCAGGCTGCAAATCCAAGGCCGCTTCTAGGGCAGAAGAAAGTTGAATTTGTTCATATTCCAACACCGCACGTACGTTAGAAGCCTGACAAACGTGCCCCACATCCGCCACGAGGCCGTCGGAAACATCAACACAAGCCGTTGCCAAACCACGTTTGGCCAGCTCCCTGCCGAGGTCCCAACGCGGTTGCGGGCGAGCATAGCGGTCCGTTAAATAGTCTTCATGTTCTCGTGACAATCCCATCACCTTGCCCTGCCACAACGCCAAGCCCAAGGCAGCGTCGCCAAAGCTGCCCGTAGCAAAAACCAAATCCCCAACTTCTGCGCCGCTGCGGGTCAAGGCCTGGCCTTGGGCCACATGACCGAGCGCTGTGATGGTAAACGCCATGGGGCCAAAGGTGGTAACCGTATCGCCACCCAACAAAACGGCGCCTGATGGTGCGAGCGCATCTTTTAGCCCTTCGGCAAAAGCTGCCAACCAAGTATCATCCAAGGTGGGCGAAAATTGTGCCGCCAAAAACACTGATTTGGGCTGTGCACCCATGGCAGCTAAATCAGACAGGTTCACACCGACCACCTTATGGGCAATGTCTTGAGGCTTCAGAGTTTCCAAAAAATGCACCCCGCCGACCACGGCATCGGTGGTGACCACCAACTGTTGGCCTTCGGGCACATCTAAAACCGCAGCATCATCCATCAACCCCAGGGCTTCCCCAGCCCCGCCGGTCAACGGACGGAAATACTTAGAAATGATATCAAATTCACGACCTGCCATGGGTAAATCCCTTTCGGGCAAAGCGTTGGCGCTAGTCCATCACCCCATCACGCAGGGTATGGGCCAGCTTATCCAGAACACCGTTGACCATTTTCGGTTCGCTTTCCGTAAAGAAAGCATTGGCGATGTCCATATACTCATTGATGATGACTTTGGCTGGAATTTCGGTGCGTTCCATCAGCTCAAAAGCACCACAACGTAATATGGCACGCATCAAAACTTCGATACGCTCAACCGACCATTTTGGGCCCAATGCACTGTTGAGCATCTCGTCAATGGATGATTTCTGCTCCCCAACACCACGTACCACAGCAATCAAAAACGTCTTATCTGGATCGTTGAATTCAACTTCACCGATTTCATCACCGTCTTCATCTTCAATCGTAACTGTCCAGCGTTTCTCGATAAAAGTACGCAACACCGGATCCGCATCCCCATCAACCATATCCAGCTCGTACAAAGACTGCACCGCAGCCATACGAGCTGCGGCGCGAGACTTCACATTAAACGCTTCGGTTTCTGGGGGTTGCCCAGGGATTTGGTTGTTGGTCATTAGGCTCTTCCGTGCATCAACTGATCGCGCAATTCCATCATGCGCAAACAGGCTTCGGCGGCATCACCACCTTTGTTCTTTTTGGTGACATCACAACGGACCAAAGCTTGTTCTTCGTTTTCCACGGTCAAAATACCATTGCCCGAACAAACGCCTTCTAGTGACAAATCCATAAGCCCACGACAAGCTTCACCGGCAACATAATCATAGTGGCTGGTTTCACCGCGAATGACGCAGCCCAATGCCACATAGCCATCATAATGACGCGAAGCAACAGGGTGGTCTTCTTGGGCAATTTCTGCCATTGCGATCACGCCCGGAATTTCATATGCCCCGGGAACAGTGACGCGGTCATACTCAATGCCTGCTGCATCTAAAACAGCTGTTGCACCCTCAACCAATTGGTCCGTGATATGCTGGTAAAATGGGGCTTCGATGATGAGTACCTTATTGGCCATCTTGTGCGTTCCTTGCAAAAGGTTGTTTTTTTATTCTGGAATAGGCTTTTGGCCAGCCACGGTCAAACCGTAACCTTCCAAACCAATAATGGTGTGTTGGGTGTTGGACAGCAAGGTCATTTCCTTGATACCCAAATCCAGCAAGATTTGTGCACCAACACCGTAGTTACGCAATTCAGCACTGACACCACCTGCATCACCCTCTTCAACCTCAACCGCTTGATGCTTAGGCGAAGACAGTGCATTGAGGCGCGGATTACGGATCACCACAACAGCGCCGCGGCCTTCTTCGGCAATGGCTTTCAACGAGTTTTGCAACTGACCAGCTTTGCCTTTTGCGTTATCACCCAAGGCATCGGTCAAAACGTCCATAGCATGCATGCGTACTAAGGCCGGACCGCCTGTTGAAACGTCACCACAGGTCAGCGCAACGTGCTCTGTGCCATCCAACTCACTGCGATAAATGGTCATGGTAAAATCACCACCGTGGATGGAGTTGAACGGTTGGCTCATCACCTTTTCGACCACGTGGTCGTTTTTCAAACGATAAGCAATCAAATCGGCAATGGTCGCGATTTTCAGGCCATGTTTCTCTGCGTAAGGGATGAGATCATCCATACGGGCCATGGAGCCGTCTTCGTTCATGATTTCACAGATCACACCCGACGGGTTCAAGCCAGCCAAACGTGAGATATCAACAGCGGCTTCGGTATGACCTGCACGCACCAACACACCGCCGTCGCGTGCTTCCAACGGGAACACATGACCCGGGGTTGTGATGTCTTCCTTACCGCGATTGCCGCCGATTGCAACGGCAATGGTGGTGGCACGATCAGAGGCCGAAATGCCCGTGGTAACGCCTTCGCGTGCTTCGATTGACACCGTAAACGCTGTGGAGTGGCGCGACACATTCGATTGCGTCATATGTGGAATTTCAAGATGCTCAACGCGTTCACGCGTAAGCGTCAAACAAATCAGCCCTCGGCCATAGGTCGCCATAAAGTTAACCGCTTCCGGAGTCGCCATTTGTGCCGGGATGACCAAATCGCCTTCATTTTCGCGATCTTCATCATCGACCAAAACAAACATGCGGCCGTTGCGCGCATCTTCAATGATGTCTTCGATGGGTGATAATTTATCTTTGTACGACACGTCTTTAAGTCCTACCCACTTATCTTTTTGATTATTTATTCTTTACCCAAGAGCCGCGCAACATACCGCGCCATCATATCAATTTCCAGGTTCACCTTGTCCCCGACTTTCAGGGAACCGATGGTGGTGACCTCTTGGGTGTGCGGAATCACATTGATCCCAAATTCAGAGCCTTCAACTTCGTTGACCGTCAGTGACACACCATCAATGGTGATCGAGCCCTTGGGCGCCAAGTACTTCGCCAAGCTATCGGGACTACGAAACTTAAAGCGCACACTGTCGCCATCGTTCTCACGGCCTGTCACTTCACCAACACCGTCCACATGACCGCCAACCATATGCCCGCCCAATTCATCGCCTAAGCGCATGGCACGTTCCAAGTTAATGCGATCACCTTCAACCCAGCTACCCAACGTGGTTTTGGATAGGCTTTCAGCGGACACTTCAATGGCGTACCAATCAGCCCCCATATCCACCACTGTCATGCAGGCTCCTGCATGGGCAATGGAGGCCCCCATCTCTAGATCGGAAATATCCAAGCTGGTTTCAATTTCAAAACGACGGCCTTCGCCCTCGCCCTCACCCGTGGTGGTAACAGAGCGCACACGCCCCATATCGGTGACAATGCCTGTAAACACGTATCTCAGGCCCCCAAATGATAGATGTATAAAAGGTCAGGCCCTGCGTTTAGCACGGCTTGAGGGTCCGAGACCAGTTTTTCCACATCTAAATCGTGAAATAACGTATCTCCAGCATCCCCCAACACTTTTTCAGCCTTAAACCACTGAATTTCATCCACCAAATTGGCGTTTAAGAAGGCATTCACCAAGGTTGGTCCAGCCTCCACCAAAACCCGGTTGAGGCCCTGTTCAGCCAGCTGGCCTGCAACCCAACCCAATTCAGGTCGCTTTGTATCACTTTGTAAAATTTTAACACCTAAGCGTTCTAATTGATGTTGGCGGTCCTTGTCGGCGCTTTTGCCGCAAATGATCCAAAGTGGGGCCGCATCCAAGCTAGACAGCAAGCTATTGCCGTCTGGTATGGAAAGCTTGCTGTCCAACAACACCCGCACCGGACTTTGATCTTCCATCCCCGCCAGCCGACAGGTATAGGCCGGATCATCATCCAACACCGTTCCGATACCAAACAACACCGCATCATGATTGGCGCGCAGTAAATGGCCACGATCACGCGCAGGTGGTGACGTAATCCACTTGTCTTCCCCCCCCGCACCCTTGGGTGGGATGCGATTGTCCGCACTGGTGGCGAGCTTAAGGGTAAAACTGGGGCGATTTTCGGTGATCCGCTTGAAAAAACCGAGATTGCCCAACCACCCTTCGGCTTTGAGGACATCTTGCGTCACTTCAATACCGGCATCTTTGAGAATTTGCAGCCCTCGCCCCGCAACACGTTCATCAGGGTCCGTTACGGACACGACCACACGGCTCACACCAGCCTTAACCAGGGCCTCGGCACACGGGGGGGTTTGTCCATGATGGGCGCAAGGTTCTAGCGTCACATAGGCTGTAGCCCCTTGAGCATTCTCCCCCGCTTGTGCTAACGCCACGGCTTCAGCATGGGGACGCCCGCCGGGCTGGGTCCAGCCACGGCCAACAACAAGGCCATCACGCACCAAAACACAGCCAACGGCTGGGTTGGGTGCGGTATTGCCCAAGCCCCTGCGCGCAAGGCCGAGGGCCACGCGCATATAGTCTTCATCGCGATCTAAAACAGGGTCAGAGGTGGCGTTATTCGCGCTCACCTAAATCCCCAATAAACTCGTTGAAGTCTTTGATTTCATGAAAATCTTTGTAGACGGAGGCAAAGCGAACATAGGCCACTTTGTCCACTTCCATCAAACGTTCCATGATCAACTCACCGATCGCTTTGGACGGAATTTCGCTGTCGCCAGAGGTTTCCAAACGACGTTGAATACCGTTTACAAAGCGATCAATTTGATCATCTGTCGCCGGGCGTTTGCGCAATGCAATTTCCATGGAACGCTTGACCTTTTCACGGTCGAACGGAACCTTTTGACCATCCGATTTGATCACCGTGAGTTCACGCAGGTGAACCCGTTCAAAAGTGGTGAAGCGCGATCCGCACGACGGGCAATAGCGCCGACGGCGGATCGTGGCGTTGTCTTCACTGGGTCGAGAGTCTTTGACCTGAGTATCGTTATTTCCACAAAACGGACAGCGCATCGGCTCTCTCCCCCTCTTCGATTAAGCGTAGATCGGGAAGCGCGCACACAGCGCTTCGACGCGTTTACGGACATCGGCTTCGACGGCAGCATTGCCTTCTTCACCGTTGGCAGCCAGACCGTCCAATACTTCGCAGCACAGTTGACCAACCAGTTTGAATTCATCGGTACCAAAACCGCGGGTGGTACCTGCAGGCGTACCCAAACGAATACCGGACGTAATCATCGGCTTTTCAGTATCGAACGGAATGCCGTTTTTGTTACACGTGATACCGGCACGATCCAAAGCCTTCTCAGCAGCATTGCCTTTTACGCCTTTGGGCCGCAAATCAACCAGCATTAAGTGGGTGTCTGTACCGCCGGTGGAGATGGCATAGCCACCTTCAACCATGGTTGCCGCCAGTGCCTGGGCGTTATCCACGACGCGTTGACCGTATGCTTTAAAGCTTGGTTGAAGGACTTCACCGAAAGCAACAGCTTTGGCGGCGATGACATGCATCAGCGGACCGCCTTGCAGGCCTGGGAAGATCGCCGAGTTGACCTTTTTGGAGATTGCCTCGTCATTGGTCAGGATCATGCCACCACGCGGACCACGCAACGTTTTGTGCGTCGTGGTGGTGGTCACATCAGCGATGCCAACGGGGCTTGGGTGTACACCTGCGGCCACAAGACCAGCAAAGTGGGCCATATCCACCATCATGTAGGCGCCAACGCTGTCGCAAATGGTACGGAAACGGGCAAAATCGATGTGACGCGGGTAAGCAGAACCACCCGCAATGATCAATTTCGGCTGATGTTCTTTAGCCAATGCCTCAACTTGATCGTAATCGATGGTCAGCGTGTCTTCCTTAACGCCGTACTGAATGGCGTTGAACCATTTACCAGACTGAGCTGGTGGTGCACCGTGGGTCAAGTGACCACCCGCATCAAGGCTCATGCCCAAAATGGTGTCGCCGGGTTTCAACAGCGCCATAAACACACCACCGTTCGCTTGCGCGCCAGAGTGTGGTTGAACATTGGCGAATGCCGCACCGAAGATTTCCTTAGCGCGGTCTTGCGCCAGTTTTTCGGAAACGTCTACATACTCGCAACCACCATAATAACGACGACCAGGGTAACCCTCGGCATATTTGTTCGTCAGAACACTACCTTGGGCTTCCAAAACGGCTTTAGAAACGATGTTTTCCGAAGCAATCAGCTCAACTTGGTTTTGTTGACGACCCATTTCGTCATCAATGGACGCTTTCAGGTCGGCATCAACATCCGCCAAAGATTTGGAAAAAAACTGAGCAAGTTCGTCGTTGGGATAGCTGGTCATGGATTCAGCACTTCATCCTAGGGGTCAAAAATCTGTAGTCGTCACTTAAGTCGGGTTGGACAGCTTGTCCACACGGCGTTGGTGACGACCACCTTCAAAGTCGGTGGTCAAAAAGGTATCGACGCATTCTTCGGCCAAATCAGGGCCGATCATACGTCCACCAAAAACAAGTACATTTGCGTCGTTATGTTCACGCGACAGGCGTGCACACGTCACATCATGAACCAAGGCCGCGCGCACATGGGCATGGCGGTTAGCAGCAATGGAAATGCCGATGCCGCTGCCGCACAGCAAAATACCACGGCTGGCTTTGCCGTCTTTTAGGGCCGCAGCCATGGCGTAGCCGAAATCCGGGTAATCCACGGAATCCGTGCTGTTCACGCCCAGGTCCAAGACCGTCAGGCCTTTGCCTTCCACGAATGCTTTGAGGTGTTCTTTCAGCGCAAAAGCGCCGTGATCACATGCGATGGCGATGGTATCGTTCGACATAAGGTGTCTCGTCCAAATCCAGTTTTTCAGCAATACCCTGGGGAAGGTCCAAGCGAGCGCTTAGTTACCATATATCGTCCCACATTGCCAAGCGAGATACTACCTCTCGAGGTCATCTCGGAAGCATATTTCTGTGGATTTTTAGAATTTAAGCGATCAGCTGGCGGGCTTTTTGGCCGAATCGCGAAAATCGATAACGTTTTCACCATGCATAATACGGAAGTTATGATCTTCTTCCGGGGTAGAATAAACGTCGTAGTAAAGCTCTTGATCGATTTCATTGCCGTCTTTGAAGGTCAGAACCTTAGGCTTGATATCAAAGATTTCATCGCGTTGGATAAATTCGCGTGCCGCAATGATGATTTCATCACCCGGCTGACAGGTGCGCGCAGCCGAGCCGTTCAACACACAGCACTTGGAGCCCGCTTCACCCAGAATCACATATGTTTGGATGCGTGCACCGGAGTTTTTGTTCCAGATATCGACAAATTCCATCGGCAAAATACCGACGGCTTTGCAATGTTCCGGGTCCAATGTGACGGATCCTTGGTAGTTCAAGTTTGCATCGGTAACGCGAATACCGTGCAGCTTAGCGCGAACGATCTCAATCATATGTGTGTAGCCTTAACCCTAGCACTTCAGTGCATTTTTCCTGATTCTTGATTAATTCAAGGTTACGCGGGTCCACGAACATACATAAAAATGACCCAAATTGCAAAACCATTGTGCAGCGCAGCAATTTAATTGAATCAAACTATGATTTAATATCGGCTGCAACCACTTGATTTCGCCCACATTCCTTCGCGGCATAAAGTGCTTCATCGGCCGCCTCAATCAAATCTGCTTCTGTAAGGTTTTCATCTGGGTAAAGACAGACAGCACCTATACTCAATGTAACACGCTTTTCTTTTTTATTGCCCTTATGGCGTTCGTTGAGGTCGAAAACAGATTGTCGGATACGTTCCGCCACACGCATCACCCCATCTTGGTCAATGCTGGGCAAGATCACGACGAATTCTTCACCGCCATAACGTGCGACCAAATCTGTGGGGCGCTTGACTTGGTCCGCAATGGCTTTGGCCACAGTCTTGAGACACGCATCACCGCGTTGATGGCCGTAAATATCATTATAGGGCTTAAAGTGGTCAATATCGCACAGAAGCAACGCAATGGAGGCCCCTTCGCGTTTGGCATGCAATAAATCAGCCTCCAAGGTCATGTCAAAGGTTCGCCGGTTTGCCAGCCCTGTCAGGCCATCCTTATGCGCCAAGCTTTTCAGTGCATTTTCCGCCTGCTTTTGTTCGGTCATATCGCGAAGCGTCTCAACCACAGCAATCAAATTGCCATCGTCGTCGTAAATGGGACCCGAATTAATGGCTAAATACAGCCGTTTGGCCGCCTTCGGCATGACACACCAGTTTTCAGCGCGCAAACCTTGATGCTTTTCGCCGGGTTCTGAATATGCCTCATATAGACCACCCAGTTCAGCATCTCTGCCTTCAACCAAAACATCAGCCAAACAAGCCCGGGGCTCCTCATAAAAGGCCCGCCAGTGTTCTTTGGTGCCGACAACTTCTTCAGCACGAATGCCCGTTAAGGTTTCACAGGCCTTGTTCCAGATAATGACTTCGCCCTTCGAATTCAGAACAAACGTCGGCACCACCAAGTGCTGCATCAAGCGCACGGCAAATTGGCGGTCATTGCTGATGGTGTTAGACATATCGACCAAGTCCTACCCCTCCCACATGACTGCCCGGCGCCCAAGCCTTAGGGCAATCATCAACCCCGTTAGTTACATATTGGTTAACCTAGATTCCGTTCCAAAACAAATACCTTTGCCCAAATGTCACATTAAAGGCTGTCAATTGGCCTAGTTTCACATAACAAAGCGCCCCAACAAATATAATTGGGACGCTGTATTGCGTAAAAATGTGAACGAAGGATCAGCTTAACAACAAAGCATCATCATCAATTTCCGTGCCCCGGACCTTTTCAAACATGTGCAGTAAGTCTTCGACTTCAAGCCCTTTGCGTTCATCACCTTTGACATCCAAGACCACTCGGCCTTCGTGCAACATGACTGTGCGATTGCCGATGTCCAAGGCTTGACGCATGGAGTGCGTGACCATCAATGTCGTTAGCCCCCGCTCCTCAACAATTTCACGGGTTAGTTCCAACACAAATGCAGCCGTTTTGGGATCTAATGCAGCGGTGTGTTCATCCAACAACAAAATCTTCATGGGCTGCAATGCAGCCATCAGTAAGCTCACGGCTTGGCGTTGTCCACCAGACAGCAAGTCCATGCGATCGCCTAAGCGATTTTCCAGGCCGAGGTTTAGGCGGGAAACATGTTCACGGAACGTAGAACGGATATCTCCATCAACAGCGGCACCCAGGCCCCGGCGTTTACCGCGCACATTGGCCAACGCCAAATTTTCTTCAATGGACAGACTTGCACAGCTGCCCCCAAGCGGGTCTTGAAACACCCGCGCAACCAAACCGGCACGTTTGGCCGTGGGCCACGCAGTTACGTCCGTATCTTCAATGATGATATGTCCACTATCGGGTCTCAGTTCACCCGCCAGGGCATTCAAAAAAGTGCTCTTCCCCGCCCCATTAGAACCAATTACGGTTACAAAATCCCCTTCGGGAATGGCGAGGTCGATACCGCGCATTGCACGCGTTTCCATAGGTGTTCCGGCATTAAAGGTAACGGCAATATCTTTCACTTCAATCATGTTGCACGCCCCTTTTTACGAAATGGATTACGCACACCGGGCAAAACCATAGCCAACGTTACAAGCACAGCTGTAATCAAGTTCAAGTCCTGAGCCTTCAAACCAATGGCATCGCTGTTGAGCGCACCCGCCACTGCCAAGCGATAGATGATGGAGCCCACAATACAGGCCAATGTTGCGCGAAATACGGTCCGGGTATTCATCACCGCTTCGCCACCGATCACAGCCGCCAAGCCCACAACAATCACACCGACCCCCAGGGTCACATCTGCGGCCCCTTGGCTTTGGGCAAACAGTGCGCCAGCAACGGCCACCAAAGCATTGCTCAGCGCCATACCACCAAGGATATAGCGATCTGTGTGGATGCCCTGTGCACGCGCCATTCGTGGGTTTTCACCCGTGGCCCGCATAGCCAGCCCAATTTCAGAGTTCAAAAACCAATCCAGCGCCAATTTGATGATGATAACCAATACCATCAATGCAATAGGCAATGCCCAAAACATTGGAATACCATAGGTTTCATCCAAGGCTTCCAACGGCGAAAACACTGTTTCTTCACCCAAAAGCGCCACGTTGGGGCGGCCCATGATGCGTAAATTTACGGAATAAAGGGCAATCATGGTCAGGATTGAGGCCAGCAAGTGCAAGATCTTCAACCGCACGTTCAACCACGCGGTCACAATCCCAGCCATCGCACCTGCAAATGCAGCACAGATGGTTGCCAGATATGCATCGTAGCCCACCACAATCATGCTGGCGCAAACGGCAGCGCCCAGCGGGAAGCTGCCATCCACCGTCAGATCAGGGAACTGAAGGATGCGAAACGATAAATAAACGCCGAGTGCGACCAAAGCGAACAGCAGTCCGACCTCGATCGCACCCAGAAGAGCAATTTGGCTCATATGAGTTTAGCCTTTTGCCAAGATCACTTTATGTGCCGAGCTTATTCGACGATTTCTTTGGCTTCTTTAACCAAATCAGCCGGAAGAGTCACACCTTGTTTTTTGGCTGACTTTTTATTGAGGTACAGTTCAGTTTTCGCCACACCTTCGACAGCCATGTCACCAGCTTTGCTGCCTTTGAGGATTTTCACAACCATATGGCCTGTTTGGCGACCGACGTCATAGTAGTTAAAACCGGCAGCCGCAACGGCACCACGTGCAACAGAACCCGTGTCACCTGCCAAAACCGGGATATCGGCTTCATTGCCGACCTTAACCACAGCTTCAAATGCAGTAACCACGGTATTATCAGTAGGGACATAGATCGCATCAACTTTGCCGACCAATGATCGTGCTGCCGCCTGCACATCACCGGACTTCGTTGCAGCAGCGTTTACCACTTTCATTCCAGCTTTTGGGCCTTCTTGTTCAATCAACTTCACCAAGGAAACGGAGTTGGCTTCACCCGGGTTGGAAATCACGCCTAAGCTTTTCGCGCCCGGCACCACACGTTTCACCAGTTTCATGTGTGCTGCAATCGGGGTCATATCGGTAACACCCGTAACGTTTTTGCCGGGTTTGTTCATATTCGACACCAATTTAGCACCAACCGGGTCTGTCACAGCGCTAAAGACGATGGGAATAGATTTGGAGCTCGCCACCATGGTTTGCGCCGATGGTGTTGCAATGGCAACAACGACATCAGGACCTGCACCGGCAAATTTTTTAGCGATTTGCGCAGCGGTGGCTTGATTGCCTTGGGCACTTTCATAGGACCACTTCAGGCCTTTGCCTTCGATGTAGCCAGCTTCGGCCAACACGTCTTTAACCCCTTTACGTACATCATCCAGTGCAGGATGTTCAACGAATTGCGAAATCGCAACGTACGCATCACCCGCAAAAGCTTGATTTTGTGTGATGGAATTAAAAATACCGAAAGTAATGACAGAGGCCAGCGCGGCCATCCCCAAACGTTTTGCAATCATCATTATTTCCCTTTTGATTGTATCCGCTTGCCCCCGCAACCAAGCACGCCACATCGTAGACAAATCACAACATCAGATAAACCGTTTTGAATCGGGTTTTGGTGCATATCAGCGGTTCAAAGGTATCGATATCGGTCTTCTTTTTCATTTTTGGCCTGCTTTTTGGACATGACATAAGCCAATTTGCGCGCAGCCAAGCGCTTGATGTTTTCTTGGGAGTGGCGTGGATCTGCAATCATTGTCACTTCCGTGCCAGATTTAGGATCAATGGCAACAACGCGCATGATGTTTCCGTGGCGTTGAAATTCAAACAACACCTCTTTCAAACCTCCGGGTAATGGCTGGCCTTTTCGTCTTCTCATCATATCTATTACATAGCCCTTCAAACACTCTTAGAAAAGATTTCTATTGGCTTTCGACGCTAAGCGATATTTTATGGCAAAACGAATTTCGGATTAAGGACTTAACATTGAGCAACGATACCTCAAGCATAGGACGGTTTCCCAACGTGCGCCTGCGCCGCCCGCGTCAACACGATTGGTCACGTCGGTTGATGAGTGAGAACACCCTCACTCCCAGCGATTTGATATGGCCTTTATTCATCATAGAAGGTGAAAACCAACGTGAAAGCGTGTCCTCCATGCCGGGCGTGGAACGTCTGTCCGTGGACTTGATTGTCGAAGCCGCAGGGCAAGCCAAAGCTTTGGGCATTCCAGCCATCGCAGTTTTCCCCAACACCGACCCCGCATTAAAAACACCGGACGCCAAAGAAGCCTTCAATCCTGACAACATGGTTTGTCGTGCGGTCAAGGCCGTCAAAGACGCCCACGGTGATGACATTGGCGTCATCTGTGACGTGGCGCTGGATCCCTACAATTCAGACGGACATGACGGCTTGGTTCAAGATGGTAAGATTCTTAATGACGAAACGGTCGAGCTGTTGTGCCAACAATCCGTCGTCCAAGCCCGCGCAGGCTGTGACATCATCGCCCCGTCCGACATGATGGATGGCCGTATCGATGCGATACGTAAAGCCTTAGACAGCGAAGGTTTCCAAAACGTCCAAATTTTATCTTACGCGGCAAAATACGCGTCTGGGTTCTATGGCCCATTCCGCGATGCCGTTGGATCCGGTGGCGTGCTCAAAGGCGACAAAAAGACCTATCAAATGGACCCGGCCAACACCGATGAAGCCCTTCGCGAAGTGGCACAAGACATAGCCGAGGGTGCCGATATGGTCATGGTCAAGCCCGGCTTACCCTATTTGGACATTGTGCGGCGCATCAAAGACACCTTTGCCATGCCCACCTATGCCTACCAAGTCAGTGGCGAATACGCCATGATCGAAGCAGCCACACAAAACGGATGGCTCAACGGTGACGCGGCAATGTTGGAAAGTCTTATGGCATTCAAACGCGCAGGTGCGGATGGCGTGTTAACTTACTACGCCCCCAAGGCCGCGCGCATGCTCAACGACGCATAATTCAAATTTTAGACAAAACAAAAGCGGCGCTCACATCAGGGCGCCGCTTTTTTGTTCTTGGCTTAAAAAGAAACTAGGGCTTGTCGGCCTTGAAATCCAACAGGCGTTCAACGTCCAGGACAACCATCAAGTTGTTGTCGAGACGATAAACACCGCTGGCGAAGTCTCGCCACACTGGATCCAAGGTGCTGGGGTTGCCTTCGTAGCTGTCTTTTAAGAGGTTGATGACATCACCAACGCTGTCGACCAACAAGGTGTACAGTTCATTTTGATGTTCCACCGTCACGCCCATCATATGATCGCGTTTTTTGCGTTTAACAGCTTCGACCGCTGCGTGAGCACTGTCATCTTCTTCAGCTTTAGCTGAGGAAGCTTCAACTTCAACAGCCTCCTCCGCTTCAACACCTGTTTCGATTTGCGGTGCTTCTTCTTCAACCGTTTCGACGTGAATTTCACGACGTTCCAGACCCAAGCGCACACGCACATCCACAACCGTGACAATGCGACCACGCAAGTTGATGGAGCCTCGCACTTCAGGTGGAGCCAAAGGAATAGAAGCAATGTTTTCTGGAACCAGAATGTCTTGAACAATCAAGACCGGAATCCCAAACAATTGTCCCGCAATATTGAACGTAACGAACTCGGATCCGTTTTCACCACCAGCTAAATCGACATCGGTGGATCCAGATGCCACAAGTGCCTGTCCCGTCATTGATCCTCAACTCCCTCTTTCCCCGAAACGTGGGGCATACAGAAATGCGATGCATAAGATATGGTCTATGGAGCAGCCTTAGCGCAACCAAAAAATTAATCGCATCAAATCAGTTAGGTGAGTGTAACCGATTGACAGACCAGCGGCAATCACCGTTCAAGATGATAATGATAAGTGCATTCGTCTAACTGCAAAACCCCACCCGTTCTGGCAGTTGTGCAAACCAAGCAGTGCGATACACTCACGCACATGACCAATATTACCTTCGAAGACATCCAAGCCGCCGCTGTGCAAAGCCAAGAGCATATCTTGCGCACCCCATGCTTTCCCGCAGCCCGTTTGTCGGAGCTAACTGGTGCAAACGTTATATTAAAGCTGGAAAACCTACAGCATACAGGGGCTTTCAAGGTCCGTGGTGCGCTGATTAAGCTGTTGTCACTGGCCAACGACACCCGCTGCAAAGGTGTGATTGCCGCATCAGCAGGCAACCACGCCCAAGGCGTTGGTTACTTTGCCCGTCACCTGGGTATACCGGCCACTATCGTTATGCCCAAAAACACGCCATTCACCAAAATTGCCCGCACCGAAGCACTTGGGGCCAAAATTGTTTTGGAAGGTGATGACTTCATCCAAGCCCGCGATCATGCCCAGATGCTATCGGAAAAGCATGGATATTGCTTTGTGCACCCATACGACGATTCCAAAGTCATTGCCGGACAAGGCACCATTGGTTTGGAAATGCTTGAAGATCAACCGCACTTGGATTGTATCATCGCGTCCATTGGTGGCGGGGGCTTAATTTCAGGTATCGGCATTGCCGCCAAGCACATGAAACCTGAGATTGAAATATACGGAGTTCAGGCCGAGACCTATCCGTCCATGTATGACGCCTTTCATAAAACAACTTCAAATGCCGAATTTGGCCAAACCATTGCAGATGGGATCGCCGTGAAAACACCATCCCCCACCACACAAGCGATCATCGAAAACGTGGTAGACGACATTTTCACGGTTAGTGAAATACAAATTGAAAAAGCCCTGCAAAAGTACTTAGAACTCAAGCGGTTGGTCGTCGAAGGTGCAGGGGCTGCCCCCTTGGCCGCTCTGTTGGCTAATAAGGAAAAGTTTGCTGGCAAAACCGTTGGGTTGGTGGTTTCTGGGGGCAATATTGACTCGCGCATGCTCTCAACCTTGCTGATGCGCGGATTGGCGCGCGAAGGCCGCTTGGTCAGCCTGCGTATCTCCATTCAAGATATGCCCGGTGCCTTGGCGAAGGTTTCTAAAATTATTGGTAACACCGGCGCCAACATCATCGAAGTACACCACCAACGGCTGTTTTCCGATATTCCATTAAAGCAAACGGAAATGGATGTGGCCGTGGAAACACTGGACAAAGAACATGTTGAGGATTTGGTGAATGTGTTGTGCCTAGCAGGGTTTGAGACCCGAGTATTGAGCGCCACTTCAAATTAAAACCGAATCAGTCGTTCGAATCGACCCACAGTTGTAAATCAGCATAGTACTGACGCATTTTTGTATCTCGATGCTTTTTAGAATGGCCATTGTAATACGCCCCAGTGTCTGTGGAACTCACCACGTCCCCACAATTACGGCTTTCCTGAATTAAATCTTCCGCACGCTTGAGAAGGTGGTCTTTATCTTTCAAGTGAGTCGTTGACATACTCATTACACACACAACTCCGAATATTACTGTATGTCATTATATATAACACCATTATACAACAATACCACCCCAGCCCATGTCATCGACCCGACCGTGGAATTTCTGGAGTTATAATATTTTTTTGAAAAAAATACGTGTTTGGCGGTTGTCATTGACCTCAATCTCTCCATCAAAGGGACGATCTTGTGCCCAAAATGAATTACTGAGAAAAACACTCCCTGGCTTCATATCTTGAGCCGTTTTGTCAATAAGGCGTTCCATTGGGGTCGGCGATAAAAAAGCATAAATCACATCCGCACGCGACAAATCGGCATCCCAAAGGCTTTGATATGCCACTTTGGCATTGCCCAGCGGCAACAAACGTAAACGACTGAATACATATGGGCCGGGGGCATTTTCAACCCCAACAAAATTCCAACTGGGATGCGCACGCGCCAAAGACGCAAGCGTCCCCCCAAGCCCCGAGCCCAGATCAATAAACAATAGGGGCTCATCACTGTCGGTAGCAACTTGATGAGAGGTCAAAAATTCAGACAAGGCAGCCCAAGTGGTACGGTTGGTGAGGTACAACGGTACCTGTTCACGCGATACATTGGAATAGACCAAGGCCAAAGCCAAAAATACGGCAAGATAAATCCAGGCTGGAACATCCATCGCCAAAGCTGCCCAAGCCAAAGGAACCAGGGCAGCTTGAGCAATTAACCACCTCCCCCTGAGGTATAAGACATAACTCAGGGCGGCTGCGGTTAAGCTTTGCAGCACAATCAGCCCCCACAACCAAATTTCAGCCTGTTCACCCAAAACACCAAGCGCCCAGGCCAGTGCAGCAACAACAGCAAAAGCACCGATCTGAGCACCAAGAACACGCGGTAATGTCGGTAGAGCAGATAGTCGCACTCCCGGTGAGCGCTGCACTTTGTGGGGCTCTCCCTCCCCTAATGTCACTTTAGACCTCACCATCCAGTTTGGAATACTTTCCACGGAAATAAATGAGCGGGGCAGTATCTGTCGTGGTGACCAAGTTTGTCACACGGCCAATCAAAATGACATGGTCACCACCTGGATATTGCGCTTCAACATCACATTCAATGATCGCAGCAGAACCTGGCACCATGGGCGCCCCGTTACCACCTTCGTGTACCATACCGTTGCCTGCCAAACCTTGACCGGGCTGGGCAAAATGGCTTGAAACGCTCAACTGCTGATCTGTAAGCACTGCGATATTAAAGCGTCCAGCGTTGACAATTGCCCGTGAACGCGGGGATTCTTCACCTAAACACACCAATACCAAAGGTGGTTCCAACGAAACCGATGAAAATGAGTTTACGGTCATACCAATGGCTTCACCATTGGCGTTGTTCGCCGTAACAACACAAATGCCAGTGGCAAAACTGCCCATGGCATCACGAAATTCACGTTCAGAAAATAATGGGGGGGAAGTCTCTGGTGTGCTCACGGGGGGGCTTCTCCAGTTATTATGAATACCAACACTTGATCTTGGCTCTTATCCGATGGCCATATGATTGAATGTGGGGTATATAGTCATCGAATTCAAAAGGTAGAATCGCCTAATGAATGGACGTGTTAAGTCGTATTTGAGCAACTATGTATTGTTAATTGTCCAGTATGTCTAGGCTTGGACACACCAGATTGTCCCTAAATGCGTTAAAGATTAAATAATTATCGGGAATTCACTTGATCTCCTGCACCCTGGTTAATACCCTGCGGATGCGCCAGAGTTTTGAGGTCCTGTTCTCTAGAGGCTTGTCTCTGAATGAAGTTCATTATTGGTTTTGTGGTTGTTGTCGCTTGTGTGTTAGGTGGGTACGTGCTCGCCGATGGCCACTTGGAAGTGTTGTGGCAACCCCTGGAATTCCTAATCATCTTTGGTGCAGGTATTGGTGCGTTCATTATTTCCAATCCCGGCTCCGTTATCAAAGCTGTACTGGGATCACTGGGCAAACTGATCAAAGGCGCCAAATACGGTCAAGATAGTTATCTAGAACTCCTGAGTGTCCTTTACACCTTGTTCAAACTTGCCAAAAGCAAAGGTGATTTGGCGCTGGAAAGCCATATTGAGAACCCGGAAGAAAGTACAATCTTCAACCAGTATCCAAACTTTGCCAGCGATCATCATGCGCTGGAATTCATGTGTGATTATCTACGCATGTTAACCTTGGGCACATCCAACTCGTTTGAAATCGAAAACATTATGGATGTCGAACTGGAAAACCATCATCATGCTGACCACCAGGTCCACAGTGCGATGAATGCGCTGGCTGATGGCCTTCCCGCTCTGGGTATTGTTGCTGCTGTGTTGGGCATTATCCACACCATGGGCTCGATCACGGAACCGCCTGAAATCCTCGGCCACCTTATTGGTGCTGCTCTGGTGGGTACGTTCTCAGGTATTTTGTTCTCATATGGCTTTGTTGGCCCAATGGCGGCGTCTTTGGGCGCAACAATGGAAGAAGAAGCCAACATCTTCGTATGCATTAAGGCCGGTATCTTGGCACACATGCAAGGATATGCTCCGCAGGTTTCAGTTGAATTTGCCCGTAAAGCGGTTCCGGGTCATCTACGTCCATCCTTTAAGGATCTAGAAGAATCCCTACAAGGTGCATCAGCACCACCTGAATAACGGAGCCTTCCTTTGGCCGACAACCAAACCATTGTCATTAAGAAGATCAAAAAAGGCGGCGGTGGGCATCACGGTGGCGCCTGGAAAATCGCGTACGCTGACTTTGTCACGGCGATGATGGCGTTCTTCTTGCTGTTGTGGCTGTTAAACGCTGTGTCACAAGAACAACTGGAAGGCATTGCGGATTATTTCGCACCTACGGTAACATCCACGTCCCAAAGTGGTTCCGGTGATATCTTGGGCGGTACCACTGTGGCTGTAGACGGTGCATTGGAAGATACCGTCAGCCGCCCCACCGTGACTATGGATTTACCCCCGCCTGCAGCAGGTTCCGGCGGCGAAGCCATGCAAGACGAACCTGTTCAAGCTGAAGTGGATGCTGAAGAAGCCAAAAAACAGGCTGAGCAAGAGCAGTTTGAAAAGGCTGAGGAAGACCTCAAAGAAGCCCTGGAAACGTTGCCCGAGTTTGCCCAATTGGCGCAAAGCTTGATGGTCGACAACACACCTGAAGGCCTCCGCATCCAAGTGGTCGACCAAGATGGTTTATCCATGTTCCCATCAGGCAGTGCATCCATGTACGAACACACTGAACGGGTTTTAGGTTTGGTGCTAACCATCATCAACAAGATGCCCCAAGATTTAGCCATCAGTGGTCACACCGATGCAGTGCCTATGGGGGGCGGTCCTGCGGCGGCCTATACCAACTGGGAATTGTCCTCTGACCGTGCCAATGCAGCACGGCGCTATTTGCTTAGAAATGGCGTCCCTGAAAACCGCATTGCCCGTGTCGTCGGTAGAGCTGCCAAAGAACCGTTGTTACCGGACAATCCCACCGATGCCAAGAACCGTCGTCTATCGATTGTGTTGATGCGTGGAACTGGGCAACCAAAGGAATCCGTACCTTCCGGGCCACCCCCGAGCATCATTCGCGATGACAATGAATAAGCGTATCAACAAGATAAGTTGAGCGTCTAACCCTTCCGTATACTTGCCCAAGGGTCAATTGTCTGTTTTCATTGTGTTTAGACGAAATAGATTTGGCACTACAGTATGCGTCATCGCCCTGCATCGAAGACACATTTCTTCTTCACAACCACACCGCTTCCGTGCCCTTACTTGGAAGATCGCGTGGAACGTCGCATGGTGACCGAACTGATGGGACCTGAAGCTGCAGGGCTGAATGACCAACTGTCCCTTGCCGGTTTTCGTCGTTCTCACACAATTGCGTATACACCCGTCTGTGATAGCTGTTCGGCCTGCGTCTCCGTGCGCATTCCGGCCCATGATTTCAAACCATCACGCACCCAAAAGCGAATTATTAACCGCAACAGTGATTTGGTGGTGGGTGAACGCGCCGCCATTGCCACACGCGAACAGTACGATTTATTCAAAAAATACATTGATGCCCGCCATGCCGATGGCGACATGGCCCTGATGGGTCATTCCGATTACCGAGCCCTTGTCGAAGAAACCCCCGTGCGTTCAAATTTAGTTGAATTTCGCACCCCCGATGGCCAACTGATAGCTGGGTGTCTTACGGATCGTTTGCAAGACGGTTTGAGTGCTGTTTACAGCTTCTTTACAACCGAAGAAGACAAACGCAGCCTCGGCACTTATGTCGTTTTGTGGTTGGTGGAGCGTGCACGTGAATTGGGATTGCAATATGTCTATCTGGGCTATTGGGTCCAAGGTAGCCCCAAAATGGATTACAAACGCAATTTTCGCCCCCTGGAAGCTTACACGCCCGATGGTTGGAAGCGTCTACCCACACAACAAAAATAGTAGGATTCTCGCATATAAAATCACAAATGATACATTTGGACTAGCTTTGCAACAAATGTTCAAAAGCCCATTGCGAAATGAGACCTATCCAAGATAGTGTTTTTGATGAACCACCCATTACAAGAAGTGGTCGTCATTTATCGAAAGCATTTGTGGGCAAATGCCCGTTCGAACATGCGAATAAACCCTAGGGAGGAATCGGAAATATGAAACGTCGTGATTTTGTGAAAGGCGCAGCGTTGGCTGCAGGTGCAGCAGCTCTGGCCGCTTGTGGCAAGGAAGAAGAAGCCAAGAAAGCCCCTGCCGCACCGATGCTCAACAAAGAACGGATCGAAATGGTGATGGTTTCCACTTGGCCGCGGGACTTTCCGGGACTGGGAACAGGCGCGCAACGCTTAGCGCAACGTATTTCAGATATGACCGATGGTCGTATCCAGGTTCAATACTATGCTGCGAAAGAACGCGTTGGCGCATTCGATTCGTTTGATGAAGTCGCATCCGGTAATGCCCAAGCATACCATGCCGCAGATTATTACTGGAAAGGCAAACATCCAGGCTGGGCATACTTTACAGCCGTTCCCTTTGGCCTGACATATACCGAAATTAACGCTTGGCTCCGTTTCGGTGGCGGTCAGCAACTGTGGGATGAACTCGCAGGTGGCTTTGGTCTAAAATGCTTTGCTGCTGGTAACACCGGCGTACAAATGGGCGGTTGGTTCAACAAAGAAATCAACACCGCAGATGACCTCAAAGGTCTGAAAATGCGTATTCCCGGTCTTGGCGGTGACGTAATGTCCAAATTGGGCGCATCACCAGTTTCACTTCCGGGTGGTCAAATTTACGAAAACCTTGTCTCTGGTGCAATTGATGCAACCGAGTGGGTTGGCCCATGGAATGACCGCGCCATGAAGTTCTATGAAGCTGCCAAGTACTACTACTATCCGGGAATGCACGAGCCGGGCTCAACGCTCGCCATGGGTATGAATGCCTCATGGTTCAGCAAGCTGTCAAAATCGGATCAGGCAATCCTTGAAGCGGCTGCGGCAACAGAAAACGACTACATGATGTCTGAATACAATGCCAAGAACGGTGAAGCATTGGCAGATTTGGTCACCAACCAAGGTGTCAAACTGCGCAAGTTCAGTGACGAAGTCTATGACAGCTTTGGCGAAGCTGCTGAAGAAGTCTTTGCAGGGGTTGTTGAACACAGCCCACTGGCAAAGAAAATTCACGAAAGCTTTGCCGCTGCCCGCCAAGACTTAGGCGCATGGTCCAAAATTTCGGATCAAGCCTATGTGGAACAGCGTAACCGTGTGTTGGGCGTCTAATTCGCACAGCGCTAAATGTATAGAAAACGGGGCCTTAGCGCTCCGTTTTCTTCGCATAACTCAAAAAATCCCCAAGTATATTTGAGCGTATATTTGAACACACATTAGGGGTAGACCGCACACATGATGTCATCTGTGCAAGATACGGTGAAATCGCGACTGGGCAATATGTCGCCACAGACATTGGCCCTGGTGCTTCGCATTCTGGCTCTTCTGGGCGCCGCCGTCGGGCTTCAATTCGTCATCAACAATTTTCTCAATTTTTGGGCTGATTGGCCCGGACTGATTAATTTCGTTGCTTATCTAAGCGGTATGGGCGCTGCCCTTTCCAACACCGCACAAGGGCTTGGCTGGGCGCAGATTGTGCTTAACCTCTTACCCGCAGCAGGGGTAGTCTATTGGGTGGTTATACGTACTCCCGACGGCTCTATGCGTGCTGATGCAGACCGCTTAACAGCCATAGCCGCTTACATCATTCGCTCATCATTTTGGGCGGTGGTCTTGGTCGGCGTGGTCGACGGCACCATTTCGTTTATTCGTGTCGAAGGATTGCTGCCCAATATATTTGGTGTAGAGCTTGCCGACCAATTGGGGCGTTCCAACTTTCGCGGTGCTTATGTGCATTACCCCTTGGTCGCCATAGGCTTCATCATGGGACTGTTCACCCGCACATTGGGTTTCACGTGGTTGGCATTGTTGATTGTGCTGGCAGAAATGCTAATCGTTTTGACTCGCTTCGTGTTCTCATATGAGCAAGCCTTCATGGGTGACTTGGTCCGGTTTTGGTATGCCGCCCTATTCTTGTTTGCCAGTGCCTACACCTTGGTCGAAGAAGGACATGTGCGCGTTGATATCTTATTCAACAACTTTTCGAAACGAGGCCAAGCATGGTCCAACGCCATCGGTACATTGCTGTTGGGCTTACCTGTGTGCTGGGTCATTTTAACTCTGGGCATGTGGTCAGAACTAAACCTCATCAATGCGCCATTGCTCAGCTATGAAGTGACACAAAGTGGTTATGGCATGTACGTCAAATACCTGATGGCAGGCTTTTTGATGATCTATGCACTGAGCATGCTGATCCAGTTTTGCGCATTTTTCTTAGACAACTGCGCCACACTCATGGACGAGCCTGAAACCCAACCTCATCCCGATCACGACAACACATCAGAAATTTAGGCAGCATATAGAACCATGGAAGTCTTTTTTCTCATTTTGCTCGTGACCTTGTTGATCGGTGCTTTGGCGTCTGGATATCCGGTGGCATTTGCCTTGCCCGGCTCTGCTTTGATCAGCATTGGTTTGGCTGCCGCCTCTGGCTATATCTTTGCAGGTGACACCGCCGCGTTCTTTGACCAAGGAGACCCTGTCCAATGGCTCAATGCAGCTGTCACCAATTTTAGGGGTATATATTTTGAAGTCGAACGCGACACGCTGATCGCAATCCCCTTGTTTGTGTTTATGGGGATCATGCTGCAACGTTCAAAGGTTGCTGAAGACTTGCTGATATCCATGGCGCAACTGTTTGGCCCGATCCCCGGTGGCTTGGGTATCTCTGTCGTGTTTGTGGGTGCACTGTTGGCCGCCACGACCGGCATTGTCGGCGCCACCGTGATCGCCATGGGGCTGATCTCTCTCCCCGTGATGTTGCGTCACAAATATTCATCCTCACTGGCAACGGGCACCATCTGTGCTTCGGGGACATTGGGACAAATTATTCCCCCATCCATTGTGCTGATCATCCTGGCCGACCAATTGTCCAGTGCCACGGACCGTGCAGCATCTTTGCGCAAAGCCGACTACAAAGAAGTCACAGGCAACTTTTCCATGCCGACGGAATTTGACCTGACATCAACCAGTGCAGGCGAAATGTTCTTAGGCGCGATGATCCCGGGCTTGGTATTGGTGGGCATCTATATGCTCTACATCCTGGTCATGGCTATCATTCGGCCAAAATCTGCACCACCCGTACCCTATGAAGGCACATATGATCGGGAATTTTGGCGTCGTGTAGCCCTATCACTAGTACCGCCACTGACCTTGATCTTTACGGTGTTGGGTTCGATCGTTTTGGGCATTGCCACCGTCAATCAGGCAGGTGCTATCGGTGCTATTGGTGCCATGATCATGGCAGGGTATCGACTGAAAGCAGGTGAGACTGGGGCATTTCATCCAGCGATTTTGGCAGCGTCGTCGATCCTCGCCATTGCCATCTTGCTCAGCCTATTCGACATCAATGTTCGCAACATTCAAAGCTCCATGGATTGGGCCGTTATCTTTGCGGCCCTCATCGCCGTAATCGCTTTGTGTGTGTCCATTGTTTGGAGTGGCTGGCGCACCTTACAAATTGATAACACCATGCAAGGTGTCATGATCGAAACCGCAAAGACAACGTCTTTGGTGTTCATCATCTTGCTGGGTGCGGCCATGTTGACGGCTGCATTCCGTGCCTTTGGCGGTGAAGAAATGGTACGCCATTTCCTAAGTGGTTTACCCGGAGGATTTGTCACAAAATTTGTTGTCGTGATGGCGGTGATCTTTGTGCTGGGCTTTTTCCTCGACTTCATCGAAATCGCCGTGGTGGTTGTGCCCATCATTGCACCGATCTTATTGGCCGATACCACTGCCAATATCACTGGCGTGTGGTTGGGTGTGATGATCGGGGTCAACATGCAGACATCTTTCTTGACGCCTCCGTTTGGCTTTGCGCTGTTCTACTTGCGCGGTATTGCCCCGCCCAAAGTCAAAACCACCCAAATCTACAAAGGTGTCGTTCCCTTTATTGCCCTGCAATTGATCGGTTTGGCCATCGTTGGTTTCTATCCAAGCTTGGTGAACTATCTACCCAATCGTGTTTCGCTCACGTCAGAAACAGCACCTCCACCGCGCAATCCGCGTTTGCAATTGTGCGTCGAAGACTATCTGTTCCGTGAATACGACGCCTTGGGGTCCAGCCTGCGCAAGTCCATCAGCACGGCCCAAGCACTGAACTATTCTATGCTGCCTGAACAGTTACAAAAGGACATGGCCGCCAGCTTTGAAAAAGCGCAGAGTACCTTTGCTAAGGTCGAAGCCGTACGCGAAGCCGAACGCGCATTGGAAGCATACAAGCCCGGCTACCGTCCACTTCATATCCAAGTCCGTGACACCCAAACTGACGCACGACGCATCAAGAAACGTGTCGCTAAATTGGAACAAGATGCCCGTCGCCAATCAGCCAATGGTCGCGATGTATCTGCCATCAACCAAAAGGTCGCAAGCTTGCGTGCTGAAATCCAATCGATCGAAGCCACTATTCCGGCTGAATGGAAATCTGCCCGTGCCAAGTACGAAAGCTTGTCCAAGGCCGAGAAAAACGCACGCAAAACTTACCGCCGTACCGTCGATGAAGCTTATGAACCCATCGCAACAATTCGAACTCTGATCGCAAATGCCCAAAACTTGGCTCCGTTTGCTGATCAAATCTCAAAACTTAAAGCAAACATCCAAACGGCGAGTACCGCAGATGCCATTGAAGCCATCCGTCCTGTGGAAACCGCCCTCAGCCCCATTCAAGGCACCAGTGCCATTAAGTCAGCCCTGACCGAAGCCCGTCGCCTGTTGAAGAAAGACACAACGGCAAAACCACAAGCCATTGCGCTCATCAGTGAAGCTGAAAAACTGTTGGCATCAGAACGTTCTTGGCGTGAAAAAGCATTGAGTTCCCTGGCTACGCCTTTGACAACCTATGACAACGCTATCAAGGGCACCATCGGCCTGCGATTGCAAGAGCGCCTCACGCCGGATCAAGCGGACGTGATTGCCAGTTGTCAGTCCATCCACCGGGACATTTCATTGGATTTCTAGGGAAACTAAATCAGTTTGGATTAACGCGGATATAGCGTGTGGTGATGACCTGGGATGTTTCCGGCCCCATCACCCGCCAAACCGACAACCATGCCTGGGGTGCCAATACACGAAATATACCGTGATAGGTATCATCACCACATTGGTGTTCAACCCGCACAATGCCTTTGGTCAAATCTAAGACGTGATAAAACCGCCCATCGGGAAACCGGACTTCAGCCATAGAGTTGGCTGGGAAGGCATAGCGAAATTCATGATCCACCGCAGTCTTAATTTCACCCATTTCCAGCCCGCCCTCTTCACGGTAAGCCAGCGTGTCTTGACCATTGTGGGGTTCATCTGCACTAAACCAAGCAACACCGATACAGTCGCCTTCTTGGTTTAAAATGCTGTCATGAACTTTGCGTTCGAATTGCCAAGTACCTTCAAGAAATTGGTAAAGGTCATCAACGTTGACCGGATCAGCCACAGTGCCACGCCCTGTATCGATCCCCCTGTCGCCAAACTTACTCACGAGGTCGGCCCCTGCTTCTCACGGCGTTTACCAAACACATGCCAAGTCAAACGCGTGTCTACAGGCCATATCTGGCCGATCAAAGTCTGTTGAGCATGCATCCAAAGAGCACTCCACTATCGACCACTTGGGCCAGGCACCCGTCGTATCTGTGTTTTTCTGCGGGATTATGGCGAGTATGCAGTATTACTTATATAAGCTCAAGGTTCAGGAAACTTAAGAAAACTTATTGGAGGTTGGGAACCCGCGCGGTGCCAATGCCCCCGCCCCTGCGCGTTTACCTTGCCAGCGCAATAGGTCTGTTTCGGTGCGCCAACCGCTACCAAATGGGAACGATAACCCTTCAGACATTTTGAACGCCTTCACATCGTTTAAGACAGCTCCGCCACCCTTCTTATAGCGTTGTAAAATAACACCTTTACCGCGTGTCATTTCCGGCATTTCTTCCAGTGGAAAGACCACGATTTTACGGTTGGAGCCAATCGCGGCAATGCTGTCAGCTCCTTCAGGCACAATTGAGCATGTGGCGGCTTCAGCCCCTGCGGCAACGTTCAAAATTTGCTTGCCGTTTTTCGTCTGCGCCAAAACCTCATCTTCCAGCACAATAAAACCATGGCCCGAATCAGATGCAACAATCAGTTTACGCCCCGGTTGATGCACCAACATGGTGGTGATGTCGGCATCATTGGGCAGCTCAAACATCAGACGCAACGGCTCACCATGTCCACGCCCACCCGGAAGTTTGTCGCAACCCAACGTGTAAAACCGACCATTGGTGCCAAATACCAACAATTTGTTGGTGGTTTCAGCCATGATGGTAAAGCGCCCTTTGTCACCTTCTTTGTATTTCAAATCTTTGATCTGTTCCGGGGTCAAATGGCCTTTAATGCCGCGGACCCAGCCTTTCTCAGAGCACACCACAGTGATGGGTTCACGCTCAATCATCGCTTCTAACGGCACCACAACCGCAGTTGGAGCTTCGCCAATGTTTGTACGGCGTGCACCCAACTCAGTCTTTTGACCGTAGTTGGTTTTAAGCTCATTGAGCTCCCCCGTGATGGACTTCCAGCGCAGAGGCTCATCCTTCAGCAGCTTCTTCAGATCGGACTGTTCAGACTTTAACGCATCGTTTTCGGTGCGGATTTCCATCTCTTCCAATTTGCGGAGCTGGCGCAACCGCATGTTCAAAATGGCTTCGGCTTGAACTTCGGTAAGTTTGAAGGCCTTCATCATTTCTTGTTTGGGATGGTCTTCTTCACGAATGATCCGGATGACCTCATCCAAATTCAAAAATGCAATGAGCATCCCACCCAGGATTTCCAAACGGCGTTCAATTTGGCCCAAACGGTTTTCAGAACGACGCACCAAAACCACCATACGATGGTCCAAATAAGCCTGAAGAACCTCACGTAACGTCATCACACGTGGAGAGTTATCCGCGTCCAATACGTTCATATTCAACGAAAAACGGTTTTCCAAGTCGGTCAGGCGGAACAACTGTTCCATCAACATGCCCGCTTCAACCTTACCCGTGCGCGGTTCCAATACGATGCGGATGTCTTCTGCGCTTTCATCGCGCACATCGGTCAGGATGGGTAGCTTCTTGTTGTTGATCAGTTCTGCAATTTTTTCGATCAACTTAGATTTTTGGACCTGATAGGGGATTTCCGTAACAATGATTTGATACGTGCCACGCCCCAAATCTTCGGTTTCCCACTTGGCACGAACGCGAAAGCCGCCCTTACCGGTTTTATAGGCTTCGACAATGGCGTCGCGATTTTCCACCATTTCACCACCGGTGGGGAAATCGGGCCCCGGAATAAAGTCCACCAACTTATCAATCGTGGCATTGGGATACTTGATCAGGTGTTTGAGTGCATCACACAGTTCCCCCACGTTATGGGGCGGAATGCTTGTGGCCATCCCCACTGCAATCCCCGCAGCCCCATTGGCCAAAAGATTGGGGAAATTGGCGGGTAGGACCACCGGCTCTTCTTCTTCGCCGTCATAGGTCGCTCGGAAATCAACCGTATCATCGCCAATGCCGTCCAACAGGTTCATCGCCACACTGGTCATACGGGCTTCGGTATAGCGCATGGCAGCCGCGTTATCGCCGTCAATGTTGCCAAAGTTGCCTTGGCCATCCACCAACGGATAACGCACGGCAAAATCTTGGCTGAGCCGCACCATAGCGTCATAAATCGCCATATCACCGTGCGGGTGATATTTACCCATAACATCACCAACCACACGCGCACACTTCTTAAACCCTGATTTAGGGTCCAGTTTGAGTTGCTGCATAGCAAAAAGTAAACGCCTGTGTACTGGCTTCAAACCATCGCGCACATCGGGCAGCGAGCGCGACATGATGGTTGATAAAGCGTAGGACAAATACCGCTCACTCAGCGCATCGGCGAGGCGGGTATCACGGATTTCACCAGTTGGTGCAGTTTTGGGCATATATCAGGCTCATTAAAGAGAATCGGGTGTTGGCCTGAATTATACCTGAGATAAGCCTGTTAGAAGGCCTCAAATCCACCTTGTTCAGCGGATCTCTATTTCACGCTCGGCAATGATTTTTTCACCGTTACGACGCAATTCAAATACCCCACGATAACGTCCCTTTGGCCATGCCTCATGCCGAAGACGTTTGCCCGTAAAGTAAAATTGATACGCTTTATCGGCCTTTATCGGGGCTACTTGACTGTGCATGACGCGACCGTCTGGTCCGTGAATGGTCAAAGCCACCTTATCCCCCACCATCACGCGAAACAATTCCACCCACACGACCAAGGCCTGAGCATTGGCCGGAAAAGGTTGAGTGTCATAGATTCTGTAAGTTCCTTTACCCATTTCATCACGGTTGGGCTGAGTCGGTGCAAAACCTGCATTGTAAATAGCCGTGGGTTGATAAGGCAAAGCCGCCAAAGTCGAACGGTCCCATAACGGCCAGTCCCCTTGCCCACAAGATGTCTTGCGTGACAATCCAACAAAGGGATCAACAATTGTTTTTCCCTGCGCAACTTGAAAGTGAAGGTGGGGGAAAGCGGTTTGCCCCGATAATCCCACAAAGCCCAGGATATCACCTTGCTGTACTTTTTGCCCCGAACGCACGCGCACACTGCCTTTGCGCAGATGACAGTACTGGGTCGTAAAACCATTCACATGTTCGATACGCACGGCATTACCGCATTCCCGATTGCGCACCTTGTCATGTTTTTTGGGGCTATACTTTTCGTCTACGACACCATCGCGCACCCCAACCACGGTTCCCGGTGCCGCAGCTAAAACTTCCACACCGGCTTGCATGACAGACAGATCCCGTATGGCAAAATCCGTCCCCTTATGTTGAGCCCCCGGAGGCGCATCGTAGGTAGCCTTTCCGCATGCATAATCCGTAGCGCCTGGACCTAGTTGATGATCGACATAATTGGGAATCCAACAGTCTTTGCCCAAAGTACATTTTAACGGCTGAATAAACTGCCCACCAATACCTTGCCCATATGTGACGCTGGCAAAACAAAAACAAATAAGGAATACACTCAGAAACTTGCTCATACTTTATGTCCTGCTAAGCGTTCAACCAAACGCGCCCTAGCTTGGGGCATATGGCGATCATGGGTGGTGAAAATATGATGGTCAATAAAGAACCCAGTGAGTTTTAAGCCCTGCACCGCCTCCTCTATGGTTTCGGCCACCTCACCATCCTGACGCAAGAACGCAGGCAAGACCAAAAGCTTATCCTGATAAGGCGATCCTGCTTCCGCAGATACCGCTCGACCCGATTTGGGCGACACCCAGACCAAATCATCCGTCACCCCGGTGGCCGCACAGTGATCCAAATCCAAACGAAA
>JAPHSY010000023.1 GCA_026196495.1 Magnetovibrio sp.
ACCACCATAACCAATATCATAGGCCCAGCCATCTCCACCCAGTATCCATAAGGTCTTTTTCACCAAGTGATCGGCAATGGAATGCAGGCGCCCAACACCATCACCATCAACACCCGCCAATTTTTCCCGCAACCGATCAACACGGGAACGTTGAGCCAGCACACCAGCCTCATCTGATTGATCTGCATTCAGAAGCTCATCCACCAACACATCATCACCAATTCGATCCCGCAGGGCAGACAGCAAATCCATGGCAACTGAATGGTGTTTATCCAATCCCAAACGCAAACCTAAACCAAATTCGGCGTTGTCTTCAAACAAGGAATTTGCCCACGCTGGTCCACGACCATCAGCATTACAGCTGTACGGTGTGGTGGGCAGATTACCGCCATAAATTGATGAACACCCTGTGGCATTTGCGATTACCGCCCGGTCACCGTACAACTGTGTCAGCAACTTGATATAAGGTGTCTCACCACAGCCCGAACACGCACCCGAAAACTCAAACAACGGCTCGGCAAACTGGCTCATCTTCACATTGGATCGCAGTAAGGTACGGTCAGCTTCTGGTATGGCATCAAAGAAGGCAAAGTTTTCACGCTCTTGTTCCTTCAACGGCAGTTGTGGCTTCATTTCCAGTGACAAGCGATCAGGGTTTTGTTTGTCTTTACCCGGACACACCATGACGCACAGCTTACAGCCAGTGCAATCTTCAGGGGCCACTTGAACCGAATACTTGGCTGTGTCACCAAACTCCCGCCCTTTGTACTTCATTGATTTAAAAGTATCCGGTGCTGCATCCAATTCACTTTCATCATAAGCCTTCACGCGAATGGCAGCATGGGGGCAGACCAAGGCGCACTTGTTGCACTGAATGCACAGCTCTTCAATCCAGGCGGGGATTTCCGATGCTAGATTTCTTTTTTCCCATTGCGCTGTGTTGGTCGGCCACGTGCCGTCTACGGGGAAAGCGCTGACCGGTAACAAGTCGCCCTTACCCGCCAACATTTTTGCCGTGACATTTTGAACGAAGTCCGGCGCAGCAGGGGAAACGATGGGGCTTACATCAAATGTCGATGTCGCGGCACCCGGCACATCAACTTGTTCCATGTGTTGCAGGGTTTGGTCCACCACTGCATGGTTCATCTCAACCACTTTGCGGCCCTTGGAGCCATAGCTTTTTTCGATTGCCTCTTTAATGTGCCCAATGGATGCGTCGTGGTCCAAAAAATCTGACAGGGCAAAA
The DNA here is from genome assembly GCA_026196495.1 of Magnetovibrio sp. GTDB lineage: Bacteria > Pseudomonadota > Alphaproteobacteria > Rhodospirillales > Magnetovibrionaceae > Magnetovibrio. The sequence continues at coordinate 1,247 of JAPHSY010000023.1, forward strand.
AAGCACACCATCATCACCGTGTTGATACGCTTGCCCATACCGGCATCATCAGCAATTTTACGGGCATTGATGACGTAGAATTTCAGCTCTTTATCAATGATGGTTTGTTGAACGGAACGGGGTAGGTTGTCCCATACCTCGTCCTTGCCATAAGGCGCATTCAATAAAAATGTTCCGCCCTGACTGGCATGGCTCACCACATCCAAACTATCAAGAAAGTGAAACTGATGGCAGGCCAGAAACTCAGCCTCGTGAATCAGATAGGTTGATCGGATTGGATCCGTAGAAAAGCGCAGGTGTGAAATCGTCACCGCCCCCGCTTTTTTGGAATCATATACGAAGTAACCTTGCACATGATTGTCGGTATTGTCGGCGATAATCTTAATCGCATTTTTATTGGCCCCGACAGTGCCATCAGACCCCAGCCCAAAAAACATGGCTCGATGCATGGTGCCCGGCTCATAACAATTTCCGCATTCATCCCAATCCAAGGACAGGCCGGAAACATCATCAACAATGCCAATGGTAAAGGCAGGCTTGGGCATTTCCTTGGCCAGCTCATCAAAAACGGCTTTGGCCATAGATGCCGTGAAGTCCTTAGACGACAAACCGTAACGACCACCAATCACCTTGATGCTGCGCCCTGCACGATTCAGGGCAGCCACTACATCGAGATACATGGGCTCACCCAATGCACCGGTTTCCTTGGTGCGATCCAAAACGGCCACAGACTTCACGGATGTGGGGAGCGCTTCTACAAAGCGTTCCCAAGCAAAGGGGCGATACAAACGAACTTGCAAGACACCAACTTTTTCATCACCTGAATTCAGCACATCAACGGTTTCACGCACCGTTTCCCCACCAGAGCCCATAATGATCACCACACGTTCGGCATCTTTGGCACCGTGGTATTCAAACAGTTCATATCGACGCCCGGTCAATTCGGCAAACGCATCGAAAGAATCCTCGACAAAGCCCGGCACTGCATCGTGATAAATATTGCGTGCTTCTTGCATTTGAAAAAACGTATCGGGGTTTTGGCTGGAGCCCCTCAACACCGGATTGTCCGGAGACAGGCCACGTTCACGGTGTGCCTGGATTAACTCTTCAGGCACCATTGTTTTGAGAACATCGTCCGGCAGATATTCAATCTTGGAAACCTCATGCGAAGTCCGAAAGCCATCCATGAAATGCATAAACGGCACACGCGCATGATAAGTTGCCGATTGCGCAATACAGGCAAAGTCATGGGCCTCTTGCACCGTAGCACTGGATAACATCGCCATGCCTGTTTGACGACACGCCATGACATCTGAATGATCACCAAAAATTGACAGCGCATGGGTGGCTATAGTGCGCGCCGCAACGTGCATGCAAAACGGCAATAACTCCCCCGCAATCTTATAAAGGTTGGGGATCATCAACAGCAAACCTTGTGATGATGTGAACGTCGTGGTCATCGCACCGGACTGCAACGCGCCATGCACCGTCCCTGCGGCACCGGCTTCAGATTGCATCTCAATCACCTTGGGAACATGCCCCCAAACATTTTTCTCTCCGCTTGCCGAGCGTGCATCAGACAGCTCACCCATAGGCGATGACGGTGTAATGGGATAGATGGCAATAACTTCATTCATACGGTGGGCAACGGAAGCCACAGCTTCGTTACCATCGACGGTAATCATGCGTTTTGGGGACATAGGTATGCGAGCTCCGATTGTGAACGGGCGGCTTTTTCTCTTACCTTTGTTATACAGAAATTTTGTGGAATTTCATAGCCATATAGAAACCGCCCCCTTCAAAATCCCGACAAAACGTCCTAGTTCTTGGACTCGGGGTCTTTGGTCACACGTGGTTCTGGCTTTTGGGCTGGCACGTTAGTCGTTTTAGTCACGGCCGCCGGCTTGACCACAGGCTTGGGCTGAACGGCAGGTTTTGGCTTCGTCGCAGCCGGTGATGTTGCAGGTTCCACAGACTGCTGTGCAGATGCTGGTTTGGCTTGGGCCACGGGCTTAACAGGAGACTGTGCAGGCTTGGCTTGCGACTGTGCTTGTGTTTGAACCTGTTGTGGCTTTTCAACAACAGGTTCATCTTTAGAATTATCAGACTCCGCCTTCTGCACAACAGCCTCTACAGGCTTGTCTTGGTCCTTGTCTTCACCTTTGCTTTCCTCCGGTTTTTTCTTCGGTTCAAAACCATCCCAGTACGCCAAATACACTGTGACAGCTTCATCGAAGCCTTTCATGTCAAAATCGGCAGACCGTTCAAATTTAAGGTTTTTGCCTTGGCTTAAACCATGAACTGAACTCGACACCAAAATCTCACCAGCATCAGCCTTATCAACAATGCGTGCTGCCAATTGAACCGTGGTGCCATAAAGGTCATTTTCTTCAGAAATGGGTTCACCCGCATTAAGACCAATTTTCAAACCCAATGGACGATCCGAACCGCTGTCATTGTGCTTTTTGGTTTGTTTTTGCATGTCCATAGCGGCTTCTACACCTTGGACCGCAGATGGGAAGGAGGCCATAATACCGTCACCGGTATGCTTCACTTCCCGGCCAGAGAACGTTTTGATGGCATCGCGCACAATCTGATTGTGAATGCGCACCACATCCTGGGCACCTGCATCCCCAAGCTTCTGGGTCATTGCCGTCGAGCCCGCAATATCAGTAAACAGCACCGTCACCGGCTTATTGGTTGCGGTAGCTTGAGCCTTCGGCTTCTTCCACTCATCAATGGCGTCTGACAAGGCCCCACGTGGTCCAATTTCCGATTCTAGGTAGGTTCCCATGGCCCCACGACCGGCTTGGAACATTTGCGAATAACGCGGGTTGGAAACCAGATAATCGTCGATGCTGTTGCTGAACTTATCAATACGTTCCTTACTTAGGCCTAAAGAGCTCAAGGTTTTGTGCATCACTGTGTTGGTGATGTTCTCTGGCAAATCGCGTTCCTGGCGCAAGGCCTGGACCGCCCCCACCAAAAACAACACCAAGCCAAAAATAGCATTTGCATCTTGTTTGTCTTTGGCCCCTTGGATTACATCCAAAGCATCATCAGAAAACGCCTTCATGGTGATAATTTGTGATAGCGCGTCAATTTCAGCCTGTTTTTCGGCTGCGGCCTGGGCCTTGTTGCGGGCCTCTTCTTCAGCTTTTTGCGCTTCTTCCTCGGCCTTTTTGGCTTCGGCATCAGCCTCTATCACCTTGGCAGCTTCCGTTTCTTCGGCCTTACCTTGATCTGCTTTATCTTTTTCGTCTTTTTTATCTGCTTTCTGATCCGCCTTTTTATTTTTTTCCGCAGATGGAGTCAGGCGGTGATTGCGGACACGTTTCGGCACAGGTGCAGGCTTTGAGGAGGTACCACCAAAAGACGGTAATATCACACCAATGCGCTTCATATTCACCAAGATACGCGTAACCAAAGCCAACGCCGTGATCACAAATACCAATAAGAATACGATAATTAGCAGGTCTTCTTTGTCCAACATGCCAATCCGATGCACACCCTTCAGCGCCATTGACGAGAGCTGTGTCACAGCCATGGCTGTTACGGCAGAAAAAATAATGGACAGTAATATCTTGGTAATGACCCCAAGAATGGAACCTGACTTTTTGGGTTTCTCGGGCTCAGCTTCGGCCCCCGGAGCACTCAAACCGCCACGCGCACCCTGCGGCGCCCCAGGGCGTTGCTTTGCCCCGGGCTTGTGTTCATAGATTGTCAGAGAACGGCTTGCCCCCATCTTGGAATCGTAGAATTCCTTAACAACCTTAACGCCTTGAACCGTCGACACCCGCGCCAAAGACTTGGCATCGGTTACAGCCAGCATCTGCTCACTTGCTGTGTATACACCTTGTGCTTCCCAACGATCATTGGAAAGCAGCAGCACTTCATAAGTGACTTCGTCGTTCTGCGCCATGTTGCTCAATGCCCTAAAAGCACATGCCTTTTGCACACAAAAAGCGCCGACAGGTTAAGCCCATCGTGCATCTAATCTTGATTGCCCTTAATTTACGCTGAAAAATCTGAAATCCCAAGGGCTTGAGTGAAAAAATGATATTTTTTTTCAATCCCGCTTCATATGGGGTTTGCCAAAGACGGGCCTTTTCCGTACCCTCCGCCCCGCTTTAACGCAAAAGACCACCCAAAATACAAAGGAATCACTGACTTGAAGGTTGATGCATTCGATTTTGAACTGCCCCAGTCGTGTATTGCCCAACACCCGGTATCACCCAAAGACCGGGCTAGAATGCTGGTGGTGGAACCCGATATCATGCGAGATGATACGGTGCTTAATCTTGCCGACCACTTGAAACCGGGCGATATCGTGGTGTTCAATGACACCCGAGTCATTCCCGCACGCATGAACGGCAAACGCGGTGAAGCTGGAATTGAAGTCACCCTGCACAAACGCGAGCGCTTGGACACCTGGATGGCATTTGCCCGCCCTGGGAAAAAACTCAAGCCCAACGACACCATCAAATTCAGTGATGAACTAGAATGTCGGGTGGTCCAGAAAAAAGACGGCGGAGAGGTCGAGCTCACCTTCAACAAATCCGGTGATGAGCTGATGGCGGCACTGAACACCGTGGGTTATATGCCCCTACCGCCATACATCAAACGCCCCAAAGGCGGTGACGAACACGATTTAGACGATTATCAAACCCTGTTTGCACGTGAGCCCGGGGCCGTAGCGGCCCCAACCGCTGGTCTTCATTTTACAGAACGCATGATGGACAAATTAAAGGAAAAAGACATCCTTACCGCCCACGTAACACTACATGTGGGCGCCGGCACCTTCTTGCCCGTCAAAGTCGATGACACCGATGATCACAAAATGCATTCGGAATGGGGCGAGGTTTCATCCGCAACCGCAACAGCCGTCAACCAAGCCCGTGCTGATGGGGGGCACGTGGTTGCCATTGGCACAACCTCATTGCGTCTGCTGGAAAGTGCTGCAGATGACGATGGCGTACTACACCCCTTTAGTGACGAAACCGATATTTTCATCACACCGGGCTACCGCTTTAAGATTGTCGATAAATTGATGACCAATTTTCATCTGCCCAAGTCGACACTATTTATGTTGATCTCCGCCTTTGCCGGGCTTAAGCGCATGAAACAGGCCTACAAGCACGCGATTATGTATACCTATCGCTTTTATAGCTATGGTGATGCCTGCCTACTTACCCGTCAGGAGCCAGACCAGTGACCGCATTCGGTTTTGAATTATTCGCCAGAGACGGACAAGCACGCTTAGGCCGGGTATCGACGGCTCATGGCCCGGTAAATACCCCCGCCTTTATGCCCGTCGGCACGGCCGCCACAGTCAAAGCCATGCAGCCCGAAAGCGTCAAAGCCACGGGTGCCGAGATTATCTTGGGCAACACCTATCATTTGATGCTGCGCCCAGGTGCGGAACGCATCGCCAAGTTGGGTGGGCTTCATGAATTCATGAATTGGGATCTGCCGATCCTCACCGACAGTGGTGGTTATCAGGTTATGAGCCTGACAGATTTGCGCAAGCTGGATGAAGAAGGTGTGACCTTTCGCAGCCACATCGACGGCAGCTATCATAAACTCACCCCGGAACGTTCCATTGAAGTGCAACACTTGCTTGATGCCGACATCACCATGTGCTTCGACGAATGCCCACCGTTCCCCTGTGAAAAAGACGAAGTGGCACGCGCAACGGAACTGTCCATGCGGTGGGCCCAGCGTTCCAAAGATGCTTTTGTTGATCGCCCCGGTTACGGCCTGTTTGGCATTTGCCAAGGCGGTGTACACGAAGATTTACGTCAGCAATCTGCCGAAGCCCTTATCAACATTGGTTTCGATGGCTATGCCGTTGGTGGTTTGGCGGTGGGCGAAGGGCGTGAACGTATGTTTTCATCCCTTGACGTGACCACACCACACCTACCCACCGACAAACCCCGTTATCTAATGGGTGTGGGCAAACCCGAAGACATCATCGGGGCCGTGGCACGCGGTATTGATATGTTCGATTGTGTCTTGCCGACACGCTCTGGCCGAACCGCCCAGGCCTGGACACCGCGTGGCTCCATCAACATTCGCAATGCGCGACACAAAGACGATCCGCGCCCGTTGGATGAAAACTGCACCTGCCCCGCATGCCAAAACCATAGCCGGGCTTACCTGCATCACCTGAGCAAGGCTGATGAAATTTTGGGTGCGATGCTTTTGACGTGGCACAACTTGCATTATTATCAGCAGTTGATGCAGGGCATCCGCACCGCCATTGGTGCAGGTACCTTTACCCAATTCCAAGCCGATTTCGCAGCAACCTGCGAACTGGGCGATATTGATCCGCTTTAAGGATTCGAAATATGAGCGACAACATTTCCGAACACGTGAGCCAACTGGGCCACCAAGTGGACGCACCAGAAAGTCCCGAAGGCGCCGTCTTGGAAACCGTGCCTAACCCACAAGTGGGAACCGACTACGTTGCACGCTTTACCGCACCGGAATTCACATCGCTGTGCCCCGTCACCGGCCAACCCGATTTTGCCCATTTGGTGATTGATTACGTCCCGGCTGATCTGTTGGTGGAAAGCAAATCGTTCAAGCTTTACCTAACCAGCTTTCGCAATCACGGCTCATTCCACGAAGACTGCACGATCAGTATCGCCAAAAAATTTGTTGAGGCCGCAAAGCCCAAATGGTTGCGCATCGGTGGATATTGGTATCCCCGCGGCGGCATTCCCATTGATGTGTTTTGGCAAACCGGGCCGGAACCCGAAGGTGTGTGGATTCCCGACCAAGGCGTCACACCTTATCGTGGCCGTGGTTAGCCCAAGTTACTTAGAACAAGCCGTACAATCTGGGTAATCATTTTGACAACTGCAGCTACAATTCTCACCTTGATTAGCACATGTCTTTGAGCTCGATCCTTTGGTACATGTAACCGAACACGATCCGCCATCAGCAATATTGGATTGAACAGTCATCAATTGTGACGTTTTGGCCTGGGTATAATCTTTGATGATTTGCACATAATCCGCTGTTGCACTAACAGAAGCAACACGCTCTTGTCCCGCACTCACCGCGTTTTGCGTGAACACCATAATCAAGAAAACCGCCAATAAAATATGTAAAAGTTTCATCTCCGCTCTCCCAAAGAAACAAGCGTTAGAAAAAAAACTCCCCCACCCCATAAAAGTTAAATTACAAGGTGAAATTCTATCATAGGATATTGATTGAAGCCAGATATTCGGCTGACACCTAAAAAAGCTTAAGCCGTCAACTCAGCCAAATTCAGCGCCATATCATTCAGGTCCGTTACGATGGTGTTGATCTCTTTCGTCGCCAGAGCCGTTTGTTTGGCAAGGTCTTTGACTTCACCGGCAATCACAGCAAAACCACGTCCACGATCGCCTGCGGCATTGGCTTCGATGGTGGCGTTCAGTGCCAACAAATTGGTTTCACCGGCAATGTCGCTGATGGAGCGTGATATTCCGCCAGCCGCTTCAATTTCTTGTACCAAGGCAATAATTTGGTCGCCAATGTCGGTACTGGTGTGGCCCTGTTTTTTCAAGGTTGCAACCAAAGAATCAATCAGCCCACCCATTCGTCTCACGGCTTCATAGACACCATCGGTGGCTTCACTAGAACGCTGTGCTAAGTCTTTCACATCTTTTGCCACCACGGCAAAACCTGAACCTGCATCACCTGTACGGGCTGCTTCGATCAAGGCGTTCAAAGCCAAAAGATTGGTTTGCTTGGCAACACCGGAAATTTGGTTGGCCACATCATTGATGCTGTTGACCTGTATCGTCAATTTCGCGGCCTGTTCAGTAATGGACTCATTGTCAGCCTTGTCTTCGACCACGGGTGCTGGTTCAACCGGGTCCATGGCAATAGGAGACGGTGCGACGGCAGGGGCATCCCCCCGACAAAACGCAGCTTCACGCATGATGCCGGACAACATCATCCAGCATGATTGCCAGGCATCACGAATTTCTGCGGTAAGACTGGCTCCAAAGGACTGTTCCAAGGCGGCTGTTAAAGCTTCACCCAGCACAACGTAGTGATCGTCCTGTACGCCAAAATCGTTCAATTTCTCACCATATGTGGCAACTTGATCGGCGATGCTATCAACCACATGCAGCTGTTCGGCGATCACCCAAAAGGCATCCGAAAGACCGCTTGCCAGAGCAGATTCCTGGCCTGAAAAAAGATTGGAAATTTCGGAGCTACGCGCAGAAATATTTTGTAAAACAGCCTGAACAAAGGCGCTATCGCCACCTGGCAGTTCTGAAAAGGAGCGTTGGACCAACTCTGCTTGATCTGGAGTCACTGAGAAATCCTTTATAAACAAGGTATTGTCATGATGCCTCTGGATCGGATGGCGCCACCAACTTTTCCCAAAGCCATTAATCGCCCTATAAAATGCACAATAATGAAGTGTAAGCAACGCGCAAAAGTTCAATCAGCACATTAATATCACCTAACATTGTTTAGCTGGACGCCCCCATCTGTTGGGTTAAGAATAATAAGAACAACTTGGTGGAGAGGTGATTATGTCCAAGCCTGAATTGATTATCGGCAACAAAAACTATTCATCCTGGTCCTTACGCCCCTGGCTGGCTTTTAAAGTTGCGGGGATAGAATTTGATGAAACCATGGTGCGTTTGTTTGAGAACGATTGGGACCACCACAAGGCCAAGTTGCCCAGTGGTACGGTCCCAGTCCTCAAGCATGAAGGAATGATGATTTGGGAAACCCTCGCAATCTTGGAGTATATGGCCGAAACTTGGCCGGAAGCCAAACTGTGGCCCGAAGACAAACACGCCCGCGCGACGGCACGTTCCATCAGCAATGAAATGCATGCAGGCTTTCCCGAAGTTCGTGCCAACATGCCCATGAACATTCGCTCATACTATCCCGGACGCGGACGCGGGAGTGGGGAAGACGCTAGCCTCATCAACCGCGACATTCGCCGCATCGAAGAAGTCTGGACCGACATGCGTGATGAATTCGGCAAAGGCGGTGATTTTTTATTTGGTGACTTCACCATCGCAGACGCGATGTTTGCACCTATCGTCAGCCGCTTCACCACCTATGACGTCAGACTCAACGGAATTTGTCGCCGCTACATGGACGCTATTCTGGCACTTCCGGCGATGATTGAGTGGTCAGACGCCGCACGCGCGGAACCCTGGACCATCAAAGAAGATGAGATCGATTTCGTCGAAGGTGTGTGGAAAGAAGACTAAGCCGAAACCAAGTCTTGTTGTTCACGGCGGCGGATCAACCACCACACGGCAAAAGCACCCAACAGCTTCGATGCTGACATTAGGGCAATCCCCAACGGCGTGGCAAACCCCAAGCCGATCAAAAATACGGCACTGTCCACCGGGGCACTGATCAAGGATGAGAAAATCACTCGTTCTGACATGGGACGCTTGGTAAAACTGTAGACGGCCCAATCAGCCAATTCACTGATTAAGAATGCAATCGCCGACCACATGGCCACAAACGGGTCGGCCATGACGTAGGACAAGCCCACACCAACAGCCATCGCCCACAAAATACGATGACCTATTTCGCGTTGAGCAAAATCACGTACGATGAAAACAAAACCGACCACCAAAGACATAGGCGGCCACATTTCACCACCAAACAATTCAATTGGCGGAACAACGCTGAAGCCGTAGTTCACGGCAACAATGAGCATGATATACAGCGTGCTAAAACGCAGCTTTAAAAGCGCATTCATCAGAGCGAAACCTTATTGATCTTCTGCATTGGTAATCTGTGTTGGCGCTGATGTAGCCCTGAACGGGCCAGAATTCAAGGGTTCTGATATTTGACAGGATCATCCAATCCTGCCTCGCGAAAACCTTTCAAGCGCAACTGACAAGCATCACAGTGACCACACGCACGGCCCCGATCATCGGGGTCGTAACAACTGATCGTGACGGAATAATCCACCCCAAGGCTTTGACCCAACTGAATGATTTCAGATTTGGTCAACTTCAACAAAGGCGTATGAATAACCACAGGCGCCGTGCCCTCTACCCCACCTTTGGTGGCTAAGTTCGCCATGGTTTGAAAGGCATCAATATATTCCGGACGACAATCCGGATAACCGGAATAATCCAGCGCGTTCACGCCAATGAAGATATCCCCCGTGCCCAAAGTCTCTGCCCAGCCAAGTGCACAAGACAAAAATACGGTGTTGCGGGCAGGGACATACGTTACGGGAATTTCACCACTCATCTCCCCTTCGTCACGGTCCTTGGGAACATCAATATCAGAGGTCAGGGCAGAACCGCCAAACTGTGACAGGTCCAAATCCAAAATCACATGTTCCGCAACATTGGCGGCTTTGGCAATGGCTTGTGCGCGATCCAGTTCGAAACTGTGGCGCTGACCATAACGAAAGCTCAACGCGTAAACTTCATATCCGGCGTCTTGGGCAATGGCAATCACCGTGGTGGAATCCAACCCACCGCTTAACAGCACCACACATTTTTTCACTTTTGCATCAGACACGCGTCTCTCCGCTTGCTCTTACGTCAACATTAGATCAGGATTTAGCTCTCTTTGAACCCGCTTACAAGACTTCACAATGCCCAAGCCAGAACAAGAGCCCAACCACACGTCGAATATGAAAGACATCATCCGCGCCAAAGCCCTTGAAATCGGCTTTGATGTCGTCGGCTTTGCACCGGCACACTTAGGGCCTGAGCATGCTGAAAACCTCAAAACCTATATTAAACAAGGTCGCCATGCCTCTATGGCGTGGATGGAAGACCGCCAACACCACCGCGCCAGCCCCGACGGCATGTGGCCGGAGGCCAAGTCTGTCATTGTGTTGGGGTCCAACTATGGCCCATCCGTAGACCCCACCGCCATCTTTGATCACGAAGACCGCGGTGCCATCAGCGTCTATGCCCAAGGCAAAGACTATCACGATATGGTCAAAAAGCGCCTGAAGCAGTTGGGCCGTTGGCTAGTGGATGAACAAAATTGCGAGATTAAGGTCTTCGTCGACACCGCCCCGGTAATGGAAAAACCTTTGGCACAGTTAGCGGGGATAGGCTGGCAAGGCAAACATACCAACGTGGTGAGCCGTGAATTTGGCTCGTGGTTGTTTTTGGGTGAAATTTTCACGGCATTGGAATTGGAACCCGACCAACCCGAAGTCGATCACTGCGGAAACTGCACAGCATGTTTAGATGCTTGCCCCACCGATGCCATCACACCGTATCAAATGGATGCCAACAAGTGCATCAGCTATCTAACCATCGAACACAAAGGCGAGATAGACCCAGAGCTGGCCAAGCACATGGGCAACCACATCTACGGCTGTGACGATTGTTTGAGTGCATGCCCATGGACCAAGTTTACCCAGCCCCACCGCGAGCCCAATCTAATGCCGCGCGCCGAAACTTTGGCGCCGCGCTTAAAGGATATTTTGGAACTGGATGATGAGACCTTCCGCAAGGTTTATGCGGGCAGCCCCCTGAAACGTACCGGGGTCAAGTCTATGCAACGAAATGCACAAATTGCCCTATCCAATTCAACTATAGACGATAAGTCCTAAGCCCCCTTAAAATCGGCCTTATGCGTCTGATATTTCACATTTTGATTTTGCTCATTTGCCTCACATTAAGGGGCCAAACTGCCGTTGCACAATCGGCGGTTAAACCGTTCAAAGATTGTGACACCTGTCCCGAGCTCACCATCATTCCACCGGGCAGCTTCACCATGGGAACAGAAAGCCGCCACAAGACGGAGCGCCCGGCCCACAAGGTCACCATCGACTACCCTTTTGCCATGGGCATTTACGAGGTCAGCTTCGACGAATGGCAGGTGTGCTTCGATGCCGGATTCTGCGGTGACAAAATGCCCGACGATCACAAATGGGGCACAGGAAAACGCCCGATTATCAATATCACGTGGTGGGAAGCTCAAAAATATCTGGCATGGCTCAGTGACATCACAGGCAAGACTTATCGCCTGCCCACAGAATCAGAATGGGAATACGCCGCCCGCGCAGGCAGCCCGACAGAGTATTGGTGGGGCGATAAGATCGGCAAAGAAACGGCCAACTGTCGCGATTGTGGACCCAAGATCAGCCACAAATCCCAACCCGTTGACAGTTTCGAACCCAATCCTTGGGGACTTTACAACGTGCACGGCAATGTGTGGGAGTGGACCCAGGATTGCTGGAACAAAACCTACGATGGTGCACCCACAGATGGTTCGGCCTGGGAAGACGGCGATTGCCGCCAACGTGTGATGCGTAGCGGCTCTTGGTATTACTTCTCCAAAAACCTCCGCTCGGCCTGGCGCGCCAAAAACCACTCAAAAGTCAAAAGCTACGGCATTGGCTTTCGGGTCGTACGTGAACTGCCCTAAAATTTAAAGGACTTCTCCCATGGACAACACTGAAGAAATCTCCAGCCAGGTTCAAGAAATTGTCGATCAGGTGATTGCAGTCACCACCACCTATGGCCTTGATGTCTTGGGTGCCATCGCCATTTTGATCATTGGTTGGATGGTGGCAGGTTGGGCAAAATCTGCCACCGCCAAAGCGCTTGGCCGGGTCAAATCCGTTGATGAGATGCTCACCAGCTTTTTCTCCTCCATGGTCAAGTACATCATCTTGGCGTTCACCGTGGTGGCAATGCTCAACCGCTTTGGTGTGGAAACCACCAGCTTCGTCGCGGTTATCGGTGCCGCGGGTTTGGCCATCGGTTTGGCATTACAAGGCACCCTGTCCAACGTTGCCGCAGGCGTCATGCTGTTGATGTTTCGCCCCTACAAAGTCGGTGATTTTATCGAAGGTGCCGGACTTTCGGGCACGGTTAAAGCCGCTGGGCTGTTCACCACGGAAATGGCGACGGGCGACAACATCCATATCGTCGTGCCGAATTCTCAACTTTGGGGCGCGGCCATCCACAACTACAGCCACCATTCCAAACGCCGCGTCGATTTACTGATCGGTATTGGCTACGGCGACGATATTGACAAAGCTATGGATGTCATCAAATCCATCTGTGCGGCAGATGATCGTATTCACAAAGATCCAGAAACATTTGTCGAGGTTGCCAACCTCGGTGCTGACGCAGTGGAACTGGTGGTGCGCGTTTGGGTCGACAGTTCTAACTACTGGCCGGTGAAATTTGCGTTGACCAAAGCGGTGAAACTGACCTTTGATAAAGAAGGCATCTCATTCCCTTATCCACAGCGAGATGTACATATTTATCAATCCTAAAAGCTTCTCGTTCGAGCTTAATAACCAACAATTTTGAGGAGCCATCAATTTATACACTCCCTCCCCACAAGTAGACCTCAAAGCGACAAGCTAAAATATCCATTCATAGCAAAAGCAACCAATAAAAATATTGATCGGTATGGAAGCTACACTATGTTTATAAGACTTTGGTTGCGTTTTTGGGGCCCGAAGATATGTCTAGGTATTGAAAGGTCCCACTCTCTATGGATTCTGCCAAAAACATAAGAACAGTCATTTCTGTTGGACTACTGTCTATCTTGGGCCTACTTGGCAACATGGTATCGGTACCCATGTTTTTTGGTGTAGATCAAATATTTGGTTCAGTCTTTGTTCTAATTTCTGCTGTTCTCTATGGTCCAATTGGCGGCCTCATCAGTGGCACAATCGCCCATGCATATACGATTGTCTTGTGGAACCATCCGTATGCTTTCATCGCATTTGTGACCGAAGCGGTTCTGGTAGGCTATCTGTGCTACAATCGCAGGTTACCACTTTTTGTCGCAAGCCTATTGTTTTGGGGCTTTATTGGCATCCCCATGGCTTGGGTATTTTATCGACATGCCTTGGGGTTGGAAGAAACACAATCTTTGATCATTGCTTTAAAGCAACCTGCAAACGGGCTCTCCAACAGTCTTGTTTCTAGTTTATTGCTTTTATTTTTACCTATACGACGCTGGTTCAAAGGCGATGACAGCCTGATTCTCGTTTCTTTTCGGGACATGCTGCTAACGGTAATTATGTCATTCGTGTTTTTTAGTTCTTTTGTGACTGTTCAAATTAATGCACGCAAAACTCTAGAAGAATCTCAAAATCAAGTTTTCAATGAGCTCAAGATTCACGAACACCATCTTCATGACCTCTTGACGGCAGCACTCTATCAGGAGCGCATTGAAGGAAAGAGCCCCTTTGTGCACAGCCCACACGAAACCTTAGATGAGGCAACATGTGCAAAACAATTACCATTAGCTGGAAATGCAAAAAGTGGAATCGTGTTAACGAACCGAGGACCCAGTTCATGTCTATCACGCACCATTCCCATTGAAGATTTTACAAACTATCTGTCAAAAACAATCAGCGATCAGGATTTCAGGCTGTCGGTCTATGATGCAGATGGCCACCCCCTATTTGGCTTTCCCGAACGCACCCAGACAAAGACCTTAACCGAACGGTTTGCAGGTACGCTCAACCCCTTGCCGGGTGACATGTATCAAGAACTTGGTGCCTCACCTGAAAAACCATTAATGTTGCAGTGGAAGCTTTCAACAGTTATGCATGCCGACACGTTCGACGATCTCACCCCTTGGGTGTTTGTCATTGAACTGCCGTTTGCTAAATACGTTGATCGTCTTCAACAATCCTACATATCTTCATTTGCCATCATTCTTTCTGTGACGTTTGGAGCATTTATCGTTGTTACGATTATTCGCAACAGACTTACCCGCGACTTAACAAATTTGATGGCAACTACTGTACGTCTACCTGAACGCATCAAGTCTGGAAAACACATATCTTTACCGCAAGCCCAAATCACAGAAGTCTATGAGATTGGCAATAACATCATTGATGTTGCAAACGCCCTATCGGCCATGATTGAAGAAATGCGTATTCAAAACGACAACCTGATGAATGAAGTGCAAGAAAGAGAAAAGGCCGAAACCGCAAGCAAAGCAAAATCAGAATTCCTATCCATGGTTAGTCATGAACTTCGCACTCCATTAACATCTATATTGGGCTCGCTGGGGCTATTGGAAAACACCACAAATGGAAAACTGGGAAAAGATGAAGAACACCTATTCAGCGTTGCCGTACAAAACACCAAACGGTTGAATGCCCTCGTGGATGATTTGCTGGATTTAGAAAAAATTCAATCGGGTCAATTGAAAATTACACAAGACACTGTTGATGTTTCAGAGCTGGTTTCTCAGGCCGTAGAAGCCAACAATGGCTATGCTAACAAATTAGGAATCCAGCTTAATATCGTTGGAGAACAACCAGCTGTTGCCGTTATTGGTGATAAAGGGCGTTTATTACAGGTTCTTGCAAATTTTATATCAAACGCATCTAAATTTTCACCCAACGAAGGCGTGGTGTCTATTGCCTGGGACGTTTTAATAGAAGACGGAACGGATAACAGGACAGTTAGAATTTCAGTTTCTGATGACGGCCCAGGTATTCCTGAAGAATTCCATTCAAAATTGTTTGTGCCTTTTGAACAGGCCGACTCATCATCAACCCGTAACATTAGTGGCACAGGCCTAGGATTAAGCATCTGTAAAATTATAGCTGATCGTCATAATGGTGACATTTCCTTCAGCACAAAAGAAGGTGTAGGAACAACGTTTTATTTAACGCTGCCCGCTAAACCGGTTACTTAACGATTTAGTTAGGCAAAGAATTAAACTCGCTTCAAAATCATCCCTCTTTTTTTGCTTAAAGTCATAGGTCGGAATAAGCACCAACCTTAAATCAAGTCCATTCCTTAACCGACAAAGAACACCACAAAAAAAGCCCCCAGTTTCCACCAAGGGCTTTTTGTCGTGTTTGATTTGGCACTACTTAGTAATCCAAGAAGCTCCGCAGCTTGCGCGAACGGCTTGGATGCTTGAGCTTGCGCAGCGCTTTTGCTTCGATCTGACGAATACGTTCACGAGTAACAGAGAACTGCTGGCCAACTTCTTCCAAGGTGTGGTCGGTATTCATACCAATACCAAAACGCATGCGCAGCACGCGTTCTTCGCGTGGCGTCAAGGAAGCCAGCACGCGGGTTGTGGTTTCGCGCAGGTTGCCGTTGATGGCGGCGTCCAACGGTTGCACTGCGTTTTTGTCTTCGATGAAATCGCCGAGGTGTGAATCTTCCTCGTCACCGATCGGTGTTTCCAGAGAGATCGGCTCTTTGGCGATCTTCAAGACCTTGCGCACTTTTTCAAGCGGCATAGACAGGCGCACAGCCAATTCTTCAGGTGTCGGTTCACGACCAATTTCGTGCAACATCTGGCGCGACGTGCGCACCAGTTTGTTGATGGTTTCGATCATGTGAACCGGAATACGGATGGTTCGCGCTTGATCGGCAATAGAGCGCGTAATCGCTTGGCGGATCCACCACGTCGCATAGGTCGAGAACTTGTAACCACGACGATATTCGAACTTATCAACGGCCTTCATCAAGCCGATGTTACCTTCTTGGATCAAATCCAAGAATTGCAGACCACGGTTGGTGTATTTTTTGGCAATGGAAATCACCAGGCGCAAGTTGGCCTCGATCATTTCCTTTTTCGCTTTGGCCGCTTCGCGCTCACCTTTTTGCACGGTGGACACAATGCGTTTGAATTCCACCACCGGCAGACCGGATTCGGCAGCTAGGTCCGCAATAGATGCACGAATGGTGGTGATGTCATCTTCGTACTTGGTAATGAACTTTTCCCAACCTTTGCCCGGCAGTTTTTTAATCGCAGCCATCCATTTGGGGTCGAGCTCATGACCTTGATATTGGGTGATGAAGTCTTCACGCTTCACGCGAGACTTAGTTGCCATGCGCAACAATTTGCCTTCCAGGCTCATCATCGCACGGTTGAGGTCATAAAGCTGATCCACCAGCTGTTCGATCCGCGCATTGTTGAGATGCACGTTGTCCATCAGCTCGATCAGTTCCTTGCGCAACTTTTCATAACGTTTTTCTTGGGACGCTTTGAATTCATCGCCGCCTTGCATAGCATCCAAGCGTTTGACTTGGAGGCGATGCATTTTCTTATAGGTCTTGGCGATTTCTTCGAAGGTTTCGACCACAACTGGGGTCAGTTTGGCCTCCATCGCGGCCAAAGACAGGTTGTTTTCAGCGTCATCATCATCGTCGTCGTCATCAGTGCGGGCGTTTTCACCTTCGGCATTTTCACCCTCTTCACCTTCTGCTTTCTCAGCGGTTTTTTCTACGGGTACCTCTGCTTTGGTTTCTTCACCTTCTTTTGCTTCTGCGCCGTCTTCACCACCATCACCGTTTGCATTTTCGGCGTTGTTGGCACTGCCGGGACCGCCGCCGTAGGTGGCATCCAAATCAATGATGTCACGTAGCAAAATTTGCTCAGCGATTAAGGCATCGTGCCATGCGACGATTGCTCGGATGGTCAGCGGGCTTTCGCAGATGCCGCCAATCATCATTTCGCGGCCGGCCTCGATACGCTTCGCAATCGCAATCTCACCTTCACGCGATAACAGCTCGACCGAGCCCATTTCACGCAAATACATCCGCACCGGATCATCTGTGCGCCCAACATCGCTATCAGAAACATTACCGCTGGCGGATTTTTCCTCTTCAGCATCCTCTTCGGCTTCTTGGCCTTCCGCAGGCGCCGTCGTATCTTCGGATTCTTCACCTTCGATGACGTTGATACCCATTTCCGAGAGCTGACTCATGGTGTCTTCGATTTGTTCCGAAGACACTTGCTCTGGCGGCAAGGCTGCGTTCAATTCATCATACGTGATGAAGCCGCGCTCTTTGCCGAGCTTGACCATCTTTTTGACATTGGCGCCAAGAGTGTCCAGAAGAGGGCCATCTTGGTTTTCACCATCTGCAGATTGGTTTTTTTGGGCGCTTGTTTTCGATGCCATGTGACGCGTTCGTTCTTTCCCTAATCACGCACTTTTCAGGCTTCATAGCCCAAATAAATGCGCAATAAATTCAACCACTTGTGTTGATTTACTCCAATAAGGAGGCAACCAACACCGAAAGCCCCATCTTGAGGGGCTATTTGGCGTTCCGTTCTGCAGCCGACTGCTCTTGCATTTTCAAGGCACGGAAACGTTCAAAAGTTTCCTGCGTCATATCTGCGGCTAGCTGCCGCTGGGCATCTTCGAGCTCGGCCTGCAGGTCACGCCTGCAATACAATTCGTAGGTCTCAATCCAACCTTCCAGCGCACTCATAGGCTCCTCATCGGGGCGGGCGAAGTAAGCATGTTCGTAAACACGTGAACTCAAAAGCGAGTCCAGTTCAGACGAAAATCCACTGTCCCTGAGGTGGCGTCGGAGGGTATCCCTGTCAAGACCTTGTTCCCCTGCCAGTGTCTTTAGAGCTTCCTGACGAAGGTTGTCAAGGCTAAGCGTTGTAAAAGCTAGACTTCCGAGCTTTTCACCAACGTCCTCAAACACGTCTGGATGGTTAATCAGGGTCGCCAACAAGATCTCTTCACGAGATCGTGTTAGGTCCACACGAGCCGATTTGACCGCACGTTGCTTGGCCTCACCCTCAAAAACCTGCGGTTTTTGGGGCTTAAAGCTGCGTTTGGCCCGGGGTGTCCATGCACTGCCAGAACCCTTTTCCCGGCCTTCACGGCCCAATTGCCACACCCGATCTTTAAAACTGGACTGAAAATGGCCGCGCACTGTGGGGTCTTCGATCCGGCGCACGTGATCATCCAATCGTTTTTGCAATGCGGCACGTCCTTCGGGGCTGTCAGTCGCGCCACCATTCTTTTCGATGTTCCACAGCACTTCGCTGAGCGGCACGGCACTGTCTAGGACCTCTTGAAAGGCTTCAACGCCTTTGGTCCGAACCAGACTATCGGGATCTTCTCCCTCGGGCAGGGTTGCAAATTTAAGCCCCACACCCGCCTTAATCAGCGGCAATGTGCGTTCTGCCGCCCGCGCAGCTGCGCGTTGACCCGCATTATCCCCATCAAAACAAAGAACTGGTTCAGGTAAAATTTTCCACAGCTCGAGAATTTGGTCTTCGGTTAAAGCCGTACCCAAAGGGGCCACTGCACCTTCAAATCCAAATTGATACAGCGCAATTACGTCCATATAGCCTTCGGTCACGATTAAAGGCTGACCTGCACGCGCTGCCACCTGTGCTGTGTCCATGGCGTAGAGAAGATGCCCTTTGTGAAACAAGTCCGTCTCAGGACTGTTGAGATACTTGGCGATTTTCTTATCCGCAACCAAGGTCCGCCCGCCAAAAGCCACCACCCGGCCACGGCGGTCAGAGATGGGAAACATCACCCGACCACGAAAGCGGTCATAGGTGGAGCCATCGTCGCGCTTGATGATCAGACCTGCGGCAATCAATTCAGCTTCTTTTACACCCTCAGCACCCAAAGCCTTCTTAATGCCTTCACGCCGGTCCGGGGCATACCCCAAACGGAACTTGCCAATGGTTTGTTCGGAAAGGCCCCGTTTTTGCAAATATTCCAGTCCATTAGAACCTTCGGGACGGCGCAGGGCATTTTGAAAATAGCGGCATGCCAGCTCCACCACATCGTATAGTGTCTTTTTACGCTCAGCACGGGCACGTTCTTGGGGGCTGTCTTGGGGCACCTGCATCCCCGCTTCACCCGCCAGCTTTTCCACCGCTTCACGAAAGTTCAGGCCTTCCGTTTCCATCACGAAATCAAAGGCAGAGCCATGGGCCCCACACCCAAAACAGTGGTAGAACCCCTTGTCTTCATTGACTGTAAAGGACGGTGTTTTTTCTTTGTGGAATGGGCACAGACCGGAATGTTCGCGGCCTTTTTTGGTCAGACGCGTGCGGCGATTAACCACATCGGCCAAGCCAATGCGGTCGCGCAACTCATCCAAAAATCGTGACGGAATCGCCATACGGTTGGTGTGCCCCCGAATCCTTAAAAGCGACACAGTGTAAGCCAAATAAGCTTTACGCGTTATATATAGGGTTCACAGGGTGTCCACACCATATGCCGGAAGTATCCACAGACTTATCCACAGCCTTTTGCCCATCACACAGCCCCAAAGACACCCCATTCAATCAACATGTCAGTAAGATTTTTGGCGTAATCCTTGGTTTTCGTCAAAACCTCAACGTTTTTGGGCATGTGAGTTAGGTGCTCATCCCCCGATGCATATGCCGTGAACAGAACAAAATGAACATCCTTCAATCGATCAATGCTGGAACAAACCCGGGCAAATTCAATCCCGTTGAACGGCATTGTTTCTAAATCGGAGATGATAATATCCGGGACAATATCCAGGGCATGCGACAATCCCTCCATCGAATTGATGGCGCGACTGACGTTAAAGCCACACGACAACATTTCGCTGGCGATGGTTTTTTGGACAACACCGGACGGCATCAACAGCAACACGTTAACGTTATGGGTTTCTTGTCCGGAAAATCCCTGAGGCTTACCCGATGGAAGGCCGCGCAACAAATCATCGGTATCGGGGAACCCAGCCTCATCACCGGTCATCAAGATTTCCATCATGGTGTCAACAAAGACACGCAAGTCCTTGACGGTATCAAGCTGCACACCACCGGTATTTTTGAGATAGTCTTCGCTGAGATGTGCAATACGTCCAACCAAAGGAAAGCCGAAAGTCGACCCCTGCCCCTTGATGTTATGGATTGAACGCTGAACGCCGAACAACTCTTCTTCACCGATATCACGCCCGGATTCCAACCAATCCAGGTACATCTCGATTTCATCAAGTTGATCACGTGCTGTTTCTATAAATTCTTGGCGCAAACGCGCAAGAATGACTTCAACGTCCTGATCCGACATAACCGCCCACCACAGATTATGATTTGCAAAAACGCCCCCTCACATTAAATCATGAGAGGCTTACTCTGTTGAATATATATGTATGGTCAACCGCCGCTTAAACGACTTTTCACAACGCCGCTGGCTTTGCCGAAATCCATGCAACCCGCATGGCGTTCTTTCAATGTCGCCATCACCCTGCCCATGTCTTTCATGGCAGAGGCTTCCAATTCGGAAATAATCTCTTCAATAGCGGCAGCAGCAGCATTTTCGTCCATTTGTTCAGGCAAAAAGCCTTCAATTACAGCGATCTCTTTGGCTTCACGTTCGGCCAATTCTGGACGCCCGCCTTTTTCGTACATGTCGATGCTGTCACGGCGCTGCTTAATCATAGACTGCAGCATGCTGAGGATTTCATCATCAGAAATACCGTCATTGTTGCCCGAAGACCGCGCTGCAATGTCGCGGTCCTTCAACGCAGCTTGGATCAGGCGTACTGTAGCCAAACCGATTTCATCTTTCGCCTTCATGGCGGTTTTCATGGATTCACTTATTTGGTCGCGAAGCATGTCATCCCTCTTTCGCTTGAATCATCACCCCCCGATTGGGACGATTCCGCGGAAAGGCGAGAGATTAGCCCAATATACGCAGAAATGCAAATGTTCAAAAGTTTGTAACTCATTGATATTAAATAATATTTTTATGAAACTGAGTCTTGACGCAGCGCACCATATACCTTAAACACTCCCAAATCGCCGCTTTACGGAGCGTTGCGCTCAGGCTTGCGCGCCCACGCCACCGGAACTGGCCCTATACCTCTAGGATCTTGAGGCCCTTTAGCCTAAAGGATGTCGCCATGGCCGACCCAAATTCGAACGCCCCCGCTGCTGAGCAGGGGACGATTCTTTCTGCGCAAAACGACCACATGAACAACACCCGCCCCGCAGGCTGTAATGCAGCCCTGGTCTTGGCGGACGGTGCGGTCTTTTGGGGCTTTGGCGCAGGGGCGTACGGCATCGCCATGGGTGAGGTCTGCTTCAACACCGGCCTGACGGGTTATCAAGAAACCATGTCCGACCCATCATATGCGGGTCAAATCATCACCTTTACATTTCCCCACATCGGCAACGTCGGCACCAACTTCGAAGACGTCGAAACAGACAAGCCTGCTGTACGCGGCTGCATCCTGCGCGCCGATATTACCGAGCCCGCGAACTTTCGCGCGGCCTCACACCTGGACGAATGGCTCAAGGCCAACGAGTTGGTGGCAATTTCCGGTCTCGACACTCGCCGCCTGACCCGTCGCATCCGCGACGGTGGCGCACCCACGGGCGTGGTCATTCACCTGCCTGCGGACGAAGTTGAACAAAGCGGCATCGATACCGACGCGCTGGTGACCATGGCGTCCAACTGGCCGTCTTTGGAAGGCACCGACCTGGCCAAAGAAGTGACCTGCACCGAAACCTATGAATGGCACGAAACCGAATGGAACCTGGGCGAAGGCTACGGCATTCAACAAGACCCCAAACACCACGTCGTTGCCGTGGACTTTGGCGCCAAGAAAAACATTTTGCGCTGCCTTGCCAACGCGGGTTGCCGCGTCACCGTGGTTCCGGCCTCCACAACGGCGGCTGAGATTTTGGAACTGAACCCCGATGGGGTGTTCCTGTCCAACGGGCCCGGCGATCCGGCGGCCACAGGTGAATACGCTGTGCCGATGATCGATGCCATCATTAAAAGCGGCAAACCACTGTTTGGTATTTGCTTGGGCCACCAGATGCTGTCCATCGCATTGGGTGCCAGCACCCACAAAATGCACATGGGCCACCGTGGCGCCAACCACCCGGTCAAAGACCTGGAAACAGGCCACGTCGAAATCACATCACAAAACCACGGCTTCGTGGTCGATCGTGAAACGCTTCCCGATGGTGTGGTGGAAACCCACACATCCTTGTTTGACGGCAGCCTTGAAGGCATCAAACTCGAAGGCAAGCCGGTCTTTTCCGTACAACACCACCCCGAAGCCAGCCCCGGGCCTGAGGACAGCCACTACCTGTTCGATCGCTTCGTCGCATTGATGGAGGCGAAATAATGCCCAAACGTACAGACATCAAAAGCATCCTCATCGTCGGCGCCGGCCCGATTGTTATCGGTCAGGCGTGTGAGTTCGATTACTCCGGGGCGCAAGCGTGTAAGGCGCTTCGCGAAGAAGGCTACCGGGTGATCTTGGTGAACTCCAACCCCGCGACGATCATGACCGACCCCAACATGGCGGACGCGACCTATGTCGAGCCCATCACGCCGGAGTTCTTGGAAAAGGTCATCGAAAAAGAAAAACCCGACGCCATCCTACCCACTATGGGCGGTCAGACGGCGCTGAACGCGGCCATGTCGCTTTCTGAAAACGGTGCATTGGAACGCCACAATGTTGAGCTAATCGGCGCCAACGAAGCGTCCATCGCCAAGGCCGAAGATCGTCAACTGTTCCGCGACGCTATGGACAAGATCGGCCTCAACACGCCGCGCTCATCCGTTGTGAACAGCTTGGAAGAAGCCCGCAAGGAGATGGAACACATCGGCCTGCCGATCATCATCCGCCCGAGCTTCACCATGGGTGGCATTGGCGGCGGCATTGCCTATAACGCCCAAGAATTTGATGAGATCGTTTCCGGTGGTTTAGCTGCTTCGCCCGTGCATGAAGTTCTGATCGAACAGTCTGTGCTGGGCTGGAAAGAATACGAAATGGAAGTTGTGCGCGACAAAGCGGACAACTGCATCATCATTTGTTCCATCGAAAACGTCGATCCCATGGGCGTGCACACGGGTGACAGTATCACCGTTGCCCCAGCCCTGACCCTGACCGACAAAGAATACCAAATCATGCGCAATGCCAGCTTGGCCGTTTTGCGCGAAATCGGTGTGGACACGGGCGGGTCCAACGTGCAGTTCGCCGTCAACCCGGAAAATGGTGAGTTGATCGTGATTGAAATGAACCCACGGGTGTCACGTTCTTCGGCACTGGCATCCAAAGCCACAGGCTTCCCCATTGCCAAGATCGCGGCGAAGCTGGCGGTTGGTTACACGCTGGATGAGCTGCGCAACGACATCACTGGCGGCATCACTCCGGCATCGTTCGAGCCCACCATCGATTATGTCGTCACCAAAATCCCGCGCTTCACATTTGAAAAATTCCCGGGTGCCGATCCGTACCTGACCACCGCCATGAAGTCGGTGGGTGAAGCCATGTCCATCGGTCGCACGTTCCAAGAAAGCTTGCAAAAAGGCCTGCGGTCCATGGAAACCGGCCTGACCGGTTTGAATGAAGTTGAAATCGAAGGCGTTGATGCCGACAACCCGGATGTGAACGCCATTGTCAAAGCATTGTCGACACCGACACCGGATCGCTTGCTGGTGATCGCCCAGGCCTTTCGCCATGGTTTGAGCGTCGAACGCATCCATGCCGCGTGTAAATACGAGCCATGGTTCCTGCGCCAAATCGAAGGCATCGTGAAGGCCGAAGAAGAAATCCGCGAAAAAGGTGTGCCGAAAAACTCGGTCGATCTGTTGCGTGTGAAAAAGATGGGCTTCAGTGATGAACGCCTTTCGGAAGTCAGCGGCATGAACTTGGGCAAAGTCACCACGCGCCGCATCACCTTGGGTGTACGCCCGGTCTACAAACGCGTTGATACGTGTGCGGCTGAGTTCCCATCCAAGACGCCTTATATGTACAGCTGCTACGAAGGTGACGGCATCAATCCGCCCGAATGCGAAGCTGAAATCACGGATCGCAAAAAAGTCGTGATTTTGGGCGGTGGTCCCAACCGCATCGGTCAAGGTATCGAATTCGATTACTGCTGTGTCCACGCGGCTTACGCCATGAAAGACATCGGCAACGAAGCGATCATGGTCAACTGCAACCCCGAAACCGTGTCGACCGATTACGACACATCGGACCGTTTGTATTTTGAGCCGCTGACCGCTGAAACCGTGATCGAGCTGATCCGCCGTGAACAAATGGCGGGTGAGTTGCTGGGCGTTATCGTTCAGTTCGGTGGGCAAACCCCCCTAAAATTGGCACATGCTTTGGAAGCCGCTAACATTCCCATCCTGGGCACGTCACCTGACGCCATCGATTTGGCCGAAGACCGCGAACGTTTCCAAGACCTGCTCAACCAGTTGGACTTGAAACAACCCGCCAACGGCATCGCGCGTTCCATTGAGGAAGCCGAAAAAGTGGCCGCAGATATCGGCTACCCCCTGGTGGTTCGTCCGTCCTACGTTCTGGGCGGTCGTGCGATGGAAATCGTTCACGATCATGCCAACCTGATGCGTTATATGACCACCGCAGTGAAAGTTTCCGGTGACAGCCCGGTCCTGTTGGACAGCTACCTGCAAGGTGCGGTTGAGGTTGACGTCGATGCATTGGCTGACGGCACAGGCGATGTTTACATCGCGGGCATCATGCAACACATCGAAGAAGCGGGCATTCACTCCGGTGATAGTGCGTGTTCCTTGCCGCCATATTCCTTGGCTGACGATGTCATCGAAGACATTCGCCAACAAACCAAATCCTTGGCTGTGGCACTCAAAGTCGTGGGTCTGATGAACATTCAGTTCGCCGTCCAAGGCAAGACTGTATACCTGCTGGAAGTGAACCCACGTGCATCGCGTACGGTTCCTTTTGTGGCCAAAGCAACGGGCCTGCCCATTGCAAAGATTGCCGCACGCGTCATGGCGGGCGAAACCATTGCATCGTTCAATTTGGGCGACACGCCGAAACTTGAACATGTTGCGGTGAAAGAAGCCGTATTCCCGTTTGCCCGCTTCCCCGGTGTCGATATCATTTTGGGACCGGAAATGAAGTCAACAGGTGAAGTCATGGGGCTGGATGTAACCTTTGACAAAGCCTTCGCCAAATCTCAATTGGGTGCAGGCGTCAAGTTACCGACCACGGGTACAGCTTTCATTTCCGTGAAAGATGCGGACAAGAAAGCCATCACCGATGTGGCCCAACGTTTGATCGAACAAGGCTTCAAAATCATCGCCACCGGCGGCACAGCCGATCACTTGGCAGCCCACAACATTGATGTGACCAAGGTCAACAAAGTGTTGGAAGGCCGCCCGCACTGTGAAGATGCGATCTTGTCCGGTGAAGTGCAATTGGTGGTCAACACCACCGAAGGCGCACAAGCGGTAGCGGATAGTTTCTCCATCCGCCGTTCTGCTTTGACGCAAAACGTTCCGCATTATACTACGGTGGCGGGGGCTTCTGCCGTTGCAGACGCAATCAAAGCATTGAAGTCCGGCGCCCTTGAAGTTAAGCCGTTGCAGGCTTATCCTTACCAAACGTTGTAAGCGTAAACGGGATACCGAGACGCGGCCCGCCCTTTTCACAAGTGGGGCCGCCGTCTTTTTGACTCAACAGTCAGATATAAGAAGAGATACCGATGGATAAGATCCCCATGACCGCCGGCGGTCTGAAACAATTGGAAGACGAACTGCGCACCTTGAAGGACGACGAACGCCCCGCCGTGATCGTCGCCATCGCCACCGCACGTGAACACGGCGACTTGAAAGAGAACGCCGAATACCACGCTGCACGCGAAAAGCAGAGCTTCATCGAAGGCCGCATCAAAGAAGTGGAAGCCATCATCAGCCACGCCGATGTGATTGATCCGACATCCTTGTCCGGTGACGTGGTGCGCTTTGGCGCAACGGTTTTATTGGTGGACGAAGAAACCGACGAAGAAAAGACCTATCAAATCGTCGGCGAACACGAAGCGAAACTGGAAAACGGCTCCATCTCCATCATATCCCCCATGGCCCGCACCATCGTCGGCCGCAGCCTCGGCGACAGCATTGAGGTCAAAGCGCCCGGTGGATCGAAGTACTATGAGATTTTGAAGGTGGATTACGTTTAACGCCCACTCATCACCCTAAATCTTAAAAGGCTGTTGGAGAAATCCAGCAGCCTTTTTTGTTACGCTTTACAGCCAGAGAGCAAACAACCTAAGATCGCAGATACAGAAAAATCACCCTATAACCAGGATATTATGCATCTAACCTACTCAGATACGCTGATCATATTGCAGTTGCTCTATTTTGGATTGGTATGGAGTGCTGTCGGTGTATTTTTTGCCCGTCCATTGGTTGAGTTCACATTCGCAAAGTGGCTACCTGTAACCTATCCTGTTCCGTCACGACAGATGTACCTGATTCGAGTTATGGCGATATCAGTGCTTGCGGCTTCAACGTTTTGGCTACCCGCCATGAACATAACAACAGGGCAAGATCATTATCATTATACAATTGTCTGGGCTGAGTTTTTCATGTTGCTATTAGTCGGGCTGACAACTTTTTACATCAGCATTACAACAGTGAAAAAGCTATTCGATATGATTGGGTATTGGGTTGAAAACCACCTACCCTCTGATGCTCCTCTCCCTGAAACTCCAAGAAAAATGGGGCAATCTTTTCATGTACGAAATGCGTTACTCTTGTTCATACTGCTCGTCATTTGTATTGCTGGTTTACGGTTTTTCGTGGATGCAGAAAACCTCGTATTTCAGGATTTGATTGATATCTTCACCACCATCACATCACCTCACCCATATGACAAACATGACTGGCTGAACATTGCTTATATTGGTGTCTTGATAGTACTTACATATCTCATTCATAGAGCATTTGCCGCTCTTCCTAAGCTTGCCAATAATGAGTGGATCGATACCCCTGCACCATCATATGCGATCCGTTCACTCTATCTTGTTCTATCAATTGCAATTATTGTGATCGGCTTCTCTATTCCAATCTAGTTTTCATCTTTTTTCTGAGATCGTCATCCTGTCATTTATCGTGCTTTTCCCAATCACACCACTTACATGTGTAGAAGTCACACCGGGTGGAGTGGATAAATGATCAGAGCGTTTTTTGCATTCATACTTACAATGATCTTCAGCTCGGCACATGCTGAAGAACCAAAACCGCTCAATCCCGTTGAAATAAAAGAATGGGAAATCTCCTACGGCGGACGGTCACGTGATCCCTTTGCCGAAAGCGCAAACTCAGTTTGGTTCGTCGGTCAAGGCGGGAACTATCTGGCGCGCTTGAACCCAGAGACAGGGGATATCTTTCACAAAGACCTCAAAGACGAACCCGGCCCGCATAACTTGATTGTCGGCTCCGACGGTATGGTTTGGTACAGCGGTAACCTGGAAGGCTATATCGGGCGATACGATCCTAAGTCTGACACGATTGAAAAAATCGAGATGCCCGAGCCGGATGCGGATGATCCTCACACCTTGGTGTTTGATGCTGATGAGCAGAACATCTGGTTCACGGTGCAATGGGGCAACTATGTGGGGCGCTTAGAACTTGAAACCCGCAAGGTTGATCTCATCCCTGTACCCACAAGCAGTTCCCGTCCCTACGGCATCATCGTGGCCCCAGACGGCACACCTTGGATCGTATTGCTCGGCACCGACAAGATGGCGTCCGTTGATCCAAAAACATTGAAACTTACTGAACACAATATTGCACCAGGTGCCCGGCCCCGGCGTATCGGAGTAACATCTGATGGACGGCTCTATTACACCGACTATAGGCGCGGGTACATCGGACGACTTGATCCAAACACAGGCCAGGTCGATGAATGGGCTTTGCCCGCGGGGCGGAACTCAAACCCCTACGGTATGGCGGTGGACAATCAGGACCGCATTTGGGTGGTGGAAACGGGACCAAGGCGAAACACTTTTGTGGGCTTTGATCCTGCCCAAGAAAAAACCATATCCGTCACACCCATCCCATCAGGTGCCGGAAGTGTGCGCCACATGCATTATCACAAGCCTTCAAACATGGTTTGGTTCGGTACCGATGAAAACACCATTGGACGTGCGGTCATCGATTGATAAGCTGCAAACATGCCAGAACCATTTAAGAACCTATTCAATCCCAACATGATCGCCTTGATGGCGAGCCACTTGAAACGCGTTTGGTCTCAGTTTGATGAGCCCGGCTTTGTTGCCCAAGCAACCAACAATCTAGAGAAGCTGGAGCTCAAAGAACGCGCCAACCAAATCGAACAGGCCCTTGAAGACCAATTACCAAGTTCATTTTCCAAAGCCGCCCCGATCTTAGTATCCAGCCTTCACCCCGAAGACGATGTTGATCTGCGCGACACCTCCATGGACGAACACGGTATCCGCGGCTGGGCCATATTGCCGATGACGCAATATGTCGGCAAACATGGGCTCGATGATTTTGATTTAGGTCTGGATGTGCAAAAGGAACTCACCAAACGCTTCAGTTCTGAATTCGGCATCCGTCATTTTATTTTACAAGATCAAGACCGGGCCTTGGCAACTCTGAGCCAGTGGGCAAAAGATCAAAACTATCATGTCCGCAGATTGGTTTCCGAAGGTTCGCGCCCACGCCTGCCCTGGGCCATGCAGTTGCCTGAATTGATCAAAAATCCAGATCCACTGTTTCCCATTCTTGAGCAGTTAAAAGACGACCCAAAAGAATACGTTCGTCGCTCCGTCGCCAACAACCTCAACGATGTTGCGAAAGACCACCCTGATCAAGTTGCAGCCATTGCCAATCAGTGGATGAAAGGTGCTTCGCCGGAGCGCAAAAAGCTGATCCGTCATGCCTGTCGGACATTGGTCAAACAAGGTCACGCGAACACCTTATCGGCCTTGGGTTACAAAAAGCCCCAAGTCACAATAGAAGACTTTGAGGTCCTGACACCCAAAGTACAGTTCGGCAACAAACTGGAAATTGAGCTAACGCTGTGCTCAGATTCCACTGTCGATCAGGACTTAATCCTCGACTATGTCATCCATCACCAGAAGGCAAATGGCACAACTACCCCTAAGGTCTTTAAGTGGAAAACTTTTTGCTTAAAAGCCGGACAATCCCCAACGTTTCAACGCAGCCACCCCATCAAGACTGTCACAACACGGACTTATTATCCGGGCACGCACCAAGTTGAGATTCAGCTCAACGGTGTGAAGCTTGGCAGCAAAGATTTTGAATTGGTGATGGAATGAAAGCGAAGGTGAGAATTTAAGCCTCATCAACCTCAATCGGAACACCCGGCGTTTGCTTGGTGGACCGCACCGACAACGCGGATTTGACGTGGCTAACATTTTCGGCAGCGGTCAGTTTGGAGGTCAGGAAGTTTTGATATTCTTCCCAATCCGGCGCCACAACCTTTAACAAAAAGTCCGTTTCACCGGCCAACATATGGCATTCGCGCACTTCTTCCCAAGACTTCACCAACGTTTCAAACGCATCAAGATCTGATTCAGCTTGGCTTTTCAAGCCAACATGGGCAAACACGGTAACGTTAAAGCCCAATGCGCGGGAATCCAGATCGGCGTGATAGCCTTGGATAAAGCCAGCTTCTTCCAACGCCCGCACACGGCGCAAGCACGGTGGTGCAGAAATTCCGGCACGGCGGGCCAGTTCCACGTTGGTGATGCGACCATCCGCTTGAAGGTCATGAAGAATGCGGCGATCAATTTGATCGAGTTTTACACGCGAATCGGACATTATTGTTAGGGCTCCTTTTGCTCAGAGTAATTATATTACTCACGCCGCCAGAGCAAGTGGAAAGCACCATATTTTTTGAATTACCCCCAGAATAACGCGGGTTTTCCCCATATTTTGCACCTGATGCCGTCGTCGCCGCTTGCCGCGCCCTGTCCGTAGCCTTATCTTAGGGCAACCTTACATTTAGGCCTCTGCATCCCATTATGAGCGATACGCAGAGGTCCTTATCAGCGGAGAACGCCATCACATGTCCACCACGCATCACACCAAAACTTTGATTATCGGATCAGGCCCCGCAGGTTGCACCGCTGCCATCTATGCCGCACGCGCCAGCTTGGAACCGATCATGGTGCGCGGCCTGCAACCCGGCGGACAATTGACCATCACCACCGACGTAGAAAATTATCCAGGCTTTGCCGAAACCATCCAGGGCCCCTGGCTGATGGAACAGATGGAAGCCCAAGCCAAACATGTGGGTACGGTAATCCTGGACGACATTATTGTTGACGCAGACTTCAGCGTGCGTCCATTTCGCATGACCGGGGACAGTGGCGATGTTTACACGAGTGATTCCGTGATCATTTCCACCGGCGCTTCGGCACGCTGGTTGGGCCTGCCGTCCGAAGAAAAATTTATGGGGTTGGGCGTATCGGCCTGTGCCACGTGTGACGGGTTTTTCTATCGTGGCAAGGAAGTCGCAGTTATCGGCGGCGGTAACACCGCTGTGGAAGAAGCCCTGTACCTGACCAACCATGCCTCCAAAGTTACCTTGATCCACCGCCGCAATGAACTGCGTTCAGAAAAGATTTTGCAAACCCGCTTGCTGAACAACGACAAGGTTGAAGTCATCTGGGACACCACCTTGGAAGAAATTCTCGGCAACGAAGCCGCTGGCGGTGCTCTGCCTTTGGGTGGCTCTATGACACCGCCGGGCGTCACAGGTCTACGCCTGAAAAACGTCAAAACCAACGAAGAAAGCACCATCAATGTTGACGGTGTCTTCATCGCCATTGGCCATGACCCCAATACCGGCATATTTAAGGGCCAGTTGGATATGGACGATAATGGCTACATCATCACCAAACCGGGTACGCCGTTAACCTCAATCCCTGGTGTGTTTGCTGCGGGTGATGTCCAAGACCACACTTACCAACAAGCCGTCACGGCGGCGGGTACCGGCTGTATGGCAGCGCTGGATGCCGAACGTTTTATTGCCGACTTGGAAGATCAAGCCAACGCGGCTGAATAGGGTAATATAGTCATATGGAACGCCTACGCGATCCCGATACAGGTGTCTTGGACTGGGACAAGCTGCGCATTTTTCATGCCGTGGCCGAAGCCGGAAGCTTCACCCACGCGGGGGAGATGCTCAACCTTAGTCAATCAGCAGTTTCGCGACAAATCTCAGCCCTGGAAGAAAGTCTGGGCGTGGCCCTGTTTCACCGTCACGCCCGCGGCTTGATCCTGACCGAACAGGGTGAACTTTTGGACGCCACCACCAAGGAAATGTTTTCCAAACTGGCATTCACCACCGCGCAAATTCGCGACAGTCGTGAGCGCCCACAAGGTGAGCTGCGCGTCACCACATCCACAGGCTTGGGCTCCATCTGGTTGACACCTCGCATCAAAGACTTTTTGGAACGCTACCCTGACATTGATGTTTCCGTGGTTCTGTCTGAAGACGAACTGGACATTTCCATGCGACAGGCCGATGTCGCCATTCGTCTACGCCCCCCAACCCAACCCGATTTGGTCCAACGCCAATTGATGGAGGTGCACTACCGCGTCTATGCATCGCCCAGCTACATCAAACGATACGGTATGCCCCGCACGCCAGAAGAGCTGGACAACCACCGCTTGGTGATTTACGGCGAAGACGCCAGCCCGCCGGTCAGCAACCTTAACTGGCTGATGGAAGTGAGCCAAACCGACCACATCCGCCATCCAGCACTGAAGGTCAACAACATCTATGGTATTTACCGCGCCGTACGTAGTGGTATCGGCATCGGTGCCTTGCCCGACTATATGACCAGTCACGCCGAAGATCTGGTTCAGGTTCTGCCCGAACTCAAAGGCCCCAGCTTCAACACGTATTTCGTGTACCCCGAAGAGCTGCGGAACTCCAAACGCGTAGGTGTATTCCGTGACTTCCTGCTCAACCGCATCAGAGCCGACCAGTTGGGCAAAAATTAAATCCTGACAGGGCAAGGGTTGACCCTGCCACATAACTGCCACAATCCTCAGGATCACAAGGGTTTAGCATCTTGAAGCCCTATACTTCGGGTTTATATAAGCCATTTGCACAAGAAACAGCCCCTGAACAAGGCTCAAGCGCCCCCAAGGTATGCATATATCGCATACCAGCCTTTCGAAACTGTTGGTGGTGCAGCGCAATATATATCCGTATATTCTCTTCAGTTCGATGCTGCTTTGCAGCAGAGAATTTCTGGGCCACATGGCTCAGATGGGCTCCTGGTTCCTATCCCATTTACACCCTCCCCCGGGAATTTTGGAACCAGTTGAGCCCCACGTCTCCCAGACGTGAAGCCTCCCTGTTAGACTCGCCCTGGTACTTCGGTACCAGGGCTTTTTTTTGCTTTCCCTGCTCACTCCCCCAACAACTGCCGTCATACAAGCCTTCATAAGAGCTGATTCGCTGTTTCATCCACATTTTTTCGCTCGTATGACGATCATCTAGCAGGTTTTATTCTCACCAAAGCCCTTCAAACACTCCAAATACCTCACCAAATCAGTAGGTTATCAAGAGTTAAATACAATTCATTTTTTTGTGAATTTTCCACTGGACAGTTGTTTAGTATTTACTTATATTAGGAACATACGATGTACCAAACAACGTTTTGACGCATCGGGAGACTGCAGGGCTACCTCCCCTCCCCCCTCTGACACCTTGCAGAACCTCCAGTAAAAGAGTTCTCCGTCTCCCCCAGGACGTGAGACCTCCCTTTCGAACTGGCCGGACTCCTCGGAGTCCGGCCTTTTTTTCAATTATTTGATAATTATCCTGCTCGTGCAGACACCACTTGGTCGGCATACTTACCCGTTAATTCCTTCAAATGGTCAAAACGGAAGTTGAAGGTTCCCACACCCAACGTCTGAGAACGCAGATCAATAATCAGGTCATGCATCTCTGATGTTGGCAAATGTGCCGTGACCTCATCCCATCCATGCCACTTCTCGCGGGGGTTAAAACCCAGAATTTGGCCTCGCCGCGATGAGATAATGCGCTGCGCATTGGAGGTGAAGTTGGTGGGAACAGAGACCTTTACCTCACAAATCGGCTCTAATAACACAGGGGCACAGTCGGGCATTGCTTCACGCATAGCCTGTTGAGCAGCTTTCTTAAATGCAAAGTCGGAACTGTCCACCGCATGGTGTTGTCCATCGGTCAACGTGACGTGAATATCAACAACTGGAAAGCCCAACGGCCCACGACCAAGATATTCACTGACACCAGCTTTGACCGCCGGGATATATTGGCGTGGGACAGAGCCACCGTGAATGGCTTCTTCAAAAGTAAAGCCCGCACCCCGGTCTAAGGGCTTGATAACAATTTCAACATCCCCAAACTCACCATGGCCACCAGATTGCTTTTTATGGCGCGCCCTATGCGTAGTGGTTTTGCAGATGGTTTCTTTATAAGGCACTTGTGGACGTTTTGACGTTACATCCAATCCATGGCGCCCTGTGAGCTTATCCATGGCAATACGCAGATGCATTTCGCCTTGGCCCCACAAAATCATTTCTCCAGTGACTTGGTTATGTTCCAACTGCAATGATGGGTCTTCTTCGCAGAGCTTATGGATGACAGATGTAAGTTTGACCTCATCGGCTTTGCCACCCATTTCGATCGCAACAGAATAAAGCGGGCTTAAAGGTTCAGGCCAATCGGGTGTGCCATCACCCAAAGCATCACCAGTAAACGCCTTATCCAGCCGACCCAGGGCGACAACATCACCAGCATTTGCCTTTGATAGTTTTTCAAATTTCTGGCCTTGAACACGATAAAGACCGGAAACTCGTCCTTTGGCAAACTCGGTACCATCCTTGACTTCACCCGACCATATCCGGACCAGGGATAGCTTTCCCATGTGTCCGGCATGAAGTGTTTTAAACACCTGTGCCGTGGCACCCCTTACGCCCTGACGCTCGGCCGTTTCCGTAGAGCTGGGGCTTTCGTGGCGTAGCGCTTTCCACAATCGGCGAATACCATTGTCGTGTTCCGCAGACCCAAAGAACACTGGCACAATGTCGTCATGTGCCAAATCACGCGAAAGATTGTCATATACTTCTTCACTGGAAGGCGAAACGTCTTCCAACAGTTCTTCCAACAAGGTATCGTCAAAGTCAGCCAGTGTTTCCAGCATCTCTTCACGTGCACCAAGTTCTTGTTCAATCACACTGTCTGGCAGTTCAATCAACTCCGATTGGGCATTGTCCTTCCACTTAAACGCACGCTCAGACACCAAATCCACATGCCCCGTCACATGGCCGTCTTCACGAATGGGGATTTCTCGTAACACCAAAGGGTGGCGAGAATGTTCTTGCAGTGCTTCCAACGTCGCTTTCACACTGCCACCATCTTGATCCATTTTATTGACAAAAATCATGTGTGGGACATCGTATTCATCCAATATGCGCAGTGCGGGCCCCACGGTCAGGGCCTTATTCGGATCAGCTTCGCAAACCACCACGGCTGCGTCGGCAATCATCAAAGTATTTAAACTATCTTGAAGAAGTTCAACCGAACCGGGACAATCAATAATGGTCCACGGGTCGTCTAAATATTCACAATGTGCGACATTTAATTCCGTCGACATTTCACGCGCACGTGCTTCGTCTGATCCATCGCCGACGGTGTTGCCATCGCGCACACTGCCTTTGCGATGTATGGCACCTGCAGCAAGCAGCAGGCTCTCCATTAAGGTGGTTTTTCCAGATAAATACGGACCCACAAGCGCCACACAACGGGGCACAGATTTGGTCTTTACCATAGGCAGCCTCCCTCTTCCCTGAGAACAGACCTAGCGGCAAAAACAGACCGCACGGGCCTTTTTGTACTATAACTTTAATCTTTGAATAAAATGGTACTGCTGTTCAGGTCGGAATCCAAGTGAAACGGCCAGATCATTTGACATGCTGGCTCAATCTCCCTAGTCTGCTTGTATTACCTCCCCAGTATGTAAAAATTTGCAAGACTTAGGCCTAGAGACTATTAGGGGTAGATCAATTATGAGCGGAAACGAACAGTCCACATTTCAAGGCATTAGCCTATCACGCATCTCCGTTATTGCTGGTTCTGCCCTGGCAATAGTGGTCATCGCCGTTGCTTTGTTCTCTGCTCCAACACTGATGCGTGTCAAAGATATGACCGCAACCCAATCCATCAATGCTCCGCGTGCCAGTGAACAGCAAGCCCTGGCCATGACTGCCGAACACATGTCCAAATATGGGCAAGCCGCTATTGAAGCCCAAAACGCCGAAGCCCGTGCAAGCGCCCTGGCATCATTTGGCAAAAATGCCTCCTTAATTATGAGCTCTGACGTCATTGAGGACAAAACAATCGTCAAGGCCGCAATGCAGGCCATGGCCGTTGCATCAAGCAAAACCCAAGAAAAAGATGCATTGATTGCCAAGCAACAGGAAATCGTCGCCCGCATGCCCAAGTTGGTGAACGATTTTGCAATTACATTGGCACCCATCTTGGATGAAGACCTGTCATCTGACACGGGTGCTTTGATTGGTGGACAAGCTATGTTATTGGCTCTCAACAAAGCACAATCTGTGATCGCACTGGTTCCCCACGCTGACAATCCAAAGTGGGTCAAGCGTCATTTCATTAGCTTCCGCGGCGCTTACAACTTGGTCAACCAAGCTGCGGAACGCCTTTCGGACACGACAGAAGACCTATCCGCCCTTCCCGGCCAAATTGAAGAAATGAAATCTTTGGAGGCCATTTTCAAGCTGCGCGATCAGATTATCGTTAAACAGATTGAAGCCAACGAAGCGACACAAGAAGCCCAGGCCAAGCTCACAGAAACTGTGACAAACTTGGTGGCATCCGCAACCGCAGCATCACAACAAATTATTGATGACACCCGCCGTGTTGAAGAAGAGACCAACTTTTTGATGACCGTCTTATCTTTGGGTGCCGTCGCCATTTTGGTTGCCTTGAGCATCTTTGGTGTCATGACACAAATTAACATTTTGCGTCCACTGCGTGCTTATAGTTCACAACTACGCGAACTCATTGCCGGCAATATCACCTCGGAAGCTATGCAAATATCTTCAAAAATTACCGAATTCAACGACATCGGGATTGCTGCCGATTCACTTCGCGAAGCTATGGTCAACCGTGAAGAAGCGGCGGCACGCGAAGAAGAGCGTGAGCGCCTTGCGAAAGAAGAGCGCCGTCAAACCCGCGAGCAAATGGCAAACAATTTTGAACAAGCTGTCGGCGGAGTGGTCGCAGCACTCACCGATGCTGCAACAGATATGCAGTCAGCCGCAGAAGCTCTATCCATAACAGCAGAGCAAGCGTCTGAGCAATCTTCCACCGTAGCAATGGCTTCCGAACAGGCATCCGCAAACGTTCAAACCGTGGCTTCAGCATCCGAAGAGTTAACGGCTTCGATCAGCGAGATCTCACGCCAAGTTCTGCAATCCACAGAAGTCGCAGGCTCCGCCGTTACCGAAGTGGATAGCGCAAACAGCAAGGTCCAAGGTCTTGCCGAAGCCGCCAATAAAATTGGCGAAGTGGTGGCCCTCATTACCGATATTGCCGACCAAACCAACCTGTTGGCCTTGAACGCCACCATCGAAGCGGCCCGCGCGGGTGATGCAGGCAAAGGATTTGCCGTAGTTGCGTCAGAAGTTAAAAACCTCGCCAATCAAACGGCCAAGGCCACCGAAGAAATTTCAGCCCAAATTGGCGGCATTCAGGGTGCCACTGAAGAAGCCGTTCAGGCCATCGGCTCCATTGGCAACACCATTAACCAAATCAACGGCATCACCTCTACCGTTGCAGCAGCCGTAGAAGAACAAGGCGCCGCCACACAGGAAATCTCGCGCAATGTGGATGAAGCTTCCCACGGCACACAAGAGGTTTCACAAAACATTGACCGGGTCAGTACGGCCGCGACAGAGACGGGCCAATCTGCTGAACAACTTCTGGATGCTGCCAAAAACGTAGCGCAGCAATCCGTGCTGCTAAACTTCGAAGTTAACAAGTTGCTGACCGAATTTAGGTCGTAGACGTAAGGCCTCTGTCCAGTTTTTTGGGCAAGTATATCGATGCCAAAAAGACTGCGAACGGCCCAATTGATCTAGGCTCTAACTAACCACACACAAAAAACGGCCCTCAAAATGGGGGCCGTTTTTGATTTAGTAGCTTAAAGCTTTAACTTACTTCAGCGCAGCACATGCCCGTTGGATGCGGGTGCACGCTTCGGTCAATGCTTCGTTGGACGTCGCATAGGACACACGGAAGTACGGGCTCAGGCCAAAGGCTTCACCGTGAACGGCGGCAACGCCTTCAGATTCCAGCAAGTAGGTGACGAAGTCTTCGTCGGTTTCGATGGTCTTGCCGTCCGGCGTGGATTTGCCGATGCAGCCTTCAATGCTGGGGTAAACGTAGAAAGCGCCTTCAGGCATGGCACACGTAATACCCTCAGCTTCATTCAACATTTTCACCACCAGATCGCGACGACCTTTGAAGATTTCATTGTTGCCTGCGATAAAACCGTGATCACCGTTCAATGCTTCCACTGCGGCCCATTGTGCGACAGATGTCGCGTGGGTGGAGCTTTGTGATTGCACCTTGTTCATGGCTTTGATGACATCAGCAGGGCCTGCGGCGTAACCGATACGCCAACCGGTCATGGCATAGGCTTTGGACACACCGTTCAAGGTCATGGTGCGGTCATACAAACCGGGCTCGACTTGAGCGGGAGTGACGAATTCGAAATCGTCGAACACGATGTGTTCGTACATATCGTCGGTCATCACCCAAACATGGCTATTTTCCGGTTTCATCAACACATCGGTCAACGCCTTCATTTCATCACGCGAATACGCAGCACCCGTCGGGTTGGACGGGGAGTTCAAGATCAACCATTTGGTTTTTGGCGTGATCGCAGCTTGCAGTTTTTCCGGCGTCAGTTTGAAATTGTCGCTCACCGGGCAATCGACGGGCACAGGTGTGCCTTCGGCCAACAGCGTGATGTCCGGGTAAGACACCCAATACGGCGCCGGGATGATCACTTCATCGCCTGGGTTCACGGTCGCCATCATCAGGTTGTAGATAGACTGCTTACCGCCGCTAGCGACTTGGATTTGATCCGGGGTGTAGTCCAGATCATTGTCGCGTTTGAGCTTGTCACAGATTGCTTTGCGCAATTCGACAACACCAGGTACGGCCGTGTATTTGGTTTTGCCTGCATCAATGGCGGCTTTGCCCGCAGCTTTGATGTGGTCCGGTGTGTCGAAATCCGGCTCACCCGCACCCAAACCAATCACGTCCATACCCGAAGCTTTCAATTCAGCAGCTTTGGTGGATACAGCAATGGTGGGAGACGGCTTAATACGGCTCAAACGGTCAGCGATAAAAGGCATGGATGACCCCTTATGTTGGAGTGGAAATTACAGCGCCAAAAATTACGCCTATCCGAACCAAATCGCAACATGCGAATGGGTAGGACTAGACGTTCTCTTTTCAGCTCACTTTTGGCTTATCAAATACAATGCCGTAGTGATACGGCGGCAGCTCAATCACACCATGGAGACGGAACCCAACGGGCAGGACTTCATCCATTACCGTTTCGGGTGTCATGCGCAGATCCGTCGCCGGTCCACGCGGCTGCCCCAACACGGTGGTGTCTTCTTTGGGACGGAAGTGCCAATTCACAATCGCCAACTGCCCCCCTGGTTTCAAAGTGTTGAAAACGTCCAGCGCCAGCTTCTGCTTTTCCGGGCAGCCGTGAAAGGTGTTGGCAATGAACACATAATCCGGTGCCGTGGTCATAATATCTTGCAAAGAGCAGGCATCGCATTCGACCCAACGGATGGTGCCGTTTGTGATTCCGGCACGATGTGCGCGGACTTGTGCCTTTTCCAACATCTCTGCATCCAGGTCCACCGCCGTCACGCGGCCCATGCCGCCGACGATGTGAGCCAAAGATGTTGTGAAGTGACCATCGCCACAACACAGATCAACAACCGTGGTTCCGAAATCAATGCCTAGACGCCGGAGAACGCTTTCCGGGTCCGGCCACAGGGCCTTCCACCAGTCCGCATCCGGCATTCCTGAGGCAGGAAATTTAGCTGGATGATTCATACACACCCCGT
Organism: Magnetovibrio sp.; assembly: GCA_026196495.1. Classification (GTDB taxonomy): domain Bacteria; phylum Pseudomonadota; class Alphaproteobacteria; order Rhodospirillales; family Magnetovibrionaceae; genus Magnetovibrio. The sequence continues at coordinate 40,923 of JAPHSY010000023.1, forward strand.
CAAAAAGACGGCTCCCCTTAGTTCCACCCTTTATTTTCTGGGATTTTTTATAGCCTGATTCTTAAATTTAGGCGAGTCGATGATCCCCTTGCACCTGTGGATAAAGACCCTATAACAAAAGAATGTCAGATCTTGTCAAACCCGGCTTTCACGCCGACGCCCAACCTGCCCCCAAGCCCAAACCCGGCAAAGGCCGCCCGTTTGAGTTGGTCAGCAACTTTGAGCCCGCCGGCGATCAACCCCAAGCCATCAAAGAACTGGTTCAGGGCCTGAATGACGGAGAAAAAGATCAGGTTTTACTGGGTGTTACCGGATCAGGAAAAACATTCACCATTGCTCATGCCATTGCCCAGGTGGAACGCCCTGCCCTGGTTTTGGCCCCCAACAAGACCCTAGCGGCCCAGCTTTATGCGGAAATGAAGGGCTTTTTCCCCCACAACGCAGTGGAGTACTTCGTATCCTACTATGACTATTACCAGCCCGAAGCCTACGTAGCACGCACCGATACCTATATCGAAAAAGATGCATCGATTAACGAACAAATTGACCGCATGCGCCACTCTGCAACGCGGGCGCTGTTTGAACGACGCGACGTTATTATCGTTGCCTCCGTCAGCTGTATCTACGGTATTGGGTCTGCGGAAACATACGCTGATATGGTGGTGAAGTTGGTGGCGGGTGAAGAATACGCCCAGGATGATTTGATGCGCTCCCTGGTCACACTGCAATATCAACGCAACGACGCTGCCTTTGGCCGTGGAACCTTCCGGGTACGCGGTGATGTGGTTGAGATTTTTCCCAGTCACTATGAAGACCGTGCTTGGAAGCTCAGCTTCTTTGGCGATGAGTTGGAAAGTATTTATGAAGTGGATTCTCTCACTGGGGAGAAAAACGCCGACCTGGAAGCCATCACCATCTATCCCAACAGCCACTACGTCACACCACGCCCAACGCTGGTTCAAGCCATCCCCCAGATTAAGGCAGAAATGAAGGACCAAGTGGAGCGTTTTCGCGCCGATAACAAACTGATTGAAGCTCAACGCATCGAAGAGCGCACCACCTTCGATCTGGAAATGATGGAAACCACCGGACACTGCAATGGAATCGAGAACTATTCACGCTATCTCACGGGGCGCAATCCGGGCGAACCACCACCCACCTTGTTTGAATACCTGCCTGAAGACGCAGTGATGATTGCCGACGAAAGCCACGTTTCCGTGCCCCAAATTGGCGGCATGTACAAAGGTGACTTCAACCGTAAATCAACATTGGCCAGCTTTGGTTTTCGTCTGCCCAGCTGCATCGACAACCGTCCGCTAAAGTTCGAAGAGTGGGAGGCCATGCGCCCGCAAACCATTTTGGTTTCGGCCACCCCAGGACCATGGGAACTGGAGCGCACCGGCGGTGTGTTCACCGAACAGGTGGTACGCCCCACGGGCCTAATTGATCCAGAATGCATTGTCCGACCGGTCGAAAGCCAGGTTGATGACCTGCTGCATGAATGCAAGGAAGCAGCAGCCAAAGCCCAACGTGTGTTGGTAACAGTCCTGACCAAAAAGATGGCGGAAGAACTGACCGAATACATGCACGAACATGGTGTGCGCGTGCGTTACATGCACTCCGATATTGAGACGTTGGAACGCATTGAAATCATCCGCGATTTGCGCTTGGGTGCGTTCGATGTGCTGGTGGGGATCAACTTGCTGCGCGAAGGCCTGGATATCCCCGAATGTGCCCTGGTGGCCATTTTAGATGCCGACAAGGAAGGTTTTCTACGTTCCAAAACATCGCTGGTCCAAACCATTGGCCGCGCGGCGCGAAACCTGGATGGTCGGGTCATCTTGTACGCCGACAAAATGACCAACAGCCTGGAATATGCGATTGAAGAAACCAATCGCCGCCGCGCCAAACAAGAAGCCTATAACCTTGAGCATGGCATCACACCCGAAAGTGTCAAAAAGCACATCGCCGATGCCTTGGGATCGGTCTACGAACAAGACTACGTTACCGTTGATACCGGGGCATCAGGCGACGACAACTTGGTTGGCAAATCGCTCAAAGACCATATGGTTGATTTGGACAAGCGCATGAAGCAAGCCGCAGCCGATCTGGAATTTGAAGAAGCCGCAAGATTGCGTGATGAAATTCGTAGGCTCGAAGCACATGAGCTTGGCTTGGACCGTGCAGGTGTGTCAAAATCAGCCGCCAGCAAAGCAGGGGCTGGCTCTCGACGAAAAAGCAAAAAGAGGCGAGGACCTTAAACCACCATGTTCGGGCCCAATAGCAAAATTCCTTTACGTTCCACGGCCATTGCATGCGCAGTGCTGCGTCCCGTTGAAGATCATTTTGAGGTCTTGGTGATGTGCCGCACCTATGAACCACTTGACGGCGTATGGTCCCTGGTCACAGGCCACGTGGACGACGAAGAAACCGGCTGGCATGCTGCATACCGCGAAGTCATCGAAGAAACGGGGATCACGCCCACTTCACTTTACGCCGCCAATTTTGTTGATCAATGGTACAACACACACGCCAACGTTATCGAGTTGGTGCCTTTGTTCGTGGCTTATGTCAAAGCTGATACCCAAGTCAAAATGAACGATGAACATTCGGAACTGAAATGGCTTCGCATTCGCGACGCCATTGACCACATCCCCTTCCACGGACATAAAACCGCCCTGGAACACATCCGCCATACGTTCATTGAAAATGAGCCGCCAGCTTGGTTGAAGATAGAGATCTAAACCCCACTCACCATCGAAGGTCGTTGCATCCAATTGAGCTGCCAGCCTCCTTGGTTATCATCATTTGTACGTTCCAAACACACCACGGTGCCGGGTTCAAACCCGACCGACATACCGTCTTCTTTGCCTGTCAGACAGCGTGAAACCATTTTTTCCATAAACGGCAAATGCCCAACGGCCATAATATCACCGCCCGCCGTTGTTGCGGCATGAAACAGATGATCGGTGCTATCGTTGGGTTTTAGCCCCTCCACCTCGATCGCCGCTTGGCCCAGCCATACGGCTTTGGACAAAATATTGGCAGTTTCTTTGGCCCGGGCTTTGCCAGAATGGATCACTTCATCCACCATCACATCGCCACTGTGGAGAAATGCGGCCATCTCTGCCGCATCGGCGGCACCCTTTTTACTGAGCGGACGTTCTGGGTCTATATCTTTGGATATCGCTTCGGCGTGTTGCACCAGATAAAGCTTCACTGGCCTAGTCCTCCATTGTCTTGGGACCTCGAACCACGCGCGGGTTCAACACCCAGCGCAGCGTCCAGCCAGGACCGTAATGGTCGTGGGACAAAGCCATGATGGTTCCGGTTTTCACCTCAACCAGTCCCGCATGGGGATTGCCTGTCACCAATTGTGACACCGCTTGGCCCATAAATGGCTCATGTCCACACACCATGGTGGGTTCTGACCATTGACCAGCCATTTTTGCAAAGGCCTTGATATCGCCCCAGGGCTCAATGCCATCAATTTCTTCAGGCACAAGATTTGGTGCTAGATAAGAGCCAAGTATCCCCGCCGTTTCACCGGCGCGCACCAAGGTGCTGTGTACGATTCGGGCTATCGGGATTTCTTGCTGCGCCAAGTGTGCACCCAGGGCATCCACATCCGCGCGGCCACGCGGGCTCAAGCGTCGTTGAGCATCACTATCGGCACCAAATTCTGCCTTACCGTGGCGCACTAAATATAAGCGCATCGAGCCCCCAGAACCGGTTGGTCTTGTATTATCGATTTAATTATGCCCCACGGGCCGCGTCGTGAACAACTTTACCCAGAATCGTTGCCGGGACAACACAAGTGCCCCCCTCTTCTGCCATGATTTCGGTCGCACGGTTGTAGATATCCATCACCAAATCGGACAAATCAATGGTTAGGCCTTTGGGAAGCTTAGAAAATAGGCCATCCATCTGCACCACCAAACGTTCAATCCCAATACGCAGTTCTTCTTCGCTTTCGGCTGCACGGGAAATATCGGCAACTTTGCGGGCCAACACGAGAACGAATCCCTTGCTCCAACAGGTGATGCGTGCCTTATCACCCTGGGTGCTCAGCAATTCCATATCTTCACGGGTTAACGCCTTGGCGATGGCCGCAGAATCCCCGCCATGTGACACAGCGTCATATAGCTTCAAAACAAGTTCGCCGAGTACATAACCACGGCATTTCTTGCCCTTAGGGCACAACAGGCAATTCTTCATGGACGACCCCCGTCACATAGTCTTGGTCAATCTAGTGGAGCCCCACTCGCATCAATCGTGACGTTTATTTAACACAAATTACCCCCTCACGCTATGTGGTGATTACAAAAAAACAGGCCCCCGTATGGGAGCCCGTTTTTAAACGTAAACCTGAGGCTGGATCAGTGTGCAGCAACACTTGCGCCCATGGCGCTGAGCATGGCTTCGGCGGTTTTGATCTCCGCCTCAGCATTTGCTTTTTCAATGTCGCTGGATGCTTTTTCCAAAGCTTTTTCAGCAGCTTCGAGACGGGCTTGAGCCTCGTCTTGCTTCAAATCACCAACCATGGTGGCTTCTTCCGCCAACAAGGTGCAACGATCAGGGGTGACTTCAACGAAACCGCCAGAGACGAAAATGCTTTCCGTCACCTTACCATTATCGTGGATGTCAACCACACCCGGACGCACCGTGCCGATCAACGGCGTGTGTCCCGGCAGCACACCGATATCACCTTCGGAACATGGAACAACGACCATGCTCACAGCTTGCGACTTTACCAGACGCTGAGGTGAAACCAGTTCAAATTCGACCACATCGGCCATGTGCTTTTACTCCAAACCCAGGTGAGGGATTAGGCAGCTTCCGCAGCCATTTCCTTAGCTTTTTCAACTGCTTCATCGATGGTGCCAACCATATAGAAGGCCGCTTCGGGAAGGTGATCATATTCACCTTCGACGATGCCTTTAAAGCCTTTGATGGTGTCTTCCAACGAAACCAGCTTACCCGGAGAACCGGTGAAAACTTCAGCAACGTGGAACGGCTGAGACAAGAAGCGTTGGATCTTACGGGCACGAGCCACGATCATTTTGTCTTCTTCTGACAGTTCGTCCATACCCAAGATCGCGATGATATCTTGCAGGCCTTTGTAGGTCTGCAGAATTTGCTGAACTTCGGTTGCAACGTTGTAGTGTTCTTCACCAACAACACGCGGGTCCAACACGCGAGACGTGGAGTCCAACGGGTCAACAGCCGGATAGATGCCAAGCTCGGCGATCTGGCGGCTCAAAACTGTGGTTGCATCCAAGTGAGCAAACGACGTCGCAGGTGCCGGGTCAGTCAAGTCATCCGCAGGCACGTAAATAGCTTGCACCGAGGTTACAGAACCTTTTTTGGTGGAAGTAATACGTTCTTGCAGCGCGCCCATGTCGGTCGCCAACGTCGGTTGGTAACCCACAGCAGACGGGATACGACCCAACAGCGCGGACACTTCGGAACCCGCTTGGGTAAAGCGGAAGATGTTATCCACAAAGAACAACACGTCCTGGCCTTCTTGGTCACGGAAGTATTCAGCCAACGTCAAACCGGTCAGAGCCACACGAGCACGTGCTCCCGGTGGTTCGTTCATCTGACCATAAACCAGGGCAGCTTTGGATTCGTTGCCTTCCAGGTCGATAACGCCAGATTCGATCATTTCGTGGTAGAGATCGTTACCCTCACGGGTACGTTCACCAACACCAGCAAACACGGAATAACCACCGTGGCCTTTCGCGATGTTGTTGATCAGTTCCATAATCAGAACCGTCTTACCCACACCAGCACCGCCGAACAGACCGATCTTGCCACCTTTTGCGTAGGGGCCGATCAGGTCAACGACTTTGATACCAGTTTCAAGAATTTCCGATTCCGTGGATTGCTCTGCAAATGCCGGAGCAACATTGTGGATCGGGGCTTTGACCTTGGTTTCAACCGGGCCACGTTCGTCAATGCCTTCGCCGATCACGTTCATGATACGGCCAAGGGTTTCAGGACCAACCGGAACCAAAATCGGTTCGCCAGTGTCCTTGACATCCTGTCCACGTTGCAAACCGTCGGTGGAGTCCATAGCAATGGTGCGAACTACGTTTTCGCCCAAGTGCTGTGCAACTTCCAGAACCAGACGTTTGCCGTCGTGTTCCAATTCCAAGGCGTTCAAAATGTTGGGCAGATCGCCGGACGGGAATCGAACGTCGATAACCGCACCTGTGATCTGGGTGATTTGTCCGATGCTATTTGCCATCGCTGGAGCTCCTTAAAGGTATCAGCGTATTCTTACAGCGCTTCCGCGCCGGAGATGATTTCAATCAATTCACTGGTGATCGCAGCCTGACGTGAACGGTTGTACGTCAACGTCAACTTATCGATCATGTCCCCAGCGTTACGGGTAGCATTATCCATTGCGGTCATGCGCGCGCCGTGTTCAGAAGCCGAGCTTTCCAGCATCGCTTGGAAGATTTGCACGCCGAGGTTTTTCGGCAACAAGACTTCTAGGATTTCGCTTTCTTCGGGTTCGAACTCGTATGCTGCTTTCAGCTCGCCACTGTCAGCAACTGCCCCCTCTTCTTCATCAGAAGTAAACGGGATCAATTGCGAGTTGGTGACGATCTGGGTCATAGCCGACTGGAACTTATTGAAAAGGATCGAGCAGACGTCAAATTCGCCAGCTTCAAACATTTCCGTGATCCGGTCGGACACGGCCGTGGCTTCTAAGTACCCAATGCCCTTCTTACCACCGATGCCGATGATGCTATCAACGATATCACCGCGGAATTCGGATTTCAGAAGGTCTGAGCCCTTACGCCCGACACACAACAGCTTGACCGTTTTGCCTTCGCTCTTCATCTCGTGAACGAGACGACGGGCTTCGCGAACGATCGAGCCATTGAAACCGCCGCACAGGCCGCGGTCAGAAGTGAACACAACCAACAAATGGGTTTGGTCTTCACCGGTACCGGCAAGAAGCTCCGGGCCACCTTCCATACCGGCGAAAGAGCCGGCAAGGGAACGCAGCACTGTGTCCATACGCTCTGAATAAGCGCGTGCGGACTCGGCTGCTTCCTGGGCGCGGCGCAATTTTGCAGCCGCAACCATTTTCATGGCCGAAGTGATCTTGCGCGTCGATTTGACGCTGTCGATCCGGTTTTTTAGGTCCTTTAGGTTAGGCATGAGACGTTGTCCCGCTCCGTCCTAAGTCTGAGATCAAGCGAAAGTCTTGGTGAAGTCTTCGATCAACTTCGCCAATTTAGCTTCGGTATCATCCGAAAGCGCTTTCTCATCGCGAATGGTCGCCAAGATGTCTTCACCTTTGGAACGCAGTTCGCCGAGCAACGCATGCTCGTAACGTGTTACGTCCTTGGTATCAACATTATCGAGGTAACCCTTCACGCCCGAATAGATCACAGCAACCTGCTCTTCGATGGTAAGCGGGCTGTACTGCGGTTGTTTCAAAAGCTCGGTCAAACGTGCACCACGAGCCAACAGTTTCTGCGTTGCCGGATCCAAGTCGGATGCGAACTGCGCAAACGCTGCCATTTCACGGTACTGAGCCAATTCCAACTTAATGGAGCCAGCGACCTGCTTCATAGCCTTAATCTGTGCAGCGGAACCCACACGAGACACCGACAGACCGACGTTCACAGCCGGGCGGATGCCTTTGTAGAAGAGTTCCGATTCCAGGAAAATCTGGCCATCGGTAATGGAAATCACGTTGGTCGGAATGTATGCGGAAACATCACCAGCTTGGGTTTCAATAACCGGCAGAGCCGTCAAAGAACCGTTACCCGCTTTATCGCCCAGCTTACATGCACGTTCCAGCAAACGGGAGTGCAAGTAGAAAACGTCACCCGGATAAGCTTCACGTCCAGGAGGACGACGCAGCAACAGAGACATTTGACGATAAGCAACAGCTTGCTTGGTCAAATCATCATAGAAGATAACCGCGTGCTGACCGTTGTCACGGAAGTATTCACCGATGGAAGCACCAGCGTACGGTGCCAAGAACTGCATCGGAGCTGGGTCAGAAGCGGTTGCAGCAACAACTACGGAGTATTCCATAGCGCCATTGTCTTCCAAAGATTTCACCAGCTGAGCAACCGTGGAGCGTTTTTGACCAACAGCAACGTAGATACAGAACAGCTTTTCACTGTCGTCTTTGGCCGCGTCATTGATGCTTTTTTGGTTGATGATGGTGTCGATGATAACAGCCGTTTTACCGGTCTGACGGTCACCAATAATCAATTCGCGTTGTCCGCGTCCAATGGGGATCAAGCTATCGATCGCCTTCAGGCCGGTTTGCATCGGTTCGTGAACCGATTTACGCGGGATGATGCCCGGTGCCTTCACTTCGACGAGAGCACGGCTCACGTCTTCGAGAGGGCCCTTACCATCGATGGGATTGCCGAGACCGTCGACAACGCGGCCCAACAGGCCTTTGCCGACCGGAACATCAACAATGTCGCCGGTACGTTTAACGGTATCGCCTTCTTTGATACCACGGTCATCACCGAAGATAACAACACCAACGTTGTCTTCTTCGAGGTTAAGAGCCATGCCTTTAACGGCACCTGGGAACTCAACCATTTCACCGGCTTGAACGTTGTCCAGCCCGTAAACGCGTGCAATACCGTCACCGACGGAGAGCACTTGACCAACCTCGGCAACTTCTGCCTCGGTACCAAAATTAGCGATCTGATCTTTTAGAATTGCGGAAATTTCCGCGGCGCGGATGTCCATTATCCAATCCCCTTCAT
>JAPHSY010000063.1 GCA_026196495.1 Magnetovibrio sp.
ACAAAAGAATGAACGGTGAGTCCAATAACTTTTGCATCATTGGAACCGGACCTTCGTCGGTTCCTGAGCTTGGATGCTCGGACATATATGACCTCCCAACAGATGGCCGTCGGACAACGACCCCTGGACTGCGCACCCCCTGAAATAAAATGTAGTGCAGGTGCGAAAAAAACTGGCTCACACTACGGTTCGCCAAAACGTGGATGGATTACGTAATATTTTGAAGGGTTTTTCCTTGATGAAGGTCAATTAGAGGCACCATGTCGGGAAACTTCACACATATAGATGCACATAGATGCACAAAGGGTGTGGTTTTGATAACTTAATGTCATTAAATGGTATGTGATTATGGTGAAATCCGGGGGCGAATCCTTGCTACAGCGCAGCAATTTTAATATTTGTTTTTATCCAACATTCACGACCCCACGACCAATAGCCTGGACCCACAGTTCCGCTTAATTTACTTGATGTTACTCACTGTGGATAAATCGACCAACACTCGATGGTATTGAAAGTACAGTAATGAAGTTGGGCCAAATGCCTCACATACCTCCATGACCTCAATTCAAAATGCTGGAAACAACCTAGAACCGGACTATAGGCACCTAATACTAAGCCAAACAAAAAAAGGCCTTGGTTTCCCAAGGCCTTATCATGGTGGGCACGACTGGGATTGAACCAGTGACCCCTTCGATGTCAACGAAGTGCTCTCCCGCTGAGCTACGCGCCCGATCTGTTGATCTGTGTTGCCGTTTTGTGTGGCAGACGCGGCTTTTTAATCTGTACAGAGGCACTTGGCAAGCCCTCAATCATGTTCTGGGGCCCAGGTTTTTGTTTTGCCAATTTATTTTGGCGTTGCCACGCTGGATTTGAGGTTGTAACACCGCTAAAACAAACGATTGGCGCATTCCTTCTTTCTATCTCATCCGCGCCAACAAATACTGGAATTTTGTGATTTATGGCCACCCCAAGCCAAAATGCTGTGCCTCTCATGGAAAAAGAAGTCGAAACACCATTCGACATTGTTGAGCCGTTGGCCCTGACCTGTCCGGTGGTCTTTGCATCCCCTCACAGCGGACACGACTATCCGGCATCATTTGTATCCGCAAGCCAGCTTGACCCCGTGGCATTGCGCCGTTCTGAAGATGCCTTTGTCGACGAACTATACGAACAAGCCCCACATTTTGGCGCCCCTTTGATACGCGCCCATTTTCCCCGCGCTTATGCCGATCCAAATCGCGAACCGTGGGAGCTGGACCCAGCCATGTTTAGTGAAGACCTGCCCAGTTGGGTCAACACCACCAGCCCACGGGTGCATGCGGGTCTTGGCACCATTGCCAAAGTGGTCACGGATGGCGCCGAAATCTATGCTGACAAAATTCCCTTTGCTGAAGCACAAAGCCGAATTGAGCATTGCTACAAGCCCTATCATGAAGCCTTACAAGGCCTATTGGATCGTACTTTTGAGAAATTTGGTACATACCTCTTAATCGATTGCCATTCCATGCCATCAATTGGCGGACCCATGGACCGCGACCCCGGCAACAACCGAGTCGATATGGTTTTGGGTGATGCCAATGGAATTGCATGTAATCAACGCGTTACCAACCTGGCCCATCAAGTGCTGCGCGATATGGGCTACCGGGCCGTATTGAACACCCCTTATGCCGGGGGCTTCACCACCCGCAATTATGGCAAACCACTTGAAAATCGCCATGCCCTGCAAATTGAGGTCAACCGCACGCTGTATATGGATGAAATATCCATCACCCGTTCAGCGGGCTTTAGCAAGCTGGTGGGCGATTTAACTGAATTGGTCAAAGCATTATGCGCCATTGACCCCAGCCTATTGATCCGGTGAAGCAAAAATGAACAATCCTAAAAACGCCCTCACCATCCGCAATGCCCGTCCTGATGACGCCAAAGCCATTCAGCGTATCTATGCTCATCATGTGGAAACCGGCACGGCCAGCTTTGAAGAAGTTGCACCTTCAACTGATGAGATTTCCGCACGACGCCAAAAGGTCTTAGACGCCAATGCGCCCTATATTGTCGCCGAATGGAACGGTGAAGTGCAGGGCTTTGCCTATGCTGCCAGCTTCCGCCCCCGTTCGGCCTATCGCCACACTGTGGAAGATTCAATTTATGTCGACCCCAAAGCGACCGGCAAAGGCATTGGCTCAGCACTGCTCAGCGATTTAATTGAACGTTGTACCCAGTTGGGGTATCGCCAAATGGTCGCAGTGATCGGTGGGGCGCAAAACGTTGCCTCCATCAATTTACATAAACGCCAAGGCTTTGAAGAAGTCGGGCACTTGAAATCCACTGGCTTCAAGTTTGGTGCTTGGGTCGACACCATTTTTATGCAACGCACACTGGGCCCCGGCGACACCAGCCTGCCCCAAAGCAACGAAACCCCTTTTGACTAAAAAGTTGCCTGAAGCTGGCATGTCCTTTGCAGAATATTGGGCATGATGATGAACGCTACACCCATTTTTCGTTTCGCGCTGACCCGCCCAATCAAGGCGGGACTGGCTGCTGGCATGATCTTGCTCATGGCGGACCGTGCTTTCTCTGCCCCCCTACTCGATAACCCACAAGCATTTGAAAAAAATGCACAAATATGCTCAATCCCTATTCAATCCCAAGAACGAGCCAAAGGTATCCCAAAGGGTTTATTGCAGGCCATTTCCTTAGCCGAATCAGGGCGATGGATAAAAAACCCGGCCACCAATAAGGGGGAAAATATTGCCTGGCCGTGGACCGTCACGACCGGGGGCAAGGGGCACTTTTTACCCAACCGTTTGGATGCCATTGCCTTTGTAAAGTCGTTACAGGCCGACGGAGTGCAAAATATTGATGTCGGCTGTATGCAAATCAATCTGAAATACCACCCCGATGCCTTTATCAGTGTGGAGCAAGCTTTTGACCCACGCATCAACACCGCGTATGCGGCCAGTTTTTTAAAAGAACGCAAAAACCATACGCATTCGTGGATTGAAGCCGCAGGTGACTACCATTCCACCACACCCGATTTAAACGCACTTTACACACAAAAAATCACAGCACTTTGGCATAAAACGGCAAAATCTGATTTCATGACCGCTTCAGCAGATACAACGATTACACAGCCTGATGTGGCCGCTACCCAGCGATTTAACCGAGCCTTCAAAATTCGCCGGAACAACACCGCTTTCTCACGTCCCGGCCAAGAAATTGCCAACCGTGTGAATGCGCTTAAACCCGGAGCAAACCTGACGCGAGGTGGCGAGAACCACGAACAAAGCTTTGCCCAACGCCGCCAAGCCCAATTGGCCGCGTGGCGTCGTAAAAATGGCGGTCTCACCGTCAATTAATCGACATTTTGATTTTCCCCGTTGCCCTAAAGACGCGCACAGCTTAAATAATGCGCTCCACGAGCGCTCATCACTTGTCAGAGCCCTGCACACTCCCATATTTTCTGCATCGATAGCAAAACGGATAACGGTTCTTTTATTGCATGAACGCCCAACCCCAACACCGCTCCAATTCCGAAGCTCTGACCGCGACCCTTGATCTCCAAAACAAGAAGGTCATTGATGTCGGCTGTGGCGAAGGTCACTTGGTACGCTTGATGACACGCCATGGCGCCAAAGCCTTTGGCGTAGAATGCAGTGCCAAAATGTTGGAAAAAGCACACGAAGAGAAACCAGTTGGCGATGAAGTCTATTATGACGGCCGCGCCGAAGAGCTCCCCTTTGATGACACCAGCATTGATGTTGCCGTTTTCTTCAACAGCCTCCACCATGTCCCAGCTGAAAGCATGGAAAAGGCCTTGAGCGAGGCTGCTCGTGTGTTGAAATCAGAAGGCGTTCTCTACATCTGTGAACCGGTTGCTGAAGGCCCACATTTTGAGCTGATGCAACCCGTACATGATGAAACCATGGTCCGTGCCCAGGCTTATGCAACACTTGATAAGGCCCCCAATTATGGCCTCACGGCTCAAGATGAATTTACATATATCCATCCGGCCATGCACATAAACTTCGAAGCTTTCAAAGAACGCATGTTGCGCATCAACCCACAACATGAGAATGCTGTTACCACCCATGAGGCGGATTTATTGTCCTCATTCAAACGCTTAGGCACTGAAACGGATAAAGGTTTCAGTTTTGACCAACCCATGCGCGTGAACCTGTTCACCAAAGTTTGATCCTCTAAACCATCCCCTTTCCCCCCGTTCATGGTCGTTTAAGAGTTATATCGCTATACTGTTCATCTGTTTAACGATTCGCGGATAGTGAGCGATCATGGCTAATGGCATCGATGAAGAAGACGAGCACAAAGCACTCTTAGACGTGCCGCTCGAAGTCACAGCAGTTTTGGGCACCTCCAACATGAAGGTGAGCCAGCTGTTGAAGATGGGCCGTGGTGCGGTCGTGCAATTGGACCGCAGTGTCGGTGAAGACATCGAAATCAAAGCCAATGGCAACTTGATTGCCCGTGGCGAAGTGGTCGTGGTCGAAGATCACTTGGCCATCACCATGACCAAAATCTACAAAACCAACGTTGGACGTTAAGCCAATCTCTCAACACGCATGAACGGTACGCAGCTCTGCCCAGGCAGTGGTGTAGCGTGGTGACGTGTGATTACGGCGCAAGTGCCAACCTTTTTTCACACCTCTATTGGCTCCAGGCTTGGTTTCTGGGGCAATCCCCCCTGCACCAATGCGCACCAGATCCTTCCCGCCCTTTTGTGCGCCGTTCAAACAGTCCAATGCACCTTGCAGGCGCAAGGCCTTTTCCTGGTTCATCTGTGATGGTGCAAACAACGTCGGCTGCATATCGCTTGCCGGTGCCAAATCCAGCAACATCACCCCAGCCTTTTTATAGCGAAACCCAGGACGATAGGCCTTGGTGAACGCTGACAAAGCCGCGCGGGTCAAATCCATAGTTAAGTTGGATGGGTTGGGCAAAGCAACCGTAGCGCTAGCATGGTGCTGTGGCTGGTGCGGATTGTGCCGATCAGTTACCGCAAAGGCCGTGAGTTGTCCCGCCACCAACGATCCTTGGCGTAAGCGCTCCCCGGCCCGCGCAGCAAAGGTCGCCACCGCATCTTTCAATTGATCTAAGTCTTCCACCGTTTTGGCAAAAGAGCGCGACGAGACACACGATTTTCGATCTGTTGGCTGGCTGTCCAAATCAAAACATGCTTGGCCCTGCAGCTCCATTTGCATGCGCGCCCCGCTAATACCCATTTTCTTGCGCACCCAGTGCTTGGGCTGACGGGTAAAGTCCAAGGCCGTATAAACACCCACAGATGGAAACCGCTTGCCCCATTGCCGTCCCACACCCCAGATATCCCCCACTGGGGTTGCAGCAAGGGCTGCTTCGATAGAAGCATGGTGACACAGTACGTTGACGCCACCGGAGATCTTATCTTTCTTCACCCGCTCCGCCGCCAACTTAGCCAACGTCTTGGTCGGACCGATCCCCACCGATACGGGGATTCCGGTCCAGCATTTGACCTTGGTGCGCAATTCACTTGCATAAGCGCTCACATCCCAATCCTCAAATCCATCCAACCCTAAGAATGCCTCATCAATGGAGTAAATTTCCACATCCGGGCTAAAGCGCGACAGTACCGACATCACCCGTGACGACATATCGCCATAAAGCTCATAGTTCGAGGAAAACACCAACGCACCGTGTTGGTCCAATAACTTGCGCACCTTAAAATAAGGAGAACCCATGGGAATGCCGATGGCTTTGACCTCTGCCGAGCGTGCCACGACACAACCATCATTGTTGGACAGCACCACCACGGGTTTACCTTCCAAGTCTGGCCTAAACACACGTTCGCACGAGACATAGAAATTGTTGCAATCGATGAGGGCAAACAATTTGGTCATTCGCCTTAGGCCACCAAATCACGTACCGCATTGGTCACCACCCCCCAAATCGCCGATGTCTCCCCATCGCCGTCTTCACCCGTGGGCATGGGAATGGCGGGGTAATCGGGATGTTCCGCCACCAACTTCCAGTTTCCAGGCTTGCCCTTTAGGCGCTTGACCGTCAAATCACCATCCACCACGGCGATGACCACATGCCCATCACGGGGCTCGAGGCTGCGGTCCACCACCAGCAAGTCGCCCGGATAGATTCCGGCACCCGTCATGGATTCACCCGCCACCCGGACAATGAATGTTGCAGCTGGATGGCGCACCAAATGGCGGTTCAAATCCAAAGAACCTTCGATATAGTCTTCTGCCGGGGATGGGAAACCGGCCTGTACCGGGCTGGCGACTACGGGTAGTTCACGCTTGGTTTTGGTGGCGGTGCCCCACACTTGGCCATCGCCCAATGACAGCCACACAGGACCAGCAGAAGATGGTCGCATTTCGTCGTCATCGTGCAAATCTACACTCGTCACCGTACCCGGATCACCTGTCGAGGGCGCAGATAAGCGACGCGCACGCGGTGTAAATAAGTTGGGTAACATCGGGGAATCCTCTCACATTCTCTGAGCCACTTCTCAATAAAGAACATAACATGAACATTTAAGATGTACAAGACACAGCCAAGATTGCTTGTTGCAGCATATATCCCCTTGAAAACACACCCTGACAGTTCATACTTAAAGAAGAACACCGTTCCAGCAACTGCACTTTATCTGTGGGGAAAACTCCATGCTCATCGGCATTCCCAAAGAAATCAAAATGGGTGAATTTCGTGTCGGCATGACACCCGCCAGTGTGCGCGAAGCTGTCGGTCACGGTCATAACGTCCTCATCGAAACCCATGCTGGTGTGGGCATTGGAGCGCGGGATCAAGACTACGTCAACGCAGGTGCCGACATTGCCCCCAATGCTGCAACCGTGTGGGATAAGGCGGAGCTGATCGTCAAAGTCAAAGAACCCCAAGCGGTCGAGCGGGCCCAACTGAGCCCCAATCAAACTCTATTTACGTATCTGCATTTGGCCCCCGATGTGGACCAAACCAACGATCTGATCAACAGCGGTGCCACGTGCATTGCTTATGAAACGGTGAGTTCTAACCACGGTGATCTGCCCCTACTCCACCCCATGAGCGAAGTGGCCGGGCGCATGTCCATTCAAGTGGCCGCCCATGCCCTGGAACGCGAATCTGGTGGGCGCGGTGTATTGCTGGGCGGTGTCCCCGGTGTCGCACCCGCCAAAGTCACAGTGATTGGTGGCGGCACAGTAGGGGCCAATGCAACATTGATGGCCATCGGCACCGGAGCGGAAGTTGTGGTGTTGGACAAAAGCAACGAAACATTGCGCACACTCAATGCCCGTTTTGGTGCACGGATCAAAACCATCTATTCAAATGCCGAAACTTTGGAAGAACACGTACTCAATGCCGACGTGGTGGTGGGCGGTGTGCTCATCCCCGGCGCGGCGGCCCCAAAACTGGTCACCGAAGACATGATCAAAGCCATGCGTCCCGGGTCCGTGGTGGTTGATGTCGCCATTGATCAAGGCGGCTGCTTTGAAACATCCCACGGCACAACCCATGCCGAGCCTACCTATATCGTTCATGATGTGGTGCACTACGCCGTCACCAACATGCCCGGTGCGGTCCCGCACACATCAACCTACGCACTCAACAACGCGACCCTGCCTTTCATCCTCAACATCGCCGACAAAGGTGCGATGCAAGCCATGAAAGATGATCCCCATCTGAGGAACGGATTGAATGTGATGGATGGGAAGATAACGTGTGAAGCTGTGGCAAAGGCACAAAACCTCACCTACATTCGACCCGAAGATATCATGAAGTAGCTAAAGCGCACTAAATATGATGTTGGTCACCACACCACCGATAATGATCAGAGCAATCATAAAAATCAGCATGGTATAGCGATGTGCATTACCCTCGCGGGATGATTTAAAATTATTGATGTGGCGGTAAAGGCTCGAAAAATGTTCTTCGATTTTTCGGATACGTGTAATTTCATTGAACTGCCAAAATTGATACATCAGCAGCATAAAAATGATGCCACAGGCAAGTACAATCGTCAGCCCCGATAGCAATCTCTCAATCAATGAATTAGGCCGCAAAGAAGCATCAACAGCGATGCATGCGCCAAACGCCAATAGGACAGCCCCAACCGAACACCATTGCATGCTTTTGGCGAACAAAATTGCCTGAGATGCTTCGCGGTGCATCAAACGCAGTTCTTCATGGGTTAAGGAATCAAGTTTAGACGGCTCGTTTTCAAACGGTACACGGTCATCGTCATCCGTATCGTCAACCATTGCGTCCTCCACCTACATTCTAACTGTATGAGAACTATACCACACTAACTCAACCCAGATCAAAACAGCCCCTCAATCTCCCCATCCACATTGACCTTGATATTTTCCGCTGATGGTTGTTTGGGTAGGCCCGGCATGGTCATGATGTCACCGCAGATCACCACCACAAACTCGGCCCCGGCTGACAAGCGAACATCGCGAACAGGCACCACGTGATTACTCGGCGCCCCCAGCAAGTCCGGGTCGGTGGAAAAGCTGTATTGGGTTTTGGCGATACACACCGGCAAATCACCGAAGCCATCATTTTGATACATCTTAAACTTGGCGCGAATTTTTTTGTCGGCGATAACGCCTTGGGCGCCGTACATCATGCGTGCCACAGTGCGGGTTTTGTCCCAAAGCGGCATGTTGTCGGGATAGATGGTGCGAAACTCTGAACTTTCTGATTTTGCTAAATCCACCACCGCATGGGCCAATTCTTCCGCACCCTTACCACCATCCGCATGATGGGTGCAGGAAATGGCACCAACGTCCAATTCAGCACAACGTTGACGCAGCAAGTTGACTTCTTCATCTGTGTCTTCCGCAAAACGATTGAGCGCAACAATCACCGGAACGCCGAAGTGTTGTAAATTTTCCACATGACGCGCCAAATTATCAAAGCCTTTGATCAAGGCATCTTCGTTCGGGACGGCGTACTCACCTTTATTGGCACCACCTTGCATCTTCAAGGCGCGCAAAGTTGCCACCAACACGACAGCATCCGGTTTTAAATTGCCTTTGCGACATTTGATGTTGAAAAATTTTTCCGCACCTAAGTCAGCACCGAAACCTGCTTCGGTCACGATGAAGTCAGCCGACTTCAAAGCTGTCTTGGTGGCAATCAAAGAATTGCACCCATGGGCAATGTTGGCAAAGGGACCGCCATGCACAAACGCGGGTGTGCCTTCTAAGGTCTGCACCAAGTTGGGTTTTAAGGCATCTTTCAACAACGCAGTCATCGCCCCTTGGGCATTAATTTCGTGGGCACGTACAAAGCGGCGTTGTTCCATGTCTTGGCCAATGATGATGTTACCAAGACGGCGTTGCAGATCTGCCAAATCCGTCGCAAGGCACAAGATCGCCATAATTTCCGATGCTGCGGTAATATCAAAACCACCTTCACGCGGTGCACCGTTGGGAACACCCCCCAAACTGGTGACCATTTGGCGAAGTGATCGATCATTCATATCCACTGATCGCCGCCAACTGATACGACGGTTATCCAGGCCTAAGTCTTTGCGCCAATACACCGCATTATCAATCATCGCTGCCAGAAGGTTGTTGGCGGCCGCAATGGCATGAAAATCACCCGTGAAATGTAGGTTGATATCTTCCATCGGGATAACTTGCGCGTATCCACCACCAGCAGCCCCTCCCTTCATACCAAAGCACGGCCCCAGGCTGGGTTCACGTAAACAGATTGCCGTATTCTTGCCAATGCGCGACAGGCCATCACCTAGCCCCACCGTCGTCGTGGTCTTACCTTCGCCAGCCGGTGTCGGGGTAATGGCTGTGACCAAAATCAAACGTCCATCATCATGACCGTTTGTGGAATTGATCCAATCCAGGTCAATCTTGGCCTTGTCACGACCATATCGCAAAAGGGCATCATCAGGGATCGAAAGCTTCGCCGCAATATCTTCGATGGGGGCGGGTGTGGCGGTGCGGGCAATGTCTAAATCATTCATCTATATTCCCCTAGTTCAACCTCTAACCCCAAGATTTAAGCGTGCTTTACACATTTGCGCAATCAATTGGTTCCAAACGACAAAAGCCGCCGAGCTTTACAGCGCAGCGGCTTTTGATTGAGATTGTGTTGAGTTTATTTCTTAGAACAAACTCTGGCAGCTTCGCGCATCAAATCGACGAAACGTTGACGTACAACGGTGTCTTCGATCTGGTAAAACGTACGAACCAATTCCAAAGTCTCCCGACGGTCCAAGATTTCAGCTTCTGGAGCATTTGCCGGAATGGACTTGCCTTTTTTAGCACCCTTTTCCGCATAAGCCTTCAAATCCGTCGACATTTCGTCGAAGAAATAAGAAATAGGAACACCCAAAATACGGCTAAACTCAAACAGGCGACCTGAACCAATACGATTGGCGCCACGCTCATACTTCTGGATTTGTTGGAATGTCAGGCCGACTTTCCCGCCCAAGTCTTTCTGACTCATACCCAAAAGCCCGCGACGTGCCCGAATGCGAGCACCAACGTGAGCATCAATAGGCGTCGGCCCATCTTTGGTTTTACGTGGTGCTGTTTTTTTAATTGCTGTTGCGCTCATTTAAAAACACCCTTTTTTGATTCCCTCAATGACTACAATCATAAGGTTAAATACGGAGTTTATATCCAACCATATCTGCAGACAACCTTAGTTTCGGCACCCTCAACGCATTATAGATGATATTGCACAATTATTTTACAAGTAATTTACATACAAAAGTATGCATGGCGCACTGTTTTGCCCTCATGATCTACGCCATTTGTCTTATTTCCTAGATATACTTCATAGAAAACAAGGCCTTTTGCCCTCCCTCTTGGCCTCCCCTGCAATAACCGTCATGATACATCTATACGTATCCACAGGTTCCAAGATTGATACGCACTTATGATCGAATCAACAAAACCAAATGACGAAAAGTTGGCAGGTGCTCTGAAAAAGCATCCTGCACGTCTTAAGCGTGACTTGGCACTGAAACAAAAAGTCGGCACAATCATCAAAGATCATCCTAAAAAAAGTGTCAGCGTCATTCGTCGCTGGTTACGTAATGACAATATGTGAGTGGGGGCTCTCTTATTTTGCTGCGATTTTTACCTACCGTATTGGGTTTGGGCCTCTGCCTTGCATCAACACCTTCATGGTCGGCACCCATTAACAATGCTGAACCTGTTGTTGCGCGCAAGGTCGTGCACGGCAATTTATCTTCTCCAACCAAGCACAGTGTCCATGTGCTGCGCACAGGCCATGAATGGCGCGAATTCACAAACGCCCAACGCATAAATTGGGACACGAACATTGATTTCAACCACGACATGGTGGTGGCAGTTTTCTTGGGCACCCGCAACACCAGCGGCTATCGCATAACCTTACCTGAAGTGCGCATGACAGAATGGCTCATCGAAGTAACCTATGCTGAAATTCCACCTGATCCTCAACGCAACCACATACAAGCTTTAACCAGCCCCTATGTCTTAAGCATCCTTCCCCGTTCCGAAGCCCCGGTGGTGTTCAGCCAAGGCCATTTTGGCACGCAAGAAGTCCCATTTGATGAATATGACCGTCTGGTGCGCACCTTGAGTGAATTGGCCTATCAATTGAATGATGAACGGCGCAAAAATGAGTGGGCTATGGGTCGTATTCAGGATTTAACTGAGTTAATGACCTCAACCACACCACAGCATCGGCAATAGGAGCCTCGCCTGAATATGTCACGAACTGCGATCAGCCCCATCCATACGATCCAGGACGAACTTAAAGCCTTATTTGATGATCGCATCACATTGAACCCAGGTGTCTGTAACAACCATGGGCGCGGCGAAGGCCCCATGGCATCGTTACCGCCTGATGCCGTTGTTTTTCCAATCACAACAACAGAAGTCAGCGTCTTAGCAAAACTCTGCAACAAAGCCAGGGTACCCATAATACCCTTTGGGGTCGGTACATCACTGGAAGGCCACGTCGCAGCACCACAGGGCGGTGTGTGTGTCGACTTTGCCCAAATGAATAACGTCTTGGCCGTCAACACCAATGATATGGATGCCGTGGTTCAACCCGGTGTAACGCGCAAACAGCTCAACAGCTACATTCGCGACACGGGGCTTTTCTTTCCCGTAGATCCTGGTGCAGACGCCTCTATCGGGGGTATGACAGCGACACGCGCCAGCGGCACCTCTACAGTGCGTTATGGGTCCATGAAAGATAATGTCATCGCCCTTGAAGTGGTGATGGCCGATGGAAGCATCATAAAAACCGCATCCCGTGCACGAAAATCTGCTGCGGGTTATGATTTAACCCATTTGATGATTGGCTCAGAAGGCACACTTGGCATCATCACAGAAATTACGGTGAAGCTTCACGGCATCCCCGAAGCCGTTGTTGCCGCTGCCTGCCCATTCCCCACCATCGACAAAGCTGTAAAATGCGTCATCACGGCCATCCAAATGGGTATACCCATGGCCCGGATGGAGCTGTTGGATGAAACATCAATGGCAGCCGTGAATGCCTATTCAAAACTGGATTATACCGTTGCCCCGACATTATTTTTAGAATTTGAAGGCTCCCCAAATTCGGTGAAAGAGCAAGTCGAAACACTGATCAACATTGCCCAGGACTTAGGCGCAAATGATTTCCAATGGGCTGACAAACCCGAAGACCGATCACGTCTGTGGGCAGCACGTCACGATATGTATTATGCAGGACTGGCTTATCGTCCAGGTTCTGAATCATTGACCACCGATGTCTGTGTGCCCATATCGAACCTAGCCCAAAGCATTCACCAAACTCATAATACTTTGGCGGCCAGCTCTATAACCGGATTGATCTTAGGCCATGTCGGGGATGGAAATTATCACACATTGCTGCTGTTCGATCCTAATGATCCAGAACAAAACACCGAAGCCCAGCGCATCAATAAAACCATTGTTGAACAAGCATTGGCCTTAGATGGCACTTGTACAGGTGAACACGGTGTTGGCATGGGCAAGAGACACTATCTGAAACAAGAACTGGGAAAGGGGGCCGTGGCAATGATGACCAACATCAAACAAAGCCTGGACCCCAACAACATTCTCAACCCCGAGAAAATCATTTCCTTAAACGAAATGGGTAAGGATCAGCGCTGATGAACACTCCACAGCAAGGCATCTTTGTTGAAGGCAACCGTTACCTACATGTACTGGAATATTCTGTGCAGTCCACGGTTTCCCCCGGGCGCCTTGGTCAAGCTGTAGCCGCTGGACGCAAATGTAAAGCCCAAGTGGTGTTTGCCTTCGGCCCGCAAATGTGGGCACAGGTGGCACACGATAAAATGCCCAGTGGCTTCACCGATTTTCAACCGCTCAACGGACCAAAGATGAAAGCCCCCGCAACACAGCGCGATATCATGGTTTGGATTCATAGTGCTGAGCATGATGATGTGTTG
The DNA here is from genome assembly GCA_026196495.1 of Magnetovibrio sp. Taxonomy (GTDB): domain Bacteria; phylum Pseudomonadota; class Alphaproteobacteria; order Rhodospirillales; family Magnetovibrionaceae; genus Magnetovibrio. The sequence goes on from JAPHSY010000063.1 coordinate 13,445, forward strand.
GATGCTGTGTTGGCCATTGATGCCATTTTGAGCCAAGAAACCCAACGTGAATTGGATATACCCGGCTTTGTCTATCAGGACAGTCGTGACCTCACCGGCTTCATCGACGGCAGCGCCAACCCCAAAGATGATGAAGCCAAGCGCGAAGCGGCTTTGGTCCCGGATGGTAGGCCAGGTGCTGGCGGGGCCATCGTCTTTTCACAAAAATGGAACCACAATTTACCCAAATTCAATGCACTTCCCGTCACGGACCAAGAACGCGTCATTGGTCGCACCAAAGAAGACAGTATTGAACTGGAAGGTGACGCCCAACCATCCGACAGTCATGTAAGCCGCACTGATCTCAAAGTCGATGGCATTGCCCAAAAAATGTATCGCCGCAGTTTCCCCTATGGGACTGCCGGGGAACACGGGCTCTACTTTCTGGCATTTGCATGTGAACAATCACGTTTCGAAACAGTGTTGGCAAGCATGTGGGGAATGGACGATAGCGCCATCACCGACCATCTATTGAACTTTTCAACACCCGTCACAGGAAGCTACTGGTTCACACCATGTGAAGAAGATTTGGATATCGTGTTGGTTTAAGGAATCCAGGTTTCGACATCAGCCACAGACTGCTCACCCGTTTCCATGTCTTTGACTTCGTGTTCCGGCTGCTCGGCATTGGCCGGGAACCACACGAACGGGATGCCTTTGCGCGATGCATATTTCATCTGCGCTTTGAGAGATTTGGCTTCATGGTACATCTCAACCTTATAGCCACGATCACGCAGTTTGCGGGTCGTTGTCGCCAATTCGGTGCGCGATGAACCGGACAGACAAGCCACCAAGATATCTGTGGGACATTTTGCGCCCAACTCAATACGGCCTTCTTTCACCAGCTTGGAGAATATTCGAGAGAAGCCGATGGAAATACCAACACCCGGCAATTTTTGACGAGAATACGAACCCACCAAGTTGTCATAACGCCCGCCCGCACACACGGTTGGGAAATCTGGGAAGTCGATCAATTTACCTTCGTAAACCGTGCCGGTGTAGTAATCAAAACCACGCGCGATGGACATGTCAGCCACCACAGTGCCCTTGTCCAGGTGAGCCAGTTCCAGCATCACGAAGGTCAGTTCTTCAAGTCCCGATTCAAGCTGTTCATTATCAATGCCAAAGGCCCGCACTTGATCAGCAAAGCTGGCATCTTCGGTTTGGATGGCAGCTAGGTCTACACATTTTTGCGCGACCTCAGCGCTCAAGCCCAATTCTTCAGTTAAGCCATCCAGCACACCTTCGGGGCCGATTTTGTCCATCTTATCGGCAATGCGGATGGCATTGACCACATCTTCGATACCCAAACCCTGATAAAAACCTTGCAAGATTTTGCGATTGTTCATGTGCAGGCGAACGGGGCCGACTTCCAAACGACGCAACACATCCAAAGTCATCTCAGGAATTTCAGCATCAAAATGAAGCGAAACTTCATCCATATCGATGACGTCGATATCACACTGGTAAAATTCGCGCAGGCGCCCTTCTTGCGGGCGTTCACCGCGCCAGCAACGTTGCATCTGATAACGTTTAAATGGGAATACCAGATCGCCAAAATGCTGCGCCACGTAACGCGCCATCGGCACCGTCAGGTCATAGTGCAGCGCCAAACGTCCACCATCTTCTTCACCGGGTTCAGCGGCCAGACGACGTAGGCCATAGATTTCTTTATCGGCATCGCCACCTTTGGCAGATAGGACTTCGACCTCTTCAACGGAGGGCGTTTCGATGGAACAAAAGCCATAAGATTCAAACGCATCGCGGATTTCATCCAGCCAGCGTTGCTCCACCAGCCGCACTTCCGGCAGCCATTCCAGAAAACCAGAAACAGGGCGCGGTTTGAAGATTTTCTTTTTATCGTTTTTGGAGCTCATGGTTTGAATCCATTCATTAAATATCTGGCGCTATTTGTATCTTAGTCGCCGCGCCAATCAAGGATTAATCCGACTTCAAGCGTTGTAGTGGGCCGCGCAACTTCCGGGCCCGTGCAGAAAGGGCTGGGATGGAACTTTCCAGTGCCTCTTCCAACATCTTCAGTGCATCATCCAAATACGTCTGATCACGCACCGCCAAGTCCACCATGCCTTGCAGAGCCGATGTCCGAACAATTCGACTGTCTGCACCGCGGAACCACCGATCAAAAACTTCCGCCAAATCTGACATTTCGTCAGGTTCCAAATCTGTCCGCGTTAAAATTTGCGCCAAATGCCAGCGCACCTCATTCTGGGTTGCGATCTCAGCCAATTCTAGCAATTGTTCTTTGTGAGGCGTCAAAAATTCTGCATGCTGGACCGTCGACTTTTCCAAGCTATCGGCGGCGCGCATACGCACGGCTGGATTGGCATGCGTCAATAAATCAACCAACTCATCAATATGCTGTGGTTTGCCAATCGCAAGGCGCACAGCATCAGACACCCGCCCAACGGTGCGGCGGTCACCTTCTTTCAATAAGTTCAACATCTTGCCCATGCAAGCCCCTGGCTATCGTCCTTCAACAATAGCATATATTGGACTTAGGATTGAGTCAGCGCCACAGGTTTATATTTGGCGATTTCTTCTTTACTCAAACCATCCAATTCGTGGGGAAACACCAACCATTTATCGGTCTCATGGATGTAATAATCCGGCACTATATCGACCTTGGATTTGGTTGGTTTGTAATAAACCGTGGCAACCTTAATGGTTTCTGGCGTATTCGCCCGCGACAGGTGTTTGATCGTCTCAATCACCGCCGCCACACTACGTCCACTGTCGAACACATCATCAATGATCAGCAAGGTGTCATCAGCATTGGCATTTTCAATGATGTAATGCAGACCATGAACACGGATATCATCAGATTGCTGCTCAATCCCCGTATATGACGATGTGCGGATGGAAATATGATCCGACGGCGCACCGCGATATTCCAACAATTCCTGCACCGCAATGCCCACCGGGGTGCCACCGCGCCAAATCCCGACGATATATGTGGGGCGAAACCCATCATCGAATATCTGATGACCAAGCCTGTAGGAATCTTCCAGCAGTTCATTGGCGGTGATGAAGTGTTTTTCCGTCATAATCTTCTTATCCAAATGCGTAATGCAACACACCCAACACGGCGACCAAAAGAACGGCCGGGTTGGCATCTGCAGCACGCCCACTGGCAATCTTCACCAAAGCGTAGGTGATAAAACCAATGGCAATACCGTTAGCAATGGAAAACGTCAACGGCATCAAGATTGCGGCGAGAACCGCCGGAGAATATTCCGTCACGTCATCCCAGTCGATATCCAGCATATTACGCATGAAGTGGGTGGCGACAAACACCAACGCCGCCCCGGTGGCGTAGGCCGGAATGCTTTTGGCCAGTGGCGCAAAACCCAAGCACAGAAAAAAGAACACGGCAACCACAACAGCCGTAAGCCCCGTGCGTCCACCTTCTTTAATACCCGCCGCACTTTCGATATAGGATGTGGTGTTGGATGTACCAAACAAAGCCCCAACAATGGTGGCGATGGAATCACTCACCACAGCACGGCCAATGTTTTCGATCTTACCATCTTCACCGATTTTCCCGGCAATGTTGGCAACAGAGGTCAATGTCCCTGCGGTGTCGAAGAAATCCACAAACAGTAACGCAAACACCACACCGACCATCGCCGCGGTCAACGCACCTTGGATATCCAGCTTGAACAATGTGGGCTCCAGGCTTGGCACCGGACCGACGACGCCGGCCAAATCCGTTGTCCCTGTGAGCCACCCCACAATGGACACGGCAATAATGCCAATGACGATGCCGCCCGGCACGCGCAGCTTGTCCAGCACCACCATGATAATGAAGCCAACCATAAACAACATGACAGGCAAGCTGACAAAATCACCCAACCCTACCAAGGTCGCGGGGCTATCAACCACCACACCCGCATTTTTCAGACCGATGATGGCCAAAAACATGCCGATACCAGCACCGATGCCCAACTTTAAGGATTTGGGGATGGAGTTGATGACCCATTCACGCAAACCCGTAAGGCTCAAAATCAGAAACAGCACACCACTGACGAACACCGCACCCAAGGCCACTTCCCAGGGCTGTTTCATCCCCAGCACGACCCCAAAAGTGAAAAATGCGTTGAGCCCCATGCCGGGCGCCATGGCAACAGGCCAGTTGGCCCAAAATCCCATGATCGAGGAGCCGACAATGGCGGCGATGATGGTGGCAACAAACACCGCTCCAAAATCCAGACCACCTTCGGACAAGATCGCCGGATTCACGACGATGATGTAAGCCATGGTTAGAAAAGTGGCGAAACCTGCCAGAAATTCCGTACGAATAGAGCTACCCTTGGCCGTAATGCCAAAGTGATTGTCGAGCCATTGCATGAGCCGTGTATCCCTCTAAACAGTGCAAAACAGGCCTCTCTTACGCTCCCCAGGAGGCATATGTCTGAAAAATTACGCCCCCATTACGGTTCTGCGTCAAGAAAAAGCCCCTGAAAAGCCGTGAGTGCGCTGTTTACACCCCTCTTGGAAGGCCATATATAGTCCCGATGGATAAGAAAACTGCCCCCAAAGTCGGGATCATATCGCTGGGTTGCCCTAAGGCTCTGGTCGATTCGGAACGCATTCTCACCAAGTTGGGTGCGGAAGGTTATGAGATCTCCGAAAGCTATGAAGATGCCAATGTGGTGTTGGTCAACACCTGTGGCTTCATCGACAGTGCCCGCGAAGAAAGTTTAGAAGCCATCCGCGAAGCCATGGCCGAAAATGGCCGGGTGATTGTGACGGGCTGTCTTGGTATCGACGAAGGCGCCATCCGCGAAGTCGCACCCAACGTTTTATCCGTCACCGGCCCACATCAATACGAACAAGTGGTCGAAGCTGTGCACGACGCCGTACCACCGCTGCACGATCCCTTCATTGACTTGGTTGGCCCTGAAGGCATGAAGCTAACCCCGCGGCATTATTCATACCTGAAAATATCTGAAGGCTGTAACCACCACTGCAAATTCTGCATCATCCCTGACATCCGCGGCCCCTTGGCCAGCCGACCTGTGGGCGATGTCCTGCGTGAAGCCGAACGCTTGGTCGACAGCGGCGTGAAAGAACTTCTGGTCATTTCCCAAGACACCAGCGCCTATGGCCTGGACTTGAACTACGCCAACAGTGATTGGCGCGGCAATCCGGTCAAAACGGATATGTATAACCTTGCCAACAGCTTAGGTGATTTGGGCGCATGGGTGCGACTACACTACGTTTACCCCTACCCCAATGTTGATAACGCCATTGAGCTGATGGCCGACGGCAAAATTTTACCGTACCTGGACATCCCGTTCCAGCACGCCAGTCCCAATGTGCTAAAATCCATGGCCCGCCCGGCCCATGCGGAAAAGGTCTTGGAACGCATTGAAAAGTGGCGCGACATTTGTCCCGACATTGCCATTCGCTCAACCTTCATCGTCGGCTATCCTGGTGAAACCGAGGATGACTTTGAAACCTTGTTGGATTTCTTGGAAGATGCCCAGCTCGACCGTGTGGGTTGCTTCCAATACGAAAACATTGACGGCGCACAAGCCAACACCCTGCCCGATCATGTGGATGCCGATGAAAAGCTCAGCCGCTGGGAACGCTTTATGGAAATGTCCCAAGACATATCCGAACGCAAGCTCCTTGACCGTATCGGTCAATCCATGGACGTGTTGATTGATGAAGTCACCGAACAGGGTTCCATCGGCCGGACTTATGCCGACAGCCCAGAGATTGACGGCAATGTCTATTTGGACGGTGTGACTGATCTTAAAGCTGGTGATATGGTCAAAGCCACAATTACCAAATCAGGGGCCTATGATCTCTGGGGCGAAATTGAATGAGCCTCCCGAGTGGGCATAAGAATCAAACGAATAAGAAGTTGAGAGTCTGTTTTTTTGGATCAATACCTGCAATTTACAAACCCCAGCTTGGATTTATCCTTAGCCTATAGCGGTACTTACAACCTGCTTCTGGTTGCGTTTTCCGTATTGACGGCGATTTTTGCATCTTTCGTTGCGCTACAGGTCTCGGAACGGGTTACCCATACCCATACCCACAAGGTTGCCTGGGTCACATCCGGTGGCGTTGTTCTGGGTGGCGGTGTGTGGGCCATGCACTTTATTGGCATGCTGGCGTTTAGTTTGCCCTGTGGCATCACTTATGACCCCATCATCACTCTGGCCTCCATGACACCAGGCGTTTTGGCGAGTGTTTTTGCCTTATGGTTTGTTTCATTTTCCCAAATCACATCAACAAGGCTTTTACTGGCCGGTGTCATCATGGGGGCTGGCATTGGGCTGATGCATTATTCCGGTATGGCGGCCATGCGCATGGACGCCATGATTTATTATTCCCCTGAATTGTTTGCCCTTTCCATCATCATCGCTGTTTCCTTAGCTGCTGTTTCTCTTTATGCGAAGTGCGGCATTCGCAAATGGCAGCCGCATTGGGCGTCTTGGCAACAATCCATCGTGGCTGCTCCGTTCATGGGGGGCTCAATTGCAGGAATGCACTATGTGGCCATGGAAGCCGCCTATTTCATTCCTATTGCGACACCTGAAGAAAACATTCCCGGGTTTGC
>JAPHSY010000001.1 GCA_026196495.1 Magnetovibrio sp.
ACCACCACCGACCAAGGCGGCCTGTGATGCCGAATGGTGTGGATCGCGAAAGGGGCGGGTGCGCATGAGCCCGCCTTCGGGCAACATTCCGGCCAATGAATGAATCATCGACACATCCAGCGCTTCGGTGGGTGTGAGGTCCGGTAAAATGCCCGAAAGGCGTCTAGCAAGTAAAGATTTGCCCGATCCAGGTGGGCCCGACATGAGCAGGTTGTGTCCACCGGCCGCGGCAATTTCTAGGGCTCTTTTGGCGGATTCCTGGCCTTTTATATCTACTAGGTCAAGAAAATCACGGCTTTCATCCGGGGTTTCATAAATTAAGGGTTTAGGATTGCTCAAAACTTGTGAGCCCTTGAAATGATTAACCAAATCCAGCAATGATCGAATCGCCAAAACCGTTAAATCACCGGCCCAAGCGGCCTCACCACCTTGAATTTCGGGACAAATTAAGCCTAGTTGACGTGACCCAGCATGAATTGCGCTGGGCAGCACTCCATTGACCGCTGTGAGTGTGCCATCCAAGGCCAGTTCACCAAGGGCCACAAATTCATCAATTTGATCCGCAGGCAAAACGTCCATGGCGGTGAGCAGCCCCACGGCGATGGGCAGATCGAAATGCGATCCTTCCTTCACGGTGTCGGCAGGGGACAGGTTGACGGTGATGCGTTTGGGCGGTAAAGCCAAGCCCAGTGCCGATAAGGCTGCGCGCACGCGTTCCTTGGCTTCGGATACTGCTTTGTTGGGCAAACCAACAATAGCGAAAGCTGGCAAGCCCTGGGCAATGTGCACCTGAACATCCACAGGTAAGACTTCAATACCTTGAAAAGCAACGGTATTTATGCGTGCGACCATGTAGTATCACCCCCCATATAACATATCAACATGAGTGTAGCGATCAGATCTATGCGCGCAATAATTATGTGAACGATTGATACACTAGCGGTCTGCGAATGATAATCGCAGGGCCAGCGCACCAAAGGCGGCCGCAAATCCACGACGAAACCAGTTCATAACGGCCGGCCGGGTGAGGACTTGGTCGCGCATATTGGCGGCTGCTAAGCCGTAAATCGCAAAGACGATAGCCGTTAGTCCCATAAATATGGTGCTTAAAAGAACCATCTGCCAAACCGGATTGGATGTGGAGGTGGGTACAAATTGGGGTAAAAATGCCAGGAAAAATAGGGATAGTTTCGGATTCAGAATGTTAATCAGAAAACCGCGCCAGGCAATGATGTGGAGCTTTTTGCGTTTGTGTTCTGCACCAACATTCAAGCCCCCATGGTCTTTCAGCGTTCCCCATGCCAGATAAAGCAAATATGCCACGCCTGCAATTTTGAGCGCCTGAAAGGCCACCGCACTGGTGTGCAACAGGGCGGCAAGGCCAAAGATACTGGCAGCCATATGCGGCACAATCCCTAAGGTGCAGCCGACTGTTGCCGCCAAGGCTGACCGGGTTCCGCCACCCAGACCTTGGGCCAAAGTGTAAATCACCCCGGTCCCAGGCATAATCACAACAATCAGTGAGGTGATGAGAAATTCGGGGCTCATGCTTGGGGTTCCTATTGGGGCTAATCCCTGGGTTCGCGGGCCATGGTGTAAAATTCATCATTGGGCTGCATCGCGGTGATGATGGCCATGCGGTTGGAGAGGCCAAAGAACGCGGTGATGCCCGATATGTCCCAGATATCCTCGTCATCATAGCCGTGCTGCTTGAGGATTTCATAATCATTTGGGCTGACGGTTTCGGGTGCGCGCGACAGCTTCATGGCAAAGTCGAGCATCGCGGTTTGACGTTCCGACAAGGGGGAATGCAAGTAGTTCACGGCAATCTGGTCGGCGAGTAGGGGTTCTTTGGAAAACACCCGCAACAGGGCACCGTGGGCAACCACACAATATTGGCAACCGTTGGCGGCGCTGGTGGCGACGATGATCATTTCTTTTTCTGCTGCGGTGAGGGTGCTGCCTTCGCGTTCCATAAGGGCATCGTGATAGGCGAAAAAGGCACGAAATTCATCCGGGCGGTGGGCCAGGGTCAGGAATACATTGGGAATGAACTTGGCCTTTTCTTGGACGGCCAAGATGCGCTCGCGGATGTCTTCGGGCAGATCTTCTAGCTTTGGCACAGGATAACGGCTGATGGGCTGATTGCTCATAAATGACCCCTTTCACAGAAGGTGCTAGCGGATACTGTCGATCTTGCTTTCAATGGCATCCCAGATATTTTCTTCCAAAGCAACCCCATCAAAACGGCGGATTTCCTGGAGCCCTGTGGGGGATGTTACATTTATTTCGGTTAGGTACTGACCAATAACGTCAATACCCGCAAACAACAAACCGCGTTTTTTCAGATCGTCACCAATGGCAGCGCAAATTTCCAAATCACGCTCCGTCAGGCCGATTTTTGTCGGTGTGCCCCCGGCGTGCATGTTGGATCGGGCTTCGCCTTCGGGGGGGATACGGTTGATGGCACCCACAGGTTCGCCGTCGACCAAGATGATGCGTTTGTCGCCTTGGCGTACATCCTTCAAATAGGCCTGCACCACGATCGGCTCTCGCGATCCGTCCAAAAACATCTCCAACAGAGAGCCGAGGTTCTCATCATCTGGCTTAATATGGAACACACCTGCACCGCCGTTGCCGTAAAGCGGCTTGACGACGATATCTTGGTGTTTTTTGCGAAAGGCTTTGATTTGGTCGACATTGCGGGTCACCAAGGTGGGTGGAACCAGTTCTGGGAAGCGTGCGATGTACAGTTTTTCCGGATTCCGTCGCACTTCGGTGGGGTTGTTAACGACAAGTGTAGTTGGCGGCAGCATATCGAGCAGATATGTGGTGGTGAGATACTGCATGTCAAATGGGGGGTCCTGCCTTAACCACACAACATCTAGTGTTTCTAAATCGACTAGTAGTACCTCATCTAGTGTACAGTGATTTCCAACCTCACGCCGCAGCTCGACCTTTTGCATTTTGGCCAGGACCTTACCGTCTTCGTAAATAAGATCATCGGGGTGATAGTAGAACAGCTCGTGCCCACGTCGTTGCGCTTCCAGACCGATTACAAACGTGCTGTCCGCTTCAATATCGACGTCTTGAATGGGGTCCATTTGCAGGGCGACTTTTAGGGGCGGGCGGCTCATGGGCAGTGTTCCTTCAAAGAACTGTGCAGATTTGGCAGAAAATCAGGGATTTTAGGACTTAGTGCGTTCCAGCTCGCGGTGCAAGTCCTGCAACATCTGAGAAGCTGTATAGCGGTGGGTATCATCACTGGGCAATTGTAAATAATGCTCAAGCGCCTGGGTGGCATCCAAAAGGTGATCAAGGCGTGCATGCAACAACCCCAGTTCCCGCCACAGCTTGGCCTCTGTGGGCGCAAATAACAAAGCACCTTCAATGGCTTGAAGGGCAGCCTCGGGCGCGACATAGCGTAGATGATGGGCTTTGATAAGGTGTTGCAGAGACAACAAAACAGACTTTGGGGTCATCGTGGTCAATGCCATGGGGTTGAACGGCTCGTCGGAGATGGCGTGCCGGTCCAACAACTGGCGTAGGTCACGTGCACTCAACAACCGACCACCGTCAACGGGATCAAGCAGCAGGCGTTCGGATCGGGTTTGCACCGCCACCAAGGTGCGTGGTTGGAAATCAATAATCTCAACATGCTGATTAAAATCAGCAATTACAAGATGATATAGAATAGCCAAGGTTTGGGCGTGGCCGCGGCGGCGGTCAATTGTACGGGCCATGTTGGCCCCGTCGGCGCGCTCGGCCGGGTCCGTGACACCCACATAGCCATAGCGCCGGGCCAAAATCTGCTGTGCGGCTTCGATAATCAAATACGGGTCATCGGTGTCGTTGGCAACATAGGCCCGGACATCGTGAACCAATGATATCAGGTGACGATCATAGACATCGATATTGAGGTTAGGTTCCGCCCACTTGGCCAACCACAAACTGGCCCGGGCCAAGTCCCATTGATCCTCTGGCTGGTGTGCCAGATCGGTGAGGGCTTGATGGGCAGATGTGTGGTGTGGGGTTGGCGTCATGAAGGCTCCGCGGGTGTGTCGGCAATGGGGGTTTTGACCCGTACATGACTGACGATACGCTGGACATATTCGATGGAGCGGGCATGATTGATAACGCGCTGAAGTTCCGCATTATCTTGTGCAATCCCAAGCAAATAAACGGTTCCACCAACTGTTTCGATAGCATAATTAATGCCCAAAACCTTTTTGTCGAAGGTCAACTTGGCTTCCATCTGAGTGGAGATCCAGGCATCACGGGCGGTGTTTAAAATACTGCCGTCAGAGGTCACGTGGATCTCGTTGATGACATCGACGAGACCGTCAACTTGCCAGGCCAAGCGCACAGCATCCGCGCGTTGATCTTCGGTTTCCACTTGGCCGGTCAAAAGGGCACGACTCTCATAAACATCGACCCCAATTTTGGCGATGAAGGTGTGATCGAAACGGGCATATTGATCCAGGATACGACTGCTGAGGGCCAAATCCCGGGCCACACCGTCGACACCGCGTTCTGAATAGGCGGCAACCCCGGCACCGGCACCAGCACCCACCACCAAACCGATAGGTGCACAGGCTGTTGTGGTGATGCCAAGGCTGAACAGCGCAATCAGCAAAACAGCAAGACGAAATGGGGAAAATGCGGTCATGGTCGATCCAGAAATGAAGTTGAAATTACCATCAGTGTAGCGTCCAGTTGGTTAACAAAGCGTAGGGAAAATACAGGAATTAAGGACGCCAAGCATCTCTAACATGTTTAAATTGCAGCAAACCTGACACCAGTGCGACATCAAAACGAATATCAAAAACCTGTAATGATGGATGGTGAATGAGAAATAGTTCAGCAGCACGTTGAATCCGGCCGCATTGTTTGGAGGAGACCGCTTCAAGCGCTTGGGCTTGGATGGGGCGGGCTTTGACTTCGACAAAACAGATGACGCGACCGCGTTTGGCGACCACATCAAGCTCGCCTACGGGAGTCTTATAATTGCGCGCCAAGATGCGATAGCCCCGCAGACGCAGATGAAGTGCGGCGAGGCTTTCGGCCCAGCGTCCCCACTTTTGCGCGCGCACCCGTGCACCATCTGCCTTGGGCTTGTGAACTCGCGGTTTACTCATGCGTTGGCTCCCGCTACTCTGCATCAAATTTCGGCACCAAATTTTGGCCGTTTTTGGCGCGTATAGATAGCGTATCAGGTTTTTCGGGAGGCTCCAGGGCGCAGATGTCCAATTGCATATTTACCCACTCCATTTTTAAGCGTGCCAGTATGGCCGTCGTTCTGGCGTCTTTGGTGTTGGCCGGGTGTCAAACGCCCGGTTCAAAGCCGCAATTGGCAAATGTAGCCCCAGTTGAAAACCCCAAAGCGACTGAAGAAAAGGCCCCGGGCTCGTACGCCGCGTCCGGGGGTGTTGGTCCCCAAGTTGTCGCACGTTTATCTGAGCCGCGGCCACGCCCGCGCCCGCCAGTCTTACCCTCTTTGGAAGATTTGATCGGTCGCATCCCCATGTCGACACATGGAATTGACGCCCCTACCAATAGTGTTGAACCGCCGCCCGTGCCTCAGGCGCGTGGTATGCGTGTGGCGGTGTTGTTGCCGCTCAGCGGTGCCAATCAACGTGTTGGGGCGGCGATGTTGAACGCGGCGCAAATGGCATTGTTTGATTTTGCCGGAACCAACTTTGAAATGTTGGTGCACGACACCCAAGGTACAGAAGCCGGTGCCCGTGAAGCCGCGCGCCTGGCCATTGGCGATGGTGCCCAACTGATTGTGGGCCCGTTGTTGTCTTCATCGGTGCGCGCCGTTTCAGATTTGGCGCAAATAGCGTCAGTTCCGGTGATGGCGTTCTCCTCGGATCGTACAGTTGTTGGCCCGGGCGTTTACACCATGGGCTTTTTCCCCGGTGATGAGGTCAAACGCGTGGTGGAATATGCCGTCGCCAAAGGGGCGCGTCGATTTGCATTGTTGGCCCCCGAAGGTGCGTATGGCGACAAAGTTTCGGCAACCATGAACACGGCCGTTTGGAATGCTGGCGGCTTTATGGTGCAAACCGAATTTTACGATCCCAAACTGCAAGATTTCTCAGAGCCGGTCAAACGGATCGCGCACTACAATGAACGTCGTGGCGCCTTGTTGGCGCAACGCCAAAGTTTGGAAGCACATGATGACGAAGTGTCGCAACGGGCGTTAAAGCGTATGGAAAACCTGCAAACTTTGGGTGATGTGCCTTATGATGCTTTGTTGGTCGCTGATGGGGGGCGCCGTTTGATCGCGGTGGCGGCGATGTTACCTTTCTATGATGTCGATCCGAAAAAGGTGAGAATTTTAGGCACAGGTCAGTGGGATGAACCGGGTCTGGGTGCAGAGCCTGCCTTGGTCGGTAGCTGGTTTGCCGCCCCTGACCCCACCAACCGCAAAGCTTTTTCCGACACCTATCTCAACGCCTATGGCAATCGACCGCACCGTCTGGCGACCTTGGCATATGATGCCACAGCACTGGCAGTGGTCCTTGGATCACAAGGCACGGAACAGCCCTTCAGTGCTGAGGTTTTGGCGCAATCAGGCGGCTTTGCCGGACGTGATGGGCTGTTTAGGTTTCAACAATCCGGTGTTGCGGAGCGGGGCTTAGCGGTGCTGGAAGTGGGCCGCAAAAATGCCAAAGTGATTGATCCGGCACCATCAGAGTTTTAAAGGCCGAATTTTAAAGCATTTTAAGCTAGTTGATGGAACCGCCACTGAATCCGGCGAAAGGATCGTCATCGGCGGCGGGTTCTTCAATGTCACCCAACAGTTCGGCAATCAATGTATTCAACATCAGCCGCCCCTGATCGGTCGCACGTACACCGATTTCAGTTTGTTCCAACAATTTTTCACGACACAAGGTGTCTAGCGCATCTGTATTAAGCACCTGCATCAATGCGATGCCCGTTTGCGCTTCAAACCGGGCTCCATTCAAACCTTCACGGAGACGCAGGCCGGTGAGCACCAGCTCTTCTTGACGCTCAAGTGGGTTAAGCTCGCGGACCTTGGCGGTGCCGTGACCGCGTTGTTGCACCGCGCCGAACCAGCGGGCCGGATCAGATATTTGGTGGGTGGCCTGTGTAATACCGTTTTGGCTGATGCGCCCGTGCGCACCGGGGCCGATGCCGATATAATCGGTGCCTTTCCAGTAGCTCAAATTATGATGGCTTTCTGCACCGGGCCGCGCATGGTTGGAGACTTCGTAAGCGGGCAGGCCATCGGCCTCACAGATTTCTTGGGTCATCTGATAAAGATCAGCAGCTAGGTCTTCGGGGGCTTCGGCGATGTGCTGGCGAAAAAAATCCGTTCCGGGTTCGATGCTCAGTTGATAAAGCGAAATGTGATCGGTGGTCAGGCCTAAGGCATACTCCAACTCATCAGCCCAATCGCCCTCACCTTGACCGGGGCGAGCATAAATTAAATCGAATGTGTAACGATCAAATATAGCCTGGGCAATATCGATAGCATCTAGGGCTTCTTCGGTGGTGTGTTCACGTCCAAGAGCCTGTAATGCATCATCATTTAAGGCCTGTACCCCGACCGAAACGCGATTGATTCCGGCGTCGTGAAAGGCCCGAAACTTTGAGGCTTCAATGGATGTCGGATTGGCCTCCAAGGTGATTTCGCAATTTGGTGCCACATCCCAATGAGTGCGAGCAGCCTCTAAAATATCGTGTATGGTTTCGGGTTTGACCAGGCTGGGTGTGCCGCCACCAAAAAATACACTGGTGAGGTTGCGGCCATTTGTTTGCTCTGCGTAATGTTCCAGATCGCGTAAAATAGCACGACGATATTGGTCTTGGTCTTGATCGTTCAGTGCCGTTTCGTGGGAATTGAAGTCACAATAGGGACATTTGGACAGGCACCAGGGCCAATGAACATAAAGGGCTAAATCTTTGGGCTGTTTGAGCGCCATTACACCATCTATCCACTAAGCCAGAACCACAATACACCAACACTCAGAAACGGTCGGTTCGTTCTCCATAGCAACAGTATTGACCTGTTAGCCGCAATTCTCAACTGTTGATGGCGTGAGCAAGCCTGCGCCGTTAGTTTTCGTCTTCAAAACATGCAGCCACCAACAGCTTAAAAGCGTTGGCGCGGTGACTCATGGCGTGTTTGGTTTCCGGTTCCATTTGCGCAAATGTCGTGGTGTGACCGTCCGGGACGAAGGTTGGGTCGTAGCCAAACCCCTTCTCACCACGGGCGGGCCACGTCATGGTGCCTTGGACTTGGCCTTCAAAGCTTTCGGTGTGTCCATCCGGCCAAGCAATGGTCAAGGCGCAGGCAAAATGGGCGCTGCGGTCTTGTGAACTTGCGGCGTTGAGGGCCTCTTCAACCTTTTGCATGGCCAGGGTGAAGTCTTTTTTGGGTCCAGCCCAGCGCGCCGAATACACACCGGGGTCGTTATTTAAAGCATGAACACAAAGTCCACTGTCGTCGGCCAAAGCCACATGGCCTGAAGCGGTGGCTGCAGCCAAGGCTTTGATCTTGGCGTTGGCAATGAAGGTGGTGCCGTCTTCCACAGGTTCGGGCAAGTTCAATTCACCCGCAGAAATAACGTCTGCACCAAACGGTTCCAGCAGCTCTGCGATCTCGCGGACCTTGCCGGGGTTGTGGCTGGCGATGACCAGCTTGCCACCTTCAAACTTGCGGCTCATGCGTGATCACTCCAGTTCAAGCACTTGACGTTGCAGCTCCACCAATTCGCCCACACCTTTTTTGGCCAGACGCATCAGTTCCATAAATTGATCTTCGGAAAATGGGTAATCTTCGGCGGTACCTTGAATTTCGACGATACCGTTGGCCCCGGTCAATACGAAGTTGGTGTCGGCTTCAGCGGCGCTATCTTCCAGATAATCCAAATCCAATACAGCCGCACTTTGGTACAGGCCACAGCTCACGGCCGCGACTTGGTCAACCAATGGAACACTTTCAATCAGTTCGCGTTCCACCGCATTTCGTAGTGCCAAGTGCAAGGCAACATAGGCCCCGGTGATGGATGCGGTGCGGGTGCCGCCATCGGCTTGGATGACGTCGCAATCCACGGTGATTTGCATTTCGCCCATGGCTTCCAAATCTGTGACGGCGCGGAGCGAGCGCCCGATCAGGCGTTGGATTTCTTGGGTGCGGCCCGATTGTTTGCCGCGTGCCGCTTCGCGTGACATACGCGAATTGGTGGCGCGCGGCAGCATGCCGTATTCGGCCGTGACCCAGCCTTTGCCTTGGCCGCGAATCCAAGGGGGGACGCGCTCTTCCAGGGTGGCTGCACACAAAACGTGGGTGTCGCCGAACTTAATCAGGCAAGAACCTTCGGCATGCTTGGCAAAGCCCGGTTCGATGATGACGGTGCGCATTTGGTCGAGCTCGCGGCCACTGGGTCTCATATATCTATCCTTAAATCTTTATCTAAACTGTTGGGCACAAGCTAACCGCCCAGGCCATCTACGTAAAGCGTGCAATTGACGCCTCGATTGACGCATGCCCGGTGGCGGATTAGGGTCTGAATTGATGATTACAGAGCTAAATGAACGGTCCCGCGAAATCTTTCGCCGCATTGTCGACGGTTACCTGGAAACGGGTGGCCCGGTGGGCTCGCGCACGCTGTCGCGCCAAGAGGGCCTGGATATTTCCCCGGCCACCATCCGCAATGTGATGGCGGATTTGGAAGAAGCGGGGCTTTTGCATTCCCCCCATACGTCTGCGGGGCGGTTGCCCACGGAAATGGGACTGAAGCTGTTTGTCGATGGGATTTTGGAAATCGGCAATCTGACCAGCGAAGAACGCCATTCCATCGAAGGCGAATGCAAAGCGTCCGGGACTTCGGTTGAGGGGATGTTGGAAAATGCCACCCAAGCCTTATCGGGGCTGTCGCACCTGACGGGTTTGGTGGTAGCGCCAAAAACTCAGGCCCCCTTGAAGCACATTGAATTTGTAAGCCTTAGCCCCGGGCGGGCGTTGGTGGTTTTGGTGACGGAAAACGGTGTGGTGGAAAACCGCATCATCGAAATTCCCACCAATGTTTTGCCGAGCGCCTTGGTTGAGGCGACCAACTATTTATCAGCACGTTTGGTGGGCCGCACCTTGGATGATGCTTTGGATGCCATCAAACAAGAACTGTCCAGCCATCAAGCCCAGTTGGATGCCTTGACCGCCAAAGTGGTCGAAGAGGGCCTAGCTGTGTGGTCGGGAGCCGCGGGGGAAAGCTCTTTGATTGTGCGCGGCCAGGCCAATTTGTTGGAAGACATGGGTGCCGCTGCGGATTTGGAACACATCCGGTCCCTGTTTGAAGCCCTGGAAACCAAGGAATCCATGGCGCGTTTGATTAAAAGTGCGGATACCGCCGATGGGGTGCAAATTTTCATCGGATCGGAAAACAACCTGTTCGGGATGTCCGGCTGTTCCATGGTGGTTGGGCCTTATCGCGACACCCAAGAACGCATCATCGGAACCATCGGCGTGATCGGTCCGACGCGGATGAACTACGCCCGAATTATCCCCATGGTTGACTTCACTGCCAAGATGGTGGGCCGTCTTATCGGTTAAAGTTCGACAAAAGTCGTAAATCTGGCAAAAAAGTTAGGGTTTTAGCCTTTTGCACGCTTGATGCATCTGCGAAATCGGCTATATACCACCCCAACACCGATCAAATGGAAACGTACTCTATGAACACCGAACACGAAGTTGCGGGTGAAGAGACCCCAGAAACAGTTGAAGAAACTGCTGAGCAGGCTGCCGCCGCCGCTGCTGACGCTGAAGCCGATGCAGCACGCGAAGCCGAAACCGCTGAAGCCCTTGAGGCTGCCGAAGACGTTGCTGCCCAAGAGGCTGAAGCCGAAGGCCTGGATTTCGAAGGCGAAATTGCCAAGCTGAAAGACCAGCTGCTGCGCGCCATGGCCGAAGCTGAAAACACCCGCCGGATCGCCACCCGTGAAAAGGCCGATGCCAAGAAATATGCGGTCACCAACTTTGCCCGCGATATGTTGCGTGTGGCCGATTATCTGTCCATGGCAACCATGGCCGTGACCGAAGAGGCGCGCCAAGCGGATGCAAACCTGAACAATCTGTGTGTTGGCATCGACATGACCATGAAAGAATTGCTGAACGCGTTCGAAGCTCATGGCATCAAGCCGATCAAGACCGAGGGCCAAGCCTTCGATCACAATTTGCACGAAGCCGTCAGCCAAGAAGAAAAAACCGACGTTCCCAAAGGCACGATTTTGGGCGTTCAGCGTGGCGGTTTCACCATTCAGGATCGTTTGCTGCGCCCGGCACAAGTGATTGTATCCACCGGTGGTCCAAAAGCGGAAACTGAGGCGGAGGCCTCGGCTGTGGAAACTCCACCGGAAGGAGCCGAGCGCGCTTATGAGCCGGGCAGTACGGAACCGGGTCAACAAGTGGACCAGGAAACTTAGAACATCACCCTTATTCCTGTATGGTTTTTTGCATTTCAAGCGTTGCACAGAAAAAATCACAGGCTTATATACCTCCCAGCACGGCTCACAGTCGTTTTGGTGAGACGGAAAACAACTGAAATCGGGGCGTTGTTGCCCCACAACCCGAGGGGACAAACGCGGGGCTTGAACTGAAAAGGCCGCAGATGTCCGCCTGAGACGGAGAGAAAGACATGAGCAAGGTTATCGGTATTGATTTGGGCACCACGAACTCGTGCTTGTCCTTGATGGATGGTTCTGATCCGAAAGTGATCGAAAACGCTGAAGGCGCGCGCACCACGCCGTCGATGGTCGCGTTCACGGATGATGGCGAACGTTTGGTGGGTCAGCCCGCAAAACGCCAAGCCGTCACCAACCCCGAAGACACCCTATTTGCGATTAAGCGTTTGATCGGTCGCCGCTACAACGATCCGCTTACCGAAAAAGATAAAGGCCTGGTGCCGTATTCCATCGTCAGTGGTGATAACGGCGATGCTTGGGTTGAAGCGCAAAACAAGAAATACAGCCCATCGCAAATTTCCGCCTTCATTTTGCAAAAGATGAAAGAAACCGCAGAAAGCTTCTTGGGCACGGAAGTGACCCAAGCGGTTATCACCGTTCCAGCTTACTTCAACGATAGCCAACGCCAAGCCACCAAAGACGCCGGTAAAATTGCTGGTCTAGAAGTGCTGCGCATCATCAACGAGCCGACCGCGGCAGCTCTGGCCTATGGGCTTGAGAAAAAAGACGGCGGTGTGGTTGCTGTTTATGACTTGGGTGGCGGTACGTTTGACGTATCCATCTTGGAAATCGGCGATGGTGTTTTCGAAGTGAAATCCACCAACGGCGATACGTTCCTGGGTGGTGAAGACTTCGACCACTCCATCGTTGAGTACTTGGCTGAAGAATTCAAAAAAGAAAACGGTATTGATCTGCGCGAAGATCGCTTGGCACTGCAGCGTTTGAAAGAAGCTGCGGAAAAAGCCAAGATCGAACTGTCCAGTGCGACCCAAACCGAAGTTAACCTGCCGTTCATCACCGCAGATGCATCCGGTCCGAAACACTTGAACGTGAAAATGACCCGCGCGAAATTGGAAGCCCTGGTTGGTGATCTGATCAAACGTACCGTTGCACCGTGCGAAGCTGCATTGAAAGACGCAGGTCTCAAAGCATCTGAAATTGACGAAGTGATCTTGGTCGGTGGCATGACCCGCATGCCGAAGGTTCAAGAGGTCGTTCAACAGATCTTTGGTCGTGAACCGCACAAGGGTGTGAACCCGGACGAAGTGGTTGCTATCGGTGCCGCGATCCAAGGCGGCGTTCTTAAAGGCGACGTCAAAGACGTTCTGCTGTTGGATGTGACACCTTTGTCTTTGGGTATCGAAACCTTGGGTGGCGTGTTTACCCGCCTGATTGATCGCAACACGACGATCCCGACACGAAAATCTCAGGTTTTCTCAACGGCAGAAGACAATCAGTCAGCCGTGACCATCCGCGTGTTCCAAGGTGAACGTGAAATGGCTGCGGACAACAAAATCCTGGGCCAATTCGATCTGGTGGGTATCCCACCGGCACCGCGCGGTATGCCGCAAATCGAAGTAACCTTCGATATCGACACCAACGGTATCGTCAACGTGTCGGCGAAAGACAAAGCCACCGGCAAAGAACAGCAAGTTGCCATTCAGGCTTCCGGCGGTTTGTCCGATGACGATATCGAGAAAATGGTTCAAGACGCTGAAAGCCACGCCGAGGAAGATAAAGCCCGCCGTGCTTTGGTCGATGCCCGCAACAAAGCGGAAAGCCTGATGCATGACACCGAGAAAAATGTTGGTGAATACGGCGACAAGGTTGCTCCGGAAGACAAGTCTGCCATCGAAACTGCGATTGCTGATGTAAAAGCCATCTTGGAAGATGAAACCGCGGATGCAGAAACCATCGATGCAAAAGCTGAAGTGCTGATGCAAGCTGCCATGAAGCTGGGCGAGGCCATGTACAAAGATCAGCAAGCCGAAGCCCAAGGTGCTGAAGGCGGCCCCGATATGGGTGCTGATCCTGAAGCCGCCGATGACAACGTGGTTGATGCCGACTTTGAAGAAGTTGATCCTGACCAGGACAAAAAATAAGCCGGGACTGCCCGGTTGAGGGCAACATGAGTTTTCGGCGGGCATCGTTTAACCACGAAGCCCGCCGGATACGTTCCTAGCCAAATGGGATGAAGCCATGTCGAAGCAGGATTTCTACGAGCTTCTTGGGGTCTCAAAAAGCGCCGATGGCGATGAGATCAAAAAGGCCTACCGCAAGCTGGCCATGAAATATCACCCGGATCGTAATCCGGATGACAAGACAGCCGAGCAAAATTTCAAAAACGTCAATGAGGCCTATGAGGTTCTCAAAGACGACGAAAAACGTGCGGCCTATGACCGCTTTGGCCATGCTGCCTTTGAACAAGGCGGCCCCGGTGGTGCGGGCGGTTTCGGTGGTGGTTTTGAAGGCGGCTTTGGTGGCGGCTTCTCCGACATTTTCGAAGAAATGTTTGGTGGCGGCGGTTTTGGTGGCGGCGGTCGCGGACGTGGCGGTCAGGAACAATCCGGTCGTGGGTCCGACCTGCGCTTCAACATGGATGTGACCTTGGAAGAAGCTTACGCCGGTAAGTCCACCGAAATTCGCGTTCCGAGCTCAGTCGCTTGTGATGTCTGTAACGGCACCGGTGCAAAAAAAGGTTCCGAGCCGACAAGTTGTGGCACCTGCGGCGGTCACGGCCGCATTCGTTCACAACAAGGTTTCTTTACGGTTGAACGGACCTGCCCCAGCTGTCAGGGCCAAGGTAAAGTCATCAAAGATCCGTGTCGCAACTGTTCCGGTTCGGGACGTGTGCACAAAGAAAAAACCCTGTCCGTCAACATCCCCGCCGGCGTTGAAGACGGCACCCGCATTCGTTTGTCAGGCGAAGGGGAGGCAGGCCTGCGCGGTGCACCGACCGGCGATCTTTATATTTTCCTCAACATCAAACCACACAAGATTTTCCAACGTGAAGGTGCGAACATTTATGTCCGCGTTCCCGTGCCGATGACCACGGCCGCTTTGGGCGGGACTTTGGAAGTGCCCACGGTGGGGGGTTCGCGTGCGCGCATCAACATTCCAGCAGGTACCCAATCAGGTCAACAGTTCCGCCTGCGCGGTAAGGGTATGAGCGTTTTGCGTTCACCCGCCTTTGGTGACATGTTTGTCGAGCTGTCGGTGGAAACGCCTGTGAGCCTCACCAAGAAGCAAAAAGAATTGCTGGAAGAATTCCGTTCAGAAGGTGGTGATAAAAACAAACACTCACCAGAATCAGGCGGTTTCTTTTCCAAGGTAAAGGACCTTTGGGAAGATTTGAAAGATTAAAGGGACATCATATCAGGTGTGCCCTGTATCCTTCGATTGATCCCAATAAGTTGCTTCAATTTTGTGCCCGTCGACATCGCGCACAAAACAACCGTAATAAGCATCCCCGTATTCTTCGCGCCCACCGGGCGCGCCATCGTCCGTTCCGCCATGTTTGAGCGCTGCGGCATGAAATGCATTGACCTCATCTTGAGAGCGGGCAAAAAAACCAAAGTGTATGCCGTTTCCGGTTTGCGCCGAGTTTCCGTCGATGGGGGTTTGTACCCAAAATTCCGGAAACTCACGCCCGTAGGCGATGGCTCCCGGAAACTCCATGACCCGCTTACACCCCAATGGGGCTAAGACGGCATCATAAAATGTTTGAGCTTTATCGAAATCGTTGGTTCCGATGGAAACGTGGTGAAGAATACTGGGTGTATCATTACTCATGGTGCGCCTCCCTACATTCTGATGGTCTGCATGTAGGGAGAGGGTGCGTGAATGTCTAGCCAAAGGACATGGTGCTTGCTGACCAATCATGATTTGGGCCGTTTTTTCTTTCACGTTCGGCAATCACAGCCATGGGTGCCCAATAATCCCCAGCACGCCGTTTTTTGATGTCACCACAGACAATGTTGAGACGCCGATTATGGGCACCCATTGTGGTACGCCAGCCGTCCAATTTTTTTTGAAACTGTTCCACCCGGTTTTTGATCACCTGTCGACCATGGATGCTTTCCGCCATGGTGCTGAACATTACAGCTCCGAATTGAAGCGTATTGCCATCAACACCGCCGTTGAGCAGATATAAAATGCGTTCCACATCGGTTTTCACGGTGCTTAACGTTTGAACGTCGCGTTTGATTTCAAAAGCCGCGCGGGGCTCTTTGCTGGAGGCCCAACACATTAAAATGTCACAACGTCCACGTGACATGTGTTGCTCCAGTGCTGGCTGATGGCCGCGTGCGGCCGATCGGGCCTGGCTCAATTGAAACTCCAACCATGTTAAATGATTGGGTGCCGATTTGTTGAGAGTTTCTGCCACGTTAACGGTTAAAAGGTATTCCGGTGCCTGACAAAAATGCAGGGTATTGGAGGTCATTTTGCTGAATTTTTTTTCAGCCATGGCCATACCGTGAAAAGCGGCGCGGATTAATTCTTGTTTGGGTATGCGTTTAATCAATGGTCGTCCCCTTCTGACTGCACCAATAAGTGCATGATCAATCTACAATTAATCATAAGATGTGAAGGCCCTATGGCGACTTCGCGGTAAGACTGTGGCATTTGGCCAATGATGGTGATAAATCTGTTTCGCTGGGGCGCTTGCGCCGCAATGGCTAGATTGAGGAACGGATACAGACCAATGAAAATCGGGATTGTTGGCGCAGCTGGGCGCATGGGACGAATGTTAATCGCTGCGGTTGAGGCCGCCGATGGTGCCGAACTGGCGGGCGGAACCGAAGCCGCAAACCACCCGGAAATGGGGCGTGATTTGGGCGAATTGGCCGGATTGGAAGCGGCTGGCGTTGTGTTAAGCGCAGACCCCCACGCTTTGTTCGAAGCAGCCGATGCAATCATTGATTTTACTGTGCCGACGGCAACTGCGGCTCACGCCGTGATGGCGGCTGAAACGGGAACCGTGTTGGTGGTGGGCACCACGGGTATGGATGATGAACAGCAAAATGCGGTTACCGCGGCTGGACAAAAAGCCCCGGTGATTCAGGCGGCAAATTTTTCTGTTGGAGTAAACTTGTTGCTGGGCCTGGTGGAAAAAGCTGCCAGTGTTTTGCCGGATACCTATGACATTGAAGTCTTGGACATGCACCATCACCACAAAGTCGACGCACCTTCGGGGACGGCCTTGGCTTTGGGTGAAGCTGCCGCCGCTGGACGTGATGTGGCGTTGGATGACGTGGCATGCAAAGCGCGTGATGGGATTATTGGTGCACGCCCCAAAGGTGAAATTGGTTTTGCCACCTTGCGCGGCGGGGATGTGGTGGGTGACCACACGGTGATGTACGCCGGACCGGGTGAGCGCGTCGAGATTACCCACAAAGCATCATCACGTGAAGTCTTTGCCGGTGGTGCCGTGCGTGCTGCCATCTGGGGCTGCAGCCAAAAACCGGGCCTCTATTCCATGAAAGATGTCTTGGGCTTCTAGGTGCCTTTCATTGTGCTGTTGAAAATAAAGCGTCCCTTTTTTTAGGGGCTAGTCAAAACCTGCCGTCTGAGCCTCCTTAAGCACAGACTTGATTTTCTCAACGGTTTGAACTTTTTGCGAAGTGGTCAAATACCGGCCAATTCTAACGGCTTCGCCATGGCTGCCGATTTCAATATTGCAGTTTAATGTTTGTGCTCCAGAAACCTTGACCTGTGTCCAATAAGTGGGAAATGCCTTATGCAGCGTCCCGGTAACATCGCGTCGATAGACATGAACTTTGTCATGAGTGATTTGGACTTGCTCCAAAACATTTGTGCGCTTACCGAACGTGAAGGCCAAAAAGGCGATCAATATATACTCGGCGCCAAAGTAATGAAAAATCGATCGACCGTCTGTGATGGAAAATATGGATGCAATTGTGAACCATGCCAGAGTAAGCACCATCCAAAGTATATAGACAGCACGAAGGTCGACACTGGGTCTGGGTCTTAAAGTGAACACAACAGTTTTGAGACCATCGGTATCACGGGACCGCTCAGGTATTCTCATGTTGTTCATAGATTTTACGTGGTTTTTTAAAACCAAAAATGCGAGTCAATTTTTTGCAAAATTTTTTTCTAATCCATACGACGTACTAGATATGCCATCTCTGAATATTGAGTGAATCCATTTTGCCCTTGACCTGGATTGCTTCAACGTCGCCAAATCCATCCATGTGTGATGCAGAGCATGTGTCAGTATCCACCACAATTTCACCCACGTGAGCATGAGCACACAGCCGTGCAGACATGTTTACGCTGTCACCTATTACGGTAAAGTCCCGACGTTCCGTTGGGCCAATGGCACCAGAAATGACGGGACCGGTAAAAATACCAATTCCCAAACCACGCGCCATTGAGGTGCATTTGACTTGATCAAGAATTTTTTGGGCGGCTGCTACGGCGCGTTGTTCTGCGTTTTCACCTTGAAAGCGAACCAACAATGCATCGCCAATCATCTTGTCAACGTCGCCGCCAAATTCCGTGACGATGCCGACCTGGATACTCATGAGATCGTTCAGAAAATAGACCACACGTTCCGGAGTGTTGGCATCCGCATAGCTGGTGAAATCACGGACATCGGAATGGAACAAGGTGCAGGTGATATTTTGTGATGGGATATCTTCGTTGTGATGTGCGTTGAGTGCGGCGGACATGGCGCTATCGGACACAAAGGTTTTAAGGCGGTCGGTCAATTGCCCAATTTTTTTTGTGCGATTATTTATATCATTTTGGGCTTTGCCCACCAAGACACCCAAAATCAGGATTAGGACAATTTGTAAAATGATCGGAACAGCAATAGCGGGCACAGCTGTTTTATAAAGTAAGCTATTTAAGTAACCAACCGTTTCATAAAGCTCAAACACCACCTGCATTTGACCGTCTGAGCCCAGGTATGGTGTGTAAATTTCATAAATGACTGTACCGCTGGGATCAGCCTTTTCCACCAATGTGGGATAACCCGTTACAATTGCCTGTCGAAAGGGCTCCCCCGTTTCAAGGGTTCCGATTTGGGTTGGATTAAATGAATAAATCACCGTCCCTCGCAAATCGTATACTTTGAGTTTGATCAGTTTCTGACGTTCAATCTCTTCTGCAAAAATTTCACGCAATTGTGTCATCTGTGCATCTGTGGCAGTGCCAGATTGCAAATTGGTCCAGGCTTTGGGGGCAACGTCTTCTAAGGAATCAACGATCAAGTCGGCACGTTGTAGAGCTTCTTCAAAATAGATGGAGCGCGTGACATGATTGAAAGCGAACCACAAGATAATGCTGAGCACCGCCATAAACAAGACGATCGCCGGAATAACCCGAGCATAAAAATAGCGTTGTAATGGAAATGGAGTATGTAGCTTATCGCTATCAGCAGGGTTTGATGGCTTCATTTTGATACATCAGGTTTGTTTGAGTGCCTGGACCTGATTAAAACAGGCCCATTATGAACATAGCCTGAATATAATTAAGCAACACTTTCCCAACCCAACAATGCGCGCTTGCGATGGCTGCCCCAACGATAGCCATCCACAACGCCGGTTTCGCGGATGACGCGGTGGCATGGGATTAAGACCGCAACTGGGTTGGCACCCACCGCAGCGCCCACGGCGCGCGCCGCTTTGGGACTGTCGATATGTGCGGCCAAACGTTTATATGTGGTGGCGTGGTGCGGTGGGATCGAAAGCAGGGCT
This sequence comes from Magnetovibrio sp., assembly GCA_026196495.1. GTDB lineage: Bacteria > Pseudomonadota > Alphaproteobacteria > Rhodospirillales > Magnetovibrionaceae > Magnetovibrio. The sequence goes on from JAPHSY010000001.1 coordinate 19,221, forward strand.
TGCCACACGCGGGTTTGGAAATTGGTGCCCTTAACGTGCAGGCGTATGGGCTCCCCCGGAATGCCTTGAAAAATTTGATCGGCCAAGGTTTGTTCGTTTGTGCCGGGGCTGAGTGTGGCCTGGGGCCAGCGGGCCCGAACGACATCTTGGGCATGCTCGTTATTTTCTAAAAATTCAAAACCGCAAATGCCTAAGGGGGTCCGCATCAAAACAGCTGGACCAAAGGGTGTGTCGACGGTGCTGTAATCAATATTTAAGTTTGCACCGCCGTTTTTGTAATCCCCCGGCGTCATCGCCTCGAATGAGACAAACAAGTCGTGCAGGCGCGATGGGCTCGACAAGCCAACATCCAACGATGCTCCCAAAACACTTTCACCTGCATCCAACAATTCACGGGCGTGGGCCAAGGTGAGACTGCCCAAGAACTTTTTTGGGCTGACCCCGGCCCAACGGCTGAACAAGCGTTGGAAATGAAACGGGCTCAAACCGACCTCAGCCGCCACTTGGTCGAGGTCCGGTTGTTCCAAGCGGTTGTCGACGATATAGCCGATGGCTTTTTCGATACGCTCATAATCTTTTGAGTTATCATTGTTCATAAATAAAGGTTAGCGCGATCTTCACTTGGAACCCACCCGGTTCTTGCGATAATGTTTGCGCCATGAAAAAAGCAGATATTCAAGAATTCTTCACCCGCTTGCGGGCAAACGATCCAGAGCCCAAATCGGAGCTGAATTGGACCAACCCGTATACCTTGGTGGTGGCGGTGTCGTTATCGGCCCAAGCCACCGATGTCGGTGTTAACAAAGCCACCGAGAAATTATTTAAAATTGCCAACACACCGCAAAAAATGCTCAAACTTGGCCTGGGCAATCTTAAAGATCACATCAAGACCATCGGGCTTTACAACAACAAAGCCAAAAATGTGATCGCCATGAGCCAGATGCTCATTAACGATTTTGGCGGTGAAGTACCCCGTGACCGGGCAGAGTTGGAAAAGCTTCCCGGTGTTGGGCGCAAAACCGCCAACGTGGTGCTCAATGTGTGTTGGGGCGAACCGACCATGGCGGTGGACACCCATATTTTTCGGGTGTCCAACCGGACCTCTTTGGCACCGGGCAAAAATGTGCTTGAGGTGGAAAAGAAGCTTTTGAAGGTGGTGCCGGATGAATTCATGGTCCACGCCCACCACTGGCTGATTTTGCATGGGCGTTATGTCTGCAAAGCGCGTAAACCCGATTGTGCGGTGTGTGCGGTTTCGGATTTGTGCGGCTTTAAGGGGAAGACGCTCTAATCTTGAAGCTTGCTGAGGCACGCATCGCGGTTGGTGTTGGAGCCATCCGCATGGCGCGCATCAAAATGCATCACCTGTAAAGTTTCCGGTTCATCGTGATAAAGAAACACGTTGAGCACGCAGGCCTTGTTTTTGTACTGCCATATGTGTGCGGACTGATCTTGGCGCGTGAACGCGGGCTTGCCCAATTGGGTCATCAACCACGGCCCGCTTTGGCCCAACATCTGTTGGCTGGTGATTTTGGGGACGACGGGCTTTACCGGGGCGACGGGCGCGGCCGTGGGTTTGGGCGGCGTCGGTTTCGCGGCTTGTCCACTCGCGCATGCGGACAAACTCAAAGCCGAAGCTAAAATCAACAAGGGGATCAGTCTGGCCATGGAGCTCATTTAAGTTTGCGTGGGCGAAGTTTCGTCGGTGGACACAATCACGTCCCCACCTTTTTGCGCGATGCTTGGCTTTTCGTCAACCTTGTCGCGTTTGCGCCAGGCTTCGAACAAATGCACGGTCGCCGCCGTGGCGATCACCGGTGCGACCAAGTTCAAAATCGGCACCGTCAACATAAACGCAAAACCGACACCGGCAATGAACAACGGCGTGCGCCAACGAATGCGCATGGCGTTGGCGTCTGCGGTGGTCAGGCGGCGCATGGACACCAGCTCAAAATATTCACGGCTCAGCAAATAACCGTTCAGCCCGTAATACACAAACGGGAACAGCGGTGGAATGATCAACAGCGGCAAACACAACAAGTTCAAACCCACCGTGGTGCCCATAAATTTCAACGCCGGACCGATGCCTTCTTTAAAAGACAATCCCGGGGCCACTGGGCGGTCGGGGTAATGGCGTGCCTCCACCGCATCGACAACCTTGTCCAACATCAGTGAGCCAATGGCGGTGACCACGGGCGGGAACAAAAACCACGTCAACAGCATCACACCCGCTTGGGCGACAAAATCAAAAATGGCTTCTAATGGGCCGATGGCGATAAAGGTGGTGAATTTCAGTGCGATATACAGCGCAATGTACAAACCGACAAAAACACCCAAAGACAAACCGATGGAAGTCCACACGACCGAGCGGGTCTTGGGATCAGACAACTGCCCGAACGCCTTGAAATACGCAGATAAGATACGGCCCATAAACTGAGGTCCCCCGACGGTTTTGCCTTTGATAACACAGTCTAACAGAGATAGCCGCGAAACGGCGGTTTCGCAAGGGGTGGCGGTGTCAAACCCTAGTTCTTGCGGATCAAACTGAACATGGTGGCGGCGAAAATGGCTGAGAGAATACCACCATGACGCGCTCTGTCCAGGCTGGTGTATTGAACCATCACTCTCAACGCTTGCTCCTGGCCCAACCATCGCTATACTGCGCGGAAATTCTAGGCTCCCGCATTCGGGGGCTTATTTCTGTTTGAGGAGATTGAGCCATGTCCGACGCACGTTATGCCGTATGTGGAATTGGCAATGCCATCGTTGATGTGTTGAGCCACGAAGACGATGATTTTTTGACCCGTCATTCCATGACCAAAGGCACCATGGCGCTGATCGATGCCGATGCGGCCGATAAGCTTTATGACGACATGGGTCCGGGCATTGAGTGTTCCGGTGGCTCCGCCGCCAACACCATTGCGGGCATCGCAAGCCTGGGCGGCACTGCGGCGTTTATCGGCAAGGTCAAAGACGACCAGTTGGGCAAAGTGTTCCGCCACGACATCAACGCCATCGGTGTGCACTTTCCCACCGATGCCGCCGACGATGGTTTGTCCACCGCGCGGTGCTTGATCCACGTCACCCCCGATGCGGAGCGCACCATGAACACGTTCTTGGGCGCGTGTGTTGATCTTGGCCCCGGTGATGTGGACGAAGATGTGGTGCGTGCATCCCAAGTGACCTATTTGGAAGGTTATCTTTGGGACAAAGACAATGCCAAGGCTGCATTTGTGAAAGCGGCTGAACTGGCCCACGAAGCGGGCCGCGAAGTTTCACTGTCTCTGTCCGATCCGTTCTGTGTTGACCGCCACCGCGACAGCTTCTTGGAGCTGGTGGAAGGCCACGTCGATATCTTGTTCGCCAACGAAGATGAAATCATGTCGCTGTATCAAGTCGACACCTTTGATGCGGCCCTTCAACATGTGCGTGGGCATTGCTCCGTCGCGGCGTTGACGCGCGGCTCCAAAGGCTCCGTCGTGGTCAAGGGTGATGAAATTCACATTGGCGATGCAGAGCCCGACATTCGGGTTGTTGACACCACGGGTGCGGGCGATGCGTATGCCGCGGGCTTCTTGTTCGGTTACACCGACGGTGGTCAAAACGATTTGGCCCATTGTGCCCGCTTGGGCTCCATCGCATCGGCTGAAATCATCAGCCACTTTGGTGCACGCCCCGAAACACCGTTGAAAGAACTCGTAGCCAAAAAAATCGGCTAACCAAATTGAAACCCCCGAAGCTCACATGAGTGAGTTGAGGCAAGCGCGAATGCGCGCCGGGCAACTGCCCGTAAGCCAAGCGAGCGCTGCTCGTGCCTGGCGTTTGAAGGACAAACATTATGAACATTCGCAACATTGCGATTATTGCGCACGTTGATCACGGTAAAACCACCCTGGTCGATGTGATGTTGAAACAGTCCGGTACATTCCGCGACAACGAACAAGTTAACGAACGCGCCATGGATTCCGGTGAGCTGGAAAGTGAGCGCGGTATTACCATCACCGCGAAGCCGACCTCCATCGAATGGAAAGGCACACGCATCAACATTGTCGACACCCCGGGTCACGCTGATTTTGGTGGCGAAGTTGAACGTATCTTGTCCATGGTTGATGGTGTGTTGTTGTTGGTTGACGCTGCCGAAGGTGCCATGCCGCAAACCAAATTTGTGACCGGCAAAGCTTTGAAGTTGGGCCTGAAGCCCATCGTTGTGGTCAACAAAGTTGATAAGCCCGAACAGCGTGCTTACGAAGTCCAAGATGAAATTTTTGATTTGTTCACGGCTTTGGATGCCACGGATGATCAATTGGATTTTGCGACCATCTTTGCCTCTGCCAAAAATGGTTGGGCAACCGATACCCCGGACGGCCCGCAAGAAAATATCGACATTATCTTCGACAAAATCTTGGAACACGTTCCGGCCCCGACCGTGATTGATGACGAGCCGTTCTCCATGCTCGCCACCACCTTGGAAGCCGATAACTTCTTGGGCCGTATCCTGACGGGCCGTGTGCATTCCGGCTCCATCAAACCGGGCATGACCATCAAAGCCATGAACGGTGCCGGCGAAGTTGTTGAAACGGGTCGTGTCTCCAAACTGTTGGCGTTCCGTGGTTTGGATCGGGTTCCGGCTGACGAAGTGAAATCAGGTGATCTGGTGGCTATTGCCGGTCTGACCAAAGCCACGGTTGCCGACACCTTGTGCGACACGGCTGTTGAAGTGCCGCTGAAATCTCAGCCGGTTGATCCGCCAACCCTGTCGATGATGTTTGCTGTGAACGATAGCCCGCTTGCGGGTACCGAAGGTTCCAAAGTGACATCGCGTATGATCCGCGATCGTCTCTATGCCGAAGCCGAAGGCAACGTTGCGCTGCGTATTAGCGAGTCTGAAAACAACGATGCATTCGATGTTGCTGGTCGTGGCGAATTGCAATTGGGTGTTTTGATCGAACAAATGCGCCGCGAAGGTTTTGAACTGTCCGTATCGCGCCCGCGCGTGGTGATGCAAGAAATTGACGGCAAACGTATGGAGCCGCTGGAAGAAGTCACCGTTGACGTTGACGAAGAATTCTCTGGCATCGTGGTTGAGGCCCTGTCCTTGCGCAAAGGCCAAATGAAAGAAATGAAGCCGTCCGGCGGTGGCAAAACCCGTTTGGTGTTCCATGTTCCCGCACGCGGCATGATCGGTTACTTGGGTGAGTTCCTCACCGAAACGCGCGGCACCGGCATCATGGCGCGGACCTTCCATTCTTATGTGGAATACGCAGGTGCATTGCCCGGTCGTCGTAACGGTGTGTTGATTTCAAACTGTGGCGGTTCAACGGTGCCTTATGCGCTGTTCAACCTCGAAGGTCGCGGCCCGCTGTTCGTGGGTGCACAGGTGAAGGTCTACGAAGGCATGATCATCGGCGAACACTCTCGCCCGGGTGATTTGGAAGTGAACCCGCTGAAGGGCAAGCAGCTCACCAACGTGCGTTCATCCGGCACCGACGAAGCAGTCCGCCTGACCACGCCGCGCCGCATGAGCCTGGAACAAATGATTTCCTACATCCAAGATGATGAACAAGTGGAAGTCACCCCAGAAAATGTGCGCATGCGCAAACGTCACCTGGACCCACACGTGCGCAAACGCGCATCACGTGAAGCTGAAAAAGCTTAAATGCTTTTACGACACACACATACAAAGCGGGGCCTTTCAGGGCCCCGTTTTTTTGTGAGCGAACGGCGTTCGCTAACGTGGCTTCACCACGTTTGAAGTGATGTGGAGGCTAGCCTCCACACCTCAAGAGTTAGCCAAGCATCTTAATAACGTTTATCAGGCGCGTTTTTGCCACGCTTCTTCTTTGGCGTTTTCATAAGGACAGGAACCCGAGAGTAATCAGGGAATTCCCAATGATGGTCAGGCGGAATAGGGGGAAACATAATGTTATCCTTTTTGTTGCTGTTTAGGGACGCGCTTGCAAATGCGGAATGCCTTAAGACCGCAATCTTTCGCGTACAACACGCGTCCGGTTTTCAATGTGATTTTTTTGGTGAAGAACACTTCTTCGATAAAGTCGTCAAAAAGTTCGTGTTGATTGCTCATAGCAATACACTCCGAGGGCTTGATTTGATTGCACCCGGACCAAGAAACAGCTAAAAAAGGATTGCTTAGATCGTAATTAGCATCTTGGTGCGGGTTACTTGCTTACAGGAGCCCTTTATAACCTGATCGCAAATTATGATAGTTGAACGGCTCGTACGGTTTACCGTGTGAGCCGTTCTGCACTTCATGTTTGTACCATATTATAAGGCCCTTTCCATTTATCCCCAGCCTGTGAATTTGTGGATAAAGTGGGATAGATTGGATTCAGGTAATAGTTTCAAATGAATAATTGTGGATAGTATTTGCCATAATTGGCTCGATAGTTGCTAGGTGGTATTACTAGTTTCTTTCATCTTTGAACCGAATCGACAAGCCATTACAATTCACCCGCGCTATATTGCCAACTATGCTCCAAATCACACCCAACCTTTCCATCCCCGAAGACTGGCTCGATGAAAAATTTGTGCGCGCGCCCGGTGCGGGGGGGCAGAATGTGAACAAGGTGTCCACGGCGGTGCAGCTTCGGTTTGATGCCCGGGGGTGTCGTGAGTTATCGAACGCGGTGTTTTTGCGGCTGAAAGCCATCGCCGGATCACGCATGACGTCCGATGGCGTGGTGTTGATTTCGGCGTCTTCGTTCCGCACCCAAGATCTCAACCGTAAAGACGCACGCGAGCGTTTGGCCGATTTGATTCGTCGTGCCTTGGCGGTGCCGAAAAAACGCCGTGCGACCAAGCCCACCAAGGGTTCTCAAGAACGCCGCCTGCAATCAAAAAAACGCAAAAGTGATGTCAAAAAGGGCCGTGGTACGGGGTTGCGGCACTCACGATCTTATGAAGATTAAGATCAAAATTTCGCCACATTAATTTGTATGCAGCGCAGAAATTTTGTCTTCAATATCAGATCAGTAGTATTCATGTGGTACGCCATTCACCATTGCGTGAAGTTTAGAAAAGCGCTAAGCTGAGTTACTAATTTAGCATTTTCTGAAACGTTTTAGGGAACATTGGGTGCCACCCAGTCAGGAAATCAAACACCGTACATACGGAACGGTGATGTTGGCCTTTATTTGGACGGCATCAGTCGTGGGTTTGTTTGTGTGGAACAACCATCTGGCACAAAATCAAACCAATGAAATGGCGCGTCAGGATGCCATCAACGCGTTTAATAAGGACCAAGCGTTGCGCAGCTGGGCCACCAGTCACGGCGGTGTGTATTTGGAGGTGCGCAAAAATGTCGAACCCAGTCCATACATGGAACATATTTTTGAACGGGATGTGATCACCGATTCCGGGCGTTTGCTGACGTTGGTGAATCCGGCTGCCATCGTCGGTCAAATCATGGATGAATATGCCGACCTTTACGGTGTTCAAGGACGATTGGTCAGTGCAACCCCCCTCAATCCCAGAAACGAAGCCGACACTTGGGAAGTTGAGGCCCTGGGGCGTTTGGAAACAGGATCGCCAGAGGTCACGGCCTTTACGCATATTGGCGACAAATCTTATTATCGCCTGATCCGGCCCATGGTTGCGACCCAGGCCTGTTTAAAATGTCATGGATTTCAGGGCTATGAAGTTGGCGATGTCTTGGGCGGTGTTGGTGTCCAAGTGCCCATGGCAACCTATGAGGCACGCTTTGCAACCTTAACCAATGGCAACGCCTTATCCCACAGCCTCACCTGGATCTTAGGTTTTATCGGTTTGATGGCATGGCATGTTCGCGGTATTCGTGGTGTGCGTGCCCGTCAAGCGGCCCGCGATGAATTGACCGAGGCCTATAACAGTCTTGAGATTTTGGTCAAAGAACGCACTGAGCAACTCTATCAGGCCAAAAAGGGTGCTGAAGCGGCCAACACGGCGAAGTCCAAATTCTTGGCGTCTATGAGCCATGAATTGCGCACCCCCTTAAATGCCATCATAGGCTTTAGCGATTTGATGCAATTAAATTTGGACGGCAATCTGACCAAGGAACAGCAAGATTATATTGCGGATATCCATTTTTCCGGGACCCATCTGCACAGTTTGATCAATGAAATCTTGGAACTGGCGAAAATTGAAAGTGGTGAAATCCGCGTTCACATTGACACCGTCAACGCACGTGATGTTTTGTCGCAAAGCATCAGTGCCAACACGCCCATGTTGGAGAAGAAAAACATTTCTTTGAAAAATGCGTGTGCGGATATGGATATTCCACTGTTGGCAACGGATGAAAATCGGTTACGCCAAATTTTCATCAATCTGATTTCCAATGCCATCAAATACAATGATCAAGATGGTGACGTGGTTATTGAAAGCCAGCCATCTGTTGAAAACATGTGGCGGTTTTCGATCACCAACACCGGACCCGGCATTCCCACAGAACGCCAAAACGAGATTTTTATGCCGTTCCACCGCCTGTCGGAAAACACCCATAAAATCGAAGGCAGCGGCATCGGCCTGACCATCGTGCATCAACTGGTGATGCGTTTGGGTGGGGATATTGAGTTTAGTTCGACACCCGGGGAAACCACCACGTTCTGGTTTGAACTGCCGATTGCTGAAGAAAATTATTCCGCATAAATCGCAGCCATGTTTACGTGCATGACTTAGTTTGATGTCGCGGCCCAAGGGATTGGCGCAAAGGGTTGGCGCCATGTGGTCATCCACCACCGCCCGGTTTCCCGGCGCACTGTTGGTGTTGAAAACACATAGTTTACCAACTGAGCGCGAATATATTTGGGTGGCCCGTGGGTTTTGAAGGTTTTAGCCACAGATGTGGGCAGTAAGTCGATGACGGGCTCTGATCCTTCCAGAATGCGTTCGACAAAACGCTGATAGAACATCATGAATTCAGGGCGGCCCATGGGTACAAACCACATCATCCAATCCAAGCGCGGCTGATGTGGCATGACCAACGTTGGCGGATTACTGGGGTTGCCCGGTTTGTATTTAAAGTCCAAAGGTGTCCAGGTGCGGCCATCTCGTGACCACTCGATCACCACTTCTAGGCGTTCGGCTTTCATGGTCGGGAAAACGTGATAGCGGTTGGACAGGCAAAACCGAGTGACGTGCTGTTCCAAGGTCTGGCTCCAGCCTTTGGCTTTTTGATCCGTGACCATCCAATAGACTTGGGCCGAACTGGTGGTGATGATCACGGCCGCAAAGCCGGCAAACACGGACCGTTCTATGTGTCCTGGTAAGGTCGGTTTGAACGGTATGTATCTAAGCCAACGGTGCGGGAGAACGGATTTGAGGGCAGCATCATCAAATAAAAACAAACACAGCAATATGGTCAGCATATTGATGAAGTTGTGATTGCTGGTGGCCATAATGACAAGCTGTAGGCCGATGGTCAGGGCCGCGCCCCATTGACGGGCACGGCGCGGTGCCAAAAACAAAAACGGCACGGCGATTTCAATGATCAGGACCAAAGCGGCCGCAATCATCAACACCACACTGGGCAATTGGTGGGCGTACCATGCGCCAACGTGGGGCAGGGGCTGGACTTGGAAATAAGCCACCACGGCGCTCAGCCCCGACCACGCTGGATCACCACTGGTCAGTTTTGAAATCCCCGATAAAAACCGCAACCGAAACAGCAACCAACGCATCAACCACACCACCAAGCGCGAGCCCCCGTTGGTGAGAAAGATGGACAAGAAACCGGCTTCCAACAACAGCGTGTCCCATTGAAAATTCATGAACAAGCTGGCCGCATGATAGAGGCTCAGGTAGAATACATAGCAGACGATGAATCCAGTTCTTTGAAAAAAACCCAACAGGCACAGTACGGCAAAACCGCAGCCCAACCAGGCAACGGCTTCAAGTGCACCATCGGATGCCCAAATCCAAAATACACTGGGAAAAGCCGTAAACCGTTGCCAACCCAGGTGGGTTTCTAAATTGTGTTGATGCTCGACCAGGGGCAAGATTCCCTGAGCCCCGGAAAGACCGACGATTTGTACGGCAATAGACGCAAAAGCGATGACATAAACCAATGCCAGTCCGCGTAAAAACAAGGCGATGACCAATTGATGGTCATCGGGCATGTCCCAAATCTGTGACCAGGTGCGTCCCATACTCCCCCCATACACCACGCGCGCATGTCCCAAGCTGAACCCTTCAAGTCGACCTCAACATTGTAAGCAAATTTGGGCCTTAACCCAATGGCAATGCTCAACGCGCACACTGTGGGCTAACGATTCGCCAACCGGGAACCCAGATGTCCGACTTACTTCACGAAAAACCGCACCGCAGTTGGTCCGAAAGTGCACGCCTGTTCGTGTCGCCCAAAGTTTTGGCGCTGCTGTTTTTGGGTTTTTCGGCGGGTGTGCCGATTTTGTTAGTGTTCTCAACGCTGAGCGTATGGCTGCGCGAGGCTGGTGTTGAGCGCGCCGCCATTGGCTTTTTCAGTTGGGCGGCGTTGGGCTACGGGTTCAAATTTGTATGGGCACCCTTGATTGATAAGCTGCCGGTCCCGGTGTTGTCGCATATCTTAGGTCAGCGGCGATCTTGGTTGTTGGTGGCGCAAGGCCTGATCCTGATTGCCTTGGCCTTTATGGCGTTAACGGATCCGGTTCAAAATCTGACGGCGATGGCGGTGGCTGCGGTGATGTTGGGTTTTTCCAGTGCCACCCAGGATATCGTCGTTGACGCCTACCGGATTGAGGCTGCCGAAGAAGACCTACAGGGGTTGATGAGTGCGGCCTACATTGCTGGGTATCGCCTTGGCATGTTGGTGGCGGGTGCGGGCGCGTTAGAGTTGGCCGGGATTTTGGATGTGGTGGAAGGCTACGACTATAGTGCTTGGCGCACCACGTACTTGGCTATGGTGGGGGTTATGGGTGTGGGCATTGCAACCACCTTTGTCATTTCAGAACCTGAACGCCCGACGACACCATCTGATGAGCTGAACAGTACATCGGATTACATTCGGTTTGTGGCCCTGTTTGCGTTCAGTGCGGCGGCGTTTGTTGGTGGTTTTATTTTCTGGGGTGCAAATGATCTGCCCAGTGAAGGGTTCTTCTGGCAGGCATGGCGCCTCATTGCGGCGGTGGCCTTTGCCATTGCGGTAGGACGTGCCTTGGTCAAGGCGGGCTTGATTTCCCAAAACCTTGCTCATGAAACTTACGTTGCCCCTTTTGCCGATTTTTTTAAACGCTATGGCAAAATTGCACTGTTGATCTTGGCGTTGATTGCAACATTTCGCATTTCGGATGTGGTTATGGGGGTTATGGCCAATGTGTTTTACGTCGATTTGGGCTTTGAGAAACAAGAAATCGGCCGCATCACCAAAGGCTTCGGCTTGATTGCAACAATTGTTGGTGGGTTTATGGGTGGGCTGCTGACGGCTCGCTATGGGGTGATGAAGACCTTGTTTTTGGGCGGTATCTTGGTGGCCGTCACCAATGCTTTGTTTGCTTTGCTGGCGGGGATGGGGCCGGATATTCGCATGCTGGCGGCTGTGATTGCTGCGGATAACCTCTCTGGTGGGATTGCTTCGGCGGCATTTGTGGCCTATTTGTCGGGACTTACGTCCAAGGGCTTTACCGCAACGCAATATGCGTTGTTCAGCTCGATGATGCTGTTGTTGCCCAAACTGATTGCCGGATATTCGGGTTTGATGGTTGAGGCGCTGGGCTATGCCACATTCTTCATTGGGGCCGCTTGTATAGGGGTGATACCGCTCATCCTGATCCTATTTGTCGCCCGCCTAACCCCAAAACCCTAAATAAAAGTTGGGAATTATTTTATTTCACACCATTTGATGGTGGGAATGGACTTGAAAATTGTGGACGTCCTGCACAATCCGTGGCATACACCCGTTGTGCAGCGCAACATAGCGCTGTTCACCCCGAATTTATGACAACAAAAAACAGAGCGGCTTAAAATGGATATTACCAAGCTTTCAATCGGCGAAGATGCCCCCAACTCCTTCAACGTCATCATCGAGGTCCCCATGGGTGGCAACCCGGTGAAGTACGAACTGGACAAGGATTCAGGCGCTATGTTTGTCGATCGCTTCTTACATACCGCTATGCACTATCCGTGTAACTACGGCTTCATCCCGCACACTTTATCCGATGACGGTGACCCGGTTGATGCCGCCGTTTTGGGCCAACACGTTGTGGCTCCGGGCTCTGTCATTCCGTCCCGTCCTATCGGTGTATTGTTGATGGAAGACGAAAGCGGCGTAGACGAAAAAGTGCTCTGCGTTCCCGATCACAGCCTGCATCCGTACTACGAAGAAGTTGAAAGCTACAAAGACATACGTCCGATTTTGGTTGACCAAATCGCTCACTTCTTCACCCACTACAAAGATCTGGAAGATGGCAAATGGGTTAAAGTGACCGGTTGGGAAGGCCCAGAACGCGCCAAAGAACTGATCCAAGAAGGTATCGAACGCGCCAAAAACAAATAACCACCGGCGTTCATACTTAACTCTTAAAAGGGCGGCTCCACATTGGGGCCGCCTTTTTGCTACACTGTTGATATGTTTGAACCGGTCCACCAACGCATTGAAGTCATCACAGCTGACATCACCACGCTCAAGGTTGATGCCATTGTTAATGCCGCCAACGCATCCTTGCTGGGTGGGGGTGGTGTGGATGGGGCCATTCATCGTGCCGCCGGACCAAAGCTGTTGAATGAGTGCAAAACATTGGGCGGATGTGAAACCGGGGATGCAAAAATTACATCCGGGTATGACTTGCCTACTTTACACGTGATCCATACGGTTGGCCCGGTTTGGCACGGGGGTGATGCGGGTGAAGATGCGGCCTTGGCATCGTGCTATCGCCGCAGCCTGGAAATGGCGCATGGTATTGGTTCGATAAGTATCGCCTTTCCGGCGATATCAACGGGTGTCTATGCCTTTCCGCCTGAACGGGCTGCCCGTATTGCAGTGGAAAGTGTCGCGGACTTCTTGGTATCTCATGAAACGCCCAGACGTGTGGTGCTGTGTTGCTTTGATGATGTGAGTGCACATTTGCACATTCAAGCCTTGGCAGAGCTTTCTTAGACTTGATAGACTGCAACTTCCCAATCAGGAGGTTCTTAGATGTCATCGGTTTCATTTCGCCGTTTTGTTCTCGCGACCACGCTTTTGGCCCTGCCGTTGAGTGCTATGCCCAACAGTGTAGAGGCGCAAAACCGTTACAATTCGTGGTCGCCACCGGGCAGCTCAACGGCGGTACCGACATCTCAGAGCACCGACAATTTGCTCAAAGACCTCAAAGCTCTTGTTGATGATGCGGAAAAGGCACGCGCTGCAGACCGTATGTTTTTGCGCGACTTGCGTGATTTGATGGCGCGCTACGAACTACCCTGGACCAAGCGCGCTTTGTTTGATGACTTCGTTGATGGCGATTTCACCAAGAATCCCAGCTGGAAAGCGGTCAGTGGGGAATATTGGGTGGAACAAGGCTATGGGCTACGTTCCAAGCCTTCGGCAGGCGGAGCCTCAACTGCATCAAGCTCCAATGGCAAGTTGAGCAAAGAAGAATTGGCGATCTCAATTCTGGGAGCGGTGCTGCAAGGTGCCAATAAGAAAAACGGATCTTCCACCACCACCCAGAAGACATCCCCCGCTGCACCTGCCGTGCTCAGCACCCAGGCAACCATTTCCAATGCCTTTGCCTTAAACACCGAATTTTCGTCGTGGAAGGGTGAAGGTTCTTATGCCTTTGCTGTTACTCAGGGGGCGTCCAGTGCAGGTTATCGTCTGGTCTATACCCCCAAACAAGAAGGCCGCAGTGCATTGGTGGAATTGGTGCGTGTAACATCGCGCGGTGAAGGTGTGATTTCCAGCCACTCCATCGACAGTCTCGAAGATCAAAAGACCCATAATTTCAACTGGACCCGTGACAAGCTTGGCAACATGGTGGTGAAGTTGGACGGCAAAAGTGTCCTTAATACCCGTGACAGTGCATTCCGCGATCCGTTCGATGGCGCCGCCCTTGTCAACGTTGGTGCAGATGTTATCGTCAAATCCATAGAAGTCCTTGTTACACCCTGACAAAACATAGTGTGCATAATAAATTTATAATGTGTCACTGTATTAGTAATATTGCGGTATCCAGAGTGAGCCATAGATGCTGAATATTTTGTTCCTATTTAAAAAGTCTGCAACGGCTGTGGTTGTGCTGTGGATTTTATATTTGTTGCTCACTCTGGAAATTTTGGGGCCAGAGTTTAACCAGTTGCTGGTTGCACAATTGTTTATCTTGATTTTTTTTGTGTTGATCGAAACGTATGGCTTTATCAAAGCGTGGAATAAGCAAAAGTCAAAATAAAAGGGACACAGTATATTTACTGTATCCCATAATTGTTTCTAAATACGGCTATAGCCTTTAAGGCTGAACACCCGCAATTTTCATTATCAGATACAAGGCAGCAGCCAACCCGGCGGCAAGCGGTACGGTGATGATCCATGCTGCGGCGATGGTCCAAGCGTGTTGACGACGGACCAGTTTGCGCTTGACTGCTTTCTCACGGGCCTTGGTGTCGTCGTCTTCATTTTGGCTATGTTCCTGCTTGGCCACACCAGGGATGTGGGCTAACTCAGGCGCCATTTGTTCAACTTTGTGGGCGACCTCAACCACACTTTCTTCGACGGCGGCAATGGGGGTTAGACTGTGTCTACGGATTTCGCGCCGCGCCAAGGTTTCGCGTAAGAAGCCGACCCCGAACACACCACCCACCGCGATATGGGTGGAGCTTACCGGCAGGCCCAAAGCAGAAGCAATGATCACGGTGATGGCGGCGGACAAGGCTACGCAGAATGCACGCACGGGGTTAAGTTTGGTAATTTCTTGACCAACGGTTTTGATCAGCTTTGGCCCAAACAGCATCAGGCCAATGGAAATACCGATGGCACCAACCAACATGACCCACAGCGGAATACCTGCTTTTGTGACGATTTCACCGCTGTCAGATGCAGACACGATGGCGGCCAATGGACCAACTGCGTTGGCGACGTCATTGGCGCCGTGGGCAAAAGACAAAAGTGCTGCGGAAATGATCAGCGGGATGATGAATAGGGCGTTAACCGATTTGCGACGGTTTTCCAGATTTTTAGCAACGGACCGGACGCGCAGACGGGTGAGGTACCAGGCAACCCCATAAACCGCGATGCCGGCGATAATGATTTCGGTCCAGCTCGATTTGTAGAGTTTTTTGAGGCCTTTGTTCATCAAATACATGGTGAACGCACCCGCCATGATCGCGACCACCACGGGAACCCACCGCTTGGCAGCTTTGATCTTGTCGGTTTTATAGAGAACGTTGACCTTTAAGAAATACAAGAACGCAGCGGCAATGATCCCCCCCAACATTGGTGAAATCACCCAACTGGCCGCAATCTTGGTCATGGTTGGCCAATTGACGGCACCAAATCCGGTGGCTGCGATACCTGCACCCATCACCCCACCGACGATGGAGTGCGTGGTGGAAACGGGCGCACCGACATAGGTCGCTAAATTTAGCCACAAGGCCGCAGCCAAAAGGGCAGCCATCATTGTCGTCATAAAGGTTGCGGCGTCGGGCATCAGGCTGGGATCGATGATGCCTTTTTTGATGGTTGAAACCACTTCACCACCTGCAACCAAGGCCCCCGCGGATTCAAAAATGGCCGCAATCAAAATTGCACCGGTCAAGGTTAGGGCCTTTGATCCCACCGCAGGACCAACGTTGTTGGCGACATCATTGGCACCAATGTTCATGGCCATGTAGCCACCGATTATGGCTGCCGCAACGACGAAGGGGCTAAAGTTCATGCCTTGGGATGAAGCAAAAATCCACACCGCCATCAGAAACAAAACCGCAAGACCGATGCGTGCCGTCGACTGACTTTGCAGTTGCGCAGCGGCCTCAACCTTGGTGATCTTCTTCAGATCTTTATCGAGGGTGGTTTTGGGAGGGGTGGGCGTTTCAGCCATAACATCGGTTCCTAAAAGGGGTCAAGATTTCATGACCAGAACTGCGTAAAAAACGGCTGATTTGTAACAGATATATGACAATTCGACCACCCTTCAATTTTTGCGGGCATATTGCATAACACTATGACAAAAAAGGCTAATTCGATCAGAGAGATAGCCAATTTTAAATCTATAGCATGCAATTCAAATCCAGATTAAGGGGTCTTAGGCTTGAGTGGAAATGCGTCCATACCGTCAATACTTTTGGCATTTCTGCCCCAATATTCTTCAACCTTGTCTTGGCCCTGTTTTTGCCAATGATTGACCAAAGCGTCGCGGTCTTCGCGGAATTCATAACACGGAACACTCATGCCACAGGAATCTTGGGTTTGGGCGACTTCGATCACCATAATTTGGCGGGTGCCCGTGAATGTTGGAAACAGTGCGCTGAGCTTCACCCATTCGCTATCCAGCTGGGCGACAACCCGTCCGGTGCCAAACAAGCGCACAATCTTGGGCGGACCTTCGAAGGCGCAAAACATAACGGTGATGCGGCCATTTTCGTTCAAGTGGGCGGATGTTTCATTGCCACTGCCAGTCAAATCCAGATAGGCCACCCGGTTGGGGCCAAGGACGCGAAAGCTGTCCATGCCCTTGGGTGATACATTGACATGTCCCCCTGCGGATAAAGGTGCAGAGGCAACAAAAAACACGTGCTGCGCTTCGATGAAGCTACGCTGTTTTTCGCTGATTGCGTCAAAAAAGGTCGCCATGTGACCCTCAAATTAAATTGCGTCGTGTGCTGCCAGTGCTGCCATGTTGACCAAATCCGAAACCGTTGCGCCCAACGGCACAATTTGTGCGGGTTTGGAAATGCCCAACAACAGTGGACCAATAACGGTCCCACCGCCCAATTGCTGCACCAGGCCTGCCGAAATGCTGGCAGCGTTCAGGCCGGGCATGACCATAACATTGGCGGGACCAGACAAGCGTGTGAACGGGTAGACGCGTTTTTGGAGTTCGTAATCCAGCGCCACTTCGGCGTTCATTTCGCCTTCATACTCAAAGCTTACGTTGGATGCATCCAAGATCTTCATGGCTTCGCGCACCACCTGGGTGCGTTCGGGCATGGGATTGCCAAAATTGGAAAAAGCCATCATCGCCACGCGGGGTTCTTGTCCCAAATGTCGAACCTTTGCAGCGGCTTGGATGGCGGTATCGGCCATTTGTTGTGCATCCGGCATGACGTTTACGGCGGTGTCGGCCAAGAACACGGTACGCCCTTGGGCAACTAACAATGTCAGTCCCAAAACGGACTGATTGGGCACCGGATCGATCACACGGGTGATGTCTTGTAGCGCTACATGGTAGTTGCGGGTTAAGCCCGTGACCATGGCATCGGCATCGCCTTGGGCAACCATGCACGCGGCAAAGATGTTGCGGTTTTGATTAACCATGCGCTGACAGTCGCGGAACAGTTTGCCTTCGCGTTGCAAGCGTTCATAAACGTCATCGACGTAACGCTCAGTCGCATCCGACAGCTTGGCATTGGTGATTTCGACACCGTCCAATTTGGGCAGGCCCAGTTCCCGCAGTTTTTCGAGAATTTCATTTTCCCGACCCACCAAGATGGGGAAGCCATAACCAGCGTTATAAAACGCCACAGCCGCACGGATGGATTTTTCCTCTTCACCCTCGGCAAAGACCACACGGCGGGGGTGCAAATGCACGTCTTCAAAAATGGCCTGTAAGCTGGGTGCGGTTGGGTCCATACGGGCCGTCAATTCATTGCGGTACGCATCCATATCGATCAGCGGACGTTGGGCCACACCACTGTCCATGGCGGCTTGGGCCACGGCGGGTGGCACGGTGGTGATCAGGCGCGGATCGAACGGTGCGGGAATGATGTAATCGGGGCCGTATTGCAAGTGCTGGCCGGAATAGGCCATATCCACTTCGTCGGGCACATCTTCGCGCGCCAAGGAAGCGATGGCCTGGGCGGCGGCGACCTTCATGTCTTCGTTGATGGTCGTGGCACGCACGTCCAAGGCACCGCGGAAAATATATGGGAAGCCCAGGACATTGTTGATTTGGTTGGGATAATCCGAACGCCCCGTGGCGGTGATGGCATCAGCACGCACGGCTTTGACGTCTTCGGGGGTAATTTCCGGATCGGGGTTGGCCATGGCGAAGATGATCGGTCTGTCGGCCATGCTTTCGACCATCTTTTGAGTCACGGCGCCTTTGACCGACAGCCCTAAGAATACATCGGCATCGACCATAGCATCTTCCAGGGTGCGGGCATCGGTGGGTGCGGCGTGCGCAGTTTTCCATTGGTTCATGCCGATTTCGCGGCCTTGATAGATAACACCCTTGGAATCACACATGATGGTGTTTTCCGGGCGCACACCCATGCACTGGACCAGCTCGATACAAGCAATTGCGGCGGCACCTGCACCGTTGACCACGACTTTAACGTCAGCCATGTCGCGCCCGGTTAGATCGCAGGCATTGATCATGCCCGCAGCGGTGATAATGGCGGTGCCGTGTTGGTCATCGTGGAAAACCGGAATGTCCATCTTTTCACGCAATTGCTGTTCGATGATGAAGCAATCGGGTGCGGCGATGTCTTCGAGGTTGATGCCACCAAAGGTGGGACCCAACAGTTTGACGCAATTGATGAATTCATCTGAATCTTTGGTGTCGACTTCCAGATCGATGCCGTCGATATCGGCAAAGCGTTTAAACAGAACGGCTTTGCCTTCCATTACCGGCTTAGATGCCTGTGCACCTAAATCACCCAGACCCAGAACGGCGGTACCGTTGGAGATAATCGCAACAATATTACCTTTGGCGGTGTAATCGTACGCCAATTGCGGATCACGTTCGATTTCCAAACAGGGCGCGGCCACACCCGGGCTGTAGGCCAGGGACAAATCACGCTGTGTTGTCAATGGCTTGGTCGGGTGGATTTCCAGCTTACCAGGACGGCCAGAGGCGTGCATCACCAACGCTTCTTGGTCGGTGGCGCTCATATGCTCGTGATCATTGTCAGAATGGGACATGGGTGGGAGGTCTCTCAAAATAGAAGCAATTTAAAAGATTGTTGCGCGATTAAGCACTTCGTTGGTGCATGTGTACGTTGGCAGCACCGAATTGTTCAAGGACTTTTAAGGCGTGGGCCTGTTTTTCTGCATTTGAGCAGCCCACCCACAAGATCACACCGCCAGCCGCCAAAGCATTGGCGAAGTGTTCGGTGTGGGGTGTGGCGGTGACTTCATCCAGCACATCTTTGGCGACCACACCCGCCGTGGCGGCACCAATGACGGATGCAATGGCCGCTGCGGTGGGCCCACCCGCCAATAAAATGGCACCACTAGCAACCAATGGGCCTTCGTATTTGATCTCACCAACCATAGCGGTAAGCACGTCTTTCCAGGGTTTTCCCGGTGATCCGGCAGCATCTAAGGATTCATGGCTGTCGAGGACCGATAAGTCTGAACGCTCAAACCCTTCATCCAGTAGATGGTGAACGGCGGCCTCAAAGCCAGCACGATCACTGAAAATACCGACAGCTTCGTTCAAAGGGGTGGTCATGAAAGAACCTCCGAAATCAACTTTTTATTATATCTCAGATGTTAGGACGCTTTACCCATGATGGTCTAGCCCTTGGGCCAAGGTATTTCGCGTGTTGATTCGTGTGGGGTGCGGTGTAATGTGGATGAGTTTTTCAGCACCGGATTCTCTCAAATTTCATGAACAGCGAAGCACCCAAAAAACCAGATAAACCCGCAGCAGGGGCGACACCGATGATGGTGCAGTTTTTGTCCATCAAGGAAGACCACCCCGATGCTCTGCTGTTTTATCGCATGGGTGATTTTTACGAACTGTTTTTTGAAGATGCCGAAAAGGCAGCGGGTGCACTCGACATCACCCTGACCAAGCGCGGTAAGCACAATGGTGATGACATCCCCATGTGCGGTGTTCCAGTGCACAGCCACGAACAATATCTGTCACGCTTGATCCGCAAGGGCTACCGCGTTGCCGTGTGCGAACAAACCGAAGACCCGGCAGAAGCCAAAAAGCGTGGTGCCAAATCTGTGGTGCGTCGGGACGTGGTGCGCGTGGTGACCCCCGGCACCATCACTGAAGACAGCCTTTTGGATGCGCGTTCGAACAATTATCTGGCCGCCGTTGCCGAAGCCCAGGGTGAGTTGGGCTTGGCGTGGATCGATGTGTCCACCGGTCAATTTTTTGCCCAAAGCTCGGCCCAAGATCAGTTGGGGGCGCAGCTTGCACGGTTGAAACCCGGTGAACTTCTTTACCCCGACAGTCTGATAAATCGGAATGGCTACAACATCATCTTGGGCGATTGGCCCGATGCCCTGACGCCACAACCCGCGTCGCGTTTTGACAGCACCAATGGCCGCAAACGCATTGAAGCTTTGTTTGGTGTGAAAACCTTGGAGGCCTTTGGCGGATTTAGCCGCGCCGAAGTGGCGGCGGCGGGTGCATTGCTGGATTATGTGGAGCTGACCCAAAAAGGGAAGCTCCCGCGCATCACGCCGTTGGTGCGGATTTCGGCCGGTGGGGTGATGGAAATCGATGCCGCGACGCGCCGGAACCTGGAATTGTCGGAAACCCTGACGGGCACACGCAAAGGATCGCTCCTGGCGGTGATGGATCGCACCATTACGGGCGCGGGTGCGCGCCTGTTGGCGGAACGTCTGGCGGCACCGTTGACCCATGTGGAGGCGATCGAAGAACGCTTTGGTGATGTGCAGTTCGGTTTGGACCAAGGTCACACCCGTGATGATGTGCGCGCCCTGCTCAGCCGTTGCCCAGATTTGGAACGTGCGCTCACCCGTATCACGTTGGGCCGGGGTGGTCCGCGTGATTTGGCGGCGATCAAAGACGGCTTGGCACTCAGCGCCGATGCCCGAGATTTGTTCCAGGGCAAAGATGTTCCCAGTGGTCTGGCCACAAGCCTGGAAAACCTGGGCGAGCATGGCGGATTGGTGGGTGAACTGAATGCGGCGTTGAGTGAAGAGCTTCCCGTGCTGGCGCGCGATGGCGGTTATGTCCGCACAGGCTATCGTCCCGATTTGGACGAGCTGAAAACGCTGCGTGATGAAAGCCGCCGTTTGATTGCGGGCCTGCAAGGCAACTATCAAACCGACACGGGCATTGCTTCGTTAAAGGTCAAACACAACAACGTTTTGGGCTATTTCATCGAAGTCCCGGCCAAGCAAGGCGACAAAATGATGGAGGACGTTAAGGGTGGAGAGAGCCCTTACATCCATCGCCAAACCATGGCCAATGCGGTGCGCTTTTCCACGGTTGAGCTGTCTGAACTGGAAGGCAAGATCGCCCGTGCTGCAGACGGTGCGGTGGCGTTGGAACTGGAAGTTTTTGAGCAATTGGTGGCCCGCGTCGTGAACCATGCCGATGTCATCGCCACCGCCGCACGCGCCTTGGCGGAACTGGATGTGGCGTTTGGCCTAGCGCAATTGGCATTGGATGCGCGACTCACCCGTCCGGTGGTGGATGACAGCCGCGATTTTGAAATCAGCCAAGGCCGTCACCCGGTGGTCGAAGCCGCCCTGGAAGCAGGCGAAGGCGAAAAGTTTGTCGCCAACGATTGCACTCAAGATGACGAAGACGGGCGCCTTTGGTTGCTTACGGGTCCGAACATGGCGGGTAAATCGACTTTCTTGCGGCAAAATGCATTGATCGCGGTGATGGCACAAATGGGTTCGTTTGTGCCCGCAGCTTCGGCACGCATCGGAGTGGTGGATCGCCTGTTTAGCCGCGTTGGCGCGGCGGACGATCTGGCGCGGGGGCGTTCAACCTTCATGGTGGAAATGGTCGAAACCGCCGCCATCTTGAACCAAGCGGGCGAACGCGCCTTGGTGATCTTGGATGAAATTGGGCGCGGTACGTCGACCTTTGACGGTCTCTCCATCGCCTGGGCGGTGATCGAACACCTTCACGAAGTCAACACATGCCGCGCGCTGTTCGCCACTCACTATCACGAACTCACCGCACTTCAAGCCAAGCTCGATGGTCTGTCCTGTCACGCCATGAAAGTGAAAGAGTGGAAGGGTGAGGTTGTCTTCTTGCACGAAGTTGGCCCCGGCGCGGCGGACCGTTCATACGGTATTCACGTCGGCCAACTGGCGGGCTTGCCCCCCGCAGTGGTCACCCGCGCCGAACAGATTTTGAAATCCTTGGAAGAAGGTGAGCAGTCCTCGACGGTGACCAAGTTGGCCGATGACCTGCCTCTGTTTTCCCATGCCCCGGCCAACCCCGGTGGTGCAAATGCAGGCCCGCGCCAATCCTCCGAAGTCGAAGACGCGGTCAAAGCCGTACTCCCCGATGAGATGACCCCGCGCGAAGCGTTGGATTTCTTGTACCGTTTGAAGGGTATGGATGTGGGCGACTAACCCTGCACTCCAATCTCACATAACCTATCCATCCCCTCCGGCACATCGTCGGGGCATTGGCCGCAGAGCATGTTGGCGGGGACGGCGAGGTCCATTTTTTTGGGGTACGCTAGGTTCAGGCCGTTCATGATCCCGATAAAGTCATCTTCACCCGTACCGTTTTTCAGACGCGGGTTGCGGGTGCGTTCTTGGGCGATGGAAGACACGCTCCGTCCATGATAGTCGTGGCCGGGATAAACCAACGTGTCACCCGGCAAGGTGAACAGCTTGGTTTGGATAGAGCGGTAAAGCTCTGATGATGAACCGCCCTGGAAATCCGTGCGCCCACAGCCATCAATCAACAAACAATCCCCCGTCATCACGGCTTGGTTGGCACCTTGATCGATGAGATAGCTCAAATGATGGTCCGTGTGGCCCGGTGTGAACAATGGGTTGAGGGATATGGTGCCAAAGTTAAGCGGGCTGTCTTCACTGACTTGGATATCGGCACAACCCACCCCGGCTTTGGATGGCATGGCAATTTTGGAATCCGTGATGGATTTGAGTTTCAGGGCCGAGGTCAGATGATCGGCGTGAATGTGTGTGTCGAGTGTATAGGCCAGCTCTAGTCCGAGGTCTTGGAGTTGTTGCAGGTCCCGATCAAAGGTCTCCAATGCCGGATCCACCAAAACGGCTTTGCCTGTTTCAGGGCAACCAATCAAATAGGTGTAGGTTGAAGAGCTGTCTTCAAACAGTTGACGAAAAATCACAACTTACCTCATGCCTTATATGAGTGTTATCTCATTTAAATATGGGTCCAAGCCGACCATAGACAAGACCAATTTGCGCCATACCCTTGCCACAGTTTGTGGTTGAAATGCTCACAGTGGAAAGTGAGGGCGTTGATATGCGAAAGATATTCAAAATTGGTGTGGTGACCTTAGGCCTAGTTGGTGCCGGGTTTGTGGCGTGGACCATGAATTCTTCCACCTCGGCGAAGGCGGCGGAGATGGTGGTTTATAAATCCCCCAGCTGTGGCTGTTGTGGGGCCTGGATCGACCATGTCAAAGACAGTGGTTTTGAAGTTGAGGTCCACGATGTGCTTGACCTTTCAGCCATCAAAGCCAAGGCTGGTGTTCCGGGTGAAATGGAATCGTGCCATACCGCCATGATTGATGGCTACGTGGTCGAAGGCCATGTGCCCGCAGATGATATCAAACAGTTGTTGGTGGAACGCCCCGATGTAAACGGTATTTCTGTGCCGGGTATGCCGATTGGCTCACCGGGCATGGAAATGGGGGATGAAAAAGAACCCTATGCATCCGTTTTGTTTAGCGAGGCTGGCTACCAGGTTTTTGCTGAACACAATTAAGCGTTCATAATGATTGGGGCGTCACCCGGTTTCCATGGATCGTATTTATCCATCACCGCGTTGAAAGCTTCGGAATTGGTGAACGTCGTCAACCAGCGTTGCGTGTATCTGTGCTTTGTTGCAAAAAACCAATCCCAATCGGCCAGGGCGAATTGGCGCACAAACGGTGCGATGGCAAAATCGGCCTGACAGGGCCCGTCGCCAAACAAACACCCAGTCCCCAACTGTTGTTCCAACTGGGCGATAAAGCGTTCGCCCAAATCGCGTGCTTCTAAGGGATCACAATCTTCATAACGGCTGGCGTATTTATAACGATCCAGATGGATTTTAAATTGATTGTCGCAGCGATTGATCAATCCATTTTGGCTGATGGGGTCGGGCTCCAACCAGCGTTCGGGGTCATTTTGACTGAGCGCCCAGGCCATGATGTCCAGGCTTTCATCAATGACGCGCCCATTGGGCAATTGCAAAACCGGCACTGTGCCCTTGGATGATAGTACCAGCATCTCGTCGGGTTTCTCTGTGAGAAGAACCTCACGCAGTTCGTAGGTGATGCCACTGATGTAAAGGGCCAATCGTGCCCGCATGGCGAAGGGGCAACGGCGGAAACTATATAGAATCGGTAAAGTAGTCACGTTTCGGCCTCATCTTGTTCAGCACGATCATCCTTAATATGGGGATAGGCGGTGCGCAGGGCTTGGAAATTTTCATAGCCATTGAGTTCAGTCAGCAATTTAATGACGCCATCCTTGGATGGTCCAGGGCGGCTCCCCATAGCAACACGAAATGTATCAAATTTTCGATCTTGGCTCACGCCCATTTCAAGACGATGGGAACGGAAGCCAAAACTGGTCCCTGTCCAAAAACACAGTCTACGGTTCGCGGCTTCGTCTTCGATCACATGTCTTAAAAATGCTCGGTCATTGTTGCTGTTGGGGCGGTAGCGAATGTTGACAAAGGGGGCAACGGCCCAAGGTTTGTCTTTTGCGGTGCCCAGGCTGGGATGAAAAATATCACTAAACAATCCAGCGTCGGTACGAAGACACGCGTGTAACGCTTGGGCAAGGTCGCGGTTGGCGGCAAACACATTTTCACTGTGTTGTTGCACAGCATCTGGATCTAAGAAAAATGGGGCGTGTAAAGCGGCCACTTCATTATATGATAATCCAGCCCCCAGCGTGGTGCGTGATACCTGTAAGGTATGAACAACATCTTGAACAATTGTGTCGCTCTCAGGCGCCCACAATTCCATCAGTCCGACATTGGACAGCTCAAAGCCCTGCTGGTCGAGTTTTAGGCCAGATCGGATTTCCACGACCAGGGCTGGTGGATCAAATTCCAGTGCCGAACACAGTTCAGAAACGCAAAAGTGTTTTGCGGTTAATGAGGTATCCACAATGATCACGGTCGGGCGCTTGGATGTGCGTGCCTTCCAAGCTTGAACAAAACTATCGAGGTCAAACACATCCAATTCAAAGGATGCGCTGATCGGCTCGATCAACAAGAGATCAGGTTGTTCCGAACGGATAGACGTCCACAGGTTTTGTTGTCTTGCGGGTTTATGGCCGACAAATGTTCGGTCACAGAGCAAATGTAAGCTTTTGGTTATTTCAAAATAGCCCCCCCACCAGTACAGATGTTTGACACCTTTTAATTGTGGCCACCATCTGTGAGCAAAGGCTTTGTAAGCCTGCATAAATGTGGTCAGGGCGGACATGCCACTGGAAAACACAAGCGCTTGCTTGCGCCATCCTGTAGGCGGAAGTTCGGTTTTCAGGAGACGTTCTTGTAGCACCTCGGGCTTTAACCAACGGTCATAGGGAAAGTGCATTTTTTGACCATCGGGCAGAAAGCGATGTTGGTTCAGTGGCGGTGACATCAAGTAACTGTCGGAACGTTGATGGACGCAACGCAACCAATTGTGCCGCAAACCCAGGCTCAATCCTTCCAGAGTGCGCTCACCTTCTATGGTTTCAAGGGTGGGGGACTTGAGCAATTCTTGGGCTTTTTCCAGCCAGGACGTCAGGGGCCGGATCTTGATTTGTATATTGCCTTGCCCTGCATCCAAGTGACTTAATATGGCATGGGCCATTGCGATGAGGGCTTCGCATTCTGTTTTGCAGGGAGCTTGGGTCATATAACTCTGGATTGCTGAATAAATAGGATGGTTCACATTAGAGTGAAATGCTCTATACATCTAATGAAAAGCCGGGCAGGTTGGGGAACCACAACGGCCACTTGGAAGACCACATGCTTTTGAAGATCAAAAAGCCGCGCGGGATAATTTGTCGTAAAACTTTTATGGCAGAGCTATGCGAAATTGCGCACAGCACCAAAGATATCAAAAAACCCAAAGACCGTGCCAAGGTTTTGAAGCTGTTTAAAGCTGGCCTGGAAGATGGCCGCGCCGAAATTCAACGTCGTTTCGAATCCGAAGAACTCAGTGGTCCAGCAGCTTTGCGCGCCGGGGCGTATTTGTTGGATCAATTGATTCGCACCTTGCATGAATTTTCCATTACTCATGTTTATGACATGGCCGATGAAGACATCAGCCTGATCGCCACCGGCGGGTATGGCCGTGCGGAAATATCACCCCATTCCGACCTGGACTTGATGTTTTTGTTGCCCAAAAAGGCACACCCCCGGACCAACGATGTGATCGAATGGATGCTCTATATGTTGTGGGACATGGGCCTTAAGGTCGGCCACGCGACCCGCAACATTGACGAAACCGTGAAGTTGGCCAAAACGGATATCACCATTTCCACCAGCCTGTTGGAATCGCGCTGGATTTCCGGCGATCATGGTTTGTTTGATGAGTTCGAGCAACGCTATGAAAAAGACATCATCCAAGGCGGCGGTGCAGAGTTTGTCAAAGCTAAGTTGGAAGAACGTGATGAACGCCATGACCGCATGGGTGACACACGCTATGTGTTGGAGCCCAACATCAAAGATGGCAAAGGCGGCTTGCGTGATTTACAGACCTTGATGTGGATTGCCAAGTTTTTGTACCGGGTGGATGACGTCCAAGGTCTGATCGATAAGGGTGTGTTGGACAAGGTCGACGCGCGACGCTTTAACAAAGCGCAAAAGTTTTTGTGGACGGTGCGTTGCCATTTGCATTACTTGGCCGGGCGTCCCGATGAAACCATCAGCTTCAACATTCAAAATGATCTGGCTCAGCGCATGGGCTATACTGACCGTGAAGGAGTCAGTGCGGTTGAACGGTTCATGAAGCACTACTTCCTAACCGCCAAAGATGTGGGTGATTTGACTCGGGTGATCTGTGCGGTGCTGGAAGACCAGCATGCCAAGAAATCATTGCTGACAATACCATCATTTAATTTCCGCCGCCGCAAAATGCCGGGCTTCAAAGTGGATGGTGGACGCCTGACCGTGGAACACGAAGATGTGTTCAAGGACGATCCGATCAATTTGCTGCGCCTGTTTCACGAAGCCGAAAAATACGATCTGGATATCCATCCCCAAGTCCTGCGCTTGGTGGGTCGAAACCTAAAGCATCTGAAAAAATCTGTGCGTCATGATCCGCTTGCCAATGAACTGTTCATGGACATGCTGTGTCAGCCCAAGGGTCCAAAGCGGGCCTTGGTGCGCATGAATGAGTCCGGTTTGTTTGGACGTTTCATTCCTGACTTTGGTCGCGTTGTGGCACAGATGCAATATGATATGTATCACGTCTACACGGTGGATGAGCACACCATCCGTGCCATTGATATCTTGAGCCGAATTGAACGTGGCTTGCTGGCCAATGATCACCCGCTTTCAACAAAAGTCATCAAAGACGTTGAATCGCGCAAAGTTCTTTATGTATCTGTCTTGTTGCACGACATTGCCAAAGGCCGTGGTGGAGATCATTCCGTCGAAGGTGCAAAGATTGCGAAAAAGCTGTGCCCCCGTTTGGGCCTGAATGAATGGGAAACCGAAACGGTGGCGTGGTTGGTTCTGCGTCATTTGGATATGAACCGCACGGCTTATAAACGCGACTTGGGCGATCCCAAAACCATTCGTGATTTTGTTGAAATGGTGCAGTCACCGGAACGACTGCGTTTGCTGTTGATTCTCACTGTGGCCGATACCCGTGCGGTGGGTCCCAATGTCTGGAACAACTGGAAAGCGTCCTTGTTGCGTGAACTGTATTACAGCGCTCAGGAGGTTATGACCGGTGGGTTGCCAACCCAACGTCGCGAAGCACGCGCTGATAGGACTCGTAAACAGCTAATCGATAAGTTATCGCATTGGCCCAGTGAAGATGTGGATTGGCTGTTGGAACAGGGTCATGCCAATTACTTCTTATCTTATGAAGTAGATGAACTGGCGCACCATGCGGAAATCATCCGCGATGCGGAAAAGGCTGGAACCCAATTGTTCTTGCAAACACGCGTGGTCGAAGAACACGACGTCACCGAGGTTTTGATCCACACCCTGGATCATCCCGGTTTGTTTGCGGCGATTACCGGTGCAATTTCGCTTTCGGGCGGTAACATTGTTGATGCCAAAGTTACCACCCTGGGCAACGGCATGGCACTGGATACGTTCTGGGTTCAAGATTTTGAAGACACCGCCATCACCGGTGCGGATAAAATCAAGCGCATGGAAGAACGCATTGAAGGTGCGCTGACGGGGCAAATTCGTCCAGAACGTGAATTGGCCGAAGAGCGATCGCGTCAAATGCCGTCTCGCACCCGTGTGTTCGAAGTTCCGCCGCGTGTTCTGGTCAACAACGAAGCATCGCAATCGGCCACGGTGATTGAGGTCAATGGCCGTAACCGTCAGGCATTGTTGTTTGATGTCACCCGGGCGCTGACGGATTATGGTTTGCAGGTGACATCGGCACACATCTCGACTTATGGCGAACGTGTTGTTGACGTGTTCTATGTTCGCGATGTGTTTGGCTTGAAAATTGATTCTGAACACAAAATTAAGTCGCTTCGGAAAGTTTTGCTCAACGCCATTGGGACCGCAAAGGGCGATCCTATAACCCAAGACACAACTGCAAAATAATTTTTCAATCCAGAAGCTCTTTCACATATCTGGCTATGGCCAATGAAGATGTCAGGCCGGGTGATTCAATCCCAAACAAATTGATTAAACCAGGGACACCATGTGTATCCGCTCCTTGAATGATGAAGTCATGGGCCGGTTCGCCGGGGGCTTGAATTTTAGGACGCATGCCGGAATACGCTGGGCTTAATGCACCATCTTCCAACCCTGGCCAATAGCATCGGATTTGGGCATAGAAACTATCGCCGCGTTCGGGATTAACTTGATAGTCAATGTGATCAACCCATTCGGCGTCGGGGCCAAAGCGTCCTTGACCACCGAGGTCACGGGTGTAGTGGCACCCCAAAGATGCAGCACCTGGCACCGGGTATATCAGTTGTTTAAACGGTGCTTTGCCCAACAGGGAAAAGTAATTCCCTTTGCACAAATGAGCGGGTGGGATGTGTTCAGTTGGAAAATCGTCAATATGTCCAGCCATACTTTGTGCATCCAGACCGGCTGAATTGATTACGGTTTTGGCAAGCACTTCCATGGGCTGCTCTCCACCGACTTGAAGTAGAATTCCATTTGCCGTTATGCGTGCGCTTTCCACCGGACTGTTCAGCGCCACCGCGCCACCGTGTGCTTCCAACTCACCTTGCAGGCTCAACATAAACCCGTGGGTATCAATGATGCCGGTGGTTGGTGAGGATAAAGCTTTCAGGCATTTCAGTTCCGGCTCCAATGCTTGGGCTTCTGCGCCTTCCAGCCAATCGAGTTCAGTGCAGCCATTGGCGGCGGCTTTTCTGACCACATCTTCCAACACCGCCACTTCATCATCGGTGGTGGCGACCACCAACTTGCCACAGCGGTTATAGTCAACCCCGTGTGCGTCGAGGTAGTCGTACAGCATCCATTTGCCTTCAACACACAACCGACCTTTGAGGGAACCTTGAGGATAATAGATGCCGGCATGAATGACTTCGGAATTGCGTGAACTGGTGATGGTGCCGATGGCGGGTTCACGCTCGACCACCACAACCTCGCGCCCTGATAGGGCCAGGGTGCGTGCACATGCCAGGCCGACCACGCCGCCACCGATCACAACTGTGTCCAAAGTTTCAGTCATCGTTTTCCTACACCGCAATAAAAACCATGGTGCGTACGGTGGCGGCAACGCCCAGCAGGGCCAGGGCCAATGTCCCCACCTGTAACAACCGGGGCCAATTCAACAATTGTGTCCCTGCAATCACCGCCAACATCGGCATGGTGAACAACAACACCCGTGCCGTTTCGCCCGGTAGCAATCCAGTGATAATGATGACCAAGATGCTCAGCACCATCAACGGGGCGTGATTGATGCTGGAAGATTTCAATCCAATGATCACCAATGCAGCTGCAATCCAACCAAAGCCGAGAATTAAATCCAACACATCAAAAGGGATGGTCAAGGGCCAGGGCCGATGGATCTGGGTTAACAGGTCGCGTTGATTTTCCAGTGCGGTAAAAAATGTGGCAATGGGGTCATAACCAAACAGACCCCACAGGGCTGCATGTATGATAACCACGGTGGCTAAAGCTGTGCCGATTTGTATCAGTGTGGTTTTCCACACTTCAGCGCGCAAGCCTTCAATAATTGTGATCAGCCCCAACACAAGGCCCAATGTCAGCAGCGCATAACTCCACAACAAAGCCAGCGTGAGCACGCCACCAAATAGGGCTGCGGACTTGATGGCTGCGGGACCGGGGGGCTGCTTTAAGGCATTGATCCACGTGATCAGCATCCAGGCGCCAATGGCGGGCAGGGCTTGGTCAAATTCGGGGAAGAACAGAACAAAGCCCGGCGCCGTCGCCATAAGTGCTGCCGCTAAAACGGATGCTTCGGGGCCTTGGCCCAGTGCCTTGGACAGATAAAAGGTCGCCAACACGCTTAACAATGCCAAACCACCCACCAGTATCCCGGCGATCAGCGTGGGGTCGGGAACACCTAAGTCCAACAACGTGCGATAAAACCAAATTGGGCCGGGTGGTTTGTTGCGGGCGTGGTGTTCACCATCCTTCATCACTGCGGGATAGTCAGCCAACCAACCGGGCTTAACAATTTGGGCACTGTAAAGATAGCTGGTGGCCTCGACGCTTTTGACCACGGCGCGGGTGCGCTCTGCGGCGCTGGGGCCGTTGATGTGGGCACCGCCCCATTGCAATGCTGCGGCACCCAAAAGGATCAGGGCCATTGCCAACCACGTGCGTTGTTTTGCCAACCAGACCCCCGCCAAGATCGGCATTCCGGCCCACAAAATGGTGAGGTACGTCGGAACATAGGGCAAATCGCGCCATGGCCAGCGCCAATAACGGGGACCGTTGAGATATTCCATTTGCACCGCGCTCAGCACCGTAAACAGGGCAGTGAGTGCAATCAGCAGGGTAAATTTCAACGGGGGGGTGAAGGCGCGCATGGTTTTCGTAATGGTATCCTGGTTCAGAACTCAGCGCAGTTTGCGCCTTTTTTCCGCCATGACAAGTGCTTAGAAGTCCTTAAATCATCCGTTAAGGCCTCCCGGGTAAGGTGGGGGTTTGAATTCTTAAAGGAAACACCGCTGTGCTGTTGCGCGCCATTGCCACTGTGGGCTCCATGACCCTGATATCACGTTTGCTCGGCTTCGTGCGTGACGTAGCTGTGGCGTGGGCGTTGGGTGCGGGGTGGATGGCGGATGTCTTCTTTGTTGCGTTCAAGTTGCCCAACTTGTTCCGCCGTTTGTTTGCTGAGGGCGCATTCAATTTGGCCTTTGTGCCGATTTTTGCCGGAAAGTTGGAAACCGAGGACGATCCCGACGGACCGCACGGTGCGCGCACCTTTGCTGCCCAGGCCCAAAGCGGGTTGTTGGCGGTCCTGTTGCTGTTCACCATTGTTATTGAATTGGCGATGCCGTGGGTTGTATCGGCCATTGCACCGGGTTTTGTAGATGAACCGCAAAAGTTCAATCTTGCCGTTGATTTGGTGCGCATCACGTTTCCCTACTTGATCTTTATATCCTTGGTGTCGCTGCTGGGCGGGATCATGAATTCACTTCATAAATTCTGGGCCGCAGCCGCGACGCCAATTTTGTTAAACATCACGTTGATCACATCGGTGTTTGCGCTGACACCTGTGATGGCGTCACCGGCCCATG
The DNA here is from genome assembly GCA_026196495.1 of Magnetovibrio sp. Taxonomy (GTDB): domain Bacteria; phylum Pseudomonadota; class Alphaproteobacteria; order Rhodospirillales; family Magnetovibrionaceae; genus Magnetovibrio. The sequence continues at coordinate 51,166 of JAPHSY010000001.1, forward strand.
CGTTGAGTTGGGGTGTGGCCTTGGGTGGTGTGGTGCAATTGGCTTGGATGATCTGGCATGTCACCAAAGCCGGATGGCGGCCCAAGTTGGTACGCCCGCGATTAACGGATGACGTGAAACGCTTGCTCAAACGCATTGCCCCGGTGGCGGTTGGTGCGGGTATTTATCAAATCAGTTTGCTGATCGACACCATCATCGCATCATTGTTGGTGTCGGGTTCGATTTCGTATCTGTTTTATGCAGATCGCTTGGTGCAACTGCCATTGGGTGTGGTTGGCATTGCGGTGGGCACGGCGTTGTTGCCGTTGCTCAGTCGTCAGATCAAAGCGGGTGACGACGTCAAGGCCCAAGATAGTCAAAACCGTGCGGTTGAATTTGCGCTGTTGTTGACGCTACCCGCTGCGGCGGCCTTGTTCGTGATGCCGGATACCATCATTTCAACCTTGTTTGAACGCGGCGAATTCTCGGCCGAGGCCACCCATAAAACCGCCTTGGCGCTGATGGTCTTTGCCTGCGGTCTTCCGGCTTATGTATTGGTAAAGGCCCTGGCACCCGGCTATTTTGCGCGGGAAGATATGTCCACCCCGATCAAAATTGGTGCCCTGTGTGTGGGCGTCAACATTGCCATCGCCTTGGCTTTGATGGGACCATTGGCACATGTGGGTTTGGCCGCCGCAACGGTGGTAAGCCAGTGGCTCAATGCCGGGTTGTTGGCGTTCTTCCTAATGAAACGCGGGCATTTTCATGTTGATGCGCAGCTCAAACGGCGACTTGGGCGAACTGTGTTGTCGACGTTCTTGATGGCTGGTGTGGTTTGGGGCCTGGACCATGTGTTGGTGGAAAATTTAGGCCAAAGCACCCTGGAAAAAGCCGGCGGCCTGCTGATCATTGTTTTGGGTGGGATGTTCACTTACGCCATCTCGGCTCATGTCTTAGGGGCTGCACGGCTTGGTGATCTCAAAGGGTGGATGCGCAAATCTTGACCTGATCCCGCCTGCAGTCCATAACCCTTTCTGACTTTTAACTGATCGACCGCTTCCATCCGGTCCAAACGGAAGGTACTTCTGACATGTCTCGCATTTTTTCAGGCATCCAATCCACCGGCAATCTTCACCTTGGCAATTATTTGGGCGCGGTGCGCAACTGGGTACAGTTGCAAGATGATTATGAATGCATTTTTTGCGTGGTCGATATGCACGCCATCACCGTGTGGCAAGATCCGGCGGCGTTGAAGGCGTCCACCCGTGAAGTGGCAGCGGCGATGATTGCATCGGGTGTGGACGCGAAAAAGCACATCATCTTCAATCAAAGCCAAGTGTCCGGTCATGCCGAACTGGCGTGGATCTTTAATTGTGTGGCGCGGTTGGGCTGGCTCAACCGCATGACCCAGTTCAAAGATAAAGCTGGCAAGAACAAAGAAAACGCTTCGGTGGGCCTGTATGCATATCCAAACCTGATGGCGGCGGATATCTTGTTGTACAAAGCCACGCACGTTCCCGTGGGCGAAGACCAAAAGCAACACTTGGAATTGGCCCGCGATATTGCCGCGAAGTTCAATCATGATTACGGTGTGGAAGATTTCTTCCCCCAACCTGAACCGATGATCTTCGGTGCGGCCACCCGCGTGATGAGCTTGAAAGACGGCACCAAAAAAATGTCGAAGTCCGATCCGTCGGAATTGTCACGCATCACCATGACCGATGATGCCGACACCATTGCCAAGAAAATCCGCAAGGCTAAAACCGATACGGAACCCTTGCCGGAAACCAAAGACGGCATGGAAGGCCGCCCCGAAGTATCCAACTTGTTGGGGATTTACGCGGCCTTGTCGGATGTGTCCCTGGAAGACACCATTGCCAAGTTCGCGGGTAAAGGCTTTGGTGATTTCAAGAAAGACCTGGCGGATGTTGCGGTTGAAAAATTGGGCCCAATCCAAGATGAAATGCGCCGTTTGATGGATGATCAGGCCTATGTCGATAGCGTACTGAGAGACGGTGCTGAACGCGCCCGTGCGATTTCAGAACCGATCCTGGCTGAGATCAAAGATACGGTTGGTTTCTTGCGGCCTTAATACCCACACAACAACGTGGGTTGATCCGTGGGCATTTTGCCCCCATATTCCGATCAACTGATATTTATGACGGAGAGAGATGAAATGTTCATCCAAACCGAAGCGACGCCGAACCCGGCAACTTTGAAATTCCTTCCGGGTCAAGCGGTTATGCCTTCTGGCACTGCCAATTTCACCGACGCTGAAAGTGCGGCCAATTCACCTTTGGCGTTGCGCTTGTTCGAAATCGAAGGTGTAGATGGGATTTTCTTAGGCGGTGATTTTGTCACCGTGACCAAAGCCGATGATGCCCAGTGGGACGTGGTGAAACCTCGTGTTTTGGCGGCGGTTATGGACCATTTCACCCAGGGCCTGGACGTGATCACGGTTACCGAAGGCGAAGACGCAGGTGATGACAACGACAGCGATACCGTCAAACAAATCAAAGAGTTGATCGAAACCCGCGTACGTCCGGCTGTGGCCCAGGATGGTGGTGATATTGTCTTCCGTTCGTTCGAAGAAGGTGTGGTTTATCTGCACATGCAAGGCGCTTGCGCCGGTTGCCCCAGCTCCACCGCGACACTGAAAAATGGCATTGAAAACATGCTGCGCCACTTCATTCCTGAAGTTCAGGAAGTGCGCGCCGTCAATTAAACCTGAGTGCCCGAATCGGGCAATTTGGCTCAATTTTTCGTGAACCCCCAGTCACCTTGACTGGGGGTTTATCGGTTTTTTCTAAAGTAATCAAACACTTCTGCTGTGTAAAAAAAGGGGCTGGAATCGGGCCCAAAAAACGCGTAAAAGTGCGGCCAAATTTCACGCAAGCAGGGTCCAGAAGCGACCTGTAATGGATTATTAAGTCCGCTGTGTGAATCTTAAGGATCGGTCGATCATAAGTCTTGAGGAAGAGACAGATCGAGGTGGGAACCGGTCATGCGAAGCCTATTGGGGGGAACCAATTGGCGGGCGAATAGCCAACGCAGACACGAACGACCTTTTATAACGGCAGATCGAGTAGTCAGACAATGAAGACCAATTACTGGAGCGCTTTGGGCGCCACCGCCACGATGGTAGCGGTTTTATTGGCCACAGCCCTGTTGATGCCAGAACCCGGCGGCACATCCGTTGCCCGTGCCAGCTTTGCGCCGCAAAGCGCACCGGTGCTTGCGTCATCTCGAGATTTTGACGCTGCAGCATACAATCAAAGTGAAGCAAGCGCACTTGATGACATGGAAACCGCGGCTGGTCCTGTTGTTGCTGCTATTCCTGGCCCAAAATATGATTTGGATGCGGTGTTGCAAGGCCAGCAAGGTGTGCCCCGCGTAACTTGGGTCAGTTTGCCCAAAAATTTGAGTGCCGTGCGCGAAACCAGCAAACGCAAAGAAATTTTCTTTAAGACTGTGCTGCCCTTGGTGCTGCAGGTGAACGAACAGATCGTTGAAGATCGTGGTCGTTTGTGGAACCTCCACGCCAGCCAATTGAGCGGCGCTCATTTGGATGCCATAGACCGTTTGTGGTTGGCGGTGTTGGCCGAACAATATGGCACCAAACGTGGCGACATTGTCGCCCTGTTGGATCGTCACGATGTGGTTCCGCCGTCTTTGGCTTTGGCCCAGGCTGCCACGGAAAGTGCGTGGGGAACATCGCGTTTTGTGCGTGAAGGCAACGCCATGTTTGGTGAATGGACTTTCAAGTCCGACCATCAAGGCATTGTGCCAGCCGGTCGCGAAACGGGCAAAACCCACCGTGTGCGGGCTTTTGATACCTTGCTGGACAGCGTGCGTTCCTACATCACCAACTTGAACAAACACCGTGCTTACAAAGAATTTCGCAAACAACGCACCGCCATGCGCGCCAAGGGCCAAGTGGTGGACGGGATGATTTTGGCGGGTGCGTTGCATCGCTACTCGGAACGTGGTGCGGCTTATGTATCTGAATTGCGTTCGATCATTTCCGGCAATGATCTGGATTTGTTGGACAGTGCCCAGCTCAGCACCGACGGTCACTTCGAGCCGATTATTTAACAAAGTTGTCGACGTTCATGGCGCATGTCTATAAGCATGCGCCATGAACACTCAAAACAATCTTGAAATATTTTTGGTGGCAGTTCCGGGGGCGGAACCCCTTTTGTGTGCGGAAGCTGCAGAAAAGGGGTTCAATAACCCCAAGCCTGACACCGGCGGCGTCACCGTTTGGGGCGACTGGCCGGAAGTCTGGCGTGCCAATTTGGAATTGTGCGGTGCCAGCCGGGTGTTGGTGCGTTTGGGGTCCTTTAAAGTTGTTCATCTTGCCAAGCTGGATAAACTGGCGCGCCGTTTTCCTTGGGCAGAGACCTTACGCTCAGACGTCTCTGTTCGGGTTGAGGCCTCATGTAAAAAGTCGCGCATATATCACAGTGGTGCTGTGACCCAGCGCATTTCAACAGCGATCACTGAAGAACTGGGAGCCTCTGTTTCTACGGATGGGGCCGTGGCCATTAAAGTGCGGCTGCAAAACGATCTGTGTACCATCAGCGTTGATACGTCTGGCGAAGGTTTGCATAAACGCGATCACAAACAAGCTGTCAACAAAGCCCCCATGCGTGAAACTCTGGCATCCTTGATGTTGCGCCAATGTGGCTTTGATGGCAAAGAGCCGGTGGTTGATCCCATGTGTGGGTCGGGCACCTTTGTGATTGAGGCAGCGGAAATTGCGACGGGTCTATTGCCCGGGCGCACGCGCCATTTTGCCTTTGAACAGCTTGCGACTTTTGATCCCGAAGTGTGGCAGCAAATGCAAACGAAAACGTCGGAACAAGAGGCAGAAGCACACTTTTATGGTTTTGATCATGATTCCGGCGCCATTCGCATGAGCCGTGATAATGCCGAGCGCGCCGGTGTTGCAGCCCTGACGGAGTTTCAACTCATGCCGATCAGCGATCTTAAATCGCCTTGTGAGACACCGGGACTGGTGATCGTCAATCCACCCTATGGTGCACGCATTGGAAATATCAAAAAGATGAAAGCACTGTATCGGAGTTTGGGTGAAACTATGAAAGCCCAGTTCCCAGGGTGGCGCGTGGGTGTGGTGACGAATACGGAATCCCTGGCCAAAGCAACCCGCTTGCCATTTACTCAAGAAAGTGAAGATATCTCTCACGGCGGTTTGCGGGTGAAGGTTTATTCTACTGACCCTCTTTGATCAATCCTGATAAAGGCCAAACTCTTTCTGCAATTTCTTAGTGAGGTTTGCTGCCGCCAAACGGTGAGATTCGGCAATGTAGTCTTTGAGCTCATCGTCGGGCAGGCCAGGTTCGTCGTAATGTTGAATCCATTTCATGCCCCGACTGGCAAGGTAAGGGGCTGGGCGTAGACCGGGGGCGTCGCGCAAAATCTCATAGGCTATTTCGGACACTTTGAAGGTGATGCCGGGGTGTATGCCTTTGTCCCAGCCACCGATGGCAAAGACCTTGCCTTTCGCCCCGCCGACTTTCCACACATGTGAGCCGCCCCACTGCATCACATAGGCGGTGGCGGGAAGTGATCCACAAAACGCATTGAAATCTTCGACACTGAGCATGCCCCAGAAAACCTAGCTCACTTCACATATAAAAGCTTACCAAACCAATGCCAGCGACCTTGACCGGCGGGCATGGTGCAATTCAGCCGGGTGCGGCCTTCGGGTAGAACTTGTTTCATGCGCACTTCTATACGCGGTCCTAGGCGTTCCACCTGAAGTTTGCCTTCGTGATTTGAAAAACATGCCAACTGATCGGACCGCTTCATACCTTCGTCGTCCAAGGTGAAGCCCACGGCTGGTGGGTTGTTATCATTGGTAACGACCGTGTCCGTTGGCGTGATGTCGGACGCGGTGATGGGCAGGCTGGCAGCGGCGGTTTTCAGCCGGGCTACATCACCGTAATGTTCGTTCATGGCAAAGCGGGGCAGGCCGTAAATATTGTCGCCCGCTCCAAATGCGCCGGAGTGTTGACCAAAGCCCGCTTGGAATCCGAAACCTTTGACGATGTCGATGACGCGGGTGGAAAATTCACCATATGGATAGGCGATTAATTTCGGCGTATAGCCCAGCTCTTCTTCAAAGCGTTTGTTGGAGGCCTCCAGGTCGGCGCGATTGCGTTCATCGGAGGCATTGACCATGTGCAGATGCGATGCGGTTTGGCTGCCAATCGTAACCAAAGGATCAGCTGCAATTTCGCGGATTTGATTCCACGTCATGTAACGTTTTAAACCGCGATCAACGGGATTGGTGGCCACGAACAGTGTGAACGGAATGCCCGCCTGTTTCAAACGTGGCCATGCTTCGGTGTAAACGGAATGATAGGCGTCATCGATGGTGATCCCGACAGATTTTTCCGGGAAATTGTCACCGTCATTTAAACGTCGCACCATTTCGCCCAAAGACAATAAGGTGTATTTACCGCTTTTCAGCTCGGCAATGTGTGCATCGAGCTGTTCCAAACGGGTGTTGGTCGACGGATAGTCCTGTTCACCAAAGCGGTGATACATGACTATAGACGCACCGTTATCCGATGCTTCTTCTTGTGTTTGGGCTAATGAAGGTGTGGACCCCGCACTCAATAGTACGGCACCGACAAATAGACCGCGCCTTAACAATTTGATCATTCCTGATGCCCCCTGGCTTGACCTTTGGCGTTATTGTTTCCATTTAATGTCAAAGTACAAGTGATATTCGTCACACTCTCTCAGGTTATTGTGGAGAAATTAAGGTATGAATTTTGAAAGTAAGCATGTTGTGGTCACCGGTGGTACGGGCGCATTGGGCACCGCAGTAACCGCTCAATTGTTGGAAGCCGGTGCAACGATCCATATTCCCGTGTTTGATGGTTCCGAAGTCGAACGTTTTACCCACAAAGATCATGACCGTGTGATTTTGCATGGAGACATTGATCTTTCCAACGAAGATCGCGTGGCACAGTATTATCGAGGCCTTGAAGGGCTATGGGCGTCGGTGCACATAGCCGGTGGTTTTGACATGTCACCGTTAACGGATACTTCTGCGGTGGCGTTCGATAAACAAATGTCAATGAATGCCAAAACCTGTTTCCTGTGCTCACGCGAAGCCGTCAAATCTATGCGTTTGAGCAATCATGGTGGTGGACGTATCGTCAATATTGCCGCACGTCCAGGCGTTGAGCCGCGCCAAGGGGCGGGTATGGTGGCTTATGCCGCGTCGAAAGCGGCGGTTGCGGCGTTGACCCAGGCCATGGGTGAGGAGCTCGCAGGTGAAGGCATTTGGGTCAATGCCGTTGCCCCGTCAATTTTGAATACACCCGCCAATCGCGCAGGGATGCCCGATGCCGATCATGACGCTTGGCCGACGGTTGATGAAGTTGCCGCAACCATTGTGCATTTGGCCTCACCCGAAAATGGCGCCACGCGCTGTGCCGTGGTGCCTGTTTATGGAAAAGTTTAGGGTGCCGTCATCGGTGCGGGTAAATCGCTGTCGCTGAACAGTTCATAATCGCGACTGTCGAACAGTTGATAGTGCCACCATTCATTGCGGTAAAAATCCCAGCCCGCAGTGGTCATCAATCCCATCAACAACAAGCGGTTCTTTTGTGCTTCGGCGCTGACGCCACGGTTGGCGTGGTGGCTCAAGGGTGTGAAGGCATCAAACCCAGTACCCATATCGAGATCTTGTCCAGTACTTGCATCCACCAATGTTAGATCCACCGCAACACCACGCGAATGCGGCGAACCACGACGTGGGTCAGCGAGAAAATCGGGGTCGGGGGTGTGGTTCCAAAGCTTCCACTGGGATTCGGATGGGCGAAAGGCATCGAAAATTTTCAACCGCCAACCTTGCAACGCCGCGAGCTCCACCGCCTCAATCAACATCTTTTCCGCTTCCACATGTAGGTAGCACACCGCCCGTTGATAAACGGGTTGGCCGGTAAAGTTATCGGATGTGGCATATTTCAGGTCTATATCCACATTGTGGCTGGTGGGGTTGATTTCGACCAAAGTCATAGTTGGTATATTCCTGTACTGGCATGCGGTGATGGCTCAGAGTATAACGGGGCAAGTTCGCAAAAAAGGATTAACCGTGACGCAAAATTCGCTCATCATTTTGTCTTTGGACTGTGCCACCACCGGCTGTTCGGTGGCGGTGCTCAAGGATGGTGATGTGCTGGCCCTAGACGCACGGGTGATGGCGCGTGGTCAGGCCGAAGTTCTGTTGCCCATGGTTAAAGGCGTGTTGGAAACGGCGAATTTGCAAAATGCGGACCTCAACGCCATTGCCGTGACCCGTGGTCCAGGGGCCTTCACCGGGATGCGCATTGGCCTGTCCGCGGCGCGGGCCTTTGCTATGGCGTTGGGTGTACCGTGCATTGGGGTCACCACTTTGGAAGCCGTAGCCCACGGCATCAGTATTGCAGAACGCCAAGGCCAACGCATTTTGGCGGCTGTCGAAAGCAAACGTGCTGACATTTATGTGCAGCTGTTTGATGCCAATTTTGCCCCGCTCTGTGAGCCTCAGGCTGCTGACGGTGCGGCCATTGCCGCGCTGATCGAAAACGATGCTGATATTTTGACGGTGGGTGATGGTGCTGTCAGGGCACAAGAAATGGTCGCTGAACACGGCCTTAAGATTGCTTTGAGCCAAGCCCCCGCCTTGCCCGATGCGCGCATCGTCGCGACCATTGCCCAGGCGCGCTATGAAGATGCACTGGACGCCCCTCCACCGGCACCGCTGTATCTGCGTCCACCCGATGCAAAATTACCTAAAAATCAAGGCCGTGCACGCCCATGAGCGGGGTATCCTTAACCCCCGCCTTACCTGTCCATGCGGCTGTGTTGTCTCAGTTGCACAGCGAAAGCTTTGATGAGGGATGGTCTTCACAATCGTTGCAGACCACATTGGAAACACCGGGTGTGTTTGGTCTTATCGCCAACATAGATACAGATGAGCCCTTAGGCTTTGGCCTGTTTCGCCTCAGCGCGGATGAGGCCGAAGTCATTACGATTGCGACACGCCCCCAAGTGCGTGGACAGGGTATTGCCAGGGCCTTAATGGACCAAGCCCTTAAAACCGCACAAGAAAATGGGGCGTGCTCTATGTTTTTGGAAGTCGCGACGGACAATGAAGCGGCCCTAGGGCTTTACCAAAATTTGGGATTTGAAGAGGTGGGGCGGCGTAAAGATTATTACAAACGTCCCGGTGGCACCCACCAAGATGCGGTGGTTATGGTGCTTAAGCTTTCTTGATGTGCAACAGATGTACGCCATCTTCGGGTTGGTCAGTGGTTTCAGGCTCCAGGCTTAACACTTCATAGCCAATTTCGCGCACCGAACGGGGCACGTTTTCCAACGGCTCTTTATTCTTGAGACGTACCTGGGCGGTTTCACCAGGTTGCATTTTTTCAATCAACAACTTAGTGCGCACAAAGGTCATGGGGCAAACATCGCCTGTTATATCTAAATAGTGATCAGCTTTAGTATTGGAATAAGTATCGGTCATGGTTGTTGTGCGACTTTTTCTTGCATGTTTGTTGAACTCCCCTTTATATAAGCACCATCCATTTGAAAATAAACTAATCCTTTGTTCGATTTCGAACTTTTAATCTGGGGCGAGTAAAGCAATGACCGACAAACTTGAAACTGCCGAAGCGTTGGAACTGACCACCGAAATCGTGGCTTCTTATGTTTCCAACAATGTGGTCAGCACGGCTGATTTATCCGGGGTAATCCAAGATGTCTACAAGACCTTGGTCGGTTTGGGCACGCAAACCTCCCAAGCGGAACGTCCCAAGCCTGCCGTGCCTGTCAAGAAATCGGTAAACCCGGATTACATTGTGTGTTTGGAAGACGGCAAGCAGCTGAAAATGCTCAAACGTCACCTGAAGACCGCTTACAATATGAGCCCGGAAGAATACCGTGAACGTTGGGGCCTGCCTGCAGACTACCCCATGGTCGCGCCAAACTATGCCAAACACCGCAGTTCCTTGGCGAAGAAGATCGGTTTGGGTACCAAACCGCGCAAAGCCATCCGCAGCAAAAAGAAATAACTTAACCGACCAATTCAGTGGGACTTTAGGTCTTTACCTGAAGCCGCAAGAATGGAAATATAGCCGACGTTGCTCCGTCAGGGAGTGTCGGTTTAAACGCCTAAAAAACAATTGGATACCGGGAAGTTAACCATGGGCTCTGATCAGCCATCGCGCATTGAGGAACTCTGCCAAGAACAAGGTATGAAAATGACCGGTCAACGCCGGGTCATTGCGCGCGTATTGTCTGAAGCTACCGATCACCCCGACGTGGAAGAGTTGCACCGCCGTGCCGTCGCAGAAGATCCTCACATTTCCATTGCCACCGTATACCGCACCGTGCGCCTGTTTGAAGAAGCGGGCATTTTGGAACGCCTGGATTTCGGTGATGGTCGGGCGCGTTATGAAGAGGCCGGGGGCGACCATCACGACCACCTGATTGATATCAATTCCGGCAAAGTGATTGAATTTCACAACGCCGCCATCGAAGCCCTACAAGAAAAGATTGCTACCGAATTTGGTTATCGTTTGGTGGGTCACAAGTTGGAACTTTACGGTGTGCCCCTGGACCAAGATCTCGATGATGATCCGGGCGCGGATGCGGATGGGGATTGACTCCGCAGTTTGGGGTGTTAATTTCGCAGAAATCGGGGGCTTTTGAGCCCCTCTTTTCGTTTAAGGAAGACTAGGCGTGGCTAAAAAACTGCACATCAAAACCTATGGCTGCCAGATGAATGTTTATGATTCTGAGCGCATTACAGAGGTATTGAAGCCCTTAGGTTACGGGGCCAGCGATGACCCCAAAGGCGCCGATATGGTGATTTTGAACACCTGTCATATTCGCGAAAAGGCGGCTGAAAAGGTTTATTCTGAGCTGGGTCGCCTGCGCATTCAAAAAGAAGCCATGGCCAAAAAAGGCCAACGTATGGTCTTGGCCGTGACCGGCTGCGTTGCCCAGGCCGAAGGCGAAGAAGTTCTGCGACGCGCCCCGTATGTGGATATGGTTTTTGGCCCACAAACGTATCACCGGTTGCCGCAAATGGTCGCCGAAGCCACCCGTGCCACGGGCCAAGTACTGGACACAGACTTTCCCGAAGAAAGCAAATTCGATGCCCTGCCTGTAGACCGCCAAGTCGAAGGCTCTGCCGCATTTCTGGCGATCCAAGAAGGTTGTGATAAATTCTGCACCTATTGTGTGGTGCCTTATACCCGCGGTGCTGAATATTCCCGTCCTGCATCTGACGTTTTGGCGGAAGCCAAACGCTTGGTTGCAGCGGGTGCTCAGGAAATCACGTTCTTGGGCCAAAACGTCAACAGCTATCATGGCGAAGCCGCGGATGGTTCGGAATGGAACTTGGCGCGCCTGATCCGTGAAGCCGCTGACATTGACGGCCTGGAACGAATTCGCTTTATGACCAGCTATCCGGCAGAAGTGGATGACGACTTGATCGCGGCACACCGTGATGTGGATAAGTTGATGCCCTATTTGCACCTTCCGGTTCAGGCCGGATCGGATCGGGTTCTGCAAGCCATGAATCGCAATCATTCGGTTGATGAGTATCGTGCCCTGGTGGACAAGCTCCGCACTGCGCGGCCCGACATCGCTTTGTCGTCGGATTTCATTGTTGGTTTTCCTGGTGAAAACGATACAGATTTTCGCGATACCTTAAAGCTGGTCGAAGACATCACCTTTATTCAGGCCTATTCGTTCAAATATTCCGCACGTCCTGGTACACCAGCGGCGTTGATGGACTTTCAGGTGGACGAAGCGGTGAAGGCGGAACGCTTGGCAGAACTGCAGGCATTGCTGAACACCCAGACCTTGGATTTTAACAAAGCCATGATTGGTAAGACCATGGCGGTGTTGTTTGATCGCAGCGGCAAAAAGCCCGGCCAGCTGGTGGGGCGTAGTCCTTACATGCAAGCCGTTGTTGTCGATGCGCCAGAAGATTTGATGAACACAACAATTGATGTCACCATTGAACAAGGTGGTCCGAACTCTTTGATGGGCCGTATCTTTGACGACAATACGAAAGCCTGCGCGTGATCAAAAAAACTAAAACTCCATTAAAACCCAAAAAAAGAAAACCCACGCCTGAACCGGAACTCCGCACAGCGCAGTTGAGCTTTAGCGACAATCACTTGGCGCAAGCTTTGTTTGGAGCCCATGCGACGCATTTGGTTCAGGTGGAAACAGAATTGGGTGTAACCATTGATGCACGCGGTGCGGACCTAAGCATTCAAGGTGGTCCCGGTGCGGTGGATATGGCGGAACGTGTTTTGATGAGCCTTTATAACCGTCTTGTCGAAGGCTCTGAGGTTTCATCCCAAGAAGTGGGTGCTGCCTTGCGCATGGTGCGTCAGCCCGGTGGTCGTCTCGCTGATGTAAATATGGAAGTGCACACCAAGCGTCGGGTGATCTCGCCGCGCTCTGCCACCCAGGCCACTTATTTGCAAGCCATTGATGATTGTGAACTGGTGTTTGGTACCGGGCCTGCAGGTACGGGTAAAACTTATTTGGCTGTGGCCAAAGCGGTTGAGTTGCTGGTGCGTGGTGAAGTGGATCGCATTATCTTGTCACGCCCGGCCGTCGAGGCCGGGGAACAGCTGGGCTTTTTGCCCGGCGATATGCAGGAAAAAGTCGATCCTTATCTGCGCCCGCTTTACGATGCATTGTATGACATGATGCCATCGGACCAAGTGGTGAAGCGTTTGGAAAATGGTGAGATTGAGGTTGCCCCCTTGGCGTTTATGCGGGGGCGCACACTGGCCAATGCTTTTGTGATTTTGGATGAAGCCCAAAACACCACAGCGGTGCAGATGAAAATGTTTCTGACCCGTTTGGGTGAAAATGCGCGGATGGTGGTGACCGGTGATTTGTCCCAGGTTGATTTGCCGCGTGGCACCCGGTCGGGTCTGCGTGACGCGCGTGACATTTTACAAGATGTTGAAGGTTTAGCGTTTGTTGAATTTGGTGCCGCCGATGTTGTTCGGCACAAAATTGTGACCCGAATTGTCAATGCATATGATGCGGCCGAAAAGAAACGCAAAGCGGCTGCACGCTATGAAAAAAACGAGAGCAAAAAGAAATGACATGCACGCTTCTTCCTAAACTGTGGATTGATATCGCAGTGGATAAGGGTGCTTGGGTTGAAACTCTGCCCGATTACCAAGCAATCATAGAGCGTGCCATCAATGAGACTGTGGCTGTGGCCGCTGAATTTGAAGGTGAGGCTGAATGGGAAATTAGCGTTTTGCTCACCGACAATGATGCAGTTCAAATTTTGAATCGCGATTGGCGCGGCAAGGATAAGCCCACCAACGTCTTGTCGTTTCCGGCCAGCGGTGGCGATCAGCCCATTGATGCACCGCAGATGCTCGGTGACATCGCCATGGCCTATGAAACCGTGATCTGTGAAGCACAAGATATGGACAAATCTGTATCAGATCATTTTTGTCATTTGGTGGTTCATGGTATGCTGCATTTGTTAGGCTTTGATCACATTTGCGATGAACAAGCAGATGAAATGGAGCCCTTGGAAATTGAAATTTTGGACGGACTGGGTATGCCGAGCCCTTACCCCGACCGTGCTTAAGTGAGGTTACTGAAAAGCGGATGAACGACGAGTCCCCCTCTATAGAGCCGACCCGCTCTGACACTTCAGAAGACGGTCGGCGTGATAAATCCTTATTCAAATCCATGATCGATTGGATTAGCGGGCGCAACGGCGAGACCGCACGTGACCAATTGGAAGAAATCATCGAAGACACGGAAGATGGTGAATCTTCTTTGGGTGCGGATGAACGTCAGCTCTTACTCAATATTCTTGAGCTTAAAGATCAGACTGTATCTGATGTTATGATTCCGCGTGCCGATATTGTTGCGGTCAAAGTTGATGCGGATTTGGAAGAACTGATTTCCATCATCATTGAAGAAGCACACTCTCGCATGCCGCTGTTTCGCGAAACCTTAGACGATGCGTTTGGGATCGTTCACGTCAAAGACGTGTTGGCATGGAAGGGGCGTGATGCTGATTTTTCCGCGTCCAGTATTGTCCGCCCGGTGTTGTTTGTTGCGCCGAGTATGCAGGTGTTGGAACTGCTGTTGGAAATGCGTGCCAAGCGAGTTCACATGGCGTTGGTGGTTGATGAGTTCGGCGGCATTGATGGTTTGGTGACCATTGAAGATTTGGTTGAAGAAATTGTCGGTGAAATTGAAGATGAGTTTGACCAAGACGAAAAGCCCAGCTTGGAAAAACGCTTTGATGGCAGCTGGGATGCCAGCGCACGCACACCGTTGGAAGATTTGGAAACAGCGTTAAGTATCGAGTTGTTCAATGAAGAAGAACACGATGAAATTGATACTTTGGGCGGCTTGGTCTTTTCCATTGCAGGTCGGGTGCCTTCACGTGGTGAACTGTTGACGCATTCCAGTGGCATTGAATTTGAAATTTTGGATGTTGATCCACGCCGCATCAAACGACTGCGCTTGCGTGTACCCAAAACAGTATTGGGAGACGTGTTAAGCTTCGAAGTCTCACAAGGTGACGATAGCGTCAAGGCGTCGGACGATTCCGACCCGCCTAAAGCGAATGAGGCCTGATCGTTGGTGGGGGGGCTTTCTCTAAAGTTGTTCGCACTGCGCCAAAGATTGGCGGGCCTGAGTACGTGGCAGATACGTTTTGTGGCTTTTGTTTTGGGCTTGTTGGCGGTATTTGCGATGCCGCCGATTTATCAAATCTATCTTTTGATACCGGCCTTTTCAGGGTTGTTGTGGATGGCTGTCGATGCCCCAACACGCTGGAAAGCCTTTGTCGTTGGTTGGTGGTTTGGTGCGGGCTTTTTTACCGGGGGGCTATATTGGGTGTCGTTTGCCCTGTTGGTGGACGCTGAAAAATTTGCATGGTTGATGCCCATTGCGATTTTTGGTTTTGCGTTTGGTTTGGGGCTGTTTGTCGCCTTGAACACATTGGTGGTACGGATGATTCCGGGTGACTTAACCGCCAAGGCAATGGTGTTGGCCGGAACCTGGGTCTTGTTGGAATGGATCCGCAGTTGGATATTTACGGGCCTGCCTTGGAATCCCCTGGGCAGTGTTTGGGCCTTTGCAGATGCCCCCTTACAGGTGACGTGGCTGGTGGGTGTGTTTGGTTTGAGTCTGTTCACGGCCTTGCTGGCGGTTATGCCGGGAACCTTTGGGCAAGCTTCCCAAAACAACAATCCCCAAGACAATGGTCCAATACGATTGTTGATTGCGTCAGTGGCTGCGATGGGCGTTGTGTGGGTGGGCGGAAGCTATCGTTTGGCGGATGCGACGGATGCGGTGGTGGATGGGGTGCGCTTGCGCTTGATACAACCCAACATCCCCCAAAACGAAAAATGGAAACCGGAATTGCGCCAACGCAACATCATGGCGCAAGTGGACTTGGCTTTATCTCCGCCCAAGGTGGGGGAGCCTACGCCTACGCATATTATCTGGGCGGAGACTTCGGCCCCCTTTTTTATTGAAAACAGTCCGGAATGGCGCCGTTTAATTGGTGCGGCGACGCCAAAGGGGGGGCTTACCATATTGGGCGCCCCACGGGTGTTGCCTGATGCGTCCGATGACGGCTCTTTCAAAGTCGCCAACGCTTTGTTGGCACTGGATGATAAGGGCCGTGTGACCGACACCTATGACAAATTTCATTTGGTGCCATTTGGCGAATATGTCCCTTTGTCGGACTGGCTGCCATTGGACAAAATCACCCAAGGGCAAGGGGCCTTTACCCCTGGACCAGGGCTGCAGACTTTGAACTTGAAAGGCCTGCCCCCGGTCAGTCCATTGATTTGTTACGAAGTGATTTTCCCCGGTGCGGTTGTGAATCCAGATGACAATCTTGATCGTCGGGCCCAGTGGTTATTGAACCTTACCAATGATGCTTGGTATGGCGCGACGGCTGGTCCACATCAACATTTTGTGAGTGCACGATTGCGCGCTGTTGAAGAAGGTTTGCCTGCGGTGCGGGTGGCTTTTACGGGGATATCCGGCATTGTTGATGCCTATGGACGCACTCAATCAATACGCGCATTGGGAGAAAAAGGCTTTGTTGACGGGGGCTTACCTATAGCTGTGAAAGCTATCGGTCCATACAGTCAGTATGGAGATGTGATTCCCGTGTTGATGGCCTTGCTGACCTTGTTACTTGCAAGTCTGCACGTCATAAGAAACCGCACATAAATCAGGGTTTTTGTCTGCATAAGATATACGGTCTTGTTATACTAAAGATTGCATACCATATAATGCTGTATGGGAGCAGAACATCCCTTGACCCCTACACGCGACGGGGGTAAGAGATGACTTAAGGGCTAAACCAAAATTAGCACCATTATAAAGAAAAACAATCACCCCTGACCTCTTGAACGAGAAGGACCCCCCTATGCCAGCAAATACCGCAGCTTCTCAATCTGCTGACCGTCCGCCTCTTGGCACCCCCCGTCCCGTCGATGTCCATGTCGGCGCGCGTTTGCGTCAACGTCGGACCCTGTTGGGTATGAGCCAAGAAAAATTAGGCGAAGCTGTTGGCCTCACATTCCAGCAAATCCAAAAATATGAACGTGGCGCCAACCGTATTGGTGCGTCACGTTTGTATCAACTCAGCAATGTATTGGATGTTTCCGTCAGCTATTTCTTTGATGAAATGCCTGGCGAAGTGCAAAAAACCCGTGGTGATTACGCGGGCCTGTCCCAAGCTGATGATATTGAATCGGTTCAGTCTGGTGATCCTATGGCGCGTCGTGAAACTTTGGAATTGGTGCGGGCGTACTATCGCATTGAAGATCCCAAAGTCCGCAAGCGTGTTTTCGAACTGACCAAATCCATTGCCAACGCAGCGGATTTCGAAGACTGATTGCCATTGGTGACAAAAGAATGTAACAAGTTCGGGCGCTGAGTGTTCTCAGTGCCCGTTTCTTGTAAATGGAGTGCCTCTTTTTGGGGCCGTGGATGGATTTGGATCGCTTGCCACCACGTTAAAAAAGGCTAAGTGGGTGTACTCCGGCTATACCTAAATTGCCAAGACGCCCCGGATCCATTGGATCAACTCAAGACGGGGATAATGAACCGTGGCGAAAGAAAACTACTTATTTACATCTGAATCTGTTTCCGAAGGTCATCCGGACAAAGTCTGTGACCGCATTTCGGATGCTGTTGTCGACGCCTTTTTGGCAGCCGACCCCGAAGCCCGTGTGGCTTGTGAAACTCTGACCACCACCAACCGCATTGTGCTGGCTGGTGAAGTGCGCGGCCCCGAGCCACTGGTAAGCTCCTCAGGTGCCGTCGACAAAGGCCGCATTGAACAGATTGCACGCGATTGTGTCAAAGACATCGGCTACGAACAAAATGGCTTTCACTGGCAGAACTGTTCCGTAGAAGTGCACCTGCATGCCCAATCTGCCGATATCGCCCAAGGTGTTGATGCAGGTTCCGGTGTCGATACCGAAGAAGGTGCTGGAGACCAAGGCATCATGTTCGGTTACGCTTGCCGCGAAACCGAAGTTTTGATGCCGGCGCCGATCTTTATGTCGCACGAAATTTTGCGCTCTATGGCTGATGCACGCCACTCCGGTGCGGACAAAGGCATTTTGCCCGATAGCAAAAGCCAAGTGACGCTGAAATACGAAAACGGTAAACCGGTTACGTGTACGTCCGTAGTTGTTTCCACGCAGCATGAAGAATCCTTGTCCCGTGACGATGTGGCCTCTCTTGTGATACCGCACATCGAACACGTCTTGCCTGATGGTTGGATGCCGCCAGAAGACGAAATCTACATCAACCCGACGGGCAAATTTGTCATCGGTGGTCCCGATGGTGACTGTGGTCTGACAGGCCGTAAAATCATCGTTGATACCTATGGCGGTGCTGCACCGCACGGTGGCGGCGCGTTCTCGGGTAAGGACCCGACCAAGGTTGACCGTTCTGCAGCATACGTTTCTCGTTATTTGGCGAAAAACGTTGTGGCGTCCGGCGTTGCCGACAAATGCACGATCCAATTGGCTTATGCGATTGGTATCTCCAAACCGTTGTCGGTTTATGTGGACACCCACGGCACGGGCCAAGTGGACGAAGACAAGTTGGCAGAAGTTCTGCAAAATTTGGTTGACCTGTCACCCAAAGGTATTCGTACGCATCTCGGCATGAACCGTCCGATTTATGCGCGTACCGCTGCTTATGGCCACTTTGGGCGTCAGCCCGACGGTGATGGTGGTTTTTCTTGGGAACAAACCGATATCGCGGAAGCGATTAAGGGTGCGTTCTAAGAGACGACACACAAATGACTTCAGATACCGATCATAACGGTCCTGGATATCTACGTTCTTACGGCCGGCGGCAAGGCAAAAAGCTTCGCCCCGGCCGCGAACGTTTGGTAACTGAGCTGTTGCCGCAAATTGCGGTGTTGCCTGGCACGCCGGTGCGCGACTTGTTTGATGCGGATATCAAATCACTGTGGATGGAAATCGGTTTTGGCGGTGGCGAACATTTGAGCGCCCAAGCCCAGGCCCATCCAGAAGTCGGCATCATTGGCTGTGAGCCCTTTATCAATGGGGTTGCCAAGCTGCTCAGCGAAATTGATGAGCATGATCTGCAAAACGTGCGCATTCATGCCGATGATGCCCGTGATATGTTTCCAGATGTCGCCGATGGTGCGTTGGAACGGGTGTTTATTTTATTTCCTGATCCCTGGCCCAAGGCCAAGCATCACAAACGCCGTTTAATCCAAACCCCATTGTTAAACGAATTGGCGCGTATGCTTGAAGATGGTGGTGAGTTTCGTTTTGCCTCTGACCATATGGGTTATGTGCGTTGGGTCTTGGCGTTTGTGCTGAAACACCCCGACTTTGAATGGTTGGCTGAAGGCCCCGATGATTGGCGCCAGCCCCCGGAAGGTTGGACCACTACGCGCTATGAGCAAAAGGCCTTAGCGGGTGATAAGATGGTCTATTTGCGTTTCCGTCGAATACCGCGTGGCTAACACACCTATTAAATTCCAATTTACGAATATATGACCCTAGACAGGGCTGATTAGACGTGTATTTCTTTTGTTGAGTTAAATTCGTGTGTTATAGGCATTTCCCAATATGGCCACATTTGATCCTGCTGATCATAAAGTGATTGCGACGACCAGCACCCCGGCATTGGGGCAGGCGATGAAGATCATGCTTATGGCTATGGGCTTTGGTGGTGTTGAGATTGTACAGCCTGAAGATATCTGCAAGCGTGCAGAAGAATTAAAACCAACATTTATCCTCTACACCCCTGAATATTTAACGATGCCGATGGCAGAGATAGTTAAAATTGGCTGTCCGTGTTCGCAAAAAAAAGAATGCCGGAATGCTCTGACCGTTATTTTTCTTAAAAAGAAGACGTTCGAAAGTATCCAGGCGTCCAAGCAGATTGGCTTTGACGGGATCATTTTCGCGGACCAATCCATGGATCGATTGCTCACCGCTTTGGAAACGGTCTACCAAGTCGGCTTAGATCAAGAGACTTTGTAAATTAGGAGATACCCCATGAAGGACATCGTCAAACGCTTAAAACAGATTAACGATGAAAGCCTTATTATGGAGGTGGTTAATGATTGCCTTGATGCAGCAGAGGAAATTGAATCTCTACGGGTGGAGTGCAACAAAAAGTCAGAAGCCTTAAAACAAATTAAAATGATTGCGGCCCGCGAAGAAAAAATCAGCACGAAGAAAAAGAAGTAAGCTAAGCCTGGGACTATTTAGGAACACAAGATGTCTAAACGGAAGATCTTTTCCCCGGCAGAGATGTCTCGAACCCTTGTGGATCACCGACATTGGTTGAAGCATGACGGCGGTGCCATGGCTGACCTGACCATGTCGAACTTGCGCGGCTTTAATTTAACCCGTGTGGATTTGCGCAAAGCCAAATTGGTTGGTGCGGCTATGTGTGATTGTATCTTAATCCGGGCTGATTTACGTGAAGCCGATTTGTTTGCCGTTGATTTTTGTGACGCTAACTTATCCCAGGCTGATTTACGTGGATGTGATCTGCGTGGAACCTATCTTCGCGGTGCAATTTTAGATCATGCCAATTTGGAAAATACTGATCTTCGCGATGGCAATTTGATCATCAGTGATGATCAAGAGCTTCGATTCCTCACCCATCGTCATGATCCAGCCGGGCGCGAGTTGGCCGACCTGAGCGGGGTGCAAATGGTGGGCGCACGTTTATCACAGGCCACAATCATTCAAACAGATTTGACGGGGGCATCGCTGCAAGGTGCCATTCTCAATGGTGCTGATTTGCGTGATTCCAACTTAACGGATGTGGATCTAAGCGGTGCCAATTTGGCAAAAGCAAACTTGTCCAATGTTGATTTGTGTGGGACGGACCTCTCCGGAGCGGATGTGAGCGGTACAAATTTTGAAAATGCCAGTATGGCAGCGTGCAATTTAGAAGGTGTTGATCTTTCCACCGCCAAACTGAACGGTGCACGAATGGTGCGGGACCTCTCCGAACTCGATATCGATATTCGCAAGGTATTGCGCGAGCACGGCCAGTGGGTGTCATCGTTTGGGGCCGCGGGAACCCGTGCGGTTTTGGATGGTTATGATTTCAGCTACGTGGATTTTCGGGGCTTCAACATGAGCGGTGCAACCCTAAAAGGGGTTGATTTCACCGGATCAAATCTTGCCGGAATGGAAGTCAACATGGCGGACTTCACAGGCGCGAAATTATGTAAGGCCAACATGATGGGAGTGGTCATGTGCGGTGCTAATTTTAAAGATGCAGATCTAAGTGGGGCCAACTTGCGCAATGCGGATGCCGGCCCCCAGGAGATTCTCACCCGATCCGGGGAAAAGACCGATAAAGATTGGCCGACAAAATTTACCAATGCCAATCTGAGCGGCACCAATTTGATACGTGCTGATTTTAATAATGCAGATTTGACAGGCGCCAATTTAATGCAGGCGAAAATTACTCACATCAATTTGATGGATGCCAATTTGACCTCTGCCATTATGGAAGAATAGATTAAGGCGCGGCCTTTTGTGAGCACGCTATACTCACCATCGCCCCCCAAACTGAACAGGCCTGATCACAAGACCATGTCCAAAAAAACCAAAGCTGCGACACCGGGTACTTTTCGCAAAATTTTTGATTTCTTTGATGCTCCGATCATGAGTGTTGATTGTGGCAAACATTGCATGCCGTTAAACGATGGCGTTCCGGTTTGCTGTGATACGGGAAATGCCATTCCGGTGATGCAAAAAGCGGAATGGAAGCATTTGCGCACGCGTTCGAAAATGTGGGGCAAGTTCACGCCTTATGATGAAAACTCACAAGAAATTGTTGATGAACTCAGCGACAGTTGCAAAGCGGTAGAATGCAAAGGCTTCAAAAAGTGTGAGCGTGACAATCGCTCTTTGGCCTGCCGCACCTTTCCGTTTTTCCCCTATTTCACCAAAGACGGGGAACTCCTGGGGTTAAGCTACTACTGGCACTTTGAGGACACCTGCTGGGTGATTTCAAATATGAAGAAGGTCGATCAGCGATTTATTGACCAATTTCTCGAAGCTTATGAAATTTTATTTGCCGATGATGATGAAGAATTGGAGGTTTTTCAGGATTATTCGGCAAGTCAACGCCGGGTGTTCTCACGCCGAAAACAAGATATTCCCGTTATCAATCGCAAAGGTAAGGTCTTGCTGATCCGACCCAAGGGTAAGGGGGTCAAGAAGGGCAGCCTCAAAGACTTACCCAAATTTGCACCATTTGATGAATAAAGAGTGAAATGTAAAGTGATCGAGAACCCCTTGCGCTTTTGTGCCCATGGGTGTAAAAACCAGCTCAGTTAACAGTCTCGCTGTCCACGTTGATGGATAATCGGGGTGGGTTCCGAGAGGAAACCCGCCTTTTTTGTTTTCAAAATTCAACGGTGGTGAGACTCGTAAGTGGATGAACAAGAGACCGTTATATGGATTTGGCCAAACGCATCGCAGACATGATTGCCCCGACCATCGAAGACTTGGGCTTCGAAGTGGTGCGCGTGCAATTGACCGGGGCGAAACACCCGCGTTTGCAAGTGATGGCCGAACGCATCGACGGGACCGGGATTGATGTAGAAGATTGCGCCAAAATTTCGCGCTCGATTTCTGCAATCTTGGATGTGGAAGACCCGATTGCCAGCGAATATGCTTTGGAAGTCAGTTCTCCCGGTATTGATCGTCCGCTAACACGACTGAAAGATTACACGACCTGGGCTGGTTTTGACGCCAAGGTCGAGTTGGGCGTGGGCCTTGACGGGCGCAAACGCTTTACCGGGCGCCTTATGGGCCTGGACGATAACGATATGATTTTAATGGAAAGTGAGGACGGTGATGAATTCGTCCTGCCTTTCGATGACGTTCAACGTGCGAAACTGTTGCTGACCGACGAATTGATCGCGGCAGTCACCTCGGAGCAGACCTAATGAACACTACCCCTCAGACCACCGGCGTGCATGTGCGCCCTGAACTCCTCACCGTTGCAGACACGGTTGCCCGTGATAAAGGCATCGACCGTAACGAAGTGCTGGAAGCCATGGAACAAGCGATTCAACGCGCCGGCCGTTCGAAATACGGTCATGAGCATGATATCCGCGCTCACATCGATCGCTCCACCGGTGAAATCACCTTGGCGCGCTACATCGAAGTGATGGAAGACGATGCTGAGATCGAAAACGAACACATGCAACAGCCTATTTCTCGTGCCAAGCGCAAGAAAGAAGACTGTGTCGTGGGTGAATTCATTGTAGACCCGCTGCCGCCGATTGATTTCGGTCGTATTGCCGCACAAACCGCGAAGCAAGTAATCGTACAAAAAGTCCGTGAAGCTGAACGCAAGCGTCAGTTCAACGAATACAAAGATCGTATCGGCGAAGTTATCAACGGCGTGGTCAAACGCATCGAATTTGGCAACGTTATTGTCGACATGGGCCGTGGCGAAGCGCTTTTGCGCCGCGACGAAACCATTCCGCGCGAACATTTCAACAATGGTGATCGCGTTCGCGCCATCATCATGGATGTGCGCGAAGAACAACGCGGTCCGCAAATCTTCCTGTCGCGCACTCACCCTGACTTCATGGTCAAGCTGTTTGCCCAAGAAGTTCCGGAAATTTATGACGGCGTGATCCAAATCATGGCCGCAGCCCGCGATCCAGGATCCCGCGCTAAAATTGCCGTGCATTCCAACGATAGCTCCATTGATCCGGTGGGTCCGTGTATCGGTATGCGCGGTTCACGCGTTCAAGCTGTTGTGGGTGAGCTACAAGGCGAAAAAATCGATATCATTCAACACTCTGAAGACCCGGCAACGTTCATTGTGAACGCCTTGGCTCCGGCTGAAGTGGTCAAAGTGGTGTTGGACGAAGAAAAGAACACCATTGAAGTTGTGGTGCCGGATGATCAATTGAGCCTCGCCATTGGCCGCCGCGGTCAAAACGTACGTTTGGCGTCGCAATTGTCGGGCTGGAACATTGATATCCTTACCGAAGCGGAAGAATCCGAACGTCGTCAGGCTGAATTCCTGGCGCGCACCCAGCTCATCATTGATGCGTTGGATGTGGACGATGTGATTGCACACCTGCTGGTGACCGAAGGCTTTACATCGATTGAAGAGGTTGCATTTGTGCCGCTTGACGAGCTCAGCACCATCGAAGGCTTCGATGAAGACGTGGCTGAAGAATTGCGCATGCGTGCCCGGGGCTATCTGGAACGTCGTGACGAAGAGCTGGGCGAAAAATGTCGTGAACTGGGCGTCTCCGAAGATCTCTTGAATCTCGATGGTGTCAGCGCTGAAATAGCCGTTGCGCTGGGTGAACAAGGCGTGAAAGAGCGCGATGATCTGGCTGACTTGGCCGGTGACGAGCTGGTGGAAATGCTGCCGCCGTTGCTGAAAATGGGCGAAGACCAAGCCAACGAACTGATCATGGCGGCCCGTGCACACTGGTTTGCTGATGAAGCCAGCGGTGAAGAAGGAAATGAAGAAGCCCCGGCTGAAGGCGAAAGCGCTTAAGTCGGGCGGAGACGAGAACCATGGCCGCCCCGTCAAAACACAACGTTGAAAGGCGTTGCATCGTGACCGGGGAGACGAAATCCACAGCCCAGATGCTGCGGTTCGTCATTGGTCCGGAACAAGTTGTGGTGTTTGACGCCGCAGGGAAGTTGCCGGGTCGGGGTTTATGGTTGAGCGCTCGGCTAGATATGGTAAAAACGGCCGCAGCTAAAGGCCTTTTTGCCCGTGCCGCCAAGGCCCGCGCCGAGGTCCCCGCGACCTTGGTGGAAGATGTCCAGCGGTTGTTGTTGAAGCGCTGTTTGGACCGTTTGGGTTTGGCGCGTCGCTCAGGCGATTTGGTGCAAGGCTTTGATAAAGTCAGTGCCAGCCTGAAAAACACAAGCCAGAAAAGTGCTCTGGCGGGTGTGCTTGTCGAAGCCTCTGATGGGGGTGAGGATGGGCGAGAAAAGATTACGCGCTTGGCCCCCGGTGTTCCGGTGGTGGCGCTATTTACGGCCGAACAAATCGGCCACGCCATTGGCCGCGATAATGCGGTGCATGCCCTGATCGGGGCTGGTAAAATGGCTGAGAGTTTTTTGCAAGACGCACGTCGATTGGCGGGTGTTTTGGACGTGCCGCTTGATGGTTTAAAAACCACCGACGGCGAAGAATTCGAGCAGGGCTCGAAAACGGAGTGATATGAGCGATACAAACGACACCGGTAAAAAGCCGCTAACCCTAAAAAAGCCGGGTAAGCTTGAGCTGAAAAAGACTGTTGATGCCGGCACGGTGAAGCAGAGCTTCTCGCATGGCCGTTCCAAAATGGTCGCGGTTGAGGTGAAGAAAAAACGCACCTACGCTCAAGACGCCAGTGGTAAAATGTCTCAGGTCCGCGAAGGTCAGGCTGCTCCGGCTGCCCCCGCCGCGCCGAGTACGGCAACACCTGCGCCCACACCTGCACCTAAGTCTGTGAAGGCTCCTGCCAAGCCTGCCGCCGATGACAATCTGACCGATGATGAGCGCGAAAAACGCATGAAGGTTTTGGAGCAATCCAAGGTCCGTGCCGTCGAAGAAGAAAAACGCAAAGCCGAAGATGCTGCGCGCGCTGAAGAAGAAGCCAAACGCAAGGCTGCTGAAGAAGCGGAAGCTGCGAAACAAGAAGCGGAGCGCAAAGCTAAGGAAGAAGCTGAAACGGCGCAAAAACCTGCTGAAGCTGCCCCAGTTGAAGAAAAGCCCAAAACGGCAGCGAAGCCTGCTCCGGCAGCAGAGCCGAAGCCTGCTCAGGCGAAAACTAAGGATGAAGGCCGTTCAGTTCCAGCCCAACCGCCTGCCAAAGAAGAAACCAAGAAAAGCAAAAAGGCCAAGAAAAAGCCTGGCGATAACAAGAACGCCCAACCGACCCGTGGTCGTGGCGGCGATCAACGTCGTCGTTCGGGCAAGCTGACCATTTCCTCTGCCTTGTCAGGTGATGATGGCGAACGGCAGCGTTCCTTGGCGTCTGTGAAACGCAAACGCGAAAAAGAAAAACTACAGCAACAACAGGCACGTGCCGAAAACAAAAAAATCGTGCGTGATGTTGTTGTGCCGGAAACCATTTCTGTGCAAGAGCTTGCCAACCGTATGGCGGAACGCGGCGTGGATGTTATCCGTGAATTGATGAAAATGGGTGTGATGGCGACCATCAACCAAATCATCGATGCCGACACTGCGGAACTGATCGTTACAGAATTCGGTCACAACCTCCAACGTGTGTCTGAATCTGACGTTGAAACCGGTTTGGCTGGCGGAGATGATAGTGATGAAGATTTGGTCAAACGTCCCCCGGTTGTTACCGTTATGGGTCACGTTGACCATGGTAAAACGTCTCTGCTGGATGCCTTGCGTTCTACGGACATCGCTGATGGGGAAGCGGGCGGCATCACCCAGCACATTGGCGCTTATCAGGTGACCATGGAAAGTGGTGATAAAATCTCATTCGTGGATACACCGGGTCACGCAGCGTTTACCGATATGCGCGCTCGTGGTGCCAAAGTTACCGATATTGTGATCTTGGTGGTTGCTGCTGACGATAGTGTGATGCCGCAAACCATTGAAGCCATTCACCACGCCAAAGCGGCTGAAGTTCCGATTATTGTTGCCATCAACAAATGCGACAAACCTGCTGCTGATGCGAATAAAGTGCGCACCGAACTTCTGCAACACGAAATCGTGGTTGAAGAAATGGGCGGCGATGTGTTGGCGGTGGAAGTATCAGCCAAAGCACGCACCGGTTTGGAAAAATTGGAAGAGGCAATCTTGTTGCAGGCTGAGATCTTGGATCTCAAAGCCAATCCTGATCGCCCTGCCGAAGGCGTCATTGTTGAAGCGAAAATGGAACAGGGCCGTGGCTCCGTTGCCACCGCACTGATCCAACGCGGTACGCTGCGCAAAGGCGACATATTTGTTGCGGGTTCCGAATGGGGCCGTGTCCGTGCGTTAATCGATGATCATGGTAACCAAATTGAAGAGGCCATTCCGGGTATGCCGGTTGAAATTCTTGGCCTCAACGGCACGCCTGATGCAGGTGATGAAGTTGTGGTGGTTGGCGAAGAAGGCCGCGCGCGTGAAGTCACCGAGTATCGCCAACGCAAAAAACGCGATCTGCGTTCCGCAGCCGCCAGCCGTGGCACCTTGGAACAAATGTTTGAAAAAATCAAAGAAGGCGAAGCTGCAACACTGCCTGTGGTGGTCAAAGCCGACGTGCATGGTTCCTTGGAAGCCATCAACGCTGCTTTGGACAAAATGGGTACAGATGAAGTGAAAGCCCAAGTGCTGCACGGTGCAGTGGGTGGTATTAACGAATCTGACGTGATTTTGGCCCGAGCATCTGGGGGGTTCATCATTGGCTTTAACGTTCGTGCCAATGCCCAGGCCCGTGATTTGGCTAAGCGTGATGGCGTTGATATCCGTTATTATTCGATCATCTACGATGTCACCGATGATATGCGCAATGCTTTGTCGGGTCTGTTGGCACCGACGTTGAAAGAAGAGTTCCTCGGTTACGCACAAGTGCGTGAAGTGTTCTCCATCACCAAGGTTGGCAAAGTTGCCGGCTGTATGGTCACGGACGGTATGGTCAAACGTGGTTCCAAAGTTCGCCTGCTGCGTGATGATGTTGTCATCCATGAAGGTGAGTTGAGCCAGTTGAAACGCTTCAAAGATGACGCCAAGGAAGTCAAAGAGGGTACCGAATGTGGTATGTCCTTTGCCAACTACGACGACATCAAAGAAGGTGATGTGATCGAATGCTTCGATGTGATTGAGGTTGCACGCCAACTCGAAGAGTAGGCTCGTGTATTTCGATTGGCACTTCTGTCTTTGAAAAGGGCAATGGCATGACTCGTCACGGCCATCATAATTCAGCCAAAGGTCCAAGCCAGCGCCAATTGCGCGTGGGTGAAGAGCTACGCCATGCGTTGGCGTGGATTTTGGAACGCGGTGAAATGCGCGACCCCGTCTTGGCGACCACCCCAGTGACAGTTACCGAAGTGCGTGTCAGCCCGGATTTGAAAAATGCCACTTGTTTTGTCACGCCCTTGGGCGGCGGCGATGCCGAAGCCATCACAGAAGTGGTCGATGCCTTGGGGCGTGCACGCAAATTTTTGCGTCATGAAGTGGTGCGCAAGGTGAACCTTAAATTTGCACCGCAACTGCATTTCGAACATGACACTTCGTTCGATACCGCAGGACATATTGACGAATTGCTCCACCGTCCAGACGTTGCCAGAGACCTACGGCATGATCTCCATCGCGATGATGATGATTATGAAGGCGATGAGGACGCCTAAGAATGGCGCGCAAACGCAAAGGCAACCCAATTCACGGCTGGGTGGTTTTCGACAAACCTAAAGGCATGAGCTCATCCCAAGCGGTGGGCAAAGTGCGTTGGTTGTTGCAGGCACAAAAGGCGGGGCATGGTGGAACGCTCGACCCGTTGGCCACCGGAATTTTGCCGATAGCTTTGGGCGAAGCCACCAAAACTGTTTCCTACGTCATGGATGGTGCAAAAACGTACCGCTGTTGGGTGCGTTTTGGCGAGTCCCGCACCACCGATGATGCCGAAGGCGACGTGGTCGACACATCCGATGTACGCCCGACAGCCGCAGAAATCGAAGCTGTTTTGCCCGAATTTGAGGGTGAAATTGAACAAATTCCACCGATTTATTCTGCCCTGAAGGTCGATGGTGTCCGCGCTTATAAGCTGGCCAGAAATGCAGCGGTGGATAATCATGACGTGGAAATGAAACCACGCACAGTAAATATCAATTCTGTGCGCTTGATTGAGATGCCGGAACCCGATCTCGCCGTGATTGATGTAGATTGCGGAAAAGGTACTTATATCAGGAGTTTAGCGCGTGATTTGGCCCAAAAACTCGGCACAGTCGGCTATGTAGCTGATTTGCGTCGCACAAAGGTCGGTGGATTCGCAGAAAACCAAGCAATTTCACTGGATTCCTTGGAAAGCTTGGGGCATAGTGCGCGCCTCGAAGAAGCTGTGCTTTCGGTTATGACCGCGCTGGACGACATCCCGGCTCTGGCCTTATCGGAAGCTGAGGCTGGAAAAATGCGACATGGTATGTCCGTGAACGCTGAAACCGTACTGGCCCGCACCCCTGAATTGGTGGTGCAAGATGGGCAAGCGGTGGTGGCGATGGACCAAGACGTGCCGCTGGCTCTGGCCCGGATCGAAAACGGAGAAATCCGTCCGGTCCGTGTTCTCAATATAAAAATATAGGAGTACACGATGTCGATTACTGCAGAGCGTAAGCAAGAGCTTATCACTGAATATGCAACAAAGCCGGGTGATACCGGTTCCCCCGAGGTGCAGGTTGCCGTTCTCACCGAACGCATCGTTAACCTGACCGAACACCTCAAAACCCACAAAAAAGATCACCACTCCCGTCGTGGTTTGTTGATCATGGTGGGTCAGCGCCGCCGTCTTCTGGACTATACCAAGAAGAAGAACCAGGCGCGCTACGAAGACCTGATCAAGCGCCTCGGCCTCCGTCGCTAAGGTGCTTACGGCCAGCTTCGAGACCGGGGCTGGCCGTTGGTCTTTTTATTCGTGTAAATTCTTAACAAATTTCGGATAAAAAGACCGCGCCCCACAGCGGATGGCCGCTTGGGGTTAAGGCAGGACCATTGGTAGGCAAGATCAAGCAATAGGCCTGCCAAAATATGTAAGGAAATATAAGTATGTTTAAAGAATTCCGTAAAGAACTTGAATGGGGCGGTCGCACGCTGGTTTTCGAAACCGGTAAGATTGCACGCCAAGCCAGCGGTGCCGTAATGGTAACGTACGGCGAAACGAAAGTACTGTGCACCGTGGTCGCTATGGATAGCGAACGCCCGGGCATCGACTTCTTCCCGCTGTCAGTTCACTACCAAGAAAAAACCTATGCTGCTGGCCGTATCCCCGGTGGCTTCTTCAAACGCGAAGGTCGTCCGTCTGAAAAAGAAACGTTGACGTCTCGTTTGATTGACCGTCCGATCCGCCCGCTGTTCGCCAAAGGCTTCAAAAACGAAGTTCAAGTGATCTGTACTGTTGTTCAACACGACATGGAAAACGATCCGGATATGGTTGCCATGGTTGGTACATCTGCTGCGATGTGCATTTCCGGTGCTCCGTTCATGGGCCCCATCGGTGGTGCTCGCGTTGGCCGCATAGATGGTGAATACGTTTTGAACCCACTTTTGGACACCATGCCTGATTCCGATTTGGATCTGGTTGTAGCGGGTACCAAAGAAGGCGTGTTGATGGTTGAATCCGAAGCTTCTGAGCTCAGCGAAGAAGTGATGTTGGGTGCCGTGGCTTTCGGTCACGAAGCATTCCAACCGGTTATCGACGCGATCATCGAATTGGCTGAACATTGCGCTAAAGAGCCAATGGAACTGAAAGCCGAAATCGAAGGCACCGACGCTGTCAAAGCGAAAGTCAAGGAATTGGCTGAAGCGGGTCTGCGCGACGCTTACAAAATCTCTGACAAGCTCGAACGTCAAGCGGCTGTTGCTGCGGCAAAAGATGCAGCCAAAGCCGCGATCACCGAATCTGGTGAATTTGACGCTGATCTGCTGGAAGCCACTTTGGGCGATGCGCTCAAGTCCGTGGAAAAAAGCATCGTGCGCATGTCCATCTTGGAAACCGGCGTTCGTATTGACGGTCGCGACACCAAAACGGTTCGCCCGATCAACACCGAAGTTGGCATCTTGCCGCGTTCACACGGCTCTGCCCTGTTCACGCGTGGCGAAACCCAGTCCATCGGTGTTGCCACCTTGGGCACGGGTTCCGATGAGCAAATCATTGATGCGCTCGAAGGTTCTTACCGTTCGCACTTTATGCTGCACTACAACTTCCCGCCGTACTCTGTCGGTGAAGCGGGTCGCTTTGGCGCTACGGGCCGTCGTGAAATTGGTCACGGTAAATTGGCATACCGTGCCATCAATCCGGTTATGCCAACCAAAGAAGATTTCCCCTACACCATCCGTGTGGTCTCTGAAATCACTGAATCCAACGGCTCTTCGTCGATGGCGACTGTGTGCTCAACCTCACTGGCATTGATGGATGCTGGTGTTCCTCTGGCTCGCCCGGTCGCGGGTATTGCCATGGGCTTGATCAAAGAAGACACTGGCGTTGCTATTTTGTCCGATATCTTGGGTGATGAAGATCACTTGGGCGACATGGACTTTAAAGTTGCCGGTACGGACAAGGGCATCACGTCCTTGCAGATGGACATCAAAATCACGTCCATCACGTCTGACATCATGGAAACGGCATTGGAGCAAGCTAGAGACGGTCGTTTGCACATCCTGGGCGAAATGGGTCACACCATCGACCATGGTCGTGAAACCGTTGCAGCAACGGCACCGCGCATCGAAACCTTCAAAATTAACAAAGACAAAATCCGCGACGTTATCGGCGCGGGCGGCAAAGTCATTCGTGAAATTTGCGAAACGACGGGTGCCAAAGTTGATTTGGATGATGATGGTACCGTCAAGGTCGCAGCCGTAGATGCAGAAGCGATGCAAAAAGCCATCGATTGGATCAAAGGCATCACCGCTGAACCTGAAGTTGGCGTAATCTATCCTGGCAAAGTCGTGAAGATCATGGACTTTGGCGCATTCGTGAACTTCATGGGACCGCGCGATGGTTTGGTACACATTTCCGAACTGGCTAACTACCGTGTCGACAAAGTCACCGACATTGTAAAAGAAGGCCAGGAAGTGAAAGTCAAACTGATCGGCATCGATGATCGTGGCAAAGTTAAATTGTCCATGAAAGTTGTCGACCAAGAATCCGGTGAAGAAATTAAACCGGAATAGAGACGACGACGGTCTTTCTGAAAACCGGGGGCGATCGGGCTATTTGGCCTTGATCGCCCCGTGGGTTTCCCCTGGGGGGTTACCAGGGGATTTTGGGAGAGACCAAAAAGTCACCACAATTTATCGGCATATTGACGTATGCTGAACAAGGGCTCCCCATTGTTTGTTATGTATTTGTGGGGGCTGGTCTATCGGAGGTCCCGTGAAAGCGCTCAATTCATTTGAAATGTCTGGCAAAGAAGTTTTGCCCCTGGTTGAAGGCGGCAAAGGTGTTGCTGTATCTAATGGGACCACGGCGGGCGCCTGGGCCAAGGCTGGCGGGATCGGCACGTTTTCGTGTGTGAACCCTGACAGCTACGGCGAAGATGGCACCTACATTCCGCAAATTTATTACGGTAAAACCCGTTCTGAACGGTTTGAAGAGTTGAAAGCCTACGCCATTCGCGGCGGTATCGAACAAGCCAAAATTGCGCGCGACGTATCCGGCGGTGAGGGTCGTATCCACATGAACGTATTGTGGGAAGCGGGTGGCACCATTCCCATTTTGCACGGCGTCTTGGACGAAGTGTCGGAACTGGTCAACGGCATCACCTGCGGCGCAGGTATGCCTTATAAAGTCGCTGAAATTGCAGCGAGTTACGGCATCAACTACTACCCGATTGTATCATCGGGCCGCGCATTTAATGCATTGTGGCGCCGTTCATACAAAAACTATGCAGAATTTTTGGGTGGCGTGGTTTACGAAGATCCGTGGTTGGCCGGTGGTCACAATGGGTTGTCCAACTCTGAAAATGCCGATGAACCACAAGAACCCTACGGTCGCTGTGTTGAGTTGCGCAAAATTATGAACGGCTATGGACTAAACCATGTGCCCATCATCATGGCGGGCGGCGTTTGGTTTTTACGCGATTGGGAAGATTGGCTGGATAACGAAGAGCTGGGGCCGGTGGCGTTCCAATTCGGCACCCGTCCGTTGCTTACACAAGAAAGCCCGATTATGCAGGAATGGAAAGACCGTTTGTTGAATTTGAAAGAGGGTGATGTGTACCTCAACCAATTCAGCCCCACAGGTTTCTATTCTTCTGCCGTTCGCAACCCGTTCTTGCAAGATCTGGTGGAACGTTCGGAGCGCCAAATTGAATACCGTGCCAAAGCTGGCGAAGAAGGCTTTACCGCCGAATTGCCCTTGGGCCCGCGTCAACGTATTCACTATGTTAAGCCAGAAGACCTGCCCCGTGCCCAGGAATGGATTGCGGCTGGTCAGTCAGAAGGCATGAAAACACCAGATGATACGATGGTGTTTGTAACACCTGAAAAATCAAAGAAAATCCTCAAAAGCCAAGCTGAATGCATGTGCTGCTTGAGCCAATGCCGTTTTTCCAACTGGGCCGACAATGAAGAGGGCACCACGGGCAAGCGCGCTGATCCCCGTTCTTTCTGTATTCAGAAGGCATTGCAATTGGCTGCTCACGGTGGTGATTTGGATCAAAGCCTGATGTTTGCGGGCCACAATGCCTACAAATTTGGTCAAGATCCGTTCTATGACGGTGGCTTCATTCCGACCGTTAAGGAATTGGTAGATCGCATCATCACAGGTGATTAGATGATACTACTTTCTAGAATTGGTTGAATATGCGTAAAAAATGTAAAACCCTACGTAGTTTGGTGTTTTTCTGTTTTGCGTGATTATTCAACATGTGCTTTACTGTCTACAATGAGTATAAACTAAATGTACTTGTTGAGGGATTGGGGCATAAGATCATCTGGATTGTCCGCAGGGCTGGGGGGTTCTGTTTTCAGAAGGTCTAGCCAGTCACAAAGGGAGTTAACATGAGACCTTACGCACAAGTCCTCGAACAGCTTCGAGGTGCAGGTTTGCGTCCTACACGCCAGCGCCTCGCTCTTGCTAAGTTACTGTTTGAAAACGGCCCGCGCCACATCACTGCTGAAATGTTGCACGCTGAAGCACAAGAAGCATCGATTCGCGTGTCTTTGGCAACGGTTTACAACACCCTGCACCAATTTACGGATGCAGGATTATTGCGCGAAATCGTTGTTGATCCGACCCGTTCTTATTTCGACACCACCACCACCGAACACGGTCACTTCTTCCATGAAGACACTGGCGTGTTGGAAGATATCCCCGGTGGTCAGTTGCACTTGGCTCAATTGCCCAGCGCCCCGGATGGATCAAAGATTACCGGCGTCGACGTTGTCATTCGTCTAGCCGCTGCATAATTCAGCAAAATCAATGAGATGGAGTGCTTTTTAGAAAGCCTCCATCTTTTTGTTTGACCCCTCTAAACAAAAGCGTATAGTTATGGCCTTGCAGCGCAATATTGAGCTGCATTCCTATTCACATTTTTTGTATTCATCCGCTTTATCAGGAGGCCTTTCTCATGGGTTTGAAAGACAGCAAAACCGAAGACAACCTCAAAGCCGCATTTGCTGGCGAGTCCCAAGCGAACCGCCGTTATTTGTATTTTGCACAAAAAGCCGACATTGAAGGCTACAACGATGTCGCCACCGTGTTCCGTTCCACCGCCGAAGGTGAAACCGGCCATGCCCACGGCCACTTGGAATTTTTGGAAGAAACCGGTGATCCCGCAACGGGCCTGCCCATCGGTGGTACCGGCGAAAACCTCAAAGCCGCAATTGCTGGTGAAACTCACGAATACACCGACATGTATCCGGGTATGGCCAAAACCGCACGCGACGAAGGTTTTGATGAAATTGCTGACTGGTTTGAAACCCTGGCGAAAGCGGAAAAATCCCACGCCGGTCGTTTCCAAAAAGCATTGGACAACCTGGACTAATAGAGTCCCGAGGTTGACGGCATTTGCGATGCGGGGGGCTTGTCTTTAGCTCCCCGTATAGCTGTTTTCAGACAATTTATTGATCCCCTGATTTATGAACAGGACCTGTAGTTATGCGTGAAGGCAGCCTGGACGCCCCAATACGTCACCCCCTGAACTGGCGTGATGAAGATTTTTTGAATGAAGACAAAATTTTCACCGAGTTGGAGCGGGTGTTTGACCTATGCCATGGATGTCGGCGATGCTTCAATCTGTGCGACAGTTTCCCCACCTTGTTTGATTTGGTGGATGCGTCGCCTACGGAAGAGGTTGATGGTGTAGCCAAGGCTGATTACTGGAAAGTGGTTGATGCCTGTACGCTATGTGATATGTGCTTTATGACAAAGTGTCCGTACGTGCCGCCGCATGACTGGAACATTGATTTTCCGCATTTGATGTTACGCGCCCGGGCGATGCAATTTAAGCAGGGCAAAACCAACAAAAAGCAAGACAAGCTAACCGAAATCGACAAAAACGGCCCTATGGGCGTGAGGTTTTCAGGCCTTGTGAACTGGGCATCCAGTCGTTCCAATGGCTTAACCCGTCCGATCATGTCTGTGACCCATGATGTACACAAAGATGCATCGTTACCGGAATTTGCCAAACAAACGTGTCGGGATCGGGCCAAGGCAGAACCCGTAGAGATCAACACCTCAGCCCCGGCACATGGGACGCGCAAAGCTGTGATCTATGCGTCGTGCTTTGGTGAATACAACGACCCGGACATCGTCTTGGATGCCCGTTCCGTGTTGGCCAAAAACGGTATTGAAGCCGACATCGTCTATCCCGAATGTTGCGGTATGCCGCAATTGGAACAAGGCGATTTGGAACGTGTTGCAGGTAAGGCTCGTGGTGTGGCCGCGGCATTGAAGTCTTATGTGGATGCTGGCTTTGATATTGTTGTGCCTGTGGCAAGCTGTGCCTTGATGCTAAAATTTGAATGGCCTTTGATTGAAACCGATAATGCAGATGTGCAAGCACTGTCTCAGGCCACTTATGATATTACCGAATATATTGTTGATATCTCGGATAAGGAAGGCCTCGCCGATGGTATCCAGGCCCTGGAAGGTGGCGTGACGGCTCACATCGCGTGCCATGCACGGGCCCAAAATATGGGTCGCAAAGCACAAGAACTGCTGAAATTGATACCTGACACCCCCGCGACCATTATTGAACGTTGTTCAGGCCATGGTGGCACCTGGGGCGTTACCAACCAATTTTTTGATGTTGGCATGAAAGTCGGCGATGCGGTTTTTCGGGATGCTGCAAAGCATGACAGTGCATATGTGGTCAGTGAATGTCCCCTGGCCCGTGATCACATTATTCAAGGGCTTGCACGTAAAGACAAAACCATAGAAGGTCCAGGGAAAGCATTGCGCCACCCAGTTCAGGTTCTGGCCCGCGCTTACGGACTATAATTGATTTGGAGACCACCATGTCCCGCGAAACCCATTCCATCACCCATGATGACATTATGGATATGGCAGAATATGCCAAGGTCAGAGTGGGACGCCGCAAGGCTGTGACCGAACTGAAAAAGAACCGTCGGGTTCATATTGGTCCTGATGCCACCGCGTATTTTGAAAACTATGACACCATGTGGCACCAAATTCATGAAATGCTGCACATTGAACAGGGTGGCGCAGAGCAGGTCGAAGATGAACTGCGGGCCTACAACCCGTTGATTCCCAATGGCCGCGAATTGGTCTGCACGTTGATGTTTGAAATTGATGACGAAGATCGGCGCAATACATTTTTGGCCGGGCTGGGCGGGGTAGAAGGCACCGTTAGTCTAACGGTTGCAGGAGATAAAATTACGGCTGTTCCTGAAGATGATGTGGACCGCACCAATGCCGAGGGCAAGGCCTCATCAATCCAGTTTTTGCACTTTAATTTTACAGATGACCAGGCCGCAGCCTTCAAACAGCCGGAAACAGAGATCATCCTGTCTATCGGTCATGATGCTTATGGACATATGGTCAAACTGCCACAGGCCGTTCGCACAGCCCTGGCGGGTGATTTAGACTGATTTTTCCAATTGATCCCTGCTTAGGGGCGGCTGTTGTCGTCATAACCTATTGAAATATTAAGGGTAACGATACTTTATGGGGACATGGCTCGGATAAAGAGTTTCGTTACGAATGGTCAATAAACATCACTTTGTTGATGATATTTTGAGATGGTTGAGTGGCAACTTTGTGTGAATTTAAGATGTTATTAACCATAAAACGCTGATCAGATCGCATGACTTCGTCTGATGCTCAACATATCATCTGACGGATTCAGCCGTTTCGTCATTTATCTGATATTTTTCAGTGAATTGCGGTAAAGACTTATGCTCAAACTTTTGTCATAAATTTTTCTTATTCAAAGGCTTCGCCCTTGAGAATCCCCCAAAAATCAGCCCTGTTGAGCCAGCCATCAAAGCCTTCAACCTCAACCCGACAAAAGGTACTGGCACCGGGACAGGCCAATAGCCGCCCGGAGACGTTGGATTGGACCTGTGCGACAATAGCCGATTTGGCAGAAGCTTTGGCGCGAACATCACGACTGATCCCGGTGACGATAAATGTGCGTTTGGATGACAGCATGGTTTGGTGAACCCAACCCTGCGCGCCTTCCCAATCGCGAACTTTTCGCCACGCCTTGTATTCGGCGATGACTTCCAGTGGAAGGCCAGATTTGCGATAGACCCAATCGACCGGATATTGCACCCCGGGGCCAGTGCGCAGGTTCACTTCACCGGCACGTAAAGAAACGAAACGCGGCAAAGGCAGGCCAGACCCGGACACTTGGGCCAGGGCAGAACCAGCAGCAGATAAGATGAAACCGCAGAGCAAAATGCCGGCGAGCGCTTGGCGCATGGCCAAAGCTCCTTTTTAATTTGGGCCAATAGGGCGAACTGATCCGCCCATTTATAAAGCTCAAGGGGGACGGGTCAACTCTGAGAACCGGACTATGATGTCATAGAATGGTTAGCCACGAGTTAAGGTGCTCCTAAGCGCCCAGGGATTGTTTGAGGTCTTCTAAAAGTGGATCCAAAAAGGCTGAAGACCCGCGTGTTTTTGCCAAAAGGGCCGCGCCTTCCAACAATGTGATGATGGCATCGGCTTTGACGCTGGGCTCAGCGGCATAAAACATAAAGCCGGAGTTGCGTCCCTGGGCCAAAACCCGGGTGAGCCACGTATGAATGATGAGGAAATACTCCGCATTCCGATCTCGCATGGTTTCAGGCAAGGTTTCCAGCTCTGCCGCAAGTATGCCGCCAGGGCTCATACGCGTACACGTGCGAATGCGTGAGATGAAGGGGGCTAAAAATGTGTCGAGTTGTTGCCAGGGGTCCAACTGCATTTGATCGATATGCTGAAGGCTGTTTAGCGCCCAGTTGGCATTGCGCTCAGCCAAGGCCGTGCCAAGGTCGGATTTGCCCGCGAAATGATAATGCACACTGGCTTTGCGAATGCCTAAGACATCGGCGATATCTTGGTAACTGAACGCGTTAAATCCACGGGTTTGCAAAAGATCGTCTCCGATCTCGACAATTTGTGCACGCGTGTCACCCTTAGTCATAATATGCCCCTCAAAATATGAAGTATCAAAAGCCTATCAAAAGGTAGGCAATCACGCAAGAAGTCAATATTTGTAACGGTTTTGTGCGTTTGTGAATTGTATATATAAATTGATGGTCACTAGATTAATCTTAATGCAAAAATGGCTTAATCTTATTTTGCTAGTAATTTCATGTGCAAATTCTCCATACAAATGGGTTGTTTGGAAGAAATTATGCGAAAACATGTCTATAGGCCCGCCTTGGTTCTGGACAGGGTCTGTTTGAACTGGTACGCAAAAAGGTAAGAGTGTGTTTTGAAAACACATCATTTCCCCAGGTAGTGAAAGAAGCGCCCTAAGAGGGGGCGGGCCTATATGAACAGTACACAAAAGCCCAAAGTCGTTGTAACGCGCAAACTTCCCGATCCGGTTGAAACCCGCATGATGGAACTGTTCGACGTTCAATTGAACATCGAAGACGTTCCTATGACTCAAAACGAATTGGCCGAAGCGGTCAAAACGTGTGATGTTTTGGTACCAACCGTCACCGATGACATCAATGCAGGCATTTTGGCCCAAGCGGGTGACCAGTTCCGCCTAATTGCCAACTACGGCACCGGTGTCGATCACATTGATTTGGGCACTGCCCGTCAACGTGGCGTGACGGTGACCAATACCCCCGACGTGCTCACCGAAGATACGGCTGATATGACCATGTCGCTGCTGCTGGCGGTGCCACGTCGTTTGTTTGAAGGGGAGCGCAAGCTCCGTGAAGGCAAATGGAACGGCTGGGCTCCAACCTGGATGTTGGGCCATCGAATCCACGGCAAACGCTTGGGCATCGTTGGTATGGGCCGCATTGGCCAAGCCGTCGCCAAACGCGCCAAAGGTTTTGGGTTATCCGTCCATTACCACAATCGCACCCGTGTCCACAAAGACGTGGAAAATCAATTGGAAGCGACCTATTGGGAAAGCCTGGATCAGATGCTGGCGCGCATGGATATCATTTCCGTGAACTGTCCGCACACTCCGGCAACCTATCACTTGCTATCGGCGCGTCGTTTGAAGCTGTTGCAACCGCATGCGTATGTGGTCAACACTGCGCGCGGTGAGATCATTGATGAAAGTGCCTTGATTCGTATGTTGAAAAAAGGTGATATCGCGGGTGCGGGTCTGGATGTTTATGAAAATGAACCAGCCATCAATCCGAAATTCCTAGAGCTGGAAAATGTGTCGCTGTTGCCGCACATGGGCTCGGCCACCTGCGAAGGCCGCATTGATATGGGTGAGAAGGTTCTT
Organism: Magnetovibrio sp.; assembly: GCA_026196495.1. Lineage (GTDB taxonomy): Bacteria > Pseudomonadota > Alphaproteobacteria > Rhodospirillales > Magnetovibrionaceae > Magnetovibrio. The sequence continues at coordinate 90,321 of JAPHSY010000001.1, forward strand.
ATCAACATCAAAACCTTTGCCGATGGACACTCACCACCCGATCGTGTTTTGTTGGATATCTAAATTGCAAAACGGCGGCCCGATTTGGAGCCGCCGTTTTTTTGTGTAAAATATCTGACCTTAAGGAAAATCATGAAAATTTGGCAGTTAATGGTCCGAATCAGCCGAGTCATGACTAAAATGAGTGCCTGAAAGATCAAAATACGGCGACTGATGGCGATTGAATATCGGGGTGTGCCTAGATAAAAAGTGCCGATCCATCCTTGTTGGCATCGTTGAGAAATGTCACAACACCGCCAATATCAAACAAGATATCGGATCTGAGGTCATTTCGGTCCAGGCCTAAGGCTTTGAGGCCCATTTCACACACCATGAAGCGTACGCCCAGTTCTTTGCAAGCACCAAGCAGGGTTTCAAAGTCTGCAACTTGGCGATTTTTAAAGGTTATGTCCATTTGTCCGCCATTATCAAACCCGGCACTGGTGGGTTGCTTGGCCCACGCGGGCTGGCCGTCGGCATCAGGGCCCAACATGGCCCGTGCCCCTTCCATGGTGAAAAACAGGGTCACGGCAGAATCTGTCGCCGCCGCCGCAGACGCCATCACCAAAGCATAGTGTACTTTGTCAAATTCCCCGGAAAACACCACAATTGATAATTTTTTTGGGCGATCTGGATTTAACCCCTCTGCCATGGCCTCACGTATCCTTTTTGTGAATGGACAGGTCAGTGATGGTGGGGTGTTCGCCACACAAGGGGCAGCCCGAATCGCGCTTGACTTTGATCTTGCGGACTTCTGTACCCAATGCATCATATATTAATAGTGACCCAGACAAGCTTTCGCCGATAGCAAGCAATTCTTTTAGGATTTCAGTAGCTTGTAGCGAGCCAACGGTGCCACACAAAACACCAAGGACACCGGCCTCAGAACAGGTGGGAACCTGACCCGGAGGGGGTGCTTCACGGAAAATACAGCGATAACATGGGCCATCTTCGTCACCACCGGGGAAGTTCTTAAACGTTGCCACTTGGCCGTCAAAACGCAATATAGCGCCGGAAACCAGGGGGGTATGGCTGAAATAGGCAGCGTCATTCACCAAAAAACGGGTGTCGAAATTGTCCGAACCATCGGTAACAAGATCATATTGGCCCATCAGGTCCAGGGCATTGTCTGCATTGATGCGTTCTTTGTGCAACACAACATTGATATCAGGGTTAATTGCATGAATTGCTTGCTGTGCACTTTCTACCTTGGCGACACCAACACGATCCGTGGTGTGAACAATTTGGCGTTGTAGGTTGGATAAATCCACCGTGTCGTCATCGACAATGCCGATGGTGCCCACACCGGCTGCGGCCAGATATAGCAATACGGGTGAGCCCAGCCCCCCCGCGCCAATGACCAAAACTTTGGAATTGAGCAGCTTTTCCTGTCCTTGGCCGCCCACTTGCGGCAACAGGATATGACGCGCATAGCGCTGAATTTGATCTTCGCTGAAATCCATGGTCGTTAAGCTGTCTCGTTTTAGAGCGGCAAAAAAAGAAGCGCCCCAGGCTGTGCTTGAGTATAGCAAGCCTGGGATCGAAACCAACGTTGCCGTTAATCCAAGCCTAAGCCTTCGAACAACGGCGTAGAGAGGTAGCGTTCGGCAAAGGATGGCAAGATCACCACAATGGTTTTGCCTTCCATTTCCGGGCGTTGACCGATTTCTAACGCGGTCGCCAATGCCGCACCAGATGAAATGCCAATGGGAAGGCCTTCCAATCGGGCCGCTTTACGGGCTGTGGAAAAGGCCGTTTCGTTGCCGATTTGGACCACTTCATCAATCAAATCGCGATTCAAAACTTCTGGTACGAAACCAGCGCCGATACCTTGGATCTTGTGCGGGCCTGGAACGCCACCGGATAATACCGCACTGTCTTCGGGTTCGACGGCGATCATCAGAACGCTGCTTTTACGTTCTTTGAGGACTTCACCGATACCGCTTAACGTTCCGCCTGTACCCACACCGCTGATCACAACATCAACGCCACCGTCTGTATCGGCCCAAATTTCTTCGGCCGTGGTGGATTTGTGAATGGCAGGGTTGGACGGGTTGGTGAACTGCTGCAACATCAAGTAGCCCTTTGATTTGGCCAACTCTGTGGCGCGGTCAATGGCGCCTTGCATGCCTTGGGCCGCAGGGGTCAGCTCGATGTCAGCCCCCAAAAAGGCCAACATTTTGCGACGTTCCACCGACATGCTTTCGGGCATGGTCAAGATCAGCTTATAGCCCTTGGCGGCACATACAAACGCCAGTGCGATACCGGTGTTTCCGGAAGTCGGTTCGACTAAAATATCGCCAGGCTTGATGCGGCCATCCTTTTCGGCGTCTTCGATCATGGCGTAACCGATACGGTCTTTGACCGAAGCCAATGGGTTGAAAAACTCACATTTGCCCAAAATGGTGGCTTTGCAGTTTTCAGACGCGGCCAAACGCGATAGTTTGATCAACGGTGTTGCACCGATGGTGTCTAAAATACTGTCATACACTTGACCCCGAAACGTGGGGGTATTTTCTTGGCTGCTCATAGTCCCTAATGCCCTCCCTGACAGCGATACTGTAGTTTATTTTGTTTTGCATGTCGTCGCTGTTCATAGGTAAAAAAATGTATCGTGGTTTGTGCGGTTCAACAAGTCCGCAGTTATGATTGTTCCACCCTCAATTCGATTAAATGGTGAAGTCCAAGCTTTTGCGCCCCTCACTTTCGATGCCGGATTTATGTGCGCGGTTGCACATGTCATCGATGGACACTTGGTCCAGCTGTTTCATTACGGAATCTTGCATTTCTTGCCACAAGGGGCGAACCACCTTGATGCCAAGCTCTGATCCCTTGGTTTCTTGCAATGGATCATCTGCCGTTTCCATTTTGCGCACGGCACGGACAATATCGCCAATCGAGATACGGCGACGTTCACGTGCCAATCGATAGCCACCGCGGGGGCCGCGCACACCGATCAAAATGTCTTCACGCACCAACTGTTGCAGGGCTTGTTCCAGATACCGCCTGGGAATGTCCTGGCGCCGTGTAATTTCACGGCTTTGGACCGGTTCGCTGCCTGCGTGATAGGCGATGTCGAGCACCGCTTCGATGGCAAACAGCATCTTTTTTGATAGTCGCAGCATTTTTCGTTGCTCCCCGAAATACTTTTTAAGTCTTTTGCTCTGACGGACCTGATGTGTTGGGGTTGTCTTTCCCCGTAGATCCAAAGCCCCCAGCACCCCGTGCCGAGGTGTTTAATTCGTTTTCTTCGCGCCACGTCACAAATGTAACTGGCGCCACGACCATTTGTGCGATGCGTTCACCACGATTGATGGTGAATGCGTCTTGGCCGTGATTGATCAAGATGACGCAGACTTCCCCACGGTAATCTGCATCGATGGTGCCTGGTGAATTCAAAACCGTCACACCGTGTTTATTGGCAAGACCGGAACGTGGTCGCACCTGGGCCTCGAAACCCTCTGGTAATTCAATACTTAACCCCGTTTGTACCAAGGCCCGTGCCCCCGGGACTAATGTTACGGGTTCGTCAACGGCGGCCATCAAATCCACCCCGGCACTGCCGGATGTGGCGTGTGCCGGCAACGGTAGATCGGCACCATGGTCTAAACGTTTAACGCCAATTTCAACTTGGTTCATGGCTTAACACTCCACCTGATCTGAAGTGTTGAGGTCCGTAAAATAATTGCCAATGCGTTCTGCCAATTGGCGCGCGACAGCGCGTTTGGACTGGTTGGGCCAGTTTTCAATGCCCGTGCGGCTGACCAGATGAACGGTGTTGGCATCGCCGCCAAAGGTGCCCGTTTCCGGCGAAACGTCATTGGCGCAAATCCAATCGCACCCCTTTTTCGCCAGTTTGGCGCGGGCGTGTTCGATCACCGTTTCGGTTTCTGCGGCAAAGCCCACGACCAACGCTGGGCGGTTTGGACCGGGTTGGGACAATCCGGCAAGGATATCGGGATTTTCTACCATCGTTAAGGTGGGAATGCCCCCATTGTCTTTGCTGTTGTCCTTTTTCAGTTTTTGGTCGGCCTCAGAATCGACACGCCAATCCGCCACAGCCGCTGCACAAACGGCGATGTCGGCGGGTAGCGCCGCATCAACTGCAGCTTTCATATCGCGTGCTGTTTCGATGTTGATCAGATTTACGCCACTGGGTGCGGGTAAGTTTACAGGCCCAGACACCAAGGTGACATCAGCGCCCATATCCCGCAGAGCTTCGGCAATGGCATGACCTTGTTTGCCGCTGGAACGGTTGGCGATGAAGCGAACCGGGTCAATGGGCTCAACGGTGGGGCCGCTGGTGACGATGGCCTTGCGTCCTTTCAAGGGGGCGTGTGCATCAAAAAACGCACCTAAGCTAGCAACAATATCGGCAGGTTCAGACATGCGGCCTTCACCCCATTCACCACATGCCATATCGCCTTCGTCAGGTCCGATCATTGTAACGTGACGGGCTTTCAGCAATTCGACATTATCTTGGGTGGCATCGTGTTCCCACATACGCACATTCATGGCCGGGGCGACCAAAACGGGTTTGTCGGTGGCCAACAACAATGTGGTGGCCAGATCATCGGCAATGCCGTGGGCCATTTTTGCCAGGGTGTTGGCGGTGGCGGGTGCAACCAAAAGTACGTCGGCTTCGCGGGACAAATTGATGTGCCCCATTTCGTGCTCATCCGTTAGGGAAAAGATATCCGTGTAAACTTTGTCGCCTGACACGCTGGACAACGTCAGAGGTGTGACGAATTGTTCGGCACCTTTGGTCATCACACATCGCACACTGGCACCAGCTTTGATCAGCTGGCGCACAAGTTCCGGCGTCTTATAGGCGGCAATGCCACCAGTGACGATCAAAAGGACACGTTTTCCGTTTAACACAGGCAGATTCCATAGACACGAATTCGAATTACGAAAAAATGGTGTGGATAAAGTAGATTGTGATACCCCACAGTGCAAGTGTTATTTAGCCAATTTGGCGTAAATATTAGGAAAAATTAAGATAAGAAAGGATCTATGAACCTAAAGTGCTGCAAAGCCCAATCCGGCAACTGCAATGGCCAACAGCAAAATCAAGGGCCCGATAATGCGGGTGCGGCTGCGTTGTCCGCGCATGGCTGCAACCGTATCGGGATGGAGTTTTAGCCCATGTGAATCGAACTGACCGAGGGCGTTTTCAAGGCCTTCAACGATTCGCGGCAAACGGTTCAGGGCTGTCAGGCCTTGGGATACGGCTTCTTTGACCCGGGCTTCGGGGCCAAGATTTACTCGCATCCATTCTTCGATCAAGGGTCGGGCGATGACCCACATGTTGGCTTCGGGGGCCAAACGCCGTCCGGTGCCTTCGGCCACCAACATGGTTTTTTGCAACAACAACAATTGCGGCTGGGTTTCCATTTCAAAGGTTTCGGTGATTTGAAACAATTGACCCAACAAACGGGCAATGGAAATTTCGTTTTGGGGTCGGTCCAAGATTGGTTCTGCGATGGAGCGGCACGCCTGGGTAAACTCTTCCAAGGGCTGGTTTGCGGGAATCCAACCCGCTTCGAAGTGAACCTCGGCGGCACGACGGTAATCGCGAACCAAGAATGACATCAGCAGTTCGGCCAAATGGCGACGGCTGGCACGGTCCAGGCGACCCATGATGCCAAAATCAACAATGGCAATGGCTCCGTCCGGCAAGACAAACAAGTTGCCCGGGTGCATATCGCCGTGAAAGAAACCATCACGAAATGCCATGATGAAAAATGCTTCTGCGGTTTTGCGCAAAATTTCTTCGGTGTTGTGGCCTTGGGCTTTGATGGCATTCACGTCGCCAAAGGGGATGCCGTGAACACGTTCGGTGCACATGACCCGCTGGCCCGTACGCAACCAGTCGATTTTCGGCACGAAGATATCGTGGTTGCCTTCGAAGTTGTCACGCATTTCATCCGCAGCTGCGGCTTCGAAACGCAGATCCATCTCCATTTCCACGGAACGGGCCAAAGTGGCAACGGTTTCGATGGGTTTGAGACGACGCAGTTCCGGGCGGGTGCGTTCCAAAATGCGTGCACCCCAGAAGAACAGTTCCAGATCCTGTTTGAAGGCGTCTTCAATGTTGGGGCGCAGGACTTTAACGGCAACTTCTTCGCCCTCTTCACCATCTTTGGCTTTGGTGACGGCAAAGTGCACCTGGGCGATGGATGCAGCGGCAATGGCTTCATCGTCGAAGCTTTCGAACAGCTCATCAATCGATTGACCAAATTCGTCTTCGATGGATTTGCGGGCCAAATCACCGGAAAATGGCGGCAATTTGTCTTGCAGCTTGGACAGATCCGCCGCCATCTCTTCGCCCAACAAATCGGAACGAGTCGACAGCATTTGTCCCACTTTGATGAAGCTGGGGCCAAGCTTTTGAAAGGCGCGCGCCAAACGCTCACCGGGGCGCCCCGGGGCTTTGCGGCTGGAAATCAGCTTGGAAAACAGCACCACACCAGGGGCCAGTTGCAGTTCTTCCAAAATGAACAGGGCATCGTTGCGCGCCAAGGTGCGCGCAATCTTCAGCAAGCGGAGAATATGACGGATGGATTCCACGAACGGCCTCTTAGGTGCGCCAAGCGCTGTGAATACAAGCGATGCCGCCCGTTAAATTCTCATAGCTGGCTATGTCCATGCCAGCGTCCTCAATCATGGACTTAAAGGTTTCCTGATTGGGGAACTTGCGGATGGATTCGGCCAAATATTGATAAGAGTCGCGGTCATTGGCGACAATTTCACCAATTTTCGGCAACAGTGAGAACGAGTACGTGTCGTAAATTTCTGACAAACCTGGGACTTGTACGGTGGAAAACTCCAAGCACAAGAAATGTCCGCCCGGTTTCAGTACACGGCGGGCTTCAGCCAGTGCGCGGTCAATGTGGGTGACGTTGCGAATACAAAAGGCAATGGTATAGGCATCGAATGTGGCGTCGTCGAAAGGCAGCTCTTCGGCGTTGCCCTGTTGCCACTGAATGCCCGTCAACAACCCCTTGTCGATGGCACGGTCTTGGCCGACTGCCAGCATTTCGTGGTTGATATCGAATACCGTCACATCGTCGCCACCAGCATCTAAATACTTAAAGGCGATATCCCCGGTGCCGCCACCGACGTCGAGCAGCTTTTGACCCGCATGGGGGCGGAGCTTTTCAATCAGACGATTCTTCCACAGGCGATGTACGCCCATGCTCATCAAATCGTTCATGATGTCATATTTGGAGGCAACGGAATCGAACACGCCGCGCACCATATCGACTTTATCGTCTTCGCGCACAGTCTTGTAGCCGAAGTGGGTTGTGTCCTCTCCGGGTTCGATGATTTCAGGGTCTTTTGATGTATTTCTGGTCATGGGCCAGACCATAACCCCAATTGGCTTTGTAAAAAAGCCCCTCTGCGCGTTTTTACGTCATGGTTGAGAAGCTCCTTATCGATCCCAATATATAGAGCACAAGCCCGCACGGTTGAAATGAGGATCGCGATGACGTCAAGACGGACGCCTGACAGCCTTCCCCGCGAAAGCCGCCTGGCTATGCAGGCCGCCCACCACCAGAACGAAACGGCCTGTATTTCGGCTTTGCTGGAACACGCGACGTTGTCGCGTGAGGCACGTGCGCGTGTCAGTGCGAAGGCCGAAGATTTCATTGGCCAAGTCCGGGCCGTACATAAAAACCCCTTAGGTTTTGATGCATTTATGCAGGAATATGAATTGTCTACACCCGAAGGTGTGGCGATGATGTGCCTTGCGGAAGCACTGTTGCGTATCCCCGATGCCGCCACCCAAGATGCGCTGATCCGTGACAAACTGGGCACGGCCGATTGGGCCAGTCACAAAGGCCAAGGTGAAAACCTGTTTGTCAATGCGTCGACCTGGGCGTTAACGCTGAGTGGGCGTTTTTTGGACAAAGACAAAGATAAGGACAGAACCAACCCTGCAGAGACGGGCTGGGGGGCGTTGTCAGGTTTGGCCACCCGTGCGGGCGAAGCCGTGGTCCGTGAAGCGGCGCGCACCGCCATGCGCATTATGGGGCATAAATTTGTGTTGGGCCGCACAGTTGTTGAGGCCCTGGACAACGCCCGCCCATTGCAAGAGCGCGGTTTTACCTACAGCTATGACATTCTGGGTGAAGCAGCGATGACATCAAAGCAAGCTATGCAACATTTTGAAGGTTATCAAAATGCCATCGTGACCCTGGGTGCTATCAGTCGGGATTGGCCGTTGGTCCAGTTGCCGGAAATTTCCATCAAATTATCTGCGCTGCATCCGCGCTATGAACCGCTGCAAGCCGGGTGTTTTGAGGATGAAATGATTGCCCGGGTGACAGAACTGGCCCGCCAAGCGGCGGAGGCCAACTTGGGTCTGACTATTGATGCGGAAGAATCGGAACGTTTGGATATTTCCTTGGATGTTTTGGATGCGGTGTCGCGCGACAGGGCTTTGCGCGGATGGAATGGCTTGGGGATTGCCCTACAGGCTTATCAAAAACGTGCTTATGACCAAATCGGTTGGTTGGAAGAGCTGGCAAAACGGGACAAACGTCGCATCAAGGTGCGCTTGGTTAAGGGGGCGTATTGGGACCGTGAGATTAAACGGGCCCAGGTTCTGGGGCTTTACAATTATCCGGTCTTCACCCGCAAAGCATCCAGTGATGTGTCCTATATCGCCTGTGCGCGACGCTTGTTGGCACGCCCAGATTTGTTTTTCACCGCCTTTGCCAGTCACAATGCCCACACCATTGCGGCGATGATGGAGTTGGTGTCTGAAGCTGGGATAGAAGACTTTGAATTTCAGAAATTGCATGGCATGGGTGATGAGCTGTTTGATCTGCTCCGCCCTGAGGAGGATGTTGGTGAAGGGCAGGGTTGGCCGTGTCGGGTTTATGCACCGGTTGGGGAACATGAAGACCTGTTGCCGTATTTGGTACGCCGTCTGTTGGAAAACGGTGCAAACTCGTCATTCGTCAATCGTATTGGCGATACGGACATCTCCATTGCCAAATTAGTCCGCGATCCAGCGCAAGAAATTGGCGGCCTACACGCCACCCCCCATCCACGTATTGTTCTGCCCAAGGATTTGTTCGGTACAGATCGCAAAAATTCTCAAGGCATTGATGTCGATGATGTTGCACAGTTAGAGCCTTTGTTATCCAACATAGCTGCTCAAGCCAAAATGACATGGAGTGCTGGGGCCATTATTGGCGGGCACTTTGTAGGGGGGGCTGATGCATATGAAGCCTTTGCCCCGTTTGATGAAAGTGTAAGTTTAGGCAAAGTCCACAATGCCAGCGCCACCCAAATTGATGAGGCGTTTCAGTTGAGCGCGGCGGCGCAACCGGACTGGGCCAGTGAAAGTGCAGATCATCGAGCGGCCTGTTTGGAACGCGCGGCGGATCTTTATGAAACACATCGGGCGCATTTGATGGCCATGTGTATGTATGAGGGCGGCAAGACGCTCACAGATGCTATGGCCGAAGTGCGTGAAGCGGTTGATTTCTTGCGCTATTACGCGCAACGGGCTCGGATTGATATGGCAGCACCGGAAGATAACCCCGGCCCAACGGGGGAGCGCAACCAAACCCATTTGGTGGGCCGCGGTGTGTTTAGCTGTATTTCGCCTTGGAATTTCCCGTTGGCGATATTCACGGGTCAAATCGCGGCAGCTTTGGTGAGTGGCAATGCGGTGGTGGCCAAGCCCGCAGGGTCGACCCCATTTGTTGCGGTACAGGCCGTCAATTTATTACATAAAGCTGGCATTCCTTTTGACATCCTACATTTGGCCGTGGGCTCCAGTTCGAAATTAAGCACGACATTGTTGGAGCATTCGACCCTGGGCGGTGTGGCTTTTACCGGATCGGTGGACGTGGCTCACACCATTCACAAAGCATTGGCCGCGCGCCAAAGTGCAATTTTGCCATTGATTGCGGAAACGGGTGGGCTCAATGCCATGATCGTGGATTCGTCCGCCTTGGCCGAACAGGTGGCGCGCGATGTCATCACTTCGGCTTTCCACAGTGGCGGGCAGCGGTGCTCGGCATTGAGAGCCTTGTTCGTTCAAGATGAAGTTGCCGACAAGATGATTGAGATGATCACCGGCGCCATGGATGTGCTCAACATTGGTGACCCGCGTGAGCCTAGCACAGATATCGGCCCCTTGATTGATCGAGCAGCGGTGCAGGCCATGCAAGCCCATGTCGATGACATTTCACAAAGATCGACCCTGTTGGCCCGTGCGCCGATGGATGACAGCCTAGCGGAACAAGGGGCATTTTTTACGCCCCATGCGTTTGAGGTCGAAACTTTGGATGCCATCGGTGGGGAAGTGTTTGGGCCGATTTTGCACATTGTGCGCTACCAAGCCGATAAGCTTGATGCCGTGATTGATGCCATCAATGCCACTGGGTTTGGTCTGACCTTGGGCATTCATTCGCGTATCGAAGGCACGGTACAGCACGTTGTGGGTCGGGCGCGGGTTGGCAATATATACGTGAACCGTTCCCAAATTGGGGCGGTGGTCGGCGTTCAGCCCTTTGGTGGTGAAGGTTTATCCGGCACCGGACCGAAAGCGGGTGGGCCTAGATATTTGCATCGTTTTTGTACCGAACGGACTGTATCGGTCGACACAACGGCATCCGGTGGTAATGCCTCATTGATGACACTGGACGATGGCTAACGCTTGTGTAAACTCAGCCCATCATGCCTGAGCTTCCCGAAGTTGAAACTGTTCGTCGTGGTCTGGCCCCCGTTATCGAAGGGGCGACATTTACACGTGTGCACATTCGCAGACCTGATCTGCGCAAACCGTTCCCCCACGATATGGCCAAGCGGTTGGAGGGTGCGCGGATCATCAAGGCCGGACGGCGCTCTAAATACCTGTTGGTGGAAACTGAGCTGGATACCTTGATCTGGCATTTGGGGATGTCGGGCCAAGTTCGCATTTACGTCCCAGGTGACGCCGTGCCGCCACCCGCCAAGCATGACCATGTGCAGTTTGATTTGGACAGCGGTGCGCATATTGTTTTCACCGATCCCCGGCGTTTTGGGCTGATGGACCTGTGCCCGACCGAAGAACTTGCAGATCATCCTCTGATGAAATCCATCGGGCCGGAGCCTCTGGGCAACGCATTTTCCGGCCCCATCTTGGCCGCAGCACTGAAAGGTAAATCTCAATCGGTGAAACAAGCGATCATGGATGCCAAGGTGGTGTGCGGTGTTGGCAATATCTATGCATCGGAAAGTTTGTTTCGTGCAGGTATTTCCCCCAAACGCAAAGCGGGCACGGTTCAGGGTGTGCGTGCGGAAAAACTGGTGGTTGCTATTAAAGAAGTCCTGAGCGAAGCCATTCAGGCAGGGGGTTCTACTTTGAAAGACCATCGTACAACTGACGGCGGATTGGGTTATTTTCAGCACAATTTTGCGGTTTACGATCGTGCCGGTGAGGCCTGTCCGGGGTGTGATTGTGATATTTCCAAAACAAAAGGCATTCAACGCTTGGAACAAGGGGGTAGGTCCACCTATTATTGTCCCCGCAAACAGAGATAAGGTTTTTTATGCGCTTAAACTCAATCATCTTGGCTCTTATGAGTGCGCTGCTGTTGAATATGACAGCCCATGCGGCTGACCCGGCACGTTTTTTTAGTGCCATAGATGATTTACCGATGATGGATAGCATGACGGAAGTTGGGGAAGGCATGGCCTTTTCCACCTCTGCGGGGCGGATTGCAGATGCGCTTGCCAGTACCAAAGATGGTCGTAAAGCCATCTTGGCATTTTATAGTGCGACGCTTCCTCAACTGGGCTGGTCGAAAACTGCCCAAGCTACGTTTACCCGAGAAGGGGAAATGCTCACCCTCACCTTTGAGGTTGTAGATAGCCTCACCCAAGTACAGTTTTCTCTCAAACCTTATTAAGTCACCCCTCCTCCAGAATGAAGCAGCCTTATATGAAGAAGGCCCTGACAGGATTTGTTGTATGTCAAATATTGCTCCCCCCGCTTTTGAAACCATCCTGACCGAAGTTGAAGGCCAAGTGGGAATTATCACCTTTAACCGTCCCAAGGCATTGAATGCGCTCAATCAACAAATGATTGGGGAAATGGGTCGGGCCTTAGATTTGTTTGAGGCCAATGATGATATTCACGTCATTGTGCTGACTGGTTCTGAAAAAGCTTTCGCGGCCGGTGCTGACATTAAAGAGATGGCGGATAAGTCTTTTAACGATGCTTATATGGGTGACTTTATTTCCGGTCCTTGGGACCGTCTGTCGACGTGTCACAAGCCCGTCATTGCTGCCGTGTCCGGATTTGCCTTGGGTGGGGGATGTGAAATCGCGATGATGTGCGATTTGATTGTGGCCTCGGAAACGGCAAAGTTTGGACAGCCTGAAATTACCTTGGGCATTGTTCCGGGTATTGGTGGGACTCAACGTCTCACCCGGGCTGTGGGCAAAGCCAAAGCCATGGATATGGTGCTGACGGGGCGGATGATGGACGCCGAAGAGGCCGAACGTTCCGGTCTGGTCGCACGTGTGGTCTCAGCGGATCAATTTATGACGCAAGTGATGGAAATGGCGGCGACCATGGCGACATTTTCGCGCTCAACCATCAAAATGGCCAAAGAGTCCGTAAACCGCGCCTTTGAAAGCACTTTGAACGAAGGCGTGCGTTATGAACGACGTTTATTCCATGCCTGTTTCGCCACCTATGATCAAAAAGAAGGTATGAAAGCATTTATTGAAAAGCGCAAACCGAAGTTTGAGAACCGATAAGGGTGAAAAAACGTCAAGAAACCGCGTTGTAAGGCTTGACGAGACCCCAGGACCCCTCTATAAACCGCGCTTCCGTTCGAACAAATCCGTTCAACGCAAAGGTTGATATAAAAATGGCTAATCACAAGTCCGCTAAAAAGCGTATCCGTCAGACTGCACGTCGCACCGAAGTAAACGGCGCACGTCGCTCCAGCGTTCGCACCGCTATCAAAAAGGTAGAAACTGCGATCACCGCTGGTGACAAAGAAGCTGCTGCTACAGCATTGAAGGTTGCAGAGCCCGCAATGATGCGTGCTGCTCAGCTGGGTGTGTTCCACAAGAACACCATGTCCCGCAAAGTTTCTCGTCTGAGCGCTGGCATCAAAGCTATCGGCTAAGACCTCAGTCTTTAGCTTTACGGCGATCGGTTCTGATCTCGCGATTGGGACTGTGAACAGTTTAAAAAAACCGCACCATATCGGTGCGGTTTTTTGCGCGTATATATAGGAAGACGCACTCTCATGGCGCGTGGGCAGGCAAGTGAATATTGTCCGGATTTGCGACAATATTTCACACCCCTGTGAACTGTGCGTAAGTTATGCTCAAGTAACGTTGAATGCGCCTAATCCAATCCAACTAGATGCCTTGTGTGATTGCTGAATATGGCGTCCAAAGGCGTGCCAGTATCTATATATTGTGGTTTTGTATATACGCTGCTTGAAGTGTGATTTTCCCTTAATTTCTCAGAGTTTTAACCTCTCCTGTGGATTGCGTGGATGGTTTTAGGGGGGGGCTCTGAGTCAAGATAATTTTTTTATTATATATGCCATCAGACGTATTGAAAGCTCCGTCGGAGCCCTCTAGTATCCTCCCTGTCAGAAGGCAGAGCTTAGCCAAATGAGTAATGACGAAAATACTCATTCACCTTCAAAAGTGTGAATTGTTATTTTCTAAACTCTCTTGATTGTAATAATCGATGAGGGAATGGGGTTATTACTTGTGTGACTAAGTAATAAAAAACTGTTTTGATAATAATATAATTTTCAGCTCTTGGCCTTGTTTTGGGCAGTTTGGCGTTTGAAATTCGAAATTCATCGAATGCCAACGGGAAACCAACGATCTTTATTGAGGCGCCTTGTTAAATGATCAAATTTAGTTCATTGGCCGTAATGCCGACTGATATTTTCGGCACATTGTCAATTATTGCAAAGCAGGCCAATGCATTGTTTTCGGGCATGAGCGTTCAGGGGAATGAGTTATGAGTGTGGGGAGTATTGACGCTCATGTGGCTGAGCAGTGGGATGATGTCCTTGCCAGCCTGCGCAGTGAAATTGGCGAAGCCGCTTTTCAAAGCTGGTTAAAGCCCATGACTGTGCGCGAAGTGTCAGATGGTCAGGTGCGCGTTTCCGTGCCGACACGTTTTATGAAGGACTGGGTTGTGGCCCACTACGCGGACCGTTTGGGTGAGCTGTGGAGTGCCGTAAACACCGCCATCAAAGACGTAGAAGTCTTCGTGCAGGCCGATTACGGCCAAGATGATGGCAAAAAAGCAGCTTCTGAAGCATTGGCACACAACGATACGAAAACCGATACACAAGAAGGTGCCGCCATGCCGATCTTGTCTGCGGCGCCAACGGGCACACCGCGTGTGGCCACGGCACGCCCGGTTGCCAATGCTACCAATGACACCAGCCTCGACATCAGTGCACCGCTGGATCTGCGCTACACCTTTGAAAATTTTGTGGTGGGCAAACCCAATGAATTTGCCCATGCTGCCGCCAAGCGCATAGCCGAAAGCCCGACCGCACAGTTTAATCCGCTGTTTTTGTACGGTGGGGTCGGCCTGGGTAAAACCCACTTGATGCATGCCATTGCCTGGCACATTCGCGAACAAGACCCAACCCGCACCGTCATTTATATGTCGGCAGAAAAATTCATGTACCGCTTTATCCGTGCGCTGCGTGAACAAAACACCGTGGATTTCAAAGAACAGTTCCGCAATGTCGACGTACTGATGATTGATGATGTTCAGTTCATCTCTGGCAAAGATTCGACCCAGGAAGAATTCTTCCATACCTTTAATGCACTGGTGGACCAAGGTCGTCAGATTGTCATTTCTGCAGACAAATCTCCGTCGGATTTGGAGGGCATGGAAGAACGCCTGAAATCGCGCTTGAACTGTGGCTTGGTGGCAGACATTCATGCCACCACGTATGAGCTGCGCTTGGGTATTTTGCAGACCAAAGCCGAACGCATGGGTGTAGAAGTACCCAGCAAGGTGATGGAATTTCTGGCTCACAAAATTACGTCTAACGTGCGTGAACTTGAGGGTGCTTTGAACCGCGTATCTGCCCACTCGTCGCTGGTGGGCCGTGATATTACTTTGGAAACGGCACAAGACGTCTTGCACGATTTGATCCGCGCCCATGATCGTCGCGTCACCATCGAAGAAATCCAGAAAAAGGTTGCGGCACACTTCAATATCCGTACCTCAGACATGCATTCGGCTCGTCGCGCCCGTTCGGTTGCGCGCCCGCGCCAAGTCGCTATGTATCTGGCCAAGCAACTCACCAGCCGCTCATTACCTGAAATTGGCCGCAAGTTCGGTGGTCGCGACCACACCACCGTGATGCATGCCGTCAAAAAGGTCGAGGAGCTGCGCGAACGCGACGCCACCTTCGCCGAGGACGTGGAGCTGCTGCGGCGTATGTTGGAAGGCTAAGGCCTTTCTTATCGTAATACAAAGCGGGCCGGATCATTCCGGCCCGCTTTTTTGTGCATACAATCCAAAAATGCCATCCCCGAATATTTGCAGAATGTTGAATTCAAGTACACGTTGTCGATGACCTCGTTAATGTGTTTGGCCATCATCATGATCTATGGTGATAAATGCACTTTTTTGATGTGGTAGGCGTTAATAATTTATCCTTGCGTACTCGTAGCAATGGTTATTGCGAATCGCTAAAATCTATATTTTTTCGCCTCCCATTTTACATGCAGCATATCCGGCTATTTTTGTCTTTGTAACTACCTGTATTTAAAGCTAAAAACAGCCTAAATCCGGCTTCAGAAAAGGCTTCGGATTTGGGGTTGTTTTGCTATAATGAGCTCCCTTTTTCCAGGGGGGAATCTGGGAAGAATTCGGGGGGCGTTTTTCATGGCCTTTTGATGCGGATTTTCAGCGCCGATTGAGCGGCGTTTTTCGTATCGCTTGAGGCGCTTAGCCCCCAAAAGCTGTGGGCGCGGATATTGGATTTGCGCAACCTGTCATGAAAGTAAGTTGGACGAGATATGAAGCTGATCATCGAAAGAGCCGCCCTTTTGAAATCCTTGGGCCACGTGCAAAACGTCGTTGAACGCCGCAACACCATTCCCATTCTGTCCAACGTGAAGATGACCGCAGGCGATGGCAAACTCAGCCTCAATGCCACCGACATGGACCTGGACATCGTTGATGCCACCGAAGCCCAGGTGTCGGAGCCCGGTGAAACCACCGCCCCGGCCCACACGCTCTACGAAATTGTTCGCAAACTTCCCGATGGGGCCGAGGTTGAGTTGGACGCCACGTCCGGCGACGGTCAGATGGTCCTGCGCTCTGGACGTTCGCGTTTTACGCTGTCGTGCCTGCCCGCCGGTGAATTCCCGGTGATGTCCGGTGGCGATCTTCCGGTAAACTTTGGCTTGGCTGCGATTGAGCTGAAAGAGCTGATCGACAAAACCCGCTTTGCCATCTCCACCGAAGAAACCCGCTATTACCTGAACGGTATTTATTTGCACGGGGCAGAAGAAAATGGTGAGCCTGTGTTGCGTGCCGTGGCTACCGACGGTCACCGTCTGGCCAGCTGCGATGCCGTGCTGCCCGAAGGTGCCGATACCATGCCGGGTGTGATCGTGCCGCGCAAAACGGTCAACGAACTGCACAAGCTGATCGAAGAAACCGAAACCGAAATTCGTGTTTCAATGTCTGAAGCCAAAATTCAATTTGCCTTCGATGGTGTGGTGCTGACGTCTAAATTGATTGACGGCACCTTCCCCGATTACGAACGCGTGATCCCGCAAGGCAATGACAAAGAAATGAAAGTTGCACGCAAACCGTTCGGCGATGCTGTGGACCGTGTGTCCGCCATCTCCACCGAAAAATCGCGTGCTGTGAAGCTAACCTTGGACAATGGCTCCTTGGTTCTGTCTGCATCCAGCCCCGAAAGCGGCAGTGCGACGGACGAGTTGGAAACCGATTACGCCGGGGAACGCCTGGAAATTGGCTTCAACTCTGCCTATTTGTTGGAAATCATGCGCCAAGTGGAAGGCGACAACATTTCCATGTCGCTGTCCGATGCGGCTTCGCCCACCATCATTCGCGAAGAAGGCGACGAAAGCGCTCTCTACGTGTTGATGCCCATGCGTGTTTGAGCGCGTGTGTAAAAGAAGTTAAAGGTCTAACGTGACACAGAGCCAAGCTCTCGCGGGGTCGGATATCCCGGATGCGTCTTCAAGCGGCCAAAGTTCGGCTGTGGGAAGATTGGCCTGTGCACGCCTGACACTTACGGATTTTCGTTGTTATGACCAAGTTCGCCTGGAATCAGGCACTCAGCCGGTGGTGCTGACGGGTGCCAACGGTGCGGGCAAAACCAATGTGTTGGAAGCATTATCATTCTTGATCCCCGGTTCCGGCTTGCGCCGTGCTAAGCTGATGGATGTCGGGCGTCGCCAACCGGGTGAAGATGCAGGCCGTCCTTGGGCGGTGGCTGCTGAGATCGAAAGTGGTCTTACGTCTGTCAGTGTTGGCACCGGGTTGGAAGCGGCAACAGGTTCCAAACGTGTTGTCCATGTGGACGGTGAAACGCAAAAAGCCCAATCGGTTTTGAGCCAACATTTTGCAGCCCACTGGTTGACGCCGCAAATGGACCGGTTGTTCTTGGATGGCTCGCAAGAGCGCCGCCGGTTTTTAGATCGCTTGGTATTTTCTTTTGACCCGGCCCACGCGGGACGCATCACGTCCTACAATCACGCACTTCGTGAACGTGCACGTTTGTTGGCCGACAATAAAATGGATGATGCTTGGTTAAGTGCGTTGGAAGACACCATGGCCACCCGTGGCATGGCGGTTGCGGCTGCACGTCTGCAAGTGGCGGAACGTTTGGCGGGTGCGTGCACCGAAACATCAAGCCTGTTTCCCGCGTGCGAATTGGCCATCGATGGCTTGGCTGAAGGTTGGATCAGCGCCCTTCCGGCACTGGAAGTTGAAGACCGTTTACGTGCGGCATTGAAATCGTCACGTACTAAAGATTCCCACGTCGGTGGTGCCGGGAATTCCATTGATGGGCGATTGCCGCATCAATCGGATTTGCTGGTAACTCATGCGGCCAAGTCGATGCCGGCCGGGCAGTGTTCGACGGGTGAGCAAAAAATGCTGCTGGTGGGTTTGGTGTTGGCGGCGGCACGTCTGTCGGCATCTGATGAAGGCCGGGTTCCGGTGTTGCTGTTGGATGAAGTCGCGGCGCACTTGGATGCGGATCACCGCCAAGCATTATTCAATGAAGTTTTGGCGCTGGGTTGCCAGGCCTGGTTCACCGGAACCGACGTAGAGCTATTTGCGCCCCTTCAGGGCACTGCAAAATTTTATGACGTGGCGGATGCATCCATCACCGACATGACCCCATAACTGACTATACCCAAGACCGATAGGTTGGACTGACATGAGCGATCAAACCGAAGACCAAACTCCACAAGAACAAAATGGTGATGCCGCCGATTACGGCGCGGACTCCATTAAGGTTCTCAAAGGTTTGGAGGCTGTGCGCAAACGCCCAGGCATGTACATCGGTGATACCGATGACGGCACCGGCTTGCATCACATGGTTTATGAAGTCGTGGACAACGGCATCGATGAAGCCTTGGGCGGTTGGTGTGATTTGGTCACGGTGGCGCTCAACGCCGATGGCTCGGTCACCGTCACGGATAATGGTCGTGGTATTCCCGTTGATCTGCATGCAGAAGAAGGTGTGTCGGCGGCAGAAGTGATCATGACCCAGCTCCACGCGGGGGGTAAATTCGACAGCAACTCGTATAAAGTTTCCGGCGGTTTGCACGGTGTCGGTGTGTCGGTTGTGAATGCGCTGTCCGACTGGTTGGAGCTGACCATCCATCGTGATGGCAAAGAGTACAATTGTCGTTTCGAACATGGTGACACGGTGCGCTCTTTGGAAGCGGTTGGTGACAGCCCGGTCCTGGACGACGGAACGCCCTACACAGGAACATCGGTGACATTCCACCCCAGTTCTGCAACGTTCACCATGACGAATTTTGATTTTGCCACCTTGGAACATCGCCTGCGTGAATTGGCATTTTTGAATTCCGGGGTGCATATGATTCTCACCGATGAAC
Organism: Magnetovibrio sp.; assembly: GCA_026196495.1. Lineage (GTDB taxonomy): Bacteria > Pseudomonadota > Alphaproteobacteria > Rhodospirillales > Magnetovibrionaceae > Magnetovibrio. The sequence continues at coordinate 109,497 of JAPHSY010000001.1, forward strand.
GCCACGTGGACAAAAAAGAAGTCGATCTGCATTACGAAGGTGGTTTGACGGAATTCGTCAAATACTTGGACCGAGCAAAATCCGCACTCATTGATGAAACCATTTTTGTGATCGGTGAAAAAGACGACATCACCGTTGAAATGTCGATGCAATGGAACGACAGCTATCACGAACAAACACTGTGTTTCACCAACAACATTCCCCAACGCGATGGTGGTACACACTTGGCGGGCTTCCGTGGTGCGTTGACGCGTACCATCAACAATTATGTAAAGTCATCGGGTTTGGCGAAAAAAGAAAAAGTTTCGCTCACCGGTGATGATGCACGCGAAGGCCTGACCTGCGTGGTGTCGGTGAAAGTTCCCGATCCGAAATTCTCATCCCAAACCAAAGATAAGTTGGTGAGCTCTGAAGTGCGCCCGGTGGTAGAAAGTGTTTTGTCATCCGGCTTGGACCAGTGGTTTGAAGAACACCCTAATGAAGCCAAACAAGTCATCGGCAAAATTGTTGAGGCTGCGGCGGCACGCGAAGCGGCGCGCAAAGCCCGTGAACTAACGCGACGCAAAGGCGTGTTGGATATCACCTCGCTGCCCGGCAAGCTTGCCGATTGCCAAGAACGCGACCCGGCTAATTCTGAACTGTTCATTGTGGAGGGTGATTCTGCTGGCGGGTCCGCAAAGCAAGGCCGTGATCGGTCCAACCAAGCGATCTTGCCGTTGAAAGGTAAAATCCTCAACGTTGAACGCGCACGCTTTGACAAGATGCTCGGCTCGGCTGAAATCGGGACCCTGATTGCCGCCATGGGCACCGGAATTGGGCGCGAAGATTTCGATCCCGACAAATGCCGTTACCACAAAATCATCATCATGACCGATGCTGATGTTGATGGTAGCCACATCCGCACCTTGTTGCTGACGTTTTTCTATCGTCAAATGCCGGAACTGATTGAACGCGGTTTCCTCTATATCGCGCAACCGCCATTGTACCGTGTCAAGCGCGGCAACTCTGAAGTGTATCTAAAAGATGATCGTTCTTTGGAAGACTATTTGTTTAACGCTGCCGTTGACGAAGGCACCGTGTTCACGGGCTTTGATGGTGGACAAGTTGCAGGTCAAGATTTACGTGCGCTGGTTGAAGAGGCTCGAATTGCACGGGGGCTCCTCATTGACATTGCAAAACATGTACCGCTGCAAATGGTTGAGCAGGCCGCGATTTTGGGCGCACTCAATCCCAAAGTTCTGACGGATACAGAGCACGCAGGTGAAGTTGGTGAATATCTGGCACACCGCATGGATGCGCTAGAAAATGAATTGGAACGTGGCTGGCATGGCAAGGTCTTAGATGATGGTGGTCTGGAGCTTTCACGAACATTGCGTGGCGTCACCGAAACTCATGTGATTGACAGCGCGCTGATTAAAAGTGCAGAAGCACGTCGTCTTGATGAAATGGCCGGAGGTCTGCAAAAAACGTACATGAAGCATGGCGTTTTGACAGCCAAGGAAAAAGACCAAACCATCACGGGGCCAGTAGATTTAATAGATCGTGTCACCGAAATGGGGCGCAAGGGTCTCAGCGTTCAGCGCTATAAAGGTCTGGGTGAAATGAACCCGGATCAATTGTGGGAAACCACACTAGACCCCAACGTGCGCATCTTGTTGCAGGTTAAAGTCGAACACTCCGAAGATGCTGGTGAAGTGTTCTCAACCCTTATGGGCGATAATGTCGAACCGCGTCGTGACTTTATCCAAGAGAACGCACTGAAGGTGGCAAACCTGGACGTCTAAGACGCCCAGGTCTTGACGTTCCCATTTATGGCATTAATCCCAATGCCCTGATTTGCGTAACTTCTTTTGCGCAAACACTGGATGTTTGATTGCCCAGTTCGTCGAGCGTATCTATCGGAAGTGGCAGCTGCGACACAACAGCCCACAAACTTGCGGCCGCATCCGTATCGTTGAGACCCAGTCCGGTCAGGTGTTCAACAACTTTACTGCACATATCCGCATAGCCCTGTTGCTTGGTCGCGGCGGTTGTGCTGGAAATTTTAGCGACAGATTGGGTGTACCAGTCTTGGCTATGGATGACGGTTGCGATGGTGGTGTTGGGGGCCAGCTTAAAATTCATAACCCGAGAGGCGGTGACACCTGTAAATGCGTTCCGACGCAAATTGGTGAAAGCACCACCACAATTTGATGCGCTTAAATCAACGGATTGGGTTGCGAACATAGAAACCCTTGGATCGTTAATGCCAATTTTCCAGCGTCCGACCAAGAGGAATTCTTCCTCATTATCTGGGTGATCTAGTGTTAATGTGGCGACGATGTCTTGCCCATTTTCGGCAATGCTCATCGTTGCCCCGGAACGAATACGTTCAGCTACGGATGAGGAAAATAAACTGCTGATGGCGTTGTCGATGATGTTGCTTTCTTCACGAACGCTATCTTTTGATAGATCGGTTAGTAGTGCGGAGCCTGGATCCAATGCCTTTACGGATTGTTTCAAAATGTTGAGCACCATGCCCACGCCCCTGGAAGACAGCTTGTCTTGTTCTTTAAAGTCCAAAGTCGTTTCCAGCTTCGTTTGTGGCTCCAATCTGAAATAAGGCCCAGGTATAGCTTGGATGTTAATTTCCCGGTCAATCATGTTGCCTTTTTTCAATGATTTCTCGTGGTATAAGGCCACAAGGGGTACCGAGAGAGATAGTTTGGGATTGCTCAATTCAATATTTGCGCTGAGTAAGGTGCTGTTGACTTTGTCACCAAATAACGCACTTAAAATTCGTTTGAGCTTCTTTTCATCTGCCTTTTGGGGATGCGTATCGTTTTTATTGCCCTTATCACGGCCATCGGCAAGGTCATCTGCAGAAATGAAAATCTGAGCATACATTCCAGTCAGATCGCGTGGACAGCTGCGTACTGTGGCATGCGTTGCAGAAATGTAGCGTGTGATTGCGGTCTTTGGTTGGGGTGCTTGCTGCGTTGCGGATTGAACTGAGGCCGGATCTGGATCTGGACCTGGATCAGGATCTGGATTTGCCATTGCCATAGGCCTGGATTGACCTGGATCTGGCATCGAAGCGGTGGCCTGTGGGGCTTCTTCAGCACCAGATGATGTGCCGGTTTGGGCACAGCCTGACAGTGTTAGGACTAATGTGACGAGTGGAACTGTGGCCTTAAACGGTAAAATGAACATTTTGCGGGCTCCCCTACTGACATCCAAAATTGCACATGAACACGCAAAGATTGTACACAGACCTTCGTGCCATAACAACCTATGGAAAATGCAGGAAATTAACTTCAATTATATGTATAAATTGACGGAAGCATGAGCGATCTTATAGAATGTCAACAAATGATTACTAATAGGGTCTAAATATGCGATCAGGCGAAGCCACTAAGAAAAAGATCAAAACAGCGGCGCTTACTTTATTTGTTGAGCGTGGTGTCGATGCCAGCGGCATGCGTGATATTGCCAAGGCCTCTGACATCACCGAAGGGGCCATTTACCGTCATTTCAAAAGCAAAGATGAACTGGTGTGGCGGCTGTTTGCGGATAATTTTGAGCATTTTGCCACTGAACTGAACAAGCTTCAGCAAGCTGAGGGATCAACGGCGGCCAAATTGGAGGCCATGATCCAGGGTTTCTGCCGTTTTTACGATGATGACGAAATTTTGTTTCGGTTCTTGCTGCTGGTACAACATGGCCAGCTATCTAAAGTCACGGATGATATGGCAAGCCCCATAGAAGTGGTCAAAGGCGTGATCCAATCCGGGATTGATACGGGTGAAATCGTATATACAGACGCAACGGAAGTGACAGCGTGGGTGCTGGGAATCGTGTTGCAGACCGCAACGTTCCAAATCTATGGGCGATTGCAAGGCCCCATGGCGGGCCGGGCAGTTCATCTTTCCAGTGCTTGCTTGGATGTTGTTGGTTTGTAATCGAAATCAATACAATATTTCTTAAGTAACAGATTGATTTGTCGAGACTAAGTTCTGTGTGTTCTGTGCGCGCGGGGTCTTGGGTTGACATTTTATTGTCTTGGCCCTCATAATAAGTAAACGATTGCTTACTTAAGTGATGTTGTGCTGATTGCATATGATGGATTGGATATCAAGGGTCCATAATCGCAAAGCAAGCATATGGCGTTCTTTTGAAAACCCCATACATGCTATAACGCACGTATGGAGAGAGCGGGGGTGACATGTCTTCTTTATCTATAATTGTGATGGTCCTGGGGGCAGTGGCATATTGGTTTGTGATGCCAGCTTTGGCGTTTGTGAGTGCATCGCGGGCTGAGAAAGCACTCATAGCGATGAAGAAAAAGGTTGTAGCACTTGAGCACCGTCTTGCTACACAATCTCCCTTGCCGTCAAATTCAAAAGATACGGCCATTACGGAACCTGTTGCTGAACCAGAGAAGCCAAAACCAACTGTGGCGCAACAAAGTGCACCACCACGGCCTCAAGTCTCAAAGCCCGTTCATACACCACAACCAACAAAGACGGAAAACGAACCCTCTATCTTCAAGGGGTGGGAGCGTAAAATTGGTGCGAACTGGTCGGTATGGGCCGGGGCCTTGGCCCTGGCTGTCGGGGCCATTTTGTTGGTGAAATACATGGTCGATGCCGGAGTGCTCAGTCCCATGGTACGCACAGGTTTGGGCGTGATGTCTGGCTTGGTGTTAATTGGATTGGGTGAGGTGTTGTCAAGACGGGGTTGGTCAAAACCGATTGCGGGGATTTCCATTGCATCGGTTCCCGAAGCCATTGCCGCCGCCGGTGTCGGAACCATTTATGGCAGCATATATGTTGCTCATGGCTTTTATGATTTGATGTCTGCAAACGTTACCTTTGGGGTGCTGGCGCTGGTGTCGGTCGGGGCAATTGCATTGTCGTTGCGTCATGGCATTTTGTTGGCCGTGGTTGGTTTGACGGGTGCTTATGTGGTGCCCGCATTGATTGGCAGCGATCATCCTTCAGCTCTCGGTTTGTTTGGGTATTTAACGCTAATTACTGCTGTGTGTCATGGTGTGGTGTGGTCCCGAGACTGGACCCACTTGTCCATGTTGGCGGTGGGCGCATCTGCGGTGTGGACCGGGCTTTGGTTTGGCTTCACCCCGCGTGCCATTGCTACGGAGGCTGGATATTTTGCCATTGTCTATACGCTGTATGTTATGGTCGGTGGGTATATGGTGGCGCGTTCTGAACGATCACAGTCGGTGGTTTGGACAACGCCTGAAAGTTGGACTTGGGTATCAATAACCGTTACGTGGCACACCTTGATGGGGCTGATCAGTGGCCTTGTCTTAGTGTCATCAATTCTTGCCCAGGTGCGGTTGTCTGGTTACGACTTGGTTTCCGTTCTGGTGGGCTCATTTGCCCTGATTTCAATGATTGCCTTAGCGCGCTGGGACGAACGCTTGATGGCCTTGGTGGTGTTGGCGTTGATGAATGCGGCAGGTTTGATAGTGGTGTGGGGATCAAGTGTTGATAATTTTAAAATCATTGCTGATTACGCAGAGTTGCCCGTTGGGGGTTCAATTGCAATCCGCGTTTTGGGCATTGCAATTGCGGCTTGGATAATAACAGGAATAAGCGCGCGTTGGATGGTGCGATGGCCGATGGCCCTTCCGGGCTTATGGACGGCATGTGTGGCGGTAGCCCCTGTGGTCATGATTGCTGCTATTTTTGGGCGGGATTACGTCCTAAACCAATCTGGTCCGTGGCTGTGGTGGGCGTTGGCAGCATCTGTCGTGAATGCAGTGTTGGCGGTGGTGACTTATCGTCGTAAGAACGATGAGAACGGTTCGGAAGATTTTGTGGCTTATACCTTTGGGGCTTTGTTCGCTTTATGTTTGGCTGCAGCCATGCAACACAACGAGGTTTGGTTGAATGTTGCCTTGGCCTTGAGCTTGGGGGCAACGGCTGCCATGGGCATGCGCTTGAAATTAGCCTCAATGGTTCTGATCAGTGTCGGTATCAGCTTGGCTGTCATGTTGCGACTGCTGATGGACCCGTTCCCATTGAATGATCTGCGGCATGATTGGTTCGATGTGTTGTGGGTGGTGCCGACCTATGCATTGCCAGCAACCATGATGGTGTTGGCTAGCCGTTGGTTGCGTGAGATTGCCCATGAATATGTGATCATCGTTTTTGATGTGGGCGCTTTGGCCTTTTCTGTTGTTATGGTCACGGCGGCATCACGCATGACAATGGCTGTGGAAATCGATAGTCGCAGCTTGTCCTATTTTGATATCGCGGTGCAGACGTCAACATGGTTGGGCATGGCCTATGCTTTGTATAAAGGGGATAAAATTGAAACCAATGTTCGGGGCTTCAAGATTACGTGGGTAACCTATGTTTGGGGCCTGATGGCGGGGAGCAGTCTGTTTATAGCTGTGATGGGGCCGGGGGTCTCCTTTGGTGTGATGGGTTACTACGGTCGCATACTTGTGGGTGAGACACCGTTTTTTAACTTGCTGTTCATTGCTTATTTTGTCCCCGGTCTGATCACTATGATGTTTTCACGCACCGCGCGTGAACGGGGGCATAAAACGATCCAGCTGGCCTTTGGTGGATTGTCGCTCATGTTTTTATTTATCTATGTCAATATGAGTGTGCGCCATCTATTTCACGGCACGAACCTCTTTTCCGGCTACACCACAGATGCGGAAGTCTACAGCTATTCCATGGCGTGGATTGTATTTGCCGGGGCCGTGATGGTTTATGGTATGGTGCGCAAACTTGCGATCTTGCGCAAATTGGCTTTGGGCCTAATTGCCGTAACGGCTTTCAAAGTATTTGTATTTGATATGGGCACGTTGGAAGGACTGTATCGGGCACTGTCGTTCTTAGGCCTGGGGGCTGCATTGATTGCGTTGGGCTTTGCCTATCAGCGCATGGTACGTTTGGAATCTGCCTAGAAGGTGATTAAAATTCATCGCCTGTTAAGAGCCTATCGCCCATACAGGACAGCATGAGCAAGAAATCAAAAAACGACGCCCCCTTCTTTGATGAAGGTGAAATTAAAAAAGGTCCACGCTGGAAACGGTTTCTGTATTGGACGGCTGTTGTTTGCGTGTGGGGGATCGCCATAGGTGGCATTGGGGCGGCTTATATCGCCTGGGATCTGCCCGATGTCGATGAAGCCATCTCCGCAACGCGCAAGCCCACCATTCGTGTGGTGACTCAGTCGGGTGTTGAGCTGGCACGACGGGGGGATCGTTATGGCCAGCCGGTGTTGTTGGATGAGCTGCCGCCCGAATTGCCCCATGCGATTTTGGCGACCGAAGACAGACGTTTTTATGATCATTGGGGTGTGGACCCCATCGGTATTGCACGGGCGATGTGGGTGAATATACGTGCGGGCGGTATACGGCAAGGTGGATCGACTCTCACGCAACAGGCGGCGAAAAATCTCTTTCTGACACCAAAGCGCACGTTGAAACGCAAACTTCAAGAAGTGGTTTTGGCGTTGTGGTTGGAAGCCAAGTTTTCCAAGGATCAAATCCTCACCATCTATTTGAACCGGGTGTACTTTGGCCAAGGCACCTATGGTGTCGATGCAGCGTCACGGTTTTATTTTAAGGTTCCGGCGCGCAAGCTCAGCGCCTATCAAGCTGCCGTTTTGGCCGGGATGCTCAAAGGTCCCAACAAATACAATCCTATGTTCGAACCTGATCTGTCAAGACAACGTACTGCCGTGGTTTTGTCGAACATGGTCAAGGCTGGATATTTGACCGAAGCTGATCGCAAGTTGATTCAGCCGCCCAAAACGTGGTGGCGCTACAACAAAAAACGCAGCCAACCGATGGCACATTATTTTGTCGACTGGGTGTTGGACCAAGCGGGTGACTTTGTCACCTTGGACAAAGACGTCAATGTCATTGTGACCATTGATCATCGCATGCAACACGCCGCTGAACGTTTGGTTGCAAATCTGATGAAGAAGGGTGGTGCCGCGGCCGCGCGTGATGTGTCGCAAGTGGCTTTGGTGGCGTTGTCACCCGAAGGTGCCGTATTGGCGATGATTGGTGGGGCGAATTATAAAACGTCGAAATTCAATCGTGCAGTTCAGGCCAAACGCCAACCGGGATCGGCGTTCAAGCCGATTGTGTTTTTGGCGGGGTTCGATACGGGCCTAAGTCCCGACAGCGTGATGGCGGATGAACCCATCACCATAGAAGAATGGTCACCGCAGAATTTCAAAAAAGAATATTTGGGCGACATGACCTTAAAAGAGGCGATGAAGCGTTCCATCAATACAGTGGCGGTGAAAGTCTCTGAGCATGCTGGGCGTGATAATGTACAGGCCATGGCGAAGAAGCTGGGTATTACGGCTCGTTTAACGGATGCGCCTTCCCTTGCTTTGGGGGTGAGCGAGTTGAGCTTGTTGGAAATCACGGCCGCATATGGACCTTTTGCGAATGGTGGTTATGGTGTGTGGCCTTATGCCATTTCAGAAATTCAAGATGCGCACGGTAATGCCCTGTATGTACGTTCCGGTGGTGGTCCCGGTCGGGTTATTCCTAAGGGCTATGCGGGCGCGATGAATTCTATGCTGTCAGAAGTTATCAACAGCGACAAAGGCACCGGCAAGGGGGCGCGGATCAAACGCCCTGCGGCGGGCAAGACCGGAACCTCGCAAGGCTATCGCGATGCTTGGTTTGTGGGCTACACCCCGGACCTGATCACCGGTGTGTGGATGGGCAATGACAACGGGACGTCGATGAAGCGGGTCACGGGTGGTGGATTGCCAACACGGTTATGGCGTGATTTCATGACCCAAGCCTTAGCCAACACCAAGGCCAAGGCCCTGCCCAGTGGTAAGGTTACGGACCGTTCCGATGAAGGCGGTGAAGTCCACGAAGAAAACCCGGTTGAAACCTTTATCAAAGGTATTTTCAATTCGATCTTCAATTGATCATTGAGCTGCGCAAAACTTTTTGGTGGTTCGGGCAAACAAGAAACCGATCAATCCAGTCATCGCAATGATTGCCATCATCGGCACGGCCGTGCCGTCATGGACGATACCAAACAATGCCCCCATAGTTGCCGCAAGCGCCATTTGAATAAAGCCCATCAGTGCAGATGCCGCTCCCGCCATGTGTGGGAACGGACCGATGGACCCAGCCATGGAATTGGGCATCACGATGCCAACGGCACAGGTGTATAAAAACATTGGCCCAATCACGGTGGGGATGGAAGGATAAATCATGACGGCAGCCAATCCAGTCGCGCCCGCGATCACGCCCATCAGTCCCCCTAAATGAACCAAGCGTGGCAAACTCATGCGTTTGACCAAACGTGCGCCTATTTGTGTTCCTGCCATGTACCCAAGTACGGGGGCGCTGAATGCAAAACCAAATGTTTGTGCTGTGAGGCCAAAGGTACCAATGAGCACGAAGCTTGACCCGGAAATAAACGCAAACAGTCCCGAAAAGCTAAAGGCATTGGCAAAGGTGTAGGCCCGAAATTCGGGGTGCGCCAAAAGTGCACTGTAATTGGCAATGATGCGCCGGGGGGCCAGCGCTTTCTCATCCAGTTGGCGATTGGTTTCGGGCAAAGTTAATGCCGTAAAAAACAAAACAATGGCGCCAACACATGCTAAGGCCGTGAAGTTCGTGCTCCATCCAAAATAAAAAGTCAGTTGCCCACCCAACAGTGGTGCCACCAAAGGTGCAATTGCCATGGCCGTGCCCATGTGCGCCAGCAAACGTGCGGCATCTTTGGTTTCATGAATGTCACGAACAGCGGCACGCCCGACGGCACCACCAGCGCAGGCCCCAATGGCTTGGAAAAAACGCGCAATAATGAGCTGTTCGATCTGTAGAGATAGGGAACAGGCAATGGATGACAGCACAAAAATGACTGTGCCAGTGATTAACACCGGCCTGCGTCCAAAACGATCCGACAATGGGCCCCATGCCAATTGCGCACCTGCAAAGCCCAATAAGAAGACACTTAAGGTCAATTGAACTTCGGCCGTTGAGGCATGAAAGTATGCCCCGATGGCGGGCATCGACGGCAAATACATATCGGTAGAAATGGGTGCAATGGCCACCAAGCTGGTGAGCAGGGCCGCCATTCCAAATGACCGGGGCTCAAGGCGCATTTCGTGTGTCCTCAAAAAGGGATCGGAAAGGGAGTGTGGCCCTATTGGCCCATACGGGCAATGGTGTTGGTGGTGCTTTGTCCGTCCACCAATTCTGCTAACACAACTTTGCCGCCATAGCTTTGAACAATGTCGGCACCGACCACGGTGTCGATGGTGTAATCGGAACCCTTGATCAAGACATCCGGTTTCAGGGACTCAATCAACTGAAGCGGTGTTTCATCACTGAAGATCACGATGAGATCGACAACGCTTAACGCACCCAAAACGGCAGCGCGGGAGGCTTCGGTTTGTACCGGACGGGTTTCGCCTTTGAGCAAACGTACAGAGGTGTCGGAGTTTAAACCCACGACCAATTTGTCACACGCACCGCGCGCTTGGGTTAGCAAGGAAATGTGACCGGGGTGAAGCAAATCAAAACAGCCATTGGTAAAACCGACCTTCAGGTTTTGTCCGCGCCATTTGTTTAACTGAATGTCGGCTTGGTCGAGATCGGCCAGTTTGGCTTCGGCTTCGCCAATATCTTGGTGATGAAGGGCGCGCGAGAGTTCTGGTGCGCTGACCGTTGCGGTGCCGGATTTGGCAACCACAATACCGGCGGCGGTGTTGGCAAGACTTGCGGCATCAACCATGTTGGCACCAGCCGCCAAGGCTAGCGCCATGGTCGCAACCACGGTATCGCCTGCACCGGAAACATCGAACACTTCACGTGCCTGTGCGGTGAGGTGCTGCGGTTGGTCCAAGCGGGTGCTGACCAAGGTCATGCCTTCGGCACTGCGTGTGGCCAGCACCCCTTTAAGACCACAGGTGTTCATCAGATGTTGGCATGCGGCAATGACGTCTTCATCGGTTGCCACGGGCATTTGGGTGGCTTCGGACAATTCTTTTTTGTTGGGCGTAACCAGATCCGCGCCTTTGTAGCGACTGTAATCCACGCCCTTGGGATCCACGATGATGGGCACACCTGCTTTGTTGGCTGTTTCAATCACACACGCGATCACGGCGTCAGATAAAAAGCCTTTGCCATAATCGGATAAAATGACCGCACCAAAGCCGTTACCCAAGCTGGACACCTGATCCAAGACCTGGGCTTCCAAGCCTTCGCGCATGGCATCTGTGGTTTCCGTATCGGCGCGCATCAATTGCTGTGTGCCGCCGACAAATCTGGTTTTCAACGTGGTCTTGCGGGCACAATCAATGACCAAGTCGGCGGTGATGGTGTCCAAGGATTTGACCAAGTACTGAACTTCGCGCCCGGCGTCGTCATCGCCCACCACGGCAACAAAGCGTGCACCGCCGCCCAAAGCCGAAATGTTGTTCACAACGTTGCCCGCGCCACCCAGCATGGCAGATTGCTTTTCGATACGCAGAACCGGGATTGGCGCTTCGGGTGAAATCCGTTCCACTGTGCCGGAAACGTAGCGGTCCAACATGACGTCGCCAACGCACAGAACGTGTGCGGTGCCTAATTGGTCGATGAGGTCGGTCAGATTGGAAAGTGCACTCATGGCATTTCTCTTAGATCGTATACAGGTAACGACTTGTACTGGGACTTAAGGCTGTTCGTCAATGAGGGCCTTAAAATGGTCAATGGTGTGCTTCAAGCCTTCGTCCAAAGAAACACTGGGTTGCCAGCCCAAATGCTTGCGTGCTTGGTCAATGTTGGGACAGCGTTGTAGGGGGTCATCCACGGGTAAATCTTGATAGATCAATTCAGAAGACGATCCGGTCTGGGATATAATCTGTTCGGCCAGTTCTTTGATGGTGAATTCGTTGGGGTTGCCCAGGTTAAACGGGCCAATGACATCGTCGTCTGCGGCCATAAAGGCCAAAAAACCGTCAATCAAGTCATCGACATAACAAAAAGAGCGCGTTTGTGATCCGTTCCCATAAATGGTGATGGGTTTGTTTTGCAGCGCTTGCATAATGAAGTTGGATACCACACGACCATCATTGGGGTGCATGCGTGGACCATAGGTGTTGAAAATGCGTGCCACACGGATATTGGCGCCGTACTGGCGGTGGCTGTCGAAAAACAGGGTTTCGGCACAACGCTTGCCTTCGTCATAACACGCCCGTGGGCCAATCGGGTTGACGTTGCCATGGTAATCTTCGGTTTGGGGGTGGATTTCCGGGTCACCGTAGACTTCAGAAGTGGAGGCCTGCAAGATTTTGGCACCGATCCGCTTGGCCAATCCCAACATGTTGATGGCCCCGTGTACCGATGTCTTGGTGGTTTGCACCGGGTCGTGTTGGTAATGGATCGGCGATGCCGGACATGCCAGATTGTAAATTTCATCAACTTCTACATAAAGTGGGAAGGTGACGTCATGGCGCATCAGTTCAAAGCGGGGATTGTTGACCAAGTGGACGATGTTATCGCGTGGTCCGGTGAAAAAATTGTCCACACACAACACATCGTGGCCTTGGGTCAAAAGCCGCCCACACAGGTGTGAGCCCAAAAAACCGGCTCCGCCTGTCACCAAAATGCGTTTGCGTTCAAAAATCGGCATAAAAGTCCTCCTGGACCTGCACGGTATCATTACCGAACAGTCCTGAAAAGATCACATATGGCGAAAAGCGGCTGTGATTTCAGTCACGTGCCCGACACTGTATACGAAACGACATGTCTGCTTTTAGGTGGAGAGAAAGCGTTGTTCGGTGCCTTCCAGGGACACCGCCGTCAAGGTTCCGGAACACCACGCCCGGGTATCAATGGCAATGCGGTTGCTGAGTACGTCCGGCACGATTACGGGAGAATGGCCGTGCACAATCATGGCACCAAAATCGTGTTGTGCATCAAGAAATGAAGCTCTGATCCACATCAGATCATCAGGATCTTGGTTTTGGAGGCTGACACCAGGGCGCACACCGGCATGAACGAAGGCATAGCCCCCTTCGCGGTGTATGGATTTCATGGATTCCAACAAGCGGTGATGTGACGCGGGCATGGCTTGGTTGAGGCTGTCTCGCATGACTGAAACATCTTCGTCATCTGACAAATACGGGACGTTGTAGCTGGTCAAAGTCGCCATGCCACCACAATTAAACCAAATGTCGGGCTCGCTGCCGCTCATAAAGTCCTGCATCAATTGCTCGTGGTTGCCCTTGATGAAGTGGATTTCAAACGTATCGAAGGGTGGTTGGGTGTGTAGCTCAGTCAATGCATTGAGCACACCAAAACTGTCCGGCCCGCGGTCCACTAAATCCCCCAGCATCACCAAAACCCGGCGATTTGGGGCTGTTTTGCTATCCTGGGCGATGGTGTTGAGCAGACGCTCCAACAAATCCAAGCGCCCATGTACATCTCCAATAGCATAAACACGTGTGTTCTCAGGGATGTGGGCGTGTTTTTGGGGCAAGCTTTTGTCCATCATGCCGGTTATGTGGGGATTGGCCTTAAATTCTCAAGATACTCTAGAATAAAACCAAACAATAGGTCATTGCCTATTAACCACTTATCCGTACCATGGCAGAATCGATATTTTCAGGAGATTCGCGGCCCGATGGCGGATATTTCGGCGGCCTATACTGGTGGACAGGAACAAAACGCGCCCAGCCATGAAAAACGGCTGTTGGATGTGCTGGATCGTATGCGCAATAACCTTGCGGGTACGTTTGCCGTGCATTTGCATTTGTCGGCCTTACGCCCCAGTCATCGTCAGCCGCATTTTCTGCGTATGGTGTCGCGTTCTCTGGATAGTTTGGCATCGAACCAAGACGTGCAAATCTTCAATTTTTCCAATTTAGATGTGGTGCTGTTGTGCCGAAACACCCCCGTCGATGATGTTGACGATGCGGTGTTTCGGGTCCGCGCTATGTTTAACGAAGACCCCCTGACCATGAGTGAAGATGGTTCTGCAGAAGACCGTTTTTCCACGTGGTATGACGTCACCCAGCCAGGTGATTTGAAAGATTTCACCGAAACCGTGGTTGAGGCCATGGAGCACATTACCGAGGTTGCGGAGCAACAGGGTGAAGCCATGACCACGGGCCGTGCGTCCAAAGCCATGCAAGGTGAACCTTTGCTGCCGGATAAGCTGCAACAAATTGCCCAGAAGTTGTTGGAAGTGCGTATTGGTGACTTGGTTCACCGCCAACCTGCGGTGATGGTATCGGGTGGTAAAAAACAAAAACTGGCATTTCGTGAGCACTACATCGCTATGGAAGAGCTCCGCCAACGCATTGCCCCGGACATCAACATTTTTTCCAGCCACTGGTTGTTCCAATATTTATCAGAATCCATCGATGCACGGGTATTGGAAGTTTTGTCGCGCCTCGACTTTGCCAACATGGATGTGCCGGTAAGCGTTAACCTGAATATTTCTACGGTGATGACGCGCCCGTTCCAAAACTTCCATGCTTTGATCGGCGATCACACCGATAAGGTGGTGGTAGAAATTCAAATTATTGATGTTTTTGCCGATATGGGTGCTTATACCGAAGTGCGCGATTGGCTACAGGACCAAGGCTACAAGGTGATGATTGATGGGCTCAATCCACTGACCTTGCATTTCTTCGATCCATCCTTGTTGGATGCGGATATGATTAAAGTAACCTGGGGGCCGGAAGTCAGGGGTGGTATCAGCCATGATCAAACCGAGCAAATCCGTAATGTGGTTTCAAATATGCCTGCGGGTGGGGTTGTGTTGTCGCGGGTCGATTCTGAAGAAGGGGTGAGCTGGGGACTCGGTTTGGGGATTCGGTGCTACCAAGGTCACTTCATCGATAAAGTTGTCGATGCGATGGTGAGCAAGGGGATGATCGGATGGGATTGATGACAAACATCTTGCGCTCAATGTGGGGGGATTGCTGACATGGCGATGCGTTCCAGCTCGACCCCCACTCATATGCACCGCCGCACCCAAGAACAATTGTTGTTGGAATATTTACGCCGTTTGGAAAATCGTCGCGAAGGCCGTAAGGCCGTGCGCATCAACATTTCCAGCCTGATGCCTGCCAACCGCCGCGAACATCACATCCGTGCGGCCACCAACAGCTTTGAGGGCTTGGTCAGTGATTTGTCGGGTCAGTTGTTTGAGCTGAAAAATCTTGACATCTTTTTCATCTACAAATCCGAGGTTCATACCCGCGTCGAAGACACGGTGCAAAAGGTAAAATTTCTGTTTTCCGATGACCCGCTGTTTGATGAAAAAGAACGTTCTGATGCTGAGTTCGTCAACTGGTTTGATGTTGAAACAGGCTATGACGACCTAATCAGAATGGTCCGTGAAATGAGCGATGAAGGGGCTGGCGAAAAACGCCCGGCGACCCGCTCCAACGTGCGTGCGTCTTTGAAGGCCCGCCAAGATCATGGCGATGCGTTGAACCCAGAAATCTTAGGTCGCGCGGTCAAGGCCTTGCAGCGGACCGATTTGACATCTTTGTTGCGTCGTCAATTTGTCTGTGGCGTTAGCAAAAAGTTGGTGCCTGAACCAATTTTTTCAGAGCTTTATATTTCCATCATGGATCTGCGTGAAACTATGATGCCGGGGATTAACCTGACATCCAATCGTTGGCTGTTTCAGTATTTAACTGAAAGCTTGGACAAACGTGTATTGTCCTTATTGTCGAAAACCGATCGTCTTTCGATCACGGGTGATATTAGCTTTAACGTCAATGTTTCGACGTTGATGAGCCACGAATTCATGGCTTTTGATGACAGCGTTTCGGCGGCACGCCGGGGGTCCATGGTTCTAGAACTGCAAAAAATTGATATTTTTGCCGACTTGGGTGCGTTCTTGTTTGTGCGTGAATTTTGCCAAGAAAAAGGCTATCGCATTTGCCTGGATGGACTGACCCATCAAAACCTGTCGATGATCAATCGTGAGCGTCTGGGCGTTGATTATTTCAAGCTTATGTGGAACCCAGCTTTGATTGATGGTGGTGCGGAAATGCGCAAAAAATTGCGCGATATGATCAAAGAGGCTGGGCGTTCAAAAGTCATCATGGCACGTTGTGATAACCGTGAAGCGGTGGATTTTGGTCGCTCCGTAGGGATCAATATGTTCCAGGGTCATTTCATCGAACATCTGATTGCCGAAGATGAACGTCGTCGCCAGTTGCTGAAAATCAAGCATCGCATCGAACGTGACACTACATAGTAAATATGGCTCTATTATCTGATCCCATCATTGAAGTAACGGACTTGTACAAGACCTTTGACGATGTTCATGCGGTCGAAGGCATTTCCTTTCGTGTTGAACCCGGCCAAACCGTGGCGCTGTTGGGCGGAAATGGGGCGGGCAAAACCACCACCATCTCGATGCTGTTGGGGCTGCTGAGTCCGACTAAAGGTAGTGTAAAGGTATTGGGGGCTTTGATGCCCGCTGAGCGTCACAAGGCCTTAACCCGTTTAAACTTTTCCAGCCCTTACGTGGATTTACCCAAACGTTTGCGGGTGTGGGAGAACTTGACCGTTTATGCGCACCTTTATGGGCTCAAAGATGTGAAGGGCCGTATTGCGGAATTATCAGAAGACCTTGAGCTCACCTCATTTTTAAAGCGTCCGTTTGGCGATTTATCGGCAGGGCAAAAAACTCGGGTGGCGTTGGCCAAGTCATTGCTCAATGCGCCGGATTTAATGCTGATGGATGAACCCACCGCATCGCTTGACCCGGACACCGGTGATTGGGTACGGACCTATCTAGAGCGTTATCGTGAACGTACCGGGGCAACCATTTTATTGGCATCCCACAATATGGGTGAGGTGGAACGTTTGGCCGATAATGTGTTGATGATGCGTGAGGGCAAAATCGTTGATGAAGGCTCACCGTCAGAACTGATCCAACGCCATGGCCGCGAAAACCTGGAACAGGTGTTCTTGGATATTGCCCGTGGGACTTCGGTCCAAAGCGGAGGAGCAGCAGCATGAGCAATCAAATTCACGATGATGTTTGTGTGCCCCAAGGTAATTTTTCATTCCGTCGCATATTGGCGGTGATGTTGCGCCATCTCTATGTGTTGCGCCGTTCATGGCCACGCCTTCTGGAACTTGCCTACTGGCCGTTGATCCAGATGATCTTGTGGGGGTTCGTGACCAAATTTTTTATGGGCCACAGTTCATGGGTGGCGGAAGCCGCCGGGGTTCTGATTTCAGCGGTGTTGTTGTGGGATGTGTTGTTTCGCGCAAATTTGGGCGTGTCTTTGCCGTTTATTGAAGAAATGTGGTCGCGCAATTTGGCGCAATTGTTTGTCAGTCCGTTGCGCGATGCCGAACTGATATCAGCCCTGATCTTGATGAGTTTGGTGCGCACGCTGATCTCGGTGACACCCGCTGCATTTCTGGCCATGCCGCTTTACGATGTGTGGGTGTTTGAATTGGGCATTCCCCTGTTGGCATTCTTTACCAACTTGTTGGTGTTTGGATCGGTCATTGGTATCACCGTGGCCGGCTTGATATTGCGCTTTGGTCTGGGTGCGGAAAGCCTGTGTTGGTTGGGGATTTTCTTACTCGCCCCGGTCAGTGCCATTTACTATCCGGTGGATGCGTTGCCTGTGTGGCTGCAATGGGTGGCACTGTCATTACCATCTGCACACACGTTTGAAGGCATGCGCATGGTTTTGTTTGACGGCGTATTTTCCTGGCATCACTTCGGTTGGGCCGTTGGGCTCAATGTTGTGTTGCTCAGCGGTGCGACCGCGTTTTTCCTACACATGATGAAAATGGCGCGGGTGAAGGGCTTGTTGATGCAGCAGGGAGAGTAAGTTTTACCCTTCTTTGTCGCTCACACCCGCTTCGGCAAATGTCGCCATACCATTGTGGCATGCTACTGCGGCCTTGAGCAAGCTCACCGCCAACACTGCACCCGTGCATTCACCCAAGCGCATGTTTTGATCCAGCAATGGGTTTTTACCCAGTTTGTCCAACAACATTTTATGGCCCGGCTCTTGGCTGACGTGGCCGACTTTGCAGTGATCCAGGGCGCGTTTGTTGACGCTTTGCAAAACCGCCGCGGCAGTCGTTGAAACGAACCCATCCAGCAGCACAGGAACTTGTTTCAAACGTGCACCGATAACGGCACCGGCGATGGCGGCCATTTCACGCCCGCCATAACAGCGTAGCGCGTCCAAACCATCATGCATCAAGCCTTTGTAATTTTTGATACCGATGGTGATAACCTCGGCTTTTTTGCCGATGCCGGGTTTATCCAAACCTGTGCCTGGACCAGACCAGGTGATGGCATTGCCGCCGTACAAGGCATAACAAATCGCCGATGATGCCGTGGTGTTGCCGATGCCCATTTCACCCAGGCACACCACGTCGGATGCGGCATCAACGACGTTCATACCAAATTGAATGGCTTCGGCGCATTCGGTATCGGTCATGGCTGGGTTTTCGGTGAAGTCTTGCACCGGGTTGTCCAGGTCCATGGATTCAACGCATAACCCCACGCCCATGGCCTCACACATTTGATTGATTGCGGCCCCGCCATTTTCAAAGTTGGCAACCATCTGTTTGGTGACTTCGGATGGGAACGCCGACACGCCTTGCTTGACCACGCCGTGGTTGCCGGCAAAGACGTGGGCATTGGGAGTGTCCATACGGGGTGGATAGCGGCCTTGCCATGCGGCGGTCCAGGCGGCCAGTTGTTCCAAGCGACCGAGCGAGCCTTGCGGCTTGGTCAATTGGGGTTCGCGTGCTTGGGCGGCGCGGGCGGCTTCCACATCTGGACCGGGCAAATCGCTCAGGATTTGGCGCAGATCATCAAGTGTAGTGATTTGGGGCATTTTTGACATGGAATGGACTCGCAGATAGGGCCTAAAGATCGTAGAATTTTAACTACGTGAGCAATATATACCGAGATACGCTGAGCGCGTACTCCAAAATGAGATTTTCATGGCATCGAGCGATAAAGAATTCAAAACAGACACGGTCCACCAAGGCGGACCATCCACACCTTTTTTCAGGCGTTGGTTGGAACGTTTTTCGGTGGCATGGATGTTTTTGACCCGTGTGCCGTTGCCCCGGTGGTGGAACAAACCTGCCCCCGGTGAAACTGTCGAAGCCGATGTGGACGATAAGGGCGCAACCATGATGCCCTTGGCACAAACCGTCCGGGCTTGGCCGTTTGTCGGATTGTTCATCGGTGCGGCCGCGGGTACGGTACTGTGGTGCGGTGCGCAATTGGGCCTGCACCCCATGGCGTCGGCATTCTTGGCCTTGATGACATCGGCGTTGGTGACGGGGGCTTTGCACGAAGACGGTTTGGCCGATGTGGCTGATGGTTTTGGTGGTGGGGCCACCAAGCAAAAGAAACTCGCCATCATGAAAGACAGTCACATTGGGGCCTACGGTGTGTTGGCCTTGATTTTGGTGGTGGGTTTTAAAGCCACCAGTTTGGGTGGTTTTAACGGACCGGGCTTGGCGGCAGGGGCGCTGGTTGGGGCGCACGTGTTGTCGCGTGCTTTCTTGCCATTGATGATGGCGGTGATGAAACCCGCACGGCGTGGTGGTTTGGGCAAGGGTGCAGGCACACCAGAACGTGATGATGGTATTTTAGCAGCCATATTGGGTGTGTTGATCGGATTCTTGGTCTTGGGCTTGGTGCCGGGTTTGCTGGCGGCAGGCTTGGCCGCGATAAGCGTCTTGGCCGTGGGCTGGTTGGCGCAGCGCCAAATCGGCGGTTTCACCGGTGATGTTTTGGGGGCGAGCCAACAAGTATCCGAAGCCGTTGTCTTGGCAGGTATGGCCGTGGCCTTTCGCACGGTGTTTTACATATGAGCAAATATCGGACGACCTGCCAAACCACCCGATGGTGGTTTATCCGTCATGCCCCGGTGGTGGGGGCCGAACACAAACGCCTATCCGGTCAAAACGATGTTCCCGCAGATTTAAGTGATACGGCGTCCTTTGCAGGTTTGGCACCAAAGCTGCCAAAGGGTGCGGTGTGGATCGTCACCCACTTGCAACGAACCCAACAAACAGCCATGGCTCTGCAGGCTGCTGGGGCCGAAGCGGTTGAGCCAGAAATTGAAGAAGACTTTGCCGAGCAGGCTTTTGGGGCATGGACCAACCTGACGTGGGCGGAAATTGGTGATTTGGGGGAAGCATCCCAAGCGTTCTGGGACGCACCAGCCACCACACCACCACCATCCAGCAATGACTATTCCGGTGAAAGCTTTGCCGATGTTTGCGCCCGGGTGGGTGGGTGCCTTGAAACTTTGACAGAGAAATATACCGGGCGCGACATTATATGTGTGGCTCATGCGGGCTCGATTCGCGCTTCCGTGGCCCATGCTTTGGGGATGTCGGCTGAGCAAGCCTTAGCTTTGGATGTTCAAAACACATCGTTGACGCGATTGGATCATATCTCGTCCGGTTTACGCACCAAGCGTGGTGGCAGTTGGCGGGTGGTCTGTCTCAATCAGATTTGATAGGGTAGCGCCCTTACTTTTAAGGATTTAACTTTGGCAGATACACTTCCTTCTCTTACCCTGGTTTTGGGGGGACAACGTTCCGGCAAAAGCGGTTACGCCGAAAGCTTGCTTTCGGGTGGTGCGGTGTATCTTGCCACCGGACACGCCACCGATGAGGAAATGGCCGAACGCATCCAAGCTCACCAAGACCGCCGGGGTGAAGGCTGGATTACTGTGGAAGAACAAATAGATATCGTTCATGCCCTGACCCAAGCGAAGAAACTCTATGCAGATAAGCCGGTGATCATCGACAGCCTGGGCATGTGGGTATCCAACATGCTCCACGCGCAAAAAAGCCCGGTGGTCGAAGCCGAAATCGTGGCCGAAGCCATGCTCAAACACCCCGCCCCGGTGATTGTTGTCTCCGAAGAAGTGGGTTTGGGCGTGATCCCCATGAACGCCGTGGCGCGATCTTTTGTTGACGCGCTGGGCTTTGTGAACCAAATAACGGCAGCACAGGCCAGCCGCGTGGTTCTGGTTGTCGCCGGTTTGCCCCAAGAATTGAAAAATCAATAAGGACGTCCCCTACATGTCAACGCTTTCCAAAATCCCCGCCACCGTCATCACAGGTTTTCTTGGTGCCGGTAAAACCACACTGATCCGCCACATGCTGGAAAATGCGGGCGGTAAAAAGATCGCGTTGATCATCAATGAATTTGGCGACCTTGGCATTGATCGTCAGATCGTCAACGGTTGCGGTATCGAAGGTTGCAACGAAGACGATGTGGTGGAACTTGCCAACGGCTGCATTTGCTGCACCGTCGCCGATGATTTTTTGCCGGTGATGGAAGCCTTGGTCGAACGCAAAGACGCCCCCGATCATATTGTTATTGAAACGTCCGGTTTGGCTTTGCCCAAGCCATTGATC
This sequence comes from Magnetovibrio sp., assembly GCA_026196495.1. Lineage (GTDB taxonomy): Bacteria > Pseudomonadota > Alphaproteobacteria > Rhodospirillales > Magnetovibrionaceae > Magnetovibrio. The sequence goes on from JAPHSY010000001.1 coordinate 130,900, forward strand.
CGGGCGTTTAACTGGCCGGAGATCAAAACCCGTGTGACGGTTGATGGTGTGGTGTCCGTGGTTGATGGTCCGGCCTTGGCCGATGGTCAGTTTGCATCGAACATGGATGCGGTCCAGGCCCAGCGTGAACAAGATGAAAGCTTGAACCACGAAAACCCATTGGAAGATTTGTTCAACGATCAGCTTATGGCGGCTGATATGATTTTGATGAACAAGGCCGATGTCTTGGGGGCAGAAAAATCTCAACAACTGATTGATGAGCTGACCAAGAAGCTCCGCCCCGGTGTTCATGTGGTCGCAACGTCGCATGGCAATGTGGGCGTGGATGTGTTGTTGGGCTTGAACGCAGGTGCCGAAGACGATTTGGATGTACGCCATTCCCATCACGAACATCATCACCACGATCATGACGATGACCACGACCATGACGATGATCACCATCACGATCATGACCATGATGCGTTTGAAAGCTTCATCGTTGATGTTGCTGTACAGGCTGACCCCGAACAACTCGAAGCCCAGTTGATCGAATTGGTGCAAGCCCACAACATTTTGCGCATCAAAGGTTTCATAGAAGTGACAGGTAAACCCATGCGTCATGTGGTGCAAGGTGTTGGTACACGATTTACCCGTTATTTCGATCGCGCATGGGAAGCCGATGAAGATCGCCAAGGCCGGTTGGTGGTGATCGGTCAGGCGGGCCTTGATCAAGCTGCCATTGCTGCGGCCCTTTCGGACACGGCTCAAGAAAGCGCTGCCTGATGCATCTCCTTGCCGCGCAACCCGGTGCTGTTCAAGATGGGTCCGAGGCCATTGATTTGGGCCAAAGCCCTGGCGATATCGTGGTTATTACGGCTGCGGATACTGAAATTTCTGCGCTAGCAATGGCGAATGCCAAAGTCAGTGACGGTGTGGATGGGTTCCCGGCCCTGCGCCTCGCAAACATGCTGCACCTCGGTCACAACATGTCGGTGGACTTGTATGTCGATGATGTGGTGCGCCATGCCAAGCTTGTTGTGGTGCGTGTTTTGGGTGGGCGCGGGTACTGGACTTATGGTGTTGATGAAGTTACGGCGGCATGCAAAGCGGCCAACATCCCCGTGGCGTTTTTGCCCGGTGATGATCAACCCGATGCGGAACTGTCGAGCCTATCGACGTTGGATGGTGAAAACTGTCATCGCCTGTGGCAATACCTAAGCCTCGGCGGTCCCGATAATGCCCAGGACTTTGTGTGTTGTGCAGCTTCTATCGTGGACTTTGATATCGACTATGCCGAGCCACGCCCGGTTTTGCCCGCGGGGTTATATTGGCCGGGAAAAGGTGGCGTATCCTTAGGTGATGTAGAGCCGGATCATTGGCGTGAGGGTTTGCCCGTGACGCCAATCATTTTTTATCGGGCGCTTTTCCTTAGCGGTAACTTGGCGGTGATTGATGAGTTGGTGGATAGCCTGCAAGAAACAGGCTGCAACCCTTTGCCCATATATGTCGCGTCGCTCAAAGACCCAGTCAGTCAGGCAACTATCACGGAACTGCTGAAATCCGCTTTCGATGAAGAGATATTGCCTTTGGGCTGTGTCCTCAACACCACTGGATTTGCCGCATCTTCGCCGGGTTCACAACGTGTTGCCACACCGTGGGATATTTATGATGTCCCCGTTTTGCAAGTTGTGCTTTCGGGCGGAAATCGTGAAAGTTGGACCGATAACACTTGGGGATTGGGGCCGCGTGACATTGCCATGAACGTGGCTTTGCCCGAAGTGGATGGGCGTATTTTATCCCGTGCCGTGTCGTTCAAAGATTTATCCAAGCGTGACGATGCCACCCAATGTGATTTGGTCAGCTACAAACCGGAACTGGATCGTATCCAGTTTGTTGCCGAATTGGCCAAACGTTGGTCGTGGCTGCGCACCCAAGAAAACTGGACCAAGCGTGTTGGCATTGTGTTGGTCAATTATCCCAATCGTGATGCGCGATTGGGCAACGGTGTGGGCCTGGATACGCCGGCGGGTGTGGTCAATACACTTCGTGCCATGAAAGATGCTGGTTTCGAAGTCGAAGATATCCCCAAAGATGGGAACGCCCTGATTGAACAGATGAAGGCTGGACCCACCAATGCCCATAAAAACCTGGAAACGGCTGAGCTGACGTTGGCGATGGGGGACTACCAGGACTTCTTTGGCAATTTACCCAAAAGCGTGCAGCAACGTGTGACCGACCAATGGGGTGCACCCGAAGACGATCCGTTCATCCGTGAAGATGGTGACTTCGCCATCCCCGCATTTTTGTGCGGTGATGTGGCGGTGGGTTTGCAGCCCGCACGCGGTTATAACATTGATCCGGAAAAAACTTATCATGATCCAGACTTGGTGCCGCCCCATGGGTACTTGGCGTTCTATGCTTGGCTGCGTGAAGATTTTGATGCTGATGCCATCATACATTTTGGCAAGCATGGCAACTTGGAATGGTTGCCGGGACGGGCATTGGCACTGGGTGCGGACGACTTCCCCGAAGTGGCCCTTGGGCCTTTGCCGCACCTTTATCCCTTTATCGTCAATGACCCTGGTGAAGGCACACAGGCAAAACGCCGTGCGGGCGCGGTGATCATCGACCACCTCACCCCACCTTTGACCCGCGCTGAAAGCTATGGCCCGCTCAAAGACTTGGAACAATTGGTGGATGAGTATTTCGAAGCCGCCGGGTCTGACCCACGTCGCACCAAGATCTTAAAACAAGACATCTTGGATCTGTGTCACGTGACCGGCTTGGCTGAAGATGCAGGCATGAAAGAAGGCGCATCCGAAGATGAACGTTTGGCGACCTTGGATGCGTATCTGTGTGAACTCAAAGAAATGCAAATCCGTGATGGGTTACATATTTTTGGTGAAAGCCCAGCGGATGATTTGTTGCATGCACTGTTGGTGGCGTTGGTGCGTGTTCCACGTGGTACAGAAGACAAGGATGCTTCGCTCATTCGAGCATTGGCAAATGATTTAGGTTTAGGTTTCGATCCACTTGATTGTGAAATGGGGACACCATGGGTCGGGCCGCAACCCGATGTGCTGAAAGGTGAGGGTTCTTGGCGTACCATTGGCGATACGGTCGAACGGTTAGAAGTATTAGCCCTGTCTTTGGTGATGGGTGAAATTCAAGCGCAATCTGATTGGACCAGTACACAGTTAGTCTTGGCCGAAATTGATGCCCGCATTCGTCCGGCTGTGGAGGCCTGCGGACAGGCTGAAATTGATGGCATCATTCGTGGGCTGGAAGGCAAGTTTGTTGAACCCGCCCCCAGCGGAGCCCCGACGCGCGGGCGCCCGGAAGTTTTGCCCACCGGGCGTAATTTCTATTCCGTTGATACCCGCGCTGTACCGACCCCGGCGGCTTGGACCTTGGGGTGGAAATCGGCGAGTGTGTTGCTGGATGCGCATTTGCAAGAACACGGTGATTGGCCCAAAACCATGGCACTGACGGCGTGGGGCACATCCAACATGCGCACAGGCGGTGATGATATCGCCCAAGCTTTGGCGTTATTGGGCGTACAACCCACCTGGGATGCGGCCAGTCGCCGTGTGACTGGGTTTGAGGTGATGCCAGCCGATGTTTTGGGGCGACCGCGTGTGGATGTGACTTTGCGCATTTCCGGTTTTTTCCGTGATGCTTTTCCGGGCCTTATTGATTTGTTTGACAGTGCCGTGCGTGCCGTTGGGGCCTTGGATGAAGGTGAGGGCCAAAATCCATTGGCTGCACGTATGAAAGCGGAGCAAGCTGAACTGGAAGCATCCGGTGTTGACGCAGATGAGGCGAGGCGGCGTTCCGGCTTTCGCGTGTTTGGTTCTATGCCCGGTGCGTATGGTGCGGGCTTGCAGGCGTTGATGGATGAACAGGGTTGGGAAACGGAAGCCGACCTTGCCAAAGCTTATGTGGCATGGGGTGGTTATGCTTACGGTGCAGGGGCTGAAGGTGAGGCCCGTCATGGTTTGTTTGAAACACGTTTGAAAGCCGTTGAGGCGGTGGTGCAAAACCAAGACAACCGCGAACATGATTTGTTGGACAGTGACGACTACTATCAATTCGAAGGTGGTATCACCGCCGCGGTGCGTGTTTTGTCCGGCTCTCAACCTGCCACCTGGCACGTGGATCATTCGCGCCCGGAAACACCCAAGGCGCGAACCTTAGAAGATGAAATTGGACGCGTTGTTCGGGCGCGTGTCGTGAACCCCAAGTGGATCGAAGGCGTGATGCGGCACGGTTATAAAGGTGCGTTTGAAATGGCGGCGACGGTGGATTATTTGGTGTCGTTCGCGGCCACGGCGCACTGCGTCAAAAATCATCATTTTGATGCTGTCTTTCAGGCGTACTTGGATGATGAAGATGTTTTGGATTTTCTCAAACAAAACAATCCCGATGCCTTGAAAGACATGGCCGAACGTTTGGCCGAAGCCCAAGATCGGGGTCTATGGAATTCGCGTTTAAATTCGACTAGAGCAATGCTTGATGAATTGCGCTCGGAAATTAATTTTCAATAAGCTGTAAGCTGCGTTAGCTTATAATATCAATGCTAATTTGAACCTTGTGTACAGGTCTCAGGACTAAGCTTGCGTAAAAGGGCTTCTTTAACATAAGGCCTCATTGAAAATTCTTGAGCCCATTTTGCCGGATTGTCAGTTGTTGCCTTTGAGCATAATTCTTTATTGCTGAGGCTACGTCCGGGTGTGGGATCGACACCTTGATTCATGGCTTTGATTTCAAACAAGGTATAAGCCTCATCCTCCGATTTGCGCCATACAACATCTTTGTTGGTCGCTAACAACTTGCATTCCACAGGTCCCCTAGATTCACAGAGGACGACAGCCTTGTGATACGATGAAGTTGTGTTTTTACAGTTTACCTCTGAGCAGAAATAATATGAATAGGTAGAGCCGTCGATGGCAGCAGCAAATGCTGTTGGGTTTGAGAGATTCATGTACTCTTCAAGACCATTTACGGCACCACTTGTTAAGCGAATTTCACCCTGTCCCGTGTGAGATTGACAAGCGGTCAAGATGAGGGAGGTGAGACCAACCAGAAATATAGATTTTACAAAAGACCTTTGATAAGAAGACACAATCACTTCTCCACTGATAATTTATCATATGAAATTTATAGGGCTAATATTAGTTAGAGTTTATAATGGCATGTAACACTATGAATTGTGCCACATGTTTTTTGCTAAGACCATGGGGCAAAATTTAGTCGCGGATTGGACAAGGCACACCAATATTAGGAAGACTACCCCCTGATTTAGCAGTGGAGACTGCACATGCCCGACTATTTTAAAACCAATGAAGCCATAGCACAGCTGACGCCAGAGCAATTTCGCGTTACTCAGCAATCAGGCACGGAGCGTCCGGGCACCGGGGAATATCTCAACAACCATGAACCCGGCATTTATGTCGATATCGTGTCTGGAGAGCCATTGTTTGCATCCGGTGACAAGTTTGAATCTGGTTGTGGTTGGCCCAGTTTCACCAAGCCGATTGAGCCTGCAAATGTGCAAGAACTTTCGGATCAATCTCATGGGATGGTGCGTACTGAGGTCCGTTCTAAATTCGGGGACAGTCACTTAGGGCATGTATTTCCCGATGGGCCGAGGGACCGTGGCGGCTTGCGCTATTGCATCAATTCAGCCTCTCTGAGATTTATTCATCGTGACGATATGCAAGACCAAGGTTATGGGGATTTTCTCGAACAAGTGGAAGACGTTTGACGTGCGTTATGCCTGCAGGACTTTTTGTGTCATGGAATGCAGCGTATCAATCATGCGCTGTGCGCCTTCAGGTTCATCCCCAGTCATGCGTTTTTGAGCAATGATTTTCATCGCCTCAATATGGTAGAGCATGACTTTGAGATGGGGCGGTGTGATGGATTGAGCGTGTTCGATAAAGCGACACAGATCGTTTCCCACCACGGTGATCATCATATAATCAAAAGTTCCGGCCTGACCTTTCAGATCATGAACAGCAGTGAACAGTTTCTTTTGTAGGTCTTCATCGGTGGGGGATGCACTTAACGATGCGTGAAGGTCTTCAATATTGGACAGTTCACCGGGTAAGCGCAAAGCAAATTGTTTGCTGTAGCTGGCGATGACCTCATTTGCAGCGGTGAATTTTTGTTCCTCAGTATGTGCACGCGAAACTTTGTTTTGTAGGGTGTTTGGAACATTGATGATTTCCACAGGGTGTGCTTTGTTCATAGCTTTTGCCTTATGAATGCAGGTGCCGAAACTCCCCCGTATATCAGCCGATTGCCCCCTTTAAATCCGCCCAAATTGTGGTGGGAATTAAATGAGTATGAACCTCCCCCGGTTATTTTTTGTCCCTAACAGTATAACACACCCCCTGTATTGCGCATTAGTGCGCAAGGCTTAGTACAAACGTATAGCGTGTAGTGTTAAGAGCTGCGTTTAGCGGCGCGTTTGGCACCGCGCTTGGCAGCGGCTTTTTGGGTATTGGTTTTTTTCGAACCGTGGTTTTTCGTACCTGCACCCTTGCCAGAACTGTGCCCATGTCCACCGTGACCTTTATCACCATGGCGTTTGCCGTCTTTGGCGCGATGGCCTTTGCCCTTGTGTTTTTCGCCCTGGGATGTTTGGGGGCGACGTCCACCACCTTTGCGTCCGCCACCACCACCACCACCGCGCTTGGGCGGGTCTTCGTCAGGTTGGGCAATGGCTTCGGCATGAAATGTGTGCTGTTCATCAATGGGAACAGCTTGTTGAATGGCTTTTTCGATATCGCGCAGATAGCCACGTTCTTGCGCATCGCAAAACGAAATAGCTTCACCCTTTTCACCTGCACGTGCGGTGCGGCCAATACGATGGACGTAGCTTTCTGGCTCGTTGGGTAGATCGAAGTTGATGACGTGTGAGACACCATCGACATCAATGCCACGTGCGGCGATGTCGGTGGCAACCAAAACGCGGAGTTTACCGTCACGAAAGCCCTTTAGCGCGCGCTGGCGGGCATTTTGGGCTTTGTCGCCATGAATGGCACCGGAACGCACACCACTTTTTTCCAGATGCCGAGCAACCCGATCAGCACTGTGCTTGGTTCGGGTGAATACCAACACACGGGTGATGTCTTCATTTTTCATAATCTCCGACAACAGCGTGCGTTTCTTTTGTTTGGGCACGAACAAGACGCGTTGTGAAATACGTTCGGCGGTGGTTGCGGGCGGGGTCACTTCAACTTCAACCGGCTTGATCAGCAAACCATCGGCCAGCTTCTTTACGGTTGCAGGCATGGTTGCTGAAAATAAGACGGTTTGGCATTTGGCAGGGATTTCTGCAGATATCTTTTTGACATCGTGAACAAAACCCATATCCAACATGCGGTCAGCTTCGTCCAAAACAAAGGTTTCAACCTTGTCGAGGCGAATCTTGCCTTGGTTCATGAGGTCCAGTAAGCGTCCTGGTGTTGCCACAACAATTTGGGCCCCGGCGTTCAAGGCTTTGATTTGTTTTCCAATGGGCACACCACCAAAAACCACGACCCCACGCACATCGACAAACCGTGCATAGCACACAATGCTTTCTTGGATTTGTAGGGCAAGTTCCCGTGTGGGTGCCAAAATAAGTGCCCGCGGTGCTTTGCGGGATGGCAGTATGTTGGCTTCGACCAAACGGTGCAATATGGGCAGTACAAAGGATGCTGTTTTACCAGTCCCGGTTTGGGCAACACCCAATAGATCGCGGCCCTTTAACAAAGGGGGAATGGATTGTACCTGGATGGGCGTGGGCGTGGAGTAGCCTTCTTTGGCTACCGCTTTTTGGACCGGCTCGATTAGGCCAAGTCCTTTAAAATCGCTCATCTTGACACCTTCAGTGTTATTTTTTGTTGCTTATAGACAGGTATGCACAAATAGCAAGAGGGCGCGGGGCTTTTCAGCCCGGCGCGCCCCCTCAAATTTTTGACTGGATTTAGTCCAGAGCGACGAGGTTGTCAGCTGCCATTTTGCCGTTGCGGCCTTCGGACAGATCAAACTCAACCTTCTGGCCGTCACGCAGACCGGATAGACCGGCGCGTTCAACAGCAGAGATATGCACGAATGCATCTTTAGAGCCATCTTCGGGTTCGATAAAACCAAAACCTTTGGTGGCGTCAAACCACTTTACGGTACCTTTAGCCATAATAGTCATTCCTTTGACAGTATTAATATGGCGGGCAGCAACCAGAGCTGTCCACTCATGTAACGTTCACGATCGTCAGGAAGTAACTTGTTGGGCCAAGGCCAGGCATCTTAGGTGACATTAAGCCAAAAGCGAGCAGCACGGAATTCAAGACAAATAGTAACGTGGCCTGAAGGATACGAGCTTTATGTTACAACAGCAAGAATAAAGGGTTTTTTCGTCTTACCACTTCTTCCCAGTGGTAAATGCTGGATTGGGGAACATATGGATGTGTTTTGCCATGTTGAATGACTTGGTATTGGCGTTAGGTTTGCCAAACAGATAGCCCTGAGCGTAATTAATTCCGCATTTGCGCACGAATTCCAGCCCTTGTGTGTCATCGACCATTTCGGCGATGGTTTCAATGCCGAGGTTTTTGCAAAGCGTTGCCATGCTTTCCAAAAGTGCCTTGCCGCGACGGGCGCGCTGGGCGTCTTTGACCACTGGACCGTCAAGTTTGACCACGTCGACTTCCAGACGCATAAGATAGCCAAAGCTAGCGGCGCCAGCACCGAAATCGTCTAGGCAGACCGGATAGCCGTCTTTGCGCAGGCGCTGGATAAAGTTGTTGGCCTGTTCCAGGTCTTCCATTTTTGCAGATTCGGTAATTTCAAATACCATGCGCCCTTTGGCCCATTGGTTCTCACTCATCAAATTGTGGAGTGCGGTAACGTACCATTCTGATGCCACCGATTGGCCGGATATATTGATGGCTATGGACATGGGGCTATTGCGCGGGATGGTGTTTAGGAACTCCAATCCCTTTTCCACCACGGCCAAATCGAACTCAGGGATCAGTCCGGTTTCTTCGGCCATGGTGATGATTTCAAACGGTGACACGCCTTCTTGAAAGCGGGTCAGCGCTTCGTAGTGGTGTACCTCACCGGTCTTTACATCAATGATTGGGTGATAGACCAAATGAAATTCACGGTTGGCCACAGTGTTTTTGAAGGTGGTCACCTTTTCCGCAGCTTCAGAAACCAGTGTCGACAGGTTGGATGACAGTTCCTGCATGTTGAAACCGCTGGAATTACCTTGTTCCTTGAAGCGGTTGATGGCGTAGACCAATCCATTGGCCATATCTTCTTCAGAGATATTTTCGGCATCCACATTCATTGTGGCGGCTTGGATATCGACCCCTTGTTTTTTGGGGTCAAAGTTCTTGGCAACATCGGCCAATTGATTTTCGAGAGTACTGACATCGAGATCATCGGCGTGAACCAAACCGAACTTGCCATCGTCCAATTCTGCTGCGCTGTCGCCATCAACAGAACTGGCCCGCAGGTAAGTGCCCAAGACTTTGTCGAGTTCAGCAGCCTGAGCCGGATCCAGGCTGGCTTTTAACTTGTCTAAGCCGGGCATATTGATCAAGGTCAGTTGGCTGTCGTCTTCTCCCGTGCTCGATTTAAGCTTGCCGCCCAAAACGTCGGCAAAAGAATCGGCATCATAGAGATTGCTTTCGGTGCCTTTGGAGCCGCCGTGAACCAAGCCCGCACCTTGGTTGCGTGAAACTCGTAAGGCCAAGAAATAATGATTGTCCAGATCTTCAAGAAAATATCCGGCAAAACCAAAGGGCAGCCCACCACCGTGGGAGCCTTTGAAGCGAATATCGACATCTTCAATCCGGCCCTGGCGTCGCGCCACACCCAAAAGGGACCGCATCAAGCCCATATCTTCCTGCCAAACAATATCAGACAGAGATTTACCTTGCATTTGATCGGTCGTCATACCCGTGATGGCTTGCCACGGGCCGCCCGCAAAAACAATGCCTTCGTTGATATCAACTTCCAGCAAGAAATCAGCCCAGCAGAACGCCAGCGCAACGAAGCGGTCACGCTCACTCTTCGTCCCCGGTCCCGTTGAAATGGGCGGGGCTGCTGCTGTGTTGGCTTGCGGCATTTAGGCTCCCAAAAATTTAACTAGCAAAAGGCGCATTATTGAAAATCAAACAGCAATTGTCATAACTTAGCACAGTATTTTGTAATCATCCCTACGCATTCTAGCTTAGTTCATGTGAGCATGAAAATACTGAACTACAAGCCGAATCCGCTTGCCTGTTTGCGGCGCCCGGCGTCTAATGCGCCGATGATAAACACGCCTATAAAATCCGAGCATCAGAATAGCCTGCGCCACACCCCGACGTGGGTGTTTGATCTGGATAACACCTTGTATTCCGGGGTGCACGGCTTGTTTGAACAAATCGACATGCGTATGCGCCAGTATTTGGCAAAATATTTGGACGTGTCCGAAGACCAGGCCCACAAAGTGCAAAAGGGCTATTTTAAACAATATGGCACGACGTTGCGTGGAATGATGTTGAACCACAATATGGACCCAGGCCCGTATTTGGATTACGTCCACGATATCGATATTTCTACGATCCCGCCATCTCCTCAATTGAGCGCTGCACTGCACCAGTTGAGCGGACGGAAACTGATTTTCACCAATTCTGATATGGCTCATGTGGAACGGACTTTGAACCGCCTTGGTATTGCGGATCACTTTGATGGTGTGTTTGACATTGCCGATGCAGATTTTATCCCCAAGCCGGAACCGGAAGTTTATGACAAGCTGGTCAAACGCTTCGGATTTGATCCAACCCAGGCGGTTATGGTCGAAGATATCGCGCGAAATTTGGCCCCGGCTGCAGCCCTTGGGATGACAACGGTTTGGGTCCGCCCAATAACAGATTGTGACATCTGTAAGGAGGACCCGGAAGGCGATCATGTGGACATTCAGACCGACAATCTTGTGACATGGCTGGAAAGCTTGTAAATCCAGCCTTCGATTAGGGTCTTGCGGCGCTGGACAGGGTGCTCTTCTGCCCGTATGTTCCTGGCAGACCTTTCCCCATTTTTTTGTATCAAAACTAAGAGTGAGCAATCATGAGCTACACCGATTTGGAAAATACCGTTAATGCTGCCTGGGACGACCGCGATAATGTTGGTTTGGATACCCAAGGCGAAATTCGTGAAGCCGTTAACGACGCCATTGAACTGTTGGACAGCGGCAAAGCCCGCGTTGCAGAACGCGTGGCCGTGGGCGATTGGAAAGTGAACCAATGGCTGAAAAAAGCCGTGCTGTTGTCCTTCCGCTTGAACGATATGGGCCTGATTGAAAACGGCCCGGGTGGCGCACACTGGTTCGATAAAGTCGACAGCAAGTTCAAAGGTTGGGACGACGCCAAATTCCGCGAAAGCGGTATTCGTGCAGTGCCGAACTGCATCGCACGTCGCGGTTCATTCATTGCACCAGGTGTGGTGTTGATGCCGAGCTTTGTGAATTTGGGCGCTTATGTTGACAGCGGCACCATGGTTGACGGTTGGTCTACGGTTGGCTCTTGCGCACAAATTGGTAAGAACGTGCACATTTCCGGCGGTGCTGGTATCGGTGGTGTTCTCGAACCGCTGCAAGCCAACCCAACCATCATCGAAGATGATTGCTTCATCGGCGCGCGTGCCGAAGTGGCCGAAGGCGTTGTGGTTGAAGAGGGCTCCGTTTTAGGTATGGGCGTGTTCATTTCCGCATCGACCAAAGTTGTCGACCGCGAAACCGGTGAAGTGTTTTATGGTCGTGTTCCGGCTTATTCAGTTGTGGTGTCCGGCTCCATGCCATCGCACCGCACCATGCCGACAGGCGAACCGGCACCGAACCTTTATTGTGCTGTGATCGTCAAACGCGTGGACGCGAAAACCCGTGCAAAAACGGGCATTAATGAACTTTTACGCGACTAAATAAGGGCTTTCAGGTGGCAAGCATCGATGCAATAGAGCTGACCCAGGCGTTGATTCAGTGCCCCAGCGTGACCCCAGAAAATGCGGGCGCGTTGGAGGTTTTGGAAAACGCCCTGAAACCCTTAGGCTTTGCTTGCCATCGCCTGCCTTTTTCCCAAGACGGCACCCCGGATGTGGATAATCTCTACGCCCGGTTAGGGGCATCTGGCCCTAATTTATGCTTTGCCGGACACACGGATGTGGTGCCGGTGGGCGATGAAATGGCGTGGACCCATCCGCCTTTTGGTGCGGAAATCCATGACGGTGTTCTGTATGGCCGTGGTGCGGTGGATATGAAGACAGCCATAGCTTGCTTTGTATCGGCTACGGCGCGCTTTTTGGGTGAACAGGGGGCGGATTTCGGTGGTTCCATTTCTTACCTGATCACTGGTGACGAAGAAGGCCCGGCCATCAACGGCACCATCAAGGTGTTGGATTGGATGGTCAGTCAGGGTGAATACATCGACGCTTGTATCGTGGGTGAACCCACCAACACCGATGTTATCGGCGAAACCATTAAGATTGGGCGCCGCGGCTCGCTGAACGGATATATCACACAGATGGGTAGCCAAGGCCATGTTGCTTATCCCCAACATGCCGACAATCCAGTACCCAAATTGTTGAAATTGTTAAGTGCGTTGGTTGATCAGCCCTTAGACGAGGGGACTGAACATTTTCAACCATCCAATTTGGAAGTAACGTCAGTGGATGTGGGTAACCCCGCCACCAACGTCATCCCCAATCAGGCCAAGGCACAGTTTAATGTGCGCTTTAACGACACCTATACCCCAGCCAGTTTGGAAGATGAGCTGAGATTCCGCCTCGACAATGCGGGCGACAATTTTGAAGCCGAAATGTTGGCGTCGGGTGAAAGCTTTTTGACGCCGCCGGGTTTATTGTCCGAATCCATGAGTGCAGCAGTTACCCAGGTGACGGGTCTGACGCCGGAGCTTAGCACGTCGGGTGGGACGTCGGATGCGCGCTTTATCAAAGATCACTGTGCGGTGGCTGAATTTGGTCTGTTGAATATAACGGCGCATAAAGTTGATGAACATGTGGCCGTGGATGATATTTTGAAACTAACCGACATCTATTATGAGATGATCTGCGGCTATTTCGAGAAAGCGAAGGCCTGATGACCGGACGTGAAGCCGCCATGGCCATTAGCGGCGCGCTTCGCTTGGCGCGGTTTGATCTTAAGGGCGCGTTTTTCTTCAATGCCACAGTTAAGGGGTTTTGGAATTCGTTCTGGGTTGCTGCGATTCTGGCCCCTCTTCACTTGTTAGAAATCATGTTGGTTTGGCAGGAAGAACCTGCCACCACGCAAGCGCTACGGTTTTTCAGTGTCGAAGCGATCATGTATGTGATGGGCTGGACCGCGTTCCCGTTGGCCATGGTTTACGTCTGTAATTGGATCGATCGTTCCAATCGCTTTTTGCGTTTTGGCATCGCCAATAACTGGACTGATTTGATTGTCTCGGCGGTGTTTATCCCGGTGCAATTGGCGATTACCCTGGATCTGCTGACGGGCACGCTGATGTCAGCTTTGCTGGCGGCCGTGATCGTTTATGCAATGGCGCTGGCTTGGTTTATTGCGCGCTATACATTAAATCTGAGCGGTTTGGCAGCGGCGGGTGTGGTCATATTGGCGGTGTTTATCAACTGGATCGTGCGTGGATTTGGCGAAACCCTGATTTATGCCATTTGAGGCCTAAAACGATGGCTTAAAACAGGGCCCCAAGCCACGATAAGAATGTTGCCACACCGATGAGTCCCATCAAGATCGGGGACGACATAATCCCCACCATCGACAACACCACGGCGCCAAGCCCATAGCCGATTTGCCCAATGAACAAGGCAATGAGGCCGAGAATCAGGCTTAAGGGTGCAAACAAAAAACCACCCGGTACAAAGGGTAGAATGCTCAACACCCCAAATCCCACGGCAAATAAACCCAATAATGGCAAATCTTTGTTGGCATTGTGGGAAGCGACCGCCGAATCGTTTCCATCCATATCTGAAACGGAGCTGGGTGTCGGTTGAGTCTTGAGACTCATGATCTGTTTTTCATCTGTCATCGCTATAGTTTAGACATTTCTTGGCGCGGCTTCCAGCAACAAGATTATTGTACAGCAAGGGTATCCTTGGAAGATCAGACAATTTCTATTGTATGTTTAATAAAAAAAATAATCCGCTACGTTTGTAGCTTGTTTCTCCATAGAAATTCCCGCTATGATACCCCCCAGATGGGTAGGAGATCATGTACCGACACACTCCAAAGAGAGTGGTGCGGCTGGTGTCGTACACGGTAAACAAACTGGACCCATAGGGAGGGCGCGAGGCGTGAATAGCATGGAGCGCAAAATCGAACATCCCGTCGAAAACTTAGACGATTCTGGAACCGAAGCTATTGAAATGACTGAACAAGGTGACAAGTTTGGTGCCATGGCAGCGCGTCAAATTGCTGGTGTTTGGGGTGAACTTGCTGAAATTTCTTTGGATTTGGATGAAATTACAGCTGCTGTCAGCGGTAAAACCGGGCATTTAAGCCAACTTCAGGATGAAATGGGTGAATTACACACATCCAACGGACAAATTGCTGAACTGGCAACAACGGCCAACAATATTGCCACCGAAGCCACAGAAAGCACGGCAGAAACCACCCAAACGGTTCAAGCCAGCACGGTGAGCATTAAAAGCTTGATCGAATCTGTTTCTAATATTTCTGGCCGGTTAGGTGCGCTTACCGATGCTTTGGAACGCGTGTCTGGTGTTGCTGCCAATATCGAAGCCATTGCTAAGCAGACCAACTTGCTGGCTTTGAACGCGACCATTGAAGCAGCTCGTGCAGGAACTGCAGGTAAAGGTTTTGCGGTTGTAGCGGGTGAAGTGAAAAATCTGTCGAAACAAACAAGCGATGCGACCACCGATATCACCGAAACGGTGTCGGAGCTACGCACGCAAATTGAAATGCTGTCCACCGACAGTGCCAATAGTCTTGAAAAGGCCGACCGCGCTAACACCGATACGGCCAATATTGCCGAATCCATGGATGATTTGCAGACTATTTTTGATCTGCTGAAGACGCATGTGGGTGAGATCAATGAGTCGGCTACGGCCAACTTGTCCGTCTGCACCCATGTTTCTGAAAGCCTGGGTGGATTTGCCGAAGATGTGATCGAAGAAAGCAAACGCCTGAATACGGCAAACGGTCACGTTTCGCAGTTGTTGGCACTGAGTGAAGACTTGATCGAACAGGTTGTTGAAGAAGGTATAGAAATCGAAGATACCCCGTTCATCACCGCTGTTCGTGATACCGCCAACGAAATTGGTAAAGAGTTTGAAGCAGCAGTTGATGCTGGTGAAATCACCATGGCTGACTTGTTTGATGAACACTACACGCCAGTTTCGGGGTCTGAGCCGCCGCAAGTGATGGCGAAAATGGTTCCTTTTACGGATCGTCTTTTGCCAGGCATTCAAGAACCACTACTCACATTGGATGATCGCGTCACGTTCTGTGCGGCTGTGGATCGCAACGGTTATTTGCCAACTCACAACAAGCAGTATTCACAAACGCCTTCGGATGATCCTGTGTGGAACATGGCGAATTGTCGCAACCGCCGAATCTTTGACGATCCCACGGGTTTGGGCGCTGGGCGCAATTCAACCAAGCCGTTCTTGTTGAAGACCTATAAACGCGATATGGGCGGTGGGGTTACGGCGGTGATGAAAGATTGTTCCGCACCGATCACGGTAAAAGGACGCCATTGGGGCGGTTTGCGCATGGGCTATAAGGCCTAGGCGTTTTCGTCTTCAGCAGAATCGACTAAGGGCCCGTAACCATCACGGACCAAATACAATCCGTCCGGCGGGGCTGTTTGCCCCGCGGCGGAACGGTCTTTGGCGTCACGTGCCGCACGTACATCGTCAACCGTCCACTTGCCACGTCCGACTTCCATCAAGGTGCCAACCATATTGCGGACTTGGTGGTGCAGGAATGACCGTGCCCGGGCTTTGATGTGAATTTCATCGCCAACGCGAGATACATCCAATTGATCCAATGTTTTGAGGGCGGACTTGGCCTGGCAATGGCTGGCACGAAAGCTGGAAAAATCATACTGGCCAACCAGAACTTGGGCTGCTTCGTGCATGGCTGTGGCATTTAGGGGTTGGGGCACCCACCACACATGGCCGTGTTCAAGGGCGGCGCGGGCACGACGGTTGAGAATACGGTATAGGTATTCGCGCTCGGTTGCACTGAAACGGGCGTGAAAGTCTTCATCAACAACTTCAACAGCAGTGACGGCAACAGGGTGGGGCTTGGTGTGATAGTTTAGCGCGCCTTGCACGGCGTTGGCGGTGATATCATCACGCTGCAAATCAAAGTGTGCCACCTGGCCCAGGCCATGGACACCGGCATCGGTGCGTCCGGCACACTGAACGTGCGCGGTTTCACCACTAAATGCGATGATGGCTTCTTCGATGACTTGCTGAACACCTAAACCATTGTCTTGGCGTTGCCAGCCCACATAGGGGCCACCGTCATACTCTACTGTAATGCGATAACGAACCATGGCCCTGTTGTAAGGGATTTACGCCCCAAGATGCGAGCATTTTTCACATATTAAGACTAATTGAAATATTTGCAGATATATTGCAATTTACCCTACAAAAAGTGTAAAACCAATGTATGAGTTAAATTGTCTAAGCTGCTGAAAGTAAAGTGGTAGACAGATGTGAGCCAAAGGTTTTGGGAATGGATGCTTCGCTCCAAAAAGATTTAGATGCTTTGCACGTTATGCCGATGTGCATTATCCCGTTTGAAAATAAATCGATGGCACGTGCCCGTTTGATTAAAAATGCGCGTCTTCATTCTATGATTGAGCTGTTTAAAGACGAAGATACGGGTAGCGGTCAGATGACCGTGGATGCAGCCGCGCGGCAATTGCGTGAAGAAATGAATGCACCACCCAGCGACATCACGATGCTGCGCAAATTATCACGTTTGCCATCGTACGACGTTTATAGTCTGCGGGTATCTTTACGGGAACAAAATATACCCGTGAACGATATTGCAGCGCTTAGGCTTTCACCGCAAAAAAGCAAAGAGCTGGGCGGTTACATGAAGGATTTCACCTTCCCGCTGATCAGTGAGATTTACGGTTCTGGTGATGTTGATATTAAAGACTTTGATGATTTGCTGAACTTGTTTCGCAATCCCGATGTCAAAATGGCCCGTGAAAAATTGGACATGATGGCCAAGCGTTTGGACATCGACTTGATGGAGCTCCCACGTTTTTTGGAAGATTATGGCGATATCTTTTTGTCATTGGCCTACTTCAAACAATCACTTGATGAAACAGCACCGATCACCCGAAATTTTTTGGATAGCCTACATGCTATTCGCAATAACTGGGAATTGAAGAACGACCAAAACTTGATGAAAACGTGCGACATGTTGGAAAAAACCTTCACGGGTTTGAGTGCGCACTTGAAGCGTTTGTTTGATGAATTCGATTCCAACACCAAAGATTTTTGGAGCGACGTGTCCGCAGAACGTTTCCGTCAAGTGGAAGCCCTAATCGAAAGTTATCACACCACCATTGGCGGCGTTCTATGTGCCCTGTCGGTGAAGATGAGTGCTTGGCACGGACTGTTCCCCAAAGATAATATTGGTGGCCCGGTAAAACGTTCTGAGTTCATTATGTTGGAAATGCGCCAAGGTATTGAAGAGGTCCGCAAAATCCTCAAAGATGCGCAAGAGAAAAAGCCAACCATGACCCGACGACATTCTAAATTTAAAACCTATATGCAGGGCCAAGAAGAACGCGCTGCTGCTGCACGTGGTGTCAAGAAACCAGTGGTCATTGGTGATGATGTGCCGGATGCAGATCGGTTCTAAAGTTTGCACTTAGCCTCTAAACAGCTATCTAAAATCTTATCATCAACTAAATTTAATTTATAAAAGAGGATGTGATGGATTTTATCTGGGATGATAGTTTTAATACAGGTGACTCAAGTATAGATAGTCAGCACCACATAATTTTCGACGCTACCCATATGTTTACCAACATCATTCGCCAGCTAAAAACTGAGAGTGATGAGAGTGTTGATCAAGCTTTGTGTGCATCGATGGAAAAGTAATGAATTTTGCATATCAAACATGCTGATAATGCCGCCTGCCAAATTGGAGCTTAAATGATGACCACCGCACATGCCTTCATGGGTATGAGCCTCGATGGTTTTATTGCCCGCCAAGACCACAGTCTCGATTGGTTGATGAAATTCGACACCACGGATGAAGACCATGGCTTTGACGCGTTTATGGACAGTGTGGATGGTTTGGTTATGGGTGCCAATACATTTAAGACTGTACTGGGATTTGACAGTTGGCCTTATACCAAAAAGGTGGTGGTGATGACTCGCTCACTCAGCCCCCAAGACATCCCTGCGGAGCTTCAAGACAAAGTCAGATTAAGTTCCCAAAGTCCTGAGGAATTAATGCAACAGTTGCGTGATGAGGATTGGTCACGTGCCTATGTGGATGGTGGCCAGTTGGTCCAATCGTTTATCCGCTCAGGCCTCCTCGCGGATATTACTTTGACGATACTGCCCACCTTGATCGGATCAGGGGTGCGTCTGTTTGGGGCTCTGGATGCCGATCAGGATTTGGAACTGATGAACTCTCAATCCTTTGGTTCAGGCTTTGTCACCAACTGCTATAAATTTCTTTAGAAGAGGTTAGGTGAACATTTGACCTGGTTGGGTTGGATTGCCACGCAGGTAAGCTTCTGCATCCATGACCGCTTTACCCGCAGGCTGAACGTGGGTCAGGCACAATGCCCCGTCACCACAGGCCACGGTTAATCCCTCAATCACCTGTCCTGGTGTTCCACTTTGGTCAGAGTGTTTTGCCGCGCCTACACGGATTCGTTGGCCATTCCGTTCAAACCAGGCCAAGGGATAAAATGCACGCACTTGTGCATCGACAGCATGGGCGGGCTGGGACCAATCAATTCGCGTTTCAGACTTATCGATTTTCTTGGCGTAGGTTACGCCTTCATCCGGTTGTGGTGTTGGGGTGATGGTATCGGCTTCGATACCTTTTAAAGCCTCGACAATCAGCTCTCCACCCATGGCGGACAGGGCATCATGAAGCACTTGGGCGTTCATGTCTGGAGTGATGGCCAAAGTGCCCATCATCAGCATATCGCCGGTGTCGAGCCCTGCGTCCATCTGCATGATGGTGACGCCGGTCTTTGTGTCGCCCGCTTCAATGGCGCGTTGGATCGGTGCGGCACCACGCCAGCGCGGCAAAAGGGACGCATGAATGTTAAAACATCCCAGTTTGGGTGCGTCTAAAATGGCTTTAGGCAGAATCAATCCATAGGCCACCACCACTGCAGCGTCAGCATTGAGCGCAGCAAATTCCGATTGGGTCTTTTCGTCTTTTAAAGAAACCGGGGTGCGGACTTCGATGCCTTGTGTTTCCGCAAATGCGTGTACGGGGGATGGTTTGAGTTTTTGCCCACGTCCGGCTTTGCGCGGTGGCTGGCTGTAAACGGCGGCAATTTCATGACCGGCATGAATTAAGCCTTGCAGTGCCGGAACGGAAAAATCCGGCGTGCCCATAAATATCAAACGCATAAGTATCCCCCAAATTAGTCTATACCGTTGCCGGTTTGCCGCTACGTGATTTTCTCAATTTGCGCAAAATCATGTTGCGTTTCAGGCTGGACAGATGATCGACAAATAATGTGCCGTCTAAGTGATCCATTTCATGTTGGACGCAAATGCCCATCAGTTCGTCGGCATCCAGTTCACGGATTTCGCCTTCTTTATCCAGATAGCGCACCCGCACGGCTTTGGGGCGGACCACTTCAGCAAATTGTTCCGGCAAAGAGAGGCAGCCTTCTTCACGCAGCTCTTCTTCCTCAGAAGCCCAGATGATTTCCGGGTTCGCCATGCACAATGGGTTGGGTTCTTCGTCCTCGGTTGTTATGTCCACAACAATAACGCGTTTGCTGACACCCACTTGTGGTGCGGCCAAGCCGATGCCGGGGGCGTTGTACATGGTTTCCAACATGTCATTCATCAGCTGACGGATTTCGTCGTCAACCGTATCAACGGGTTTGGCTTTGGTTTTTAAAACTGGGTTGGGGGCAACCAGTATGGGCAGTATAGCCATGAAAGATGTAACCTTAACGAGCCTTAATGCGAATAGGGGTGTGAAAAGGACTTAAGGCTAGTGCCGCCAACAGTCAAGAAAACTTGAGTTTAGGTGCTAAAAATGCAGACTTTATTAGAGGCAACAAAAACCCCATATGATACACGTATCAATACCTTATCGGGGAAGGCGGATAACAATATGCGTGCATCTATTCATTATCTAACAATTATGGTGGTGATCCCGCTGTACGGCATTCGGGTGTGTCCGTTTATTGAAACGTTGACGCCAATGCAGGTCGCGATCCCCATTATTGCGGTCATAACGGCCCAATTTATGTTGCGAGCACTCTTGATTTCCAAATGGGTGGATCAAGCACCACTGAAGCGTCAAGTTAACCGCTTGTTCTGGTTGGAACTGATTATGGCGGCGACCAGCGCCATGGTTATCATGGCCTACAACGAATTTGTTTATGGTTTTCCGTTTTTGGAAAGTGGCTTGAAAATTTTCTTTGGTGTCACGGGGCTTGGGTTCTTTGCAGCCTCTGATTTGGCGTTGGAACGCGAACGCGCTGTTGCCAAATCCATTGAAGACCAAAACATCACCCTTGATGTAGATGAAGACTATTTCCCTTTGACCCGCAAAGTGGCGCTGTTTGCGTCTGTTTCCATTACCGTCTTGGTTGGTGTGTTTATGTTATTGGTGGTCAAAGATTTAGATTGGATTGTTCGTAACGGTGATACGGTGGGGCTGAAGGAAGCTCAGATTTCCGTGTTGAAAGAATTTGCTTTTGTTTTGGCAATTGTGTTGCCACATACGCTCAACATTATCAGGTCCTATGCGCGTAATCTTCACACCATTTTGCACAATCAAACGGCGGTTTTAACCCGGGTGACCATGGGTGATTATGAAAACCATGTTCCGGTTGCCAGCAATGATGAGTTTGGTGTTATGGCCCAGCACACCAACACTATGGTGCAACGAATCAAAGACCGCACCGTAGAACTGGCACGCACCCGTGATGTGACGATCTTGTCCCTGGCAACCTTGGCTGAAACCCGCGATAACGAAACGGGCGCACATATCTTGCGAACCCAACGCTATGTTCGGGCTTTGGCTGTTGCGCTTAAAGACCATCCGCGGTTTGTGCATTTGCTCGACGATGAAACCATTGATCTGCTGTACAAATCTGCGCCACTACACGATGTTGGCAAGGTTGGAATACCCGATGCCATTTTGCTCAAGCCCGGAAAGCTCACGGATGAAGAGTTTGTCATTATGAAAACCCACGCCCAATTGGGTGCGGAAGCATTGGAAGTGGCAGAACGTGAGTTGGGTAGCAATTCGTTCATGCGCTATGCCCGTGAAATTGCAGGAAGCCATCATGAAAAATGGGATGGGTCTGGCTATCCATTGGGTTTAAAAGGTGATGATATTCCGATGTCTGGCCGCTTGATGGCGGTTGCGGATGTCTATGATGCACTGATTTCCAAGCGAGTCTACAAGCCCGCATTTTCACACGACAAAGCCATGGGCATCATTCATGAAGGCAAAGGCGCACACTTTGACCCTGATGTGGTTGAAGCGCTGGATGCCGTTGAAGCCGAATTTATCGACATTGCCCTCAAGTATGGTGATCAGGCTGAGGCGGCGCAATAAGTCCTCACGTTTGCCTTTCAGTGCAGCTTCAGGCACTGTTCCAGGATGGATTCGCAAACACTCATTCTTGCTATTGTTGCCCTCGTCGCCGTCGTGGCTGTGTTGTGGATTGTGCTGGGTCGCAAGTCAGAAGATGGCAGTGCAGCTAGCCATGATGCACTGATTGCTCAGCTCTCTGCCAACCAAGCTGATTTGGCCGCGCGTCTGCAAATGATGACGGAAAGTCAGTCGGTGATGACTCGTACGCTGGAAGAACGCCTGGATAGTATTACCAAGCGTTTGGGTGATGGCCTCACCGAACACTCTCAGCGCACCGGCGATGTGATCAAACAAGTCCATGAACGTTTGGCTGTGATTGATGCTGCGCAAAAAAATCTCAATAACCTCACTGATCAAGTGGTGGGGTTGCAAGATATCTTGTCCAACAAACAGGCCCGTGGTGCCTTTGGTGAAATTCAGTTGAATGATTTGGTATCCGATGTGCTTCCACCTTCGGCCTATGAATTTCAAGCGACGCTATCCAATGGCAAGCGCGCGGATTGTTTGTTGAAATTGCCCAACCCACCAGGTTCGATCGTTATCGATTCCAAATTTCCGTTGGAAAGCTATCTGGCACTTCGCAATGCCGAAAATGATGATGAACGTAAAGTCGCACTGCGTGGTTTTGGCACGGATGTCATGAACCATGTGCGGACCATTGCAGATAAATACATCGTTGCGGGTGAAACGGCAGAAAGTGCGTTGATGTTTTTACCCTCTGAGGCGGTTTATGCTGAGTTGCATGCCTCCATGCCGGATGTGGTGGAAAAATCGTATCGGGCCCGGGTGTGGATTGTCTCGCCCACCACCATGATGGCGACACTGAACACCGTGCGTGCGGTTTTGAAAGATGCGCGCATGCGTGAACAAGCGGGGGTAATCCAAGGTGAAGTGTTGAAGCTGCTGGAAGACGTGGTGCGTCTAGATCAACGTGTTGGCAAGTTGCAAACCCATTTTAACCAAGCCCAGAAAGATATTGGTGATATTCAAACCTCATCGGGCAAGATTAGTCGCCGGGCTGAGCGTATCGAAGAAATTCAGATGGAAGACACCACACCGGCAGAAGAGTTGGAACCGCCAAAAACAACACCGAAGCCTGCGTCGAAGACACCGGCCACACTTTCTGAGGGTCTTGATATTTCTGATGACGATCTGTTCATGACCTAAATTGAACGCACCGCGTTTCTAAGGACTTGTACGTATGGTGAAGCCCCCAATTCTCGATCCTGAAAATCAGCCTGCCGATGACAGTGGTTTGCACCCCGATGCTCCACGCCATAACTCGCCGTGGAAGTGGATGCTGTTGATGATGGCAATCTTGGTGGTGCTGACGACAATCTCCATGTGGGGGAGGGAAAAAATCTCAATTAAGGCCACCGTGGTGGTGCCAGAACTGGACGCGGCTCAACAAAGTGGGCGCGCT
Organism: Magnetovibrio sp.; assembly: GCA_026196495.1. Lineage (GTDB taxonomy): Bacteria > Pseudomonadota > Alphaproteobacteria > Rhodospirillales > Magnetovibrionaceae > Magnetovibrio. The sequence goes on from JAPHSY010000001.1 coordinate 154,167, forward strand.
GTGTTCGCAGAAAAATGTCAGGACTGTCACGGTGTTGATGGTTCGGGCGGTTCACCCAAAGGGCCACCGCTGATCCATCCCATGTATCGTGCCAACCTCTATCCTGATTATGTGTTCAAGAAAGTTTTACGGGATGGTAAGCGTGAAAAGAATTGGCGTTTTGGTGCCATGCCGGCGACCAAAGGCATCACCGACCAGCAAATTGATAATGTCACCGCGTTTGTCCGGGCGGCGCAAATTGCCAGTGGTATTGATTAGTCATAATCATTAAATTTAAATGAGGCCCAAAAAGCGACCGCACCATCCCCGGGCATGGGATGATGCGGTCTTGTGCAGAGCATCGTTCGGAGGGGTGTAGGTTGAACGATGCCCCAACTCAACTTCTGTCCAGACCCCCCGGAATGGGCAGAAGTTGATGGGAACGAGCATGGCCTTATGTGGCATGCCGTCTCATGGTTGTATCATGATGTTGCTGGCCTGCAAAGGGTTGTATTGCATTGAATCACTTTAAGATCAATGCGCTATCTTTGGGGGGTCAGTTTTTTTGGTAGGTTTAGATGGGTTTTCGGGCTTTGAGCGCTGTGGATAAGGTGCCTTCGTCCAAATAATCCAGCTCACCCCCGACGGGAACGCCATGGGCCAAGCCCGATACAGTAACATTGGCGCCACTAAGCCTATCGGCAATGTAGTGGGCGGTGGTCTGGCCGTCCACGGTGGCATTGGTGGCGAGAATGACTTCTTTGACACCGTCGTGCTTGGCGCGTTCCACCAGTCGGCCGATGTGTAAATCTTCGGGACCAATGCCGTCGAGTGCCGATAAGGTTCCGCCCAAAACGTGATAAAGCCCGCGAAAGCCGACCACGCGTTCCATGGCCCACAAATCACCGACTTCTTCCACAACGCAGATTTGGCTGCGGTCACGTTTGGGTCCGGTGCACACCGTACATGGATCAATGGTGTCGATGTTGCCGCAAACCGAACAGGTTTTGACGGTATTTGCAGTTTCCGACAAGGCCCGGGCGAGGGGCTCCATCAGCGATTCGCGACGTTTTAAAAGGTGTAAGGCGGCCCGACGCGCGGAGCGTGGCCCCAGTCCCGGCATTTTTGCCAGCAACTGGATCAACGCATCGATGGAACCGGGTCCGCTCATTGACTTAAAAGCTCCGGATCAAAACGGCAGCTTGAAGCCTGGCGGTAAAGGCAAGCCACCAGTCATGTCCGCCATTTTTTCTTGCTTGAAGGCATCGATTTTGGCCTTCGCGTCGTTGAACGCAGCCTTGATTAAATCTTCAAGCATTTCAGGGTCTTGAGGGTCAATCATGGACGGATCTATGGAGAGGGCGCGCAGTTCACCCTTGCCGCTCATACGCACCGTGATCATGCCACCACCGGCGGAGCCTTCGACTTCGTGGGCTTCCATTTCTTCTTGCATTTCGGTCATGCGGCTCTGCATTTGTTGAGCCTGCTTCATCATTTGGCCGAGGTTTTTCATTTTGTCTCCGTTATCCACAGGGGCCTGCGTCTTCGAATCTAGCGCAGTGTTGGGCCATTCTATAACATTGCTTTCATGCAACACCAAAGCTTGTTCGTCTTCGACATCGAAACTGTTCCCGACACCGACGCGGTGCCCAACCTTGTGGGCCATGATGTGGGTCCCGATCGTGCTGAACGCCGTGAAGCGTTGGAGCAATATCACCTCGACGTCACCGGGGGTAAAAACGCCTTTCCGCGCCAACCCTTTCACAAGGTTGTGGCGGTGAGCTTTTTGGCCGCTGAGATTGAGCGCGATGGTCGGTATGAGCAGTATTACCTGAAAGAACTACGCTCCGGCGGCACGGCTGACAGCCCCGAAAGTGATTTGGTGGGTGGCTTTTATCAGTTTATCGACCGCAACCGCCCCAGGTTGGTGAGCTACAACGGGCGGGGGTTCGACCTGCCCGTGTTGCGTCACCGCGCTATGGTTTGCGGTGTTACCGCCGGGGTGTTTCATGACACCACCAACAAGTGGGACAATTACACGTCCAGGTATGCTTTGGATTGGCATTGTGATTTGCAAGAAGCGCTCACCGATTTTGGGGCGGCGTCGCGCGGCCTCAAACTCAACGAAGTGTGTGCGGTGTTGAACTTTCCCGGAAAATTCGGTGTTGATGGTTCCCAGGTTGCGCCCATGTATGACGAGGGCCGCGTTGATGAAATCCGTGATTACTGCGAAACCGATGTGCTCAACACCTACTTGGTGTATCTGCGCTATCAGTTGACGCGGGGTCAAATGACCAAAGACGGTTACAACCGTTCAGTGGCGGATGTGATTTCGCTGATCGAAGCCGAAGCCGAGGCCCGCCCGCATTTGGGTGATTTTTTGAGCGCCTGGGGTGAGGCTGCGGGTAATCAATTTATGCTCGACTAAAGCCCCTATCACCTGCAGTAGAATTTTGGCGAAAGTTGCCCTACACTACACGCATTGCGATATTAAATTGGAGGGTAGTGCTATGATTGCATCTGCGGCAATGTCCTTTGCAACAACGGTTTTTGGATATTTCAGTCCAACCAAATCACCGTATTACGCCGTCATCGTTTTTGGCACGGTTGCCGCCACAATCTTAATGGATGCAAATGAAATAAACTGGATCTTCGGTTTTGTACCGGTTGCACTAACGTTATTGATTTCCAGTGCCTTGGCCTTTCGCAGCAAGCCTGATTTCACGGCTAAGGAATACAACGACCAATTGAAGTTTGCCCGTAGTTTTGGGGTGTCCAGTGCATTACTTTGCCTTGCATTGGCAGTCGCCATGATCGAGCCTGAGACGAGCGATGGTCGTACCGAAAATCGATTTGAGTATCTTTTGGCTTATGGTGCGTCGCTGGTACATATCATATTGTTTTTGTCTTACATTTTTGTATTTCACAATTTCAATGCGCGGCGTCGGGGTGTCAATTTTGTGCAGATATCGTTGATTACATCGACGTATTTGATTGGAGTAACTTATGTAGCGATACATTACTCACCCGATAATGAGCATCACCGCAACACGATCATTGTGTTATGGGGGCTTTGGTTGATGTGTGGCCTGTATCTGGGCAAATACCTTTTTTCGAATATTAAGTTTGCGATCCCGCAAGACGCAGAATACGTTGAAATTGAAGAGAAAAGCCTCTCGGATGGTTTATTGAATACTGATACCGAAAAGCATACAGAGATTGATCATAATAAAGATAAAACCAAGCTTCCTCCTAGTACGCAATAAAATGTTTCAATACAGTTCTTGCAGTTAGATTTCATCCGTCTTCATTTGTTTGTGATGGGGGGCAGCAGGTATAGAAGTGACCATGATTGCCTCGTTGGATGATGGCGCAATGGTAACCAAAGACCAAGCCTTGCCCCTGAAATCTGCTGAAGGTTAATCGTCCAACTCTTCATCTTCCAAGGGACGTGTCAGCGGTGGAACTTCTTCGCTGATATCTTTGACTGATGTAATCTCTGCACCGGGAAAAGCTTTCAAAACGGCCTGAACCAGAGGGTCTTTGGCGGCTTCAGCTTTCTCGGCAGCCAAGGCGGCGTCTTTTTGCTGATTGAGGGTGGGCTGCCCGGCATCGCGTGAAATGCTCACCACCCAGCGTCGCCCGGTGTGATCGTTGAGCATCTTGTTCAAGCGCTGCGCCAGATCACCGGGGGCATGGTCGCCCGGATGAAATTCAAGTTTTCCTGGTTGGAAACTGACCAAGTGAACATTGGAAATGAGGTTGGCGTGCAAAATCATTTCACCGACTTTTTCCGCCAAATCGACCACTTGTTCGTAGGTTTGCGGGTTGGGGAGTTCCAATTCTGAAACGCTCATGGGCTGGGTTTCAAGCTGGGCTTGTGTGCCAGGGCTGCCGCCGGACATCGTCGGACCATGGGTGGAACCGGATGGCATAGTCGGAGCCCCTGCGGCGACTGTGGTATTTTGTCCGCCACCTGCGGGAACGCCGCCGCCACTTGGACCGGGTGCGGGGGCTTGGGGCGGTGGTGCGTTTTTGAGTTGTTTGAGGGCATCGGCTGGGCTTGGCAATTCCAGGCCATACATCAGACGCACCAAAATCATTTCAGCCGCTTGCAGCGCACTGGGGGCGGAGCGGACCTCGGTCAGTCCCTTGAGCAGCATTTGCCAGCCGCGTGTCAAAGCCGCCATGGTCAGGCTCTTGGCCATTTCCATGCCGCGTACGCGCTCCATCTCTGGAACACCGGGGGCTTCGGCGGCACTGGGGGTAACTTTGATGCGTGTGAGCCAGTGGACCAGCTCCAACATATCTTCCAAAACTTGGACCGGGTCGGCGCCGCTGTCGTATTGATCTGCCAATTGGTCCAGGGCGCCTTCGACGTCGCCCTTCATCACGGCGTCCAACAAATCGAATGTCCGGGCGCGATCAGCCAGCCCCAACATGTCACGCACGGCATCTTCGCCGACTTCGCCAGCGGTGTGGGCGATGGCTTGATCCAACAATGATAGACCATCGCGCACAGAGCCATCGGCGGCGCGTGCGATTAACGTTAGGGCCCCGTCGGTGACGGATGCGTTTTCTGATGCGACAATGCCTTTGAAGTGGCCCGCCAAGGTTTCCATGTCGATGCGGCGCAGATCGAAGCGCTGACAACGTGACAGCACGGTGACCGGGACCTTGCGAATTTCGGTGGTCGCAAAGATAAACTTCACATGTTCCGGTGGTTCTTCCAATGTCTTCAGCAACGCGTTGAACGCGTTTTTGGACAGCATGTGGACTTCATCGATGATGTAGACTTTGTAGCGTGCCGATACCGGCTTGTAACGCACGCCTTCGATGATTTCGCGGATGTCGTCAACACCGGTGCGTGATGCGGCGTCCATTTCCATGACATCGACGTGGCGGTCTTCGGCGATGGCGGTGCAGTTTTCACACACGCCGCAAGGGTCGGCGGTTTCACCACCTTGGCCGTCTTCACCAATGCAGTTAAGTGCGCGGGCAATGATCCGAGCCGTGGTGGTTTTGCCCACACCGCGTACACCGGTGAGCATGAACGCATGGGCCAGACGACCGGAATGGATGGCGTTGGTGAGTGTACGCACCAGCGCTTCTTGTCCGATCAGTGTGTTGAAATCTGTGGGGCGGTATTTGCGCGCAAGAACGCGGTATTCGTCTTGCCCGGATTCTGAGGAGGCTTCGGTTGTCGTTTCGTCTGACATCTGAGTAAAGCCTAGCCCCTAACAATTGCCCCAAAAAAACAAGAGGTGGGAGACCAGCAAGCGACCCGAAGAAAAACTCGTTACGGCTGCTTCCTTCCGGACCTGACCGGGTTGGCGAGGGCTTCGTCCGCGCCGATCTCCCGGGCGGAGTATATCAAGGCGTGCGCGCACTGCAAAGCCTAACACAAAGTTTCTTTGCACAGGCTTATGCCATTGAAATATAATATAAAAACAGGATCAATTAGCGGGCGGCCAAGCCGACGCGCGGTTGAATGATATGGAACACGCCATCGTTCAGCTGCGCCGGGAATACCGGGAAGCCGCTGTCGGACATTTCGTAACGCCCTTCCCACACCGGGACAAAGCGGAATGTGACGGTGGTGCGTTCGGGAATGCGCACACCGCTGACACAGCCTTTGGCCGGGGTTTTGTCACCGATTTGGATGCTTTCCAGGGCCACGCCTTGTTTCAACAGGTCTGGAGCCCACAGGCTGTGGTTGTCACGATCTAAGTTGGTGACACGCAAAATGTAGGGGCGATCTTTTTCGAAATACATCACCATAGGGCGGAAGGTGTTATCCACAAAACGGGCTTCAGTAACGTTCACTTTGGACCAATCGACATTTTCGACGATGTCTAAGCGGTCGGAAAGACATGATTGAACCATGGATATGGGCGATTGGCTCATCACCACGCAGCCCGAAAGCGCCAATGAACTGAAGCTGACAATCGTCACAATTCGTGCAGCAGGGCGCACGAAATCAAGGCTAAGCGCACAAAAACGCTTAGCCGAAGACGACCAAATCGAACTTAACCTTGGGATCACAGGGAATCCTCACTCATACAGCTGCGATTCGCACAGTACCAAATGCTCGGTTACCATCCAAGCCCGAAAGCCCACATTGTTGTGAACCATAACAAAATAGTTTGAAATAAACAGCCCAGTGTGGTTTTTGAGCGGCCTTTTCGGTGAGTTGCTTAGGGTGGTTTAGGATTTTTTGCGTTCTGCCAACAGGCGCAAAGCCTCGCGGCCTTTGTTGTGCAAACCTTCCATAATACCCTCTTGCTTCATGTGGGCCTTCATATCCAACAATGCGCCCAAAAGGGTGGCGTCATCGAGGGTGTTAAAGCCTGTCATACGCAACAATTTCAAAGGATCTTTGGATGCATCCATGCCTTGAAATCCCAATTTATCAGCGTTGCGTTTAAGCATGGCTCTAAATCCCATTTGGTCTGTTTTGCGATGTGTGTTGGCTCAATTAAGGCCAAAGCCCACCCCTTGGCAAGGTTTAAGACGCTAGTTCGTCGCGAAAGCTTGCTGCAGGATAGGTGCCCATGATTTTAACTTCATGGGTAAAGTGTTCTAACTCATCAAAAGCCAGTTGCATTGCACGTTCGTCCGGGTGGCCTTCAACTTCGGCATAAAACTGCGCCGCTTGGAAGCTTCCGTCTATGATATAGCTTTCCAACTTGGTCATATTGACGCCATTGGTGGCAAAACCGCCAAGTGCCTTGTAAAGCGCGGCGGGGATACTTTGTACCCGAAAGACGAAACTGGTCATCACCTTGCCGTTGCCTTGTGCAGGCACGGCGGGCTCCGCCGCCATAATCAAAAACCGTGTGGTGTTGTGTTCGGCATCTTCAATATTGGCGCGTAGGTCTTCCAAACCGTAGATTTCACCCGCCAATTGCGATGCAATTGCGCCCTGACTGACATCGGACTGTTCACTGATCATGTGCGCCGCACCCGCGGTGTCGGCATGGACCACGGGTTCTAACCCCAGCTCCTTGATGATGCCGCGACATTGGTTGAGCGCATGAACATGGCTGTGCACATGGGTGAGGTCTTCAATCTTAGCCCCCTTAACCGCCAGCAAGTGGTGGTCGATGCGTTGAAAATGCTCACCAACGATGTGCAGGTTGGAGCCCGGTAACAGGTGGTGGATATCCGCCACCCGTCCAGCAACCGAATTATCAATGGGGATCATGGCCAAACGAGCACGTCCTTCGTGTACAGCGGCGAAGGCATCTTCGAAGCTATAACACGCTAAGGTTTTCATATCCGGGTAAACCGCACGGCACGCCATGTCGGAATTGGCACCGGGCTCACCTTGAAAAGCGATGGTGTTTTGTGGCATGCGTGTTACTCCTCAGCCCGCCAGAATAGTGCGGGCGCGCTCTAAATCCTGTGGAGTATCAACGCCGAACGGAACGGTGTCAACGAGGGCGGCATCAATGCGCATGCCGTTTTCCAAGGCGCGAAGCTGTTCCAGCCTTTCGCGTTGTTCCAACACACCTGGGTTGAGTTCCACAAACTGTTCCAAGGCAGTCCGGCGATAGGCGTAGATGCCAATGTGATGGTACAGTGGGCCTTCCCCATACGGTACGGTTGAGCGAGAAAAATACAACGCCCGACCAACATCTTGACCTTTACCAAAGCCGACCACGGCTTTGACAACGTTGGGGTTGGTTTTTTCGTCTTCTTCGACGATTTCGGCCACCAAAGTGGCAATATCTACGTTTTCATCAGCCAAAGGTTTAACAGCGGCTTGGACCACGCTGGGCTCAAGAACTGGCAGATCGCCTTGTAAATTTACAATGGCGTTGTATTGCTTGTCTGGGTCGACTTTTTGAAGGGCCTCAAAAATACGATCTGACCCGGATGGATGATCGGGGTTGGTTAAAACCGCCTGCCCGCCGGCTGATTCGATGGCCTCAAGGATTTCCGGCTCCGCGCAGGCTACCACCACGGGGCCGATATTGGCTTCTTCGGCACGCTTCAAAACCTGCACGATCATCGGTAGCCCGGCGATGTCGGCCAGGGGTTTTCCCGGCAGGCGTGTGGATGCCATACGTGCGGGGATGATAACGATGGGATTTAGGGCTGGGGGGTTCAGCGTGGGTGTTAAGCTCATGTTCAGGCCTCGTTCGCGACAATTGGCGCACACGAGACCACATCCTTAGCCAACCTTCAAGACCTTGCTTTCTAAGGCTTCCAGGCGTTGCAGTGGGGCGGGTCTTGCGTGTATGGTCAGGGCAAGATCGATAACACTGCATTTGCCCCAATTTTGATAGGGTTTTGAGTAGGTTTAGATATGTTTAAATTCATCGCTGGGGTGGTTGGCGTCATCACGACGGGCGTTGTCCTCGTATACGTTTTGGGTGACTTTGAAATCCAACCCCAAACAACCACGGCGCAAGTGGACGTAACCCCCAAAGAAACGATTCAACCGACACAAAACACTAAGTCTGTGGCGACGGAATCTATGGCTGGGAGTGATGTAGAAACAGGTAAAAAGCTGTTTCGCAAAAAATGTAAAAACTGTCACACCTTTGATCCAGGCGGCAAGAATATGACGGGGCCGAATCTCTGGGGTATTGTTGGTCGTGATAAAGCTGTTGCGAAAAACTACCGCTACTCTAAAACCATGAAGTTAAAGGGCGGAACGTGGACAGAAGCTGAATTGTTGTCATTTATCGCGGGCCCAAGGACTTTTGTACCGGATACCAAGATGGTTTTTCCTGGGCTCAAAAATGAAACGGATCGCCAGAACATTTTGGCGTTTTTGAAATCGCTTGCAGATTAAGGGCTAAGAGAAAGTTGAGCACGGACATTCAATCCTTTGTCAAATTGGCTGAACGCTTGGCAGATGCTGCGCGCCCTGAAATCATGAGCCGTTATCGTACCGGTATTGCCGTAGATGCGAAGTCGGATGCATCCCCAGTGACAGAGGCCGATCGTTCGGCCGAACGGGTGATGCGGGCGTTGATATCCGAAACTTACCCCGAGCACGGGATCTTAGGGGAAGAATACGGCAGCGAAAATGTCGATGCTGAATATGTGTGGGTCTTGGACCCCATTGACGGCACCAATTCGTTTGTCACCGGAAAACCTTTGTTCGGAACATTGATTGCGCTGTGCCAGAACGGCGTACCAATTGTGGGTGTTATTGATGCCCACGCTGCCGGGGAACGTTGGGTTGGCGCGCCAGGCCACCCAACCACCCACAACGGCAAACCCGTCAGCACCCGTGTGTGTGCCAGTCTGGACCAATCGTGGCTGTACACGACAACGCCAGACATGTTCGAAGCGGACAACAAATCCGCGTTTGAACGTCTCTCAAACGCAGCATGGCGTACGGTCTATGGCGGCGATTGTTATGCCTATGGTTTGTTGTCATCGGGCTTTGTCGATTTGGTCTGCGAAGCCAGTTTGGGAACCTATGACTATTGCGCCTTAGTGCCGGTGGTTGAAGGTGCCGGTGGCATTATGACCGATTGGTCAGGTGCGTCATTGAACTTGGACAGTGATGGCCGGGTTTTGGCGGCAGGGGATAAAACACTACATGAAGCGGCCCTCAAAAACTTGGTGACATGATAAGTCACCGGAAGGGAAGCGCCGTGAGCAATCGACAACGACCCAATTATGACACTGAACTGGTTCGCGCCATTTCTAACTTGGTGTGTGTGCTGGAAGAAGGGCGCATTACGTTCATCAACCCTGCTGGGGCTGAGATGCTTAACGTAGATAGCGTCAAGGATGTGTTGGGCAGAGATTTTGCTGATTTTGTGCATGCGGATTACGCCGATCTGATTGCATTGGGCATTGAAGCGTTTACCGAAGAAGAATCCGGCGTACCGTTAAAACTGCGGCCCATTCATGCCATGCCCATTGATGTGTTGATGCATGTGCGAGAACTCACCGAAGAGTGCCAATTGGAAACACAGGCGTTCATGGTCGAATGTCGTGATATTTCCAACTACATCAAAGCTTCTGAGGATGCGCGTAAGCGTGAACAGCGTCTCGCCAACGTGTTGGGTACGGTCCAAGATGCGATCATTACCATTGACCCCAAAGGTAAAATCCAATCCATCAATGCTGCCGGTGAAAAGATGTTTGGTTACACCAAGATTGAATTGCTGGGTCATAATGTGAAGACGTTGATGCCCAAAGAGATTGCTACGGAGCACGATAGCTATATTGACAATTATGTCACCACCGGTGAGGGCCAAGTTATGAACTCATCGATGGAATCAGAAGGCCAGCAGGCTGATGGTACATTGTTTCCTATTGAAATTTCTGTGACGCAAATGACAGAAGGTAGCCAGCGGTTGTTTACCGGTGTAATCCGCGACATTACGCAACGTAAAAAAGCACTACAGAAAATTGAACATTTAGCACACCATGATTCTCTAACGGGTCTGCCCAATCGCAACCTTTATATGGAACGGGTCGAGCGAGCGGTGGTGCGGGCACGACGTTCAGGCAAGCCATTGGCCTTGTTGTTTGTGGATTTGGATAAGTTTAAACCGATCAATGATAATCTTGGCCATGAAGCGGGTGATATCGTTTTGAAAACGGTGGCAGAGCGCATGTTGCAATGTGTTCGTCAATCGGACACCGTGGCACGCATTGGCGGGGATGAATTTGTGGCGGTGTTGGAAAACCTGGATGCAGCAGAAAGTGCTGGTGTGGTTGCAAAAAAAATCATCAATATCTTGGTTGAAGACGTTGATGTCGGCAATGGCCAGCTGGCCAATGTGGGGGCGTCTATTGGTATCAGCATTTTTCCCGGTGATGGCGATAGTACTGATGAATTGGCCCGGGCTGCGGATGAAGCCATGTACGCGGTGAAAGAGGCTGGGCGCAACAATTTCAAATTCTATAAGGATGTCAAAGACAAACCATCCTAAATCGCACCACAATCTAAGAAGAACACCTTGATCCAGCCACAATCACAGGGCACATTTACGGGTGAATCGGCCAACGTGTCAGGGGAAAATAATGTTGAGCTTGAAATCTGCACTTGTTGCAACCTGCGTTTTAGCGAGCTTTGCTATATCGGAGGCTGTTCATGCCGCCGAAGTGAAACCCCAACATGCCATCGCCATGCATGGTCAGCCCAAGTATGGTCCTGACTTTAAACATTTCGATTATGTCAATCCCACAGCTCCCAAAGGCGGCTTGATCCGTTTGGGAGGCTTTGGCAGCTTTGATAGCTTCAATGCTTTTATTCCAAAGGGTGAAGTGGTTGATGGTATGGGGTTGATTTACGACACTTTGATGACGTCTTCCAACGATGAGGCATTCACCATCTATGGGTTGTTGGCTGAAAGTGTTGAGGTTCCGAAAGATCGTTCTTGGATTACATTTCACATTCGACCCGAAGCGCGCTGGCATGATGGCAAACCGATTACGGCGGAAGATGTAAAATGGACGTTTGAGACACGTATGGAAAAGGGTGCGCCATCTTTTCGCTATTATTATGCTGATGTGGTTAAAGCTGAGATATTATCGGAACGCTCAGTAAAGTTCACATTTAAGTCCAATGAGAATCCTGAACTTCCCCTGATTGTTGGACAGATGGAAGTTTTGCCAAAGCATTATTGGGAAACGCGTGATTTTGCCAAAACCACTTTGGAGCCGCCGTTGGGCTCCGGCCCCTACAAGATTAAAACATTTGATAGTGGGCGCTCAATTACTTATGAGCGGGTCGGAGACTATTGGGGCGCAAATATTCCGGTCAATGTGGGGCAATCTAATTTTGGGGAAATCCGCTATGAGTATTTTCGCGATGGTGCCGTAACGGTGGAGGCGCTTAAGGGGGGCGCTATTGACTATCGTGCAGAAAACATCTCAAAAACCTGGGCCACGGCTTACAACATTGATGAAGTCAAAAATGGCCTGTTGATCAAAGAAGAAGTTGCCCATAAACGCCCGCAAGGTATGCAGGGTTACATCTTCAATACACGACGTGATTTGTTTAAAGATCCACGTGTGCGCCAAGCTCTAAGTTATGCATTCGATTTTGAATGGTCCAACAAAAATCTGTTTTATGGTCAGTACACTCGGACACGCAGTTATTTTGACAATTCTGAGTTGGCGGCAACGGGCTTGCCCAGTGCGGAAGAGCTAAAGATCTTAGAACCCTATCGTGGACGTATTCCTGAAGAAGTCTTTACCACCGAATACAATCCACCATCCACCAAAGGCGATGGGCGTATTCGCAAAAATTTGCGCGAAGCCGATCGTTTGTTGAAAGAGGCGGGTTGGGTCATTCAAGGCAAACAGCGTGTGCATAAAGATACAGGTGCTGTGTTGGATTTTGAGATGATGATTGCCCAACCTGCTACGGAACGTATTGCGTTGCCGTTTGCCAAAAACTTGGAACGACTAGGCGTGACACTGCGTGTGCGCACCGTTGATGCTTCACAGTATATTGAGCGCTATCGCAAATTTGATTTTGATATGACCACACAAGTGATTGGGCAATCTATGTCGCCGGGCAATGAACAGCGTAGCTTTTGGACGACGGAAGCCGCTGACACACCAAGCAGCCGAAACCTTATTGGCATCAAAGACCCGGTTGTTGATGAGCTTGTCGAGTTGATAATCTCGGCTCCAACACGGGAAGACCTCGTCACCCGAACCCGTGCACTGGATCGTGTTTTGATATGGGGACATTACCTGATACCCAACTTCCATTTAAGTTATGATCGCTTGATCTATTGGAATAAGTATTCACGCCCTGATGTGGTTCCGATGCGGGGAACGTCCTTTAGCACGTGGTGGTATGACGAAGCCAAAGCGGCAAAATTGAACTCTCTCCAAGGGAAAAGCAATTAATCCATCATGCTGTCTTATATCCTCCGCCGTCTGTTTCTGATTGTACCGACGCTGTTTGGCATCATGGTGCTGAACTTTGTTATCGTTCAGGCCGCCCCCGGTGGCCCGGTGGAACAGATGATTGCACAAATACAGGGTTTGGATGCGGGGGCGACGGCGCGAATATCTGGGTCTGCCCAGGGTGAAGTGGGTGGCGGTAAAAGTCAGCAATCTTCGGCGCAAACAGGCGGGCAAAGTAAATACCGTGGTGCGCAAGGCTTGGACCCAGAGTTCGTCGCCCAAATCGAAAAGATGTATGGGTTTGATAAGCCTGCACATGAACGTTTTTGGATGATGATGAAAAACTATGCGGTGTTTGATTTTGGTGAAAGCTATTTCCAAGATCGCAAAGTTGTCGATTTGGTTTTGGATAAAATGCCGGTCTCGATTTCACTGGGTTTGTGGACCACCATTTTGGTGTATTTAATCTCCATTCCTTTGGGCATTATGAAAGCGGTGAAAGATGGATCGCGTTTTGATATTGCCACATCAAGTGTTGTTATTGTCGGCAATGCCATTCCCAGTTTCTTGTTTGCCATTCTGCTGGTGATTGTTTTTGCGGGTGGGCGCTATTTTGATTGGTTCCCGCTGCGCGGCCTGACGTCTGACAATTGGGCGGAGCTTTCGACCTGGGGTCAGATCACGGATTATCTTTGGCATATGGTGTTGCCTGTGGGGGCGCTGGTCATTGGCGGGTTTGCCAGCCTGACGATGTTGACCAAGAATTCATACTTGGAAGAGATCAACAAGCAATATGTCATGACCGCACGGGCCAAGGGCCTTAAAGAAAGCCAAGTGATGTATAGTCACGTATTTCGCAATGCCATGCTGATTGTCGTTGCGGGATTCCCCAGTGCCTTCATCGGCATTTTGTTTACAGGGTCTCTTTTGATTGAGATTATCTTTTCCCTCGATGGACTTGGTTTGTTGGGGTATGAGGCTGTGATCAAGCGGGACTATCCGGTAATGTTTGGGTCCATGTATTTCTTCACTCTGTTGGGTCTGATCATGGGGCTCCTCGGAGACATCATGTATCACATCATTGATCCACGTATCGACTTTGAAAAAGTGGAGCGCTGATGATGGACCATCAAAATGTCCCTACTTTTTTAGGTTTCAAAATTTCACCGATCAATCGCCGTCGGATTGATAACTTCAAATCCAATCGTCGTGGCTATTGGTCGTTGTGGATTTTTATGGTGCTGTTCGTTGTGACCTTGTTTGCCGAAGTGTTCGCCAATGACCGCCCCATCTTGGTGAGCTTTGGCGGAGAGCTCTATACCCCAATGATTGCGGATTATCCTGAAACCGTATTTGGCGGATTTTTGGAAACACCGACAGATTACACCGATGTTGAAGTCCAGGAAATGATTGAGGAAGACGGCTGGATTGTCTGGCCGTTGATTCGTTTCTCATACGACACAGTGAATTATGCCCTGACCAGTCCGGCCCCCAGTGCACCGGATACGGTGAACTATCTCGGCACTGACGATCAAGGTCGTGATGTGGCTGCGCGCTTAATCTACGGGTTTCGTATCTCGGTTTTGTTTGGCCTGACATTAACGATTCTCAGTTCCATCGTTGGCGTTGCCGCCGGTGCGGTGCAAGGTTACTTCGGCGGCTTGGTGGATTTGTTGGCCCAACGCGCAATCGAGATTTGGGCTGGCTTGCCGATGATGTTCTTGCTGATCATTTTGGCATCGGTGGTGCAGCCCAGCTTTTGGTGGTTGCTGGGTTTAATGCTGTTGTTCAGCTGGACGGCGCTCGTGGGCGTGGTACGGGCGGAATTTTTAAAGACCCGTAATTTTGATTATGTCCGTGCGGCGCGTGCCTTGGGTGTGTCTAATTCAAGAATTATGTTCCGCCACATTTTGCCCAATGCCACGGTGGCAACCATCACATTTTTGCCATTCATCATGTCGGGCTCTGTCACCATTTTGACGGGCTTGGATTTCTTAGGGTTCGGCCTGCCTGCAGGCTCAGCTTCGCTGGGTGAATTGCTGAATCAGGGCAAAGCCAACTTGCACGCCCCTTGGTTGGGTCTGACGTCGTTCTTCGTTATTTCCATTATGCTGTCTTTGTTGGTGTTTATCGGTGAAGCGGTGCGTGATGCCTTTGACCCCAGAAAGGTGTTTCGCTCATGACACATCTTCTTGAGGTCAAAGATCTGTCTGTCACCTTCGGCGAAGGTGAACGTGCTGTCGAAGCCGTTAAGGGCGTGAGTTTCCATGTCGGCAAAGGCGAAACCGTAGCACTTGTCGGTGAAAGCGGTTCTGGCAAATCTGTTTCGGCTTTGTCGGTGATGAAGTTGTTGCCGTATCCGCTGGCGAAACACCCAAGTGGCTCTATCACCTTTAAAGGCGAAGAATTGATGAGCGCGCCCGAAGGGGTGGTTCGGTCTTTGCGCGGGCAAGATATCTCGATGGTGTTTCAAGAGCCGCTGAACAGCCTTAATCCACTGCATCCCATTGGCCAACAAATTGCAGAGATCATCACCACCCATCATGCCAAGACCAAAGCCGAGGTCGTAGCGCGTGTGGAAGAGCTGATGACCCTGGTTGGCCTGGAAGCCCAAATACCGCGATTAAAGAATCTGCCCCATGAATTTTCTGGGGGGCAGCAGCAACGTGTGATGATCGCCATGGCGTTGGCAAACGAACCTGATTTGTTGATTGCGGATGAGCCCACCACCGCCGTGGATGTGACCATCCAGGCACAGCTGTTGAAGCTGCTGGCTGATCTGCAAAAGAAAATGGGTTTGGGAATTTTGTTCATCACCCATGATTTGGGAATTGTACGCCGCATTGCCGACAGGGCATACGTGATGCAACACGGTGAATTGGTGGAACACGGCGAAACTCAATCCTTGTTTGATAACCCGCAACACCCCTATACCCAACGCCTGCTGGCATCGGAGCCCAAAGGCCGTCCCGATGCGGTGGATATAAACGCCGCCCCGGTGTTGGCGGGTGATAACATCAAAGTTTGGTTCCCCATTCAAAAGGGTTTGATCCGGCGCACCGTCGATCATGTCAAAGCCGTGGACGGTGTCGATATATTGATCAAACGTGGTCACACCTTAGGCGTGGTCGGGGAAAGTGGGTCGGGCAAATCAACCTTGGCCCGGGCGTTGTTGCGATTGGAAAAATCAAATGGCGCTATTCGTTTTAAAGACCAAGCCATTCATGAGATGACGTCAAAGGCATTTAGGCCGATACGTGCTGATATGCAAATCGTGTTTCAAGACCCGTTTGGGTCGCTCAGCCCACGTATGTCCGTATCACAGATCATTGGTGAGGGTTTGGAAGTTCACGATCCAACCTCAACATCGCAAAGTCGTCGCGATATTGTTGCGGGTGTGTTGGAAGAAGTCGGCCTCGATACTGACATGATGGACCGTTACCCCCATGAATTTTCCGGTGGCCAACGTCAGCGCATTTCCATTGCCCGGGCTTTGGTGTTGAAACCAGACTTGATTGCCTTGGATGAACCCACCAGTGCCTTGGATGTTTCGGTCCAAGCCCAAATTGTTGAGTTGTTGCGTGATCTGCAAAAGAAGCACGACCTAACCTATTTGTTCATCAGCCATGACCTCAAAGTCGTGCGTGCCTTGGCCCATGATGTGATGGTGATGCAACGCGGTCGCGTGGTCGAACAAGGCCCGGCGGATGTAATCTTCGACAATCCCCGTGAAGCCTATACCCGTGCGTTGATGAACGCTGCGTTCAATCTGGATGCTGACGACAGTGGTGTGGTGGGGACATGAACGTCCTGCTGATCCGTGCAGATGAAACCAAAGCCTGGCGTTCAGCATTGCGTCGTCACTTGCCCGAGGCCGATGTCTACGTTTGGGGTGAAGACGATGTCGATAAAGCAGATATTGATTACGCCTGTGTTTGGAAACCCGAACCGGGGTTGCTGGCAACCTTTCCCAATCTCAAAGGTATCTACAACTTAGGCGCAGGTGTCGATGCTTTGTTGCAAGACGAAACCTTACCACGTGATGTACCCTTAGTGCGGTTGGTCGACCCTATGCTCAGTTCCGGCATGGTCGAATACGTGGTGCACGGTGTTTTGCATTTTCACCGTGACATGCATTTCTATGCAGGCCAGCAAAAAGCCAAAAACTGGACCCAACATCTCAACGCCAATACCCAAAAACGCGGTGTGGGCATTTTGGGTTTAGGCGAACTGGGCCAAGATTGCGCCCACGCTTTGTTGATGCTGGGGTTTGAAAACATAGCCGGGTGGAGCCGTACAGAAAAAGAGCTTCCCGGCATTCAGAGCTTTGCCGGGGAAGACGGTTTAAACCAGTTTCTTCAACACAGTGAAATTTTGGTGAATCTGCTGCCCGCGACCAAAGCAACGCATCGCTTGCTAAATAGGGACACTTTATCAAAGTTGCCCAAGGGTGCATTTGTGATTAATGCAGGGCGTGGCACCACGGTCAATGATGATGACTTGATTGAAACTTTGAACAATGGCCAAGTTGCAGCGGCTATGTTGGACGTGTTCAACACAGAACCACTGCCCCAAGACCATCCCTACTGGTCCATGAACAACCTCATTCTCACCCCCCACATTGCCAGCCTTACAACACCGATGACGGCTGCTGAAATAATTACCAAAGGGTTGCGTGATCTGGAAGACGGCAATACTCCCGATAACCTTGTGGATATTGAGCAAGGTTATTGAGGCAGGTATCAGGTGTTTAATAAGACTTCAGCGCACTTTTAATCAGTGTTTTGAACAGTGACTTATTCTGACCGTTACGCAATTTTGCTTCGGCGGATTTTTTATTGTCATGCCATGCCAATTGTAAGCTGTAGATTCCAGTGGGGCTTATGGCTGTGAATGTGCGCAGCATTTCTTTTTTATAAGCAACAACACCTGGGGGAGTATTTTTGGTATTGACGTGGTCACATGCTATTTCAACCACCAAAGCCAGTTCTTTTAGATTTTTATCGAAAGTTCGTGCATCGCTCACTGCTTTCTTCTGGCAGCGTTTGCCAATGACCCGCGGTGCAATATTCACTAATTGTTGAAATACTTGTTTATTCTTGGATTTTGTCTGAACCAAGGTGATCATTTCACTCCAATTTTTGAGTGTTTCACCCTTCTTGATGTATTCGCGGATTGTTGAGGTCTTATTCTCAGCTTCGTAGGCCTTGATCCATCCTGCTGGAACTTTAATCGATACCTGTTCTGCAGCTTGCGCAATAGACGTTGAGCACATTGCGCAAATCATGCACGCCATAAACACATACTTCAGTTTAATCATAATAGCTCCCCCATATTAGATCTATGACAGACTAAGGAGTTTTAGATCACCAATCAACTTGAAGTGGATTTCTGCAAAAATAATCCCCTTATTTGACTTTTGGGGTGCAACAAAAAAAGGCCAACTCATTAAGGTCGGCCTTTCAATAGTCTGGGTTGTTGATTTTATTCGCCCGTGATCAACGTACCCGCACCGTGCTTGGTGAACAGCTCCAGCAGCAAGGCGTGCGGAATGCGCCCGTCGATGATGACGGCGGCTTCGACGCCTTGGTCGATGGCATTTAAGCAGGTTTCCACTTTGGGGATCATGCCGCCTTTGATGGTGCCTTTTTTGATTAGGTCACGGGCTTGGGTAGCAGACATGCGGGCGATCAGTTCGCCATTTTCGTCCAACACGCCCTTCACGTCGGTGAGCATCAACAAGCGTTTGGCATCCATGGCACCAGCGATGGCACCGGCTGCGGTGTCGGCGTTGATGTTGTATGTTTCGCCATTGGGGCCCAGGCCGATGGGGGCGATCACCGGTGTGATGTCACTGGTTTCGAAATTATCCAACACGTGGGTGGTGATAAATTTGGGTTCACCCACCAAGCCAAGGTCAATGACTTGTTCGATGTTGGAATCTGGGTCTTTGACCGTACGGTGTAGTTTTTCGGCAAGGATCAGATTTCCGTCTTTACCGGACAGGCCGATGGCAAAGCCACCAGCCGCATTGATTTCGGTGACGATTTCTTTGTTGATGGAGCCCGCCAAAACCATTTCCACCACATCAACGGTGGCTTGATCGGTAACGCGCAGGCCTTGGATAAACTCACTTTCAATTTTGAGCTTATCGAGCATCGCCGCAATTTGCGGGCCGCCACCGTGCACAACGATGGGGTTGGCGCTGACTTGGCGCAGCAATACGATGTCGCGCGCGAACAGCTTCGCCAACTCTGGGTCGCCCATGGCATTGCCGCCAAACTTGATGACCAAGGTTTCATCCGCGTAGCGGCGCATATAGGGCAGGGCCTCAGACAGGGTCTTGGCTTGTTTCAGCCAAGCTTCCGGTGGGGCCTCTGCGTCGAATTTTACTTTTGCTTCATCTGCCATAATGGGCCCAAATTATCTTAAAAGGTCTCAGGATTCCAGTGGATTGCAACGAAGTGCTTAATCCGCTAATCGGGCCAGCTCTGCGCGCATCTCTTCAATGCCGATTTTTTTGGCTGAACTGGTCAGTCGAATGATGGGGTGTGCGGCCACATGTTTGGCCAATTCGGCCTGCACTTGGCCTTTGAGCTTTTCCAACTCGCCCGCTTTGACCTTATCAATTTTGGTCAGCACGATTTGGTAGGACACGGCGGCTTTGTCCAACATGGACATAATGTCGCGATCGACATCTTTGATGCCGTGGCGCGAATCAATCAACACCAAAACCCGCATCAATTGGGCACGCCCTTTGAGGTATGCGTTGACCAACCGGGTCCACTTTTTGACTTGGTCTTTGGGGGCTTTGGCATAACCATAACCAGGAAGATCGGCGATCATTATTTTGGTGCCGAGATCGAAAAAGTTCACCTGTTGGGTGCGTCCCGGTGTGTGCGACATGCGCGCCAAAGACTTACGCCCCGTGAGCGCGTTCACCAGCGATGACTTACCCACGTTGGAGCGTCCGGCAAAGGCGATTTCCGGCATGGTGGTATCTGGAATTTGACTGAGGCCTGCAGCGCCCAACAAGAACGTGCATTCTCCGGCAAATACCTTGCGCCCGCGTTCCAGCTCTTCTTGGGAAAAGCTTTCATCAACAGCCATGGGGCCTGTGGGCGGTGCAAAGTCGGGCGGTGTATCGTTCATGATCTGGGCCAAGCCAGAAGGCCGACGCTTATGCGCCTGCCTTCACCCCCATGCGCCGCATGATCACCCATTGCTGTGCGATCGACAGCGCGTTGTTCCATGCCCAGTAGATCACCAAGCCTGCGGCGAATTGTGCCAACATGAAGGTGAAGATAAACGGCAAATAGAAGAAGATTTTTGCCTGGATTGGGTCTGTGGGTTGCGGGTTGAGGCGTTGTTGCAGCCACATGGTAAAGCCCATCACGATCGGCCAGATGCCAATGTCAATGATGGACAACATCGGAGGAATATTCCATTCGATAAAACCAAAGCCGGTCAAGATCGTGGCCGGGTCTTTGGCGGACAAATCTTGCACCCAACCAAAGAACGGCGCGTGACGCATTTCGATGGTCACCAACAACACTTTATAAAGTGCGAAGAAAATCGGGATTTGCACCAAGATTGGTAAGCAACCTGCGGCTGGATTGGCTTTTTCTTTTTTGTACAGCGCCATCATTTCCTGGTTCAGGCGCATTTTGTCGTCTTTGAACTTTTCTTGGAGCTTTTTGATGTCCGGCTGCAGTTTTTTCATGCGGCTCATGGCGACATAGGATTTGTTCGCCAGCGGGAACAAGAATGCCTTAATGATCACAGTCAGCAACAAGATCGCCACACCAAAGTTACCCAACACGCCGTGTAAGTAGTGCAGCGCGTAGAAGATCGGCTTGGTGAGGAAGTAGAACATACCAAAGTCGACTGCCAAATCGAAGTTCACGATGCCTTTATCTTCGGAGTATTTGTCCAGCAACGTCACACGCTTGGCCCCGGCAAAGAAGCTTGATGTGCTTTCAACGGAACCGCCGGAAGCAATAGCCATCTGTCCACCGACAAAATCACTTTGATATTTTTCAATCATGCCCGTGCGGGTATAAAGCATGCGGGCATTGACCTGTTGGGTCTGGTCAGGGACCAAAGCGGTCAGCCAGTATTTGTCGGTAAAGCCGATCCAGCCGCCGGTGGTGGTGTAATTCAGTTGACCTTCGTCTTGGACGTCGTCGTAGTCATTTTCTTCCAACACACCTTCAAACACGCCAAGTGGGCCTTCATGTAGGATGTAGAGGCCGGAGACTTCCGGGGTGCCCCAGCGCGTTACAAGACCGTAGGGGGCCAGTGTTACAGGGGCTCCGGAATTGTTTTTCACATGCTGGGTGATGGTGAACATGAAATCTTTGTCGATGGCGATGGTGCGTTTAAATGTCAGGCCCTCACCATTGTCCCAAGACAACGTCACCGGAGTGTCCGGGGTGAGAACGGCTTTATCAGCCGACCAAACGGTGTCTTTGTTGGGGGTTTTGATGTTGGCGCCAACCCAGCCATATTCGGCGTAGTACGCGTTTTCGCTGCCGCGTGGCGTCAATAGGCGGATGTTGGCACTGTCTTTGGCCAACTCCTCAGTGTAAGCATTTAGCACCAAGTCATCAATGCGCCCACCTTTGAGTGCGATGGAACCGGTAACGCTGGGTGACGTGATGGAAACCCGTGCACCTTCGGCGATAATTTGTTCAACGGTTTGAAGCGTGTCCAGCAATTGGCTGTCGACACCTGGCATAGAACCCGCTTGGCCCGTTGCTTGCGCAGTTGGTTGGGTTTGCGGTGCTGTCGGGACAGATGGGTCTTGGCCCGGTTGGGTGGCGACGGTATTGCTCACTGGCGCGGTCTGAGACGGGAACATCATCTCAAAGCCAAACAAAATCACAACAGACAGCACAACGGCCAAAATCAGATTGCGGTTATCCATATTGTTTCTTCGTCCCCAATTCAGACCTTCGGGTCTGCGCTGCACCCACAAGAACTGTGGGTAGATTTATGTGTGTGATGTTCGGTACCTGGAACGGGGTCAATGCCGCCGTCGTTCCAAGGATGGCACCGACCAATCCGTTTCAGTCCCAACCAGCCGCCTTTCAGCGCACCGTGGGTTTCAATAGCTTGCAATGCATAGGATGAGCACGTGGGGTAGAAGCGGCAGCTCCCCGGCAGAACCGGAGATATAAACCACTGATAGCCCTTGACCATGGCGCGCAATATATATGCGGCTGGGTTCATTGTGCTCTCTCTTTCTATGCTTTGGCCCTAAGAAATTTAGGTGTGAGCGTCAGTTCTGACACCCATTTTTTCCAAAGCTTTGATCAAATCACCGACCAGTTTTTGATAAGGCCGGGTCAATGTTGTGCGTCGTCCAATGATCACCAGATCAAAGCCGCCTTGGGCATGGGTCGGCAAAATTTCGGCTGCCAGGGCGCGTAAACGGCGCTTGGCGCGGTTGCGTTGAACCGCATTGCCGACTTTCTTGCTGACCGTAAAGCCCACACGCAAAAAACCATCCGTGCGGGCCGGGTCTCCGTCCGCCGGGTGGCTTTTAACCTGGAGGATTAATCCAGGCGTTGCCCACTTCTTGCGCGTTGCCGCGACCCTAAGAAACTCTGGGCGCTTTTTTAAACGCTCAATCCGGGGCACGCTGCCCACGCTGGGCTCCATGTCACCGGGATTTAAGCAGACAGGCGCTTGCGGCCCTTGGCGCGACGAGCGGCCAGGATGCGACGGCCACCAACAGTTGCCATGCGCGAGCGGAAGCCATGACGGCGTTTGCGAACCAATTTACTTGGCTGATACGTGCGTTTCACGTGCCTTCTCCGTTATCTAAAATTCAAGGTGCGGTGTATACGGGGTCAAGCGGTGGAAGTCAACGCTATCCATCGCTTTTTACCCGCCTTTTTTTCCACTGTTTTTCAGGGATTGCCCAGGTTTGGCGAGAGTTTGCATGGTAAATGGGACGATTTGGGACAATATTTGTAACCAGGGGCTCTGTCTTAACGAATAAACCATCAGCTGGGATTAGGTTGATAAGGAATTCGGAAAAGTGAATATGATAGAAGAATCAATGCCTAAGCCCAGTAAGCCAGATTTTGTGCGTTATATCCCCATTGCTTTGGTGGCGGTGGGCATCGCTGTTTTTTTCACAACAGGGATGCATCGTTATCTGAGTTTCGAAGCGTTATCCAATCATCGTGCTGAACTGTTGAATTTTGCGGAACAGCATGCCGTGGCCTCTGTCTTGGTGTTTATGGCCGTCTATATCGTCGTCACAGCCTTTTCTTTGCCCGGCGGGGTGTGGTTGACCTTGGCAGGCGGCTTTGTCTTCGGAGGGTGGTTTGCGGGCGTTCTGGTGGTGTTTGGTGCAACCATTGGGGCAACGGGTATCTTCTTGGCCGCACGTTATGCCTTTGCCGAGCTGTTTCGGGCCAAAGCTGGTGAAAATCTCAAACGGATGGAAGCCGGCTTTCAAGAAAATGCGTTTAATTATCTGATGTTTTTGCGCTTGGTTCCGGCATTTCCATTCTGGCTGGTGAATTTGGTCCCGGCTTTATTGGATGTGCGCTTGTCGACCTACGTCATCGCCACGTTTGTGGGGATTATCCCAGGAACCTTCGTTTTTGCCCATGTGGGTGCGGGTTTAAGTGCCGTGTTTGAAACCGGGGCGGAGCCCAATTTGGGTATTATTTTCGAACCCCAAGTGTTGTTGCCGATCTTGGCGCTGGCGGTGTTGTCGGTGGTGCCGGTTATTTACCAAAAAATGAAAGCCTCAAAAATCAAAGCAGAAGACCCAAAGGTTTAAGTTATGAGTTCAGAAATTAAGTGTGATATCTGCATCATTGGTGCAGGCTCCGGCGGTTTGTCGGTAGCAGCAGGTGCGGCGCAGATGGGTGCTGATGTGGTGCTCGTTGAAAAAGGGGCTATGGGGGGTGATTGCCTCAATTACGGTTGTGTGCCGTCCAAGGCCTTGTTGGCTGCGGGACATGCCGCCCAAGGGGCGCGTCGTACGGCTCAGTTTGGTGTAAGTGTGGGTGATATCTCCGTTGATGGCGCTAAAGTTTTTGACCATGTCCGTGATGTTATCGCCCAAATTGCCCCCAACGACAGCGTTGAACGATTTGAAGGCTTCGGCGTTAATGTGATCCAGGGCGAAGGCTGGTTTACTGGTCCCAAAACGGTGGAGGCCGACGGCAAAACCATTCGTGCCAAGAAATACGTGATTGCCACAGGATCCAGCGCCTTTGTTCCACCGATTAC
The DNA here is from genome assembly GCA_026196495.1 of Magnetovibrio sp. Taxonomy (GTDB): domain Bacteria; phylum Pseudomonadota; class Alphaproteobacteria; order Rhodospirillales; family Magnetovibrionaceae; genus Magnetovibrio. Next base: position 178,251 of record JAPHSY010000001.1, read on the forward strand.
AGGCCTGGACGGGATAGATATTCTTACCAATGAAAATGTTTTCAATCTGGACCGCATTCCCGAGCATCTGATCGTGGTGGGTGGTGGTCCCATTGGCTGTGAGCTGGCCCAAGCCTTTCGCCATTTGGGTGCGCGGGTGACGATCTTGGAGATGTTTAAGATTATGCCCAAGGATGATCCTGAGTTGGTCGGGGTGGTGCGCAATCGTATGTTGGCGGATGGTATTGAAATTCACGAGGGTGTGCGTGTGGTGCAAGCCCAAGGTTCCAAAGAGGCACCGCAAATTGTCTGTGAAGATGAAGATGGTCGTGAACATGTGGTTCAGGGTTCTCATGTTCTGGTGGCTGCAGGGCGTCGTCCCAATGTCGGCAGTTTGTGCTTGGAACGTGCGGGGATTGATTTTTCACCTGCTGGGATCAAAGTGGATGCCCGCCTGCGGACCAGCAATACAAATGTTTTTGCCATCGGTGATGTGGCCGGGGGTTTGCAGTTCACCCATGTGGCGGGCTATCAAGCCGGAATTGTGATCCGCAATGCTTTGTTCAAGTTACCCGCAAAGGCTAGGCATGGCTCGGTTCCGTGGGTGACCTATACCGATCCGGAATTGGCCCAAGTGGGTCTTACTGAAGGCCAGGCGCGCGAACAATTCGGTGATAGCGTAAAAGTATTGAGCTGGCCGTTCAAAGAAAATGACCGTGCTCAAGCCGAACGCCAAAGAGATGGCTTGGTCAAAGCCGTTGTGACCAAGAAGGGTAAAATCCTTGGTGCCGGGATTGCGGGCCCGCATGCGGGAGAGTTGATCCAGCCGTGGGTTTTGGCGATGGAACAAGGTCTTAAAATCGGTGCTTTGGCATCGACCATTGCGCCGTATCCGACCTTGGGTGAAGTCAGCAAACGTGCGGCGGGAAGCTTTTATACGCCGTCATTGTTCAGTGAAAAAACCCGTAAAATTGTACGTTTTGTACTTAAATTTTTATCGTAATTATCGGTATTTAGTATACACATTAGATAAATACGATATAATAATGGATAGGGCGTATGGGGCCCTCTTTAGGGTTATGAAAATGGGATTGCGGGAGTTCTCGTTATGACCAAGCCTGTCCATTCTCCAAAAAAAACCAGCTATCGCGCGATGACATCTCTGGTGACGACGTGGGCATTTGTGGTGTCCACAGTGACTGGCGTTGTGCTCTACATCACCCCGCAAGGTCGTATTGCCAATTGGGTGGTGTGGGATTTGTGGTCGCTCACCAAAGAAGCCTGGGGTGAGCTGCACATCATCTTTTCTATCGTTTTCGTGGTCGTTGGCGTGGCGCATCTGATCTACAACTGGAAACCGTTTAAGAATTACATGTCTGAACGGGCTCAAGGTCACATCCATGTGAAGCGCACGGTGTATGGGTCGTTGGCCATCGCGGCGGTGTTCTTTGGTTTGTCGTTGGGCAATTTGCCCCCTGCCAGTTGGGTGTTCGATCTAGAAGACACGATCAAAAGCAGCTGGATCATTTCTCCTGATTTTGAACCACCTTTTGGTCATGCCGAAGATGTACCCTTATCTGGCTTTGCCAAACGCCAGTTCATTGATTTGAAGGCCGCGAAAGCAGCATTGGCTGCTGCGGGCATACAGGTTCCCGATCAGCGTATGAAGTTGAAAGATATAGCGGCCATCAATGCCATCACACCGATGGACATCTACATGGTGATCCGCCCCTTAGAACAACGCCCGGCCATGAAAGCCAGTTACACTCCTGAAGACGTAGATGTCCAATTTGGCGGTACGGGTGTGGGCCGCAAAACCGCTGGTCAAATGGCAGATGAGTTGAAAATGGATTTTGCGGCATTTCAAGCCCGCCTAAACCTTGCAGGTATCGACATTAAAGCCGAAAATAAACTCAAATCCGTAGCCGAAGCACATGATGTAGAAGCCTTGGATTTGGTCAAAATGGCTTTGATTGAAGGATACAAACCTTGAGTTCAGCACCGCAAAATTGGGACCCAGGTCATTATTTGAAGTTTCAAGATTTACGTTTGCGTCCGGCCTTGGATTTGCTGGCGCGGGTGCCGTTGGCGGATATCCAACGCTTTACCGACCTGGGTTGTGGTGCAGGTACGGTGACGCCGTATTTGTGCAAGCTGTGGCAAAATGCCTGGGCAATCGGTCTCGACAGTTCAGCCGAAATGTTGCACCGTGCCGATGCCTGTAATCCTGGTCTCAATGTTCACTGGCAACAAGGTGACATCGCTGATTGGTCGGCACCCCAACCCCAAGACCTGATTTTTTCCAACGCGGTTTTGCATTGGTTGGATGGCCATCAAAATTTATTTCCACAATTGATGCGGCAGCTGGCGCCTGGTGGGGTGCTGGCAGTGCAAATGCCCAATCAGTTTGCGGAACCATCCCATACGCTGATGCGTGAAGCGGCATTTGATGGACCCTGGGCCGAGGTTTTGAAACCGTTGCTGCGCGAGGCCCCGGTGGCACGTATGGGGGATTATTACGATTGGCTCAGCCCCATGGCGGCATCGGTGGAGATTTGGGAAACTACCTATGCACAAATTCTTGATGGTGAAGATGCCGTGTTGGATTGGATTGGTTCGACCGCGTTGAAACCATTGCTGGAAGCGTTGGATCAGTCTTTGCGAGATGAATTTAAGGCTGTTTTGGCAGCTAAGCTCCGCAAAGCTTATCCACAGCGCCAAGATGGCAGCACCCTGTTTCCATTTCGCCGTATGTTCATGGTGGCGGTGGTGCCAGCTTAAGGCTAAAGTGCGCTTTCCTTGCAGTTGCGTTGCAATTTAGACGCTGATCACCTATATTGTTGCACTGCAACATGCATTAAAAAGCTTCTAGCAGGGCTTGGCTTTTCATCAACCCAGCAGGTACATCTTAGCTGGAACGTGCCTTATAGATTGGGGAATCGAGATGAGCACACACAAATCGATCGATATCGATGGCGCTATGCGTCGTCTCACCGTTCCAGATATCCGCGCGCGCAAACGTCGTGATGGGGCAGAACCTTTGGTTTGCCTTACCGCTTATACTGTTTTGACAGCGCGCCTGCTAGACGCCCACACGGATTTGTTGTTGGTGGGCGATAGCCTTGGCATGGTGCTATATGGCTTGGACACCACAGTCGGTGTGACCATGGATATGATGGTGGCGCACGGTCAAGCGGTGATGCGGGGGGCGAAACGCTCTTGTGTGGTGGTGGACATGCCGTTTGGCTCCTACCAAGAAAGCCCTGAAGTGGCTTTCCGTAACGCCGCGCGGATCATGAAAGAAGTGGGCTGTGCCGCCGTAAAGATCGAAGGTGGTGTCGAAATGGCCCCCACCGTGAAGTTTTTGTCGGAACGCGGCATTCCTGTTTTGGGCCATGTTGGCTTGATGCCACAATCTGTAAACACCGCTGGTGGCTTCAAAGCTCAAGGCCGTGATGATGAAGCGGCTGAAAAAATTGTTCAAGATGCGAAAGCTTTGGAACAGGCTGGGGCTTTTGCCGTGGTGGTCGAAGGCACTATGGAACACATTGCGCGGCGCATCACCGATGAAATTTCCGTGCCGACCATCGGCATTGGGGGCTCCCCGGCCTGTGACGGTCAAATTTTGGTGACCGAAGACATGGCGGGCCTGTTTACCGAATTCAAACCGAAGTTCGTCAAACGCTACATGGATTTGGGTGGTGGTTTGGCCGAAGCGGCGCGGCAGTATGCCGACGAAGTCCGCACCGGGGCCTTCCCGGCGGACGAACACTGCTTTGGTGTCAAGAAAATCCCCAATAAGGGCGACTGAGTCCGGATGAGCATTTCCACCGTTCGTACCATCCAAGACTTGCGCGCCCAAGTGAAGGCTTGGCGGCGTGATGATTTGGTGGTGGGAGTGGTGCCGACCATGGGGGCGCTGCATGTGGGCCATCTCAGTTTGGTCAAAGCCGCTCTGGACAAATGTGACCGTGTGATCGTGACCCTGTTTGTCAATCCGACGCAATTTGGCGAAGGTGAGGATTTTTCTGTTTATCCCCGCAGCGAAGAGCGTGACCGCCATATGGTTGAAGAACAAGGCGCGCATGTCCTGTTTGCCCCTTCGGTAGAAGAAATGTATCCCGAAGGTGCAATTACCGAAGTGCAGGTTCCTGGACCGGACCGGATTTTGGAGGGTAAGTTTCGCCCCAACCATTTCACCGGTGTGGCCACGGTGGTGACAAAGCTGCTGAACCAAGCCCAAGCTGATCATGCATTTTTTGGGGAAAAAGATTTCCAACAGCTTCAAGTTATCAAAACATTGACCCGTGATTTGTGCATTCCCACCGTTATTCATGGTGTTGAGACGGTTCGTGAAGACGATGGCTTGGCCTTGTCGTCACGTAACATGTACTTGTCTGAAGATGAGCGCAAAATTGCCCCCATTCTAAATGCGGTACTGTGCGATGTTGCCCAAAAATTTCGCGAGGGGGATCATGGCAGTGCACTTTGCGATATTGCGGAACAACAGCTTAAAGATGCAGGATTTGCTTCGGTGGACTATGTTGTTATTGCCGATGCACAGAGCTTAGAGCAGCAAGTTACCTACAATCCAGACCATCCGGCCCGTGTTTTGGCGGCGGCAAAGCTGGGACGTGCGCGATTGATTGATAACATCGCTGTGGATGATTAAGCCGCCATGAACGGCTACCTGGGACTGTTCTTCACCGCCTTTTTGGCTGCCACCATTTTACCGTTTTCATCCGAAGCTATACTCGCGGGGCTCAGTGTTGCCGGTGGGTTTGAGGCGCTGATGCTGTGGACTGTTGCCACCGCGGGCAACACATTGGGCGCCATGATAAACTGGGTACTGGGACGGTGGTGTCTGCATTGGCAGGACCGCAAATGGTTTCCCTTTAAGACCAAAGACCTGGACAAGGCCGATGCTTGGTTTGCCAAGTGGGGTGTGTGGTCTTTGCTGTTGAGCTGGGTACCGATCATTGGTGATCCCATTACATTTGCAGCCGGATTTTTGCGGGTCCATTTTGTGCTGTTCAGTGTGTTGGTGTTGATTGCCAAGGGTGGGCGTTATGCGGTGGTTCTGCTTATCGCTCAAGGTTTGCTATAGGTCACACGGTAAATCAGCCCGGCACCATCGTCACTGATCAGCAGGGAGCCATCCGGCAATTCTTCCAGGTCTACGGGACGGCCTAAAACATCGCCGTTTTTTTGTAGCCAGCCCTCGATAAAGGGCTCATGGCGAACGGCTTGTCCGGATTTGTCAAAATGTACTCGAACAATGCGATAACCGACGGGTTCGGAACGGTTCCATGACCCATGTTGCGCAACAAAGGCATCATGGCGATAGTCCTCGGGGAACATCCGACCATCGTAAAAGTCCACACCCAAAGGGGCGACATGGGCTTGGAATTTGATTTGGGGTTGAACCGTATCTGCGGGTGGAGGCAGAAGCTTGAAGTGCGGAGTGCGGTCTGCACCGCCGCCATACCAAGGGAAGCCAAAGTGAGAGCCCGGAACTTTTAGGGCATTAAGTTCGTCTGGTGGACTGTCGTCGCCCATACCATCTGCACCGTTGTCGGTGAAAAAGAGTGTACCGCTGCGTGGATGCGTATCCATTCCAACGGTGTTGCGCACACCTGTGGCGATGTGCTCGGGTTGTCCCCATCGACCCGGTGTGAATTTCAAAATACTGCCTTCAAACCCGTGCAGGCTACAGACGTTGCAAGCCGCGCCAATACCAACATAAAGCGCCCCATCTGAACCAAAAGCGATATAGCGGTTACCGTGCCACGATTTGTTGGGTAGGTCGTCAAATAAGATTTCGGGTTTTGAACCCGGTAAGGCATCTAAGGATGGCACGCGGTAACGTGTCAGGCGGTGTTGCTCCGCGACGTAGAGATAACCGTCTTTCCAAGCAATTCCATTTGGGGATTTCAGTTCTGTTAAAACCGGGTGCGTGGGGATCAGACCATCATCGTCACGCAGTGGAATGGCATAAATGGTATCATGGCGGGTGCTGACGAAAACAACACCCAATTGCGATGCTAAAGCTAAGGATCGGGCTTTAGGGGTATGGGCAAACACCGAAATGTGAAAGCCGTCGGGTAATAATAGTTTGTCCAATGCCCCATCGGCGGCCTGTATTGGGCTCATACCAAAACAAAAGAGACATGAGATTGTGAATAGTAATCGTTTCATCATGCTTATTAGTATTGGGTTGGTTGTGGCTTGAGGCAAATAAAAAAACGCCCACACTGTTGAGGTGTGGGCGTTTTGACAAATCCAACGTGTGGATGGATTAGAAGCTGTATGTGTAACCCACATCAACGTTCCACTGGTCCATCTGCAACTCGATGTTGTTGCCGTTGTGGTTGATATTGTTATCGTTGTCGGTCGTGTTGGAGAAGGCACGTGTCACAGCCGCACCAATTTCATGACCGCCGCCAAGCTTGTATGTTGCACCACCGCTGAGGTGATATTGCGGAACGGCTGGGGCCAAGATATTGAACATATTTTCTTTGTCATCCATAGCCATTGAGTTCCAGCTGCCGCCAGCACGAACGGTTAGGGCTTCATCAACATCGTATTGTGCACCCAGTTTGACAACGCTCATGTTTTCCCAACCAAAGCCCAAGCCAGTCTTGGTGCCGAGTTGAGCCGGACCTGTTGTTGCACCAATATTGTTGGTGTTGGAAATGGAACGCACGTCGCTATAGAAGATGTGCTTGTAATCCAAAGCCACAGTTAGATCATCCGTAGCTTTGTAAGCCGTGCCGAGGGTAAATGACGCGGGGATGTCCATATCGCCGCCTTCAGCAAACAGGCCTTTATACTTCTCGAACTCGGTCATGTAAGTGCGCGACTTATAGGTCAAGCCAACATCCAACTTGTCGGTCATGTTCGCCATTAAGCCAACGGTACCGCCAAAGCCGTAAGAGTAACTGTAGCCGCGATCCGTGAGGTTATTTGCGTCGCTAGAAACACTTGCAAAGCCTTGCAGGCCGCTTGCCTTAAAGCGTTGACCCGCAATGGTCGGGGTGATGCCGAAAGTCAGATTATCTGCTACTTTACGTGCATAGGTGAAACCCAACATCGCTTGCGCCAAGTCGATACCCGTCTTTTGTTTGGTACAACCAGAGAAGATACAGTCTTGGTAATCGGTGTTCATGCCACCGTTGGCCGTCAGGGTCACACCCAGTGAGTAACTTCCCATATCCAGGTTCACACCCGTTGATGGAATATAAAAAGATTCCGAAGCACTTTTGTGTGTGCCCGCAGATTGGGCGTGAGCAAAGAACCCTGCATCACCTTCTACAATGGCCTTACGACGTGGAGAGAAATAGGAAACACCAAAATCAAAACGATCACCCAGTGCATACATTGCGGCCGGGTTGTTGATCGCGGCTTGGGTGTCCAGGCTCATAGCGGCACCTGCACCAGACATGCCTTTGGCAGCGGTGCCATAGCCGTTAGAAAACATGCCGTCCGTTGCATTGGATGTTCCGGTAAGCGACAGTGACAGTGCCGTTACGGCAATGCCGGACAAAAGTGTCCGCGTGAACATATTCTTCATTCTTATATACCCCCTTGCGTTGATCATTTTTGGTGATCAGCGTGCCTCACGCCTGCCCACAATCAACTTGTTACATTTTTTATTCGCGGCTGTGTGCATCTGACGTGCACAGACTAGGTTTAATCCTCAGCCGTAGGTCGCATTTCTATTAATGAGTGAAAAGGTTGTAGCACAGGTGATCAAAATATTAGTAGTACCCAAGTAGCACATTGTATAAATTCTAATGTGTTACATAAAAGCAACACAAAGAGGGTGTGTTGAACACCTAAAAAGATACAAAAAAACGCCGCCCAATTGAGGCGGCGTTTTTATTTAAGTTGATACTTTGTGGCGATTTAACGCAAATACAAGTGTACTTCGTTACCTTTGGCGCCAGCCGTGGTTTTGCCGGAAACGGCAACACGTGCAGGCGGCAAGCCCATTTCGGTGAGGGAACGCAGAACGTCTTCAGCATGGCGACGGGCTTTGGTGGAATTCAAAGCCACACGTGCTGGACCACCAGAGGCCGGGGCCACAGCGACCAAGTCAAAGGCGGCGTTGGGACGGCGTTCGAGAACTTTGCCAACAGCGTTATAAAGCGCTTGTTGGTAGGCCACTTTGTCGCGATCAAAGCGAATCACCACCAACGGGCGACGACCGGACGTATCCATCGGCTTACCTGCAATCGGGCCGGGACCGGAAGCGGCCTTGGCAACGTTGGACAGGCTTGCACCGTAGATTTCACCGGTTTTAATGCCCGCAGCTAAGGTGTTCAAGTTGGAACGTTCCGTAGCGACATAGTTGCTTTGGCGACGGATGTCGTCGGTGGTTTCTTTAAGCAGACGCTCAATCAACACAACCGTTTGGTCGACTTCATCTTGCAAAATGGCCAATTGGCGGTGGTCTTCGTCAACCGCGCCGGAAACGCCAAATGCAGCAGCCGTCGATTCGGCGAGGTAAGAAGACATGGTCGACATGCCCGCAACCGAAGTGGCCAACTTGTTCATGGACGCAATGCCCACGTTCAGATTATCCAACGACACTTGTGCACTGTTGAATTGTTGCACCAAGATCGGGTTGCCGGGTGTGGTACCGACTTGCAAACGGGAATTCACCGCAGCAACCGTGTTGTGATAGGTCTGGGCATTGCCCACCATATCCGCACGCATGGTCTGCAGTTGGCCGTTGTGGTTGGACACCTGGTCTTGCAAGCGTTGCAATTCAGAGCGCAGCTCAGCCACCTTACGTCCGACGAACGTCCCGGTGTCTTGGCCGGGCGTCACGCCTACAGGCTGAAAATTGGTCGTACCGAGTAGCGGCGGCTGATTAGCCATACCGGTATCTGCGGTTTGTGTGGTCGGAGCCGCCGGTGCCGGTTGCGCCGCAGCAGGCGTTTCCGCCGCCGGGTCTTCACCGGTCAAAGAAGGCCATAGGGCTGATTCGGAAAACGAGCAAGCCGGCAGAATAACTGCGGCCCCCACGATTAATGCCCGGAACTTCGAAAAATCCATTTCGCGCGTTCGCCTTTAAAATTGGAACCTAAACATTGTGAAAAGGTTTCCCCCAGGAGTGAGACTGAAATCATTCAAAATAAATGATATCCACTTGCCTCACAGCGATTTTTGCAGCGATCTTAACCAATGCCAAAAGCGGCGGCAAGGGCCGATTTTCATAAATGCTATCAAGGCCTATGGTTTGTTGTAGTAAAGAAAAATGGAATTGATCACAAGATTGGAAAAAAAAGCGTCATCTTCCTCTTGCCAACCGCTCTGCACTGAGTTAGTTTCCGCCCGCTTCCACCGAATGGTGCGGGGCAACATATGCACCCTTAGCTCAGCTGGATAGAGCATCTGACTACGAATCAGAAGGTCGGGCGTTCGAATCGCTCAGGGTGCGCCAAATAAAACCCCGGAGATCAACTGCATCGCGGTTTAGAGCTCCGGGGTTTTTTGTTTGATGTGAACTTTATCAAGTATGATTTTCCAATATTTCCTTTAAAATCAATGCTGAGCGTTGCATGTCGTCGGGTTTGAAACCGCAAAACCCAACCAATAAACCAGACCGATTTTGGGGTTGTGCGTAATATGTCGACAATGGTGGGCAGATGACGTTTTCACGGGCGGCTTGGCTAGAAACAGCAACATCATCCACATTTTCGGGCAAATTTAGGACGATCTGCATCCCGGCATGATGGTCCGTCCATGATCCAAAGTTGTTCAAATGTGTTTTTAAAAGGTCCAAGAGGATCTGCCTACGTTCCCCATATATTCGGCGCATTTTTCGGATGTGGCGGTGGAAATCACCATTTTGCATAAAAATCGACAGGGGCCGTTGAGCACTCAAACTGGCTTTGGCGCCATAGCTGCGTAAATTTTCACGCACGGCTCCGACAAAAAATTCGGGCACCACCAAGAACCCCAAACGCAGAGTTTCGGAAAAAATTTTAGAAAAGCTACCGATGTAAAATGTACGGCCATATTGGTCCAATCCTGCCATGGCCGGAATTGGCCGGCCGGCATAGCGAAATTCGCTGTCGTAATCATCTTCAATCAACCACGTACCGTTGTTGCGGGCCCAGGTGAGAAACTGCACCCTTCGTGCTGTGCTCATGGCCCCGCCTAAGGGAAAGTTTGAGGATGGCGTTAATAACGTAATGGGTGGGGCAAACGGGGCATTGGGGGGTGTTTGTGCCCCTTCACTGTCCTGGCTCATCCAGCTGGGTTGTAGGCCTAAACTTTGTACCAGGGAACGAAGTGGCTGATAGCCAGGGTCTTCCATGGCGATGGCGCCCCCGCGTGCGGTGATGGTGCGCACGCACAGCTCCACCGCATCGGCCGTACCTGCAGTGATGACAATGCGTTCCGGTGAAACGGCAAAACCGCGCCACTCGCTTAAATATGCGCCAATGGCGTTGCGCAGTTCAGGGTCACCAAAGGCATCCATGAATTGGGTTAAGGCTTCCGGTTCTGTGCGTGCCACCTTGGCAAAGCATTTGGCCCAGGCCCGATGGGGAAACAGGTCCATATCCGGTCGGCCCGGCTGCAAGGGCTGTAAAGTCGTCGGTGCAAAGTCATGCTCAAACTGGGTGACAACAGGTTGGCTGGGCAATTCTACGGAACCGATGGCGCTGACATAAATGCCCGATCCTGTGCGGCCTTCGACGAAACCTTCGGCTTCCAACTGGTCATAAGCGGCCACCACTGTGGCGCGGGATACGGCCAGTTCTTCGGCCAACCGACGCGTGGCAGGTAAGCGACTATTGGCGGCCTGTTCACCAGAGATAATTCGCCGCCGCAGGGCTTCATAAATCTGTGCGAACAGAGGCGTCGCTGACTGCGGGTCGAGGTCAAGAGATAGGATGGGGGCATGGACCATTAAATTGGACTGCTATGATTGAATCTAAGTGGATATTTTGAGTATGCCAATGTTGCGCTAAAAATCAATTGTCAACGTTAAGGCTTGGCGAAAAAGGATGATTGATATGAACGAGATATTGCAAAAAACTGAACGCACACGGCTAAGACGCGCCCATAAACGTGGGGCTTTTGACCGTCAAACTGTGAATGCCATTTTAGATGCACAACCGCTGTGCCATATCGCCTATGTCATTGAGGGCAGCCCCATTGCGATGCCGTCCGTTCAATGGCGCGAAGGTAACCATGTGTACTGGCATGCGTCTTCGGCTGGTCGTGGCATACGTGCTGTGTCGGAGCAAGATGTCTGTTTAACGGTGTCGATTTTGGATGGGATGGTGTTGGCACGCTCTGCCATGCATCACTCGGTCAACTACCGCTCAGCTATGATTTTTGGGCGCCCACGTGTGATTGAAGATGCCGATGTGAAAAAAGAAAAACTCGGTAATCTCATTGATGTGCTTTATCCCGGACGTAACGCGATTTTGCGGCCCATGACGGATCAGGAACTTAAAGCCACGGCTGTTGTATCCATGCCTATTGAAGAAGCATCGGCCAAAATCCGCAGTGGTGGCCCCGTGGATGATGAGGAAGATTATAGGTTGGCGATATGGGCAGGGGTCTTGCCTGTGACGACCAGTGTTGGTGCGCCTGTGTCCGACCCCCGAAATACAGATGGCGTGAGCCCACCGGATCACGCCATCCATTTCAAACTGGGATAAGTTTATTTGTCTGGTGCAGATCGGTTGATGAATTTACACACCAGCTGATCGGCAGCCAGCCAGCCGTGTCCGCGCGCGATGATGAAAATAAGGACTGCAGACCACAGTAAATGGTCAGGCCAGCTACCTGGATAAACAAAGATCTGGATCACCATGGTCATGCCCAACAGGCCCAATGCAGACAGGCGTGTGGCGAGCCCAATTACCAATAAAGTACCCAGAACATGTTCTGCGGTGGTGGCCATCATGGCAGCGATTTCGGGGGGGATGACGGGGACTTTGTATTCTTCGCGAAACAGGTACAAGGTGGTGTCGGTGATGTTGAAATCCCCATCCACTTTGGTTTGACCGGCACGGACAAAAAAAGCACCCATGCCGACCCGGGCCATCAAGAGAATCAGGTTATCCGGTACGGCTTTGAGACGATCTGTGGCTTGTGAATAAAGATCAAGTAGAGAAGACATTGGGCTCTCCATAAAAATTAAATGTATTCAGCGCTGGAATGCACCAGCGGCAATTAAAAGACCTAAGGCGTTGGGGGCTTCGTTGGCATCACCGATACCTTCGACAGCTCCAAAAGCATCTTCAAGACATGCTCCATCTGCGAGGCACGAAGCCAACGTGAAGCCACCAGCACCAAGTTCGATAATTTGCACATCAAGCTGGGATCGCACCAAAACCAGATGATTTTCACCATCATCCAAATTGACCAAGGCCTCCGGGTCGGCATCACATTGATGTAGATCCCAAATTTGTTTCAAAGGATAAGGGCTTGTGATCAGGCGCAGACTGGGGTGGGGATTTAAGACCAATGCATTAAGATCATCGGCGCCAATAGCGCCCAAATCAGCGGTGGTCATCACCGGGGCAGCAGGGGCATGAAACGATTCATTCCACAGCCACTCCAACCGCGCGACGTCTTCAATGTAGGGCAGTTCGGCAAGAGATGGGGTGTGGCCCAAGAATTCAGGAAAGTTGGCTCCGTATTCAAACAAACACGGCGCGGTGGGAGGATTGGTGCGGATGTATTGGCGGGTCAGGTTGGCAAAGAACTCATCCCCTACGAGGGCTTTAACAATGCGAAAGGTCGCGCCTAAGCTTTCACCCAGCAATATGGTGGTGTTGTTGCGGTGAATGGACAGGCGTTCTTGTGTGCTGAATCCATCGCCGATGATGACGCCTGCCAACGGTGCGGCATCGCCGCCTAAGGAAACCGCGCGCATGGCGCTTTGCAATTCAGCGAGCGTGGGCATGTTGTGGCTCCGGTTTGGTCACATCGGTGTGGCGGTGTTGGTCTAAGACGCGATCAGCTTTGGCGGCCTCGCCTAGCAATACACCCAATTCAGGAATGTTACTGTCCCATTCGATTAGGGTTGGTTTTGGTCCCATCAATGCGATGGTGTGGTTGTAAAGATCCCATACCGCATCGCAAATGGGGGAGCCGTGATCATCAACGCGAATGGTGCGCCCACCAATCACGGTTTTGCTGTGTCCGGCCATATGAATTTCTTTCACCAACTCACCAGGGATTTGGTTGATATAATCAATAGGGTCAAAGCCGTGGTTCTTGGCGCTGACATAGACGTTATTGACGTCCAGTAAAATGCGGCAATCGGTGCGCTCCGCCACCGCCAATAAAAACTCAGGTTCTGGAATAACGGAATGTTCGTAGCGCAAGTACGATGATGGGTTTTCGATCAAAACCCGGCGTTTCAGCGTATCTTGCATCTGCACCACGTGGTCACAGAAAATATCTAAACTTTCTTCGGTATAGGGCAGTGCGATCAAATCGTTGAGGTAGACACCATCAGCAATGCTCCACGACAAATGTTCGGACACCGCACCGGGCTCCAGGCTTTGTTCAAGAGTACGCAGGCGCCCAAGATGGTTTTTGTCCAATGGTCCGGCAGAGCCCAGTGACAAACCAACACCATGCATGGAAATGGGGAAGCGTTCGCGCATGGCCATCAGCCAATTGTGGGTTGGGCCGCCTTGGCACATGTAGTTTTCACTGTGCACTTCCAGCCAACCGATGTCGGGCTGGGTTTCCAGGATTTCTTGGTAATGTTGGGCCTTGAGCCCGATCCCGGCACGTGCGGGGATCGGGCTTTCAAGACGATGCGCGGTTTGGGCCTGTTGGTCCATGATGCGCGTCCTTTCCTAAAAGGGCTGTCTTACATAGGTTTGTCGGTGCTACCGGCAATTTTTGCACAGGTGCCTTTTGGAACAGCAATGAACGCATCTTTTTGGTGATCCATTTTGGATGTACCAGCACAAGATGATGTTGCGGTTTGGCAATCGTTGTGGCCAGCTTTAGCAACGCCGTAACATTTTTCCATTTCGGCAGCGCTGGCTTCGTGCATAGCGCCTGCGGACAGGGCAACAGCAACTGCGGCGGCGAGAATCGGGGCTTTGCTCATAGATTTAACAGACATAGTTTCCTCCAAAGTATTATAAACTCGTTATGGTTCCCGATATCGGGGGTAAATCGGCAATTGGTTTTGTGTGCCGACCCTCACTATTTCGTTGGGGCACCAGATTGGGTTACACTGTTTTTTTAAGTGGACGTCCAAAAGCGCAATTCAATAAGAAAGTGTGCATCGCAAAAATGATTAACGAAACTGAGCGCGCCCAACAAGACCGCCAATGGTCTGAGTGGATGTTTCAAGCTCAAGAGGGCGATGGGGCGGCCTATCAGAATCTTCTGATGGCTGTTTTGCCACTGGTGCGCGCGATTGTTTCCAAACGCATTGCCGATCCCGACAAGACCGAAGATATTGTTCAAGAAGTTCTCATGTCGGTGCACAAAAATCGTCACACCTATGATCCCAGTCTGCCATTTCGCCCGTGGCTTTCGACCATTACCCAGCGCCGTACGATTGATGCGCTGCGCAAAATTTATCGCCAAGGGGAACGCGAAACGCTGGTGGACGAATATCCTGAAACCTTTTTGGCAGATGAAACGAATATGTCACCAGAGGACGACTTGGTGTTCGCGCTGGGTGACGATTTAAACCGTGCCCTAGACACCTTACCCGCCGGTCAACGGACTGCGGTCGAGCTGTTGAAGTTGCGCGAAATGAGCCTAAAAGAAGCGTCCGAGGCCAGCGGCATGTCTGTGGCAGCATTAAAAGTTGCCATGCATAGGGCTCTAAAGAGCCTGCGTGCCGAGATGGTCCCTAAGGCGGAGCTGTAAGATGAATATCTCAACCAATGATCTGATTGCATCCCTTTCTGAGGATTTGCCCCCCGTGCAACGTTTGGCCCATCCCGCCAAGCGTTTGGCAAAATGGGTGCTTTTGGCGTTCCCGGTGTCACTGCTCTTAGGGGCATTGGTCGAGCAGCAATCCTTTAGTTTAGTATTTGTTGAGCGCCAATCCTTTGCTTTGGCAGCAGAACGTCTTACTGAAACGCGAAGCCTACTTGAGCTGGCAGCAATTTTAATGACGGCATTGACGGCTGGATACGCAGCCCTTTGCGGTGTTCAGCCTGGTCGTTCGACGAAGGCTTGGATGCTGCCTATTTTACCATTTACAGCTTGGTTGCTTATGATCGGTGAAAGCTGCTTTGCGTTATTTCAACAAATCGGTCCTGAACAATTTAGTTTTGCTCCGCATTGGACCTGCTATCCCTCAGTGGTGGCCACGGGGGCGGCGCCAGCGCTCGTTATGGTGATTTTGCTCAAGCGCGGAATGCTGGCGTCGCCGACTGTGACGGTGGGCCTTGCCGTCTTAGCTGCATCGGCCCTAGGTGCGGTTGGTTTGCGCTTGTTCCACCCACCAGATGCCACCGCCATGCTGTTGATGTGGCAGTTAATTGCAACACTGACATTGTATGGTTTTGCAACGTTGGGCAGTGCTATGAAAAGCCGATTTGCTTAAATTTCATTGCCTGTATTGCACGTTGGTTTGTCGGCAAGGGGTAAGGTGAAGTGAAACTTCGAACCGAAACCAACGGCACTTTCTACCCATATCTTGCCCCCATTTCGATCCAGCATGTCCCGACAGAGCGGTAACCCCAATCCTGTACCAGCTTCGCCATCGGTTCCCAATGTTGTTGTTTTCTGATCAATCGAAAAAATATTGTCGATGATGTGTTGGGGAATGCCAACGCCAGTGTCTTCTATGGTTATTTGGGCGGTCGCATCCCCTTCAAGTGATTGTGCATGAAGCGTAATTTTTCCGCCTGAAGGTGTAAATTTGATGGCATTGGCAAGTATATTGCGCACCACGGCCATGATCATTTCTTTGTCAACAGTCACCTGACAGTTACAGGTCTGATTTTTGATTTGGATATTTTTGTCTTTGGCCAGGGGGAGCAAAACATCAACGCTGTTTTGGAGGACATTATTCAGCGCAACCTTTTCAGGGACAATGGTGGCACCATCCATTTGTAGCCTTGCCCATTCCAATAGGTTTTGGACCAGTTCAAATATATGTTCCCCGGTTTCATGGATGTCCTTGGCATATTCAGCCATTTTCTTTTTGTTCAATTGATCGCCCATATTGCTCATCATATGGGTCATGCCCAAAAGCGAATTGAAAGGGCTTTTGAGATCGTGAGAGATAATGGAAAATAAGCGGTTTTTAACGCCCACTTCGTACTGTAAGGCTTGGGTCCGTTCAGCGATGACGTCGTCCCGACTGTTGCGTTCACGGCGCAGGTTGGCAATCAGATAGCGGGCCCAGGCAATGGCAGAGGAGCTGAGTATTGTGATCAAAACAAAGACGATAAGGTGCACATTTTTAAGTTTTTTAACGGCGTTTTCTTCTGCCAAGCTCAGTGCCGTCACGGGAAATGAAACGCGAATACCGCCGCGGACATCACCCACTTTGTAGCCTTGCACAGCATGACATTTCATACATGGCTCTTTCACAGATAAAGGCGCCATGTAAGCATAAATCTGTTCTTTGCCGCTGGGTAAGATGTCCAGGTTTTCTTTGACCCCGTTTTCAAATGACATCAGGGAATTGCGTTCCCAATCTGTTGGCATATTGTTCGGATTGATTGGCTTCAGACTGGTGAGGTGAATGTTAATGTCACCCAGCGACATAATCGCGGCCAATTGTCGGGTCATATAGGCCGGGTTAATCAGGGTTAATGGTTGTCCTGACGGGGATACAATATCTTTTTCTTTTGCAATCAGATAAGGATTGGAGGGCGACATATCGGAGGTCGGAGCGTAGAGCCCCCCATGTGATGCATTCCACATGCGTGTGGCTTCAATCACAGAAAAGACCATGCGGCCTTTTTCCAACGCCAAATTGTGTGAGTTGGCTTTGAGGCCATTTAGATTCCACACATACGACCACAACACCAACCCTGCCCACAAAATGATAGGCACGCAATATACGGCAATGGTCGTCCATAAACGGTTAGGCCTTGCTGTGTTGTGTGTCATGGTCCCAATGGTCGTAATCCATATAGTCTCATCCTCAGGCCTATACAGCCTTAGGTATCGTCATCTTCTTCCTGCCACCACATGGCTGGTTCGCTACCGTTGACCTTGCCCCCTTCAGGGAGACGGTCTTGGGCATGGGCAATGTTCTTTTCGGTGATTTCCACCATTTTTGTTAAGCCTAATCTGGCATAAGTTTCACGTGCTTCCATAAATGACTTTAGCGCATTTTTGTAGTGGTCGTCTTCGTTGGTCATACGTCCCAACAAAAACAGAGCACTGCCCATATTGTTTTGTGTTGCGGCCCAAAGTGTTGGTTGTTCACTCGGTTTGCGTACGCCCAGGGCCTTTTTACAGGCTGCGATGGCACGTTCAACCATGTCTCCATTGTCCATTTCACGTCCCAAAACTTGTGCCGATTGGGCGAAGTTGTTGAGGGTTTCGCTCCATAGCATCGGAGTTGAGCGTTTGTTCAAGACTTTCAGAGCTGCCTGATAATTGCCCAAGGCTTTTTTCAAGTTCGCCGTGGCACCTGTTTTAATATCAATGCGATAAAGCACTTCCCCCAAACGATTTTGGGTGGTGGCCCAAGGAAATGGTGTGGATTCAAAGGTGAAGACTTCTAAGGCTGCGTTGTAGGCAGTTTCGGCATGAGACAGGATGTCGATGTCGTCGGTACGTTCACCCAGGGCTTGCAACACGGTGCCCAGGTTGCGTTGCAAATAGGCCCAGTTGGTGGGGCTTTCGCTGCGTAGCAACCCCTTAATGGCTTTTTCATACGCTTGGCTGGCACGTTGATAAACTTCAGTGCCAGGAAACAAGTGACCGAATGCTGCCAAGGCATTGGCAAACATGGCTTGTAGGGAAGCTTGTTCACGCGGTGTCATATCGACGGGAATGTTCTCCATCGCTTCCGCAGCTTTTTCAAGCGCATGTGCCACCAGATTTTGCCGAGTTTGGCGTTTTTTTTCAGTGCTGGGATTGATTGCTGCTAATGCTCCAGCCAAAACCAAAGCGCCTAAGGTTTCAGGGTCAAAGCCAATGGGCAGGATTAATGCCTGGAATGGTGATATGGTGCCCGCTGGATCCTCGTCTTGGGGCGGGGCGGCGGCAAAGTAGATAAACATCACATTGCCTAGCGCGGGAACATCGCCCCACAACACCAAATCGGCATTTTCTTGACCCAGCCAGTTCATGGCTTGGGTGCAGGCCAAGGGTAGATTGTCGGCGCGGTCAACTTCGGCGGTCAGGACCGGCGTTTCGCGGATTGTGTTGATGTGAATGCCGTCGCGCCCCG
The DNA here is from genome assembly GCA_026196495.1 of Magnetovibrio sp. Lineage (GTDB taxonomy): Bacteria > Pseudomonadota > Alphaproteobacteria > Rhodospirillales > Magnetovibrionaceae > Magnetovibrio. Next base: position 196,612 of record JAPHSY010000001.1, read on the forward strand.
AAAATACAGCGCCCAGGGTCTTGCCATGATCTGCACCATTGGCGTCCCAAAAAGGCGCAATGATAATTTCCAAATCTGTATCCGAAGCCACATTTCCAAACAGGCGTGCAAACAGGCCGGGCTTTTTCGGGCCTGGCTGTGTGGCGACAGATTGTTCGCTGCCAAGTGTTTCTTCAACGTTTTCGGGTTTTTCGCTCATGCGATTGTGTTCCAAACGAACAAAAATATTCACGCTATTGGTACTATTTAGCCGCCTTTAAGGACCGCCATCAACTCTTTACGAACTTGGCTGATGGTTGTCGACCATGGTTCATCAGGTTGCGAACGGAAGATACGCATGCTGGGGTACCAGGGGCTGTGTTCATGTTCTAAAAGCCAAGACCAATTAGCACCGCTATCTAAAATCATCCAAACGGGTTTGCCCAAGGCCCCAGCAACATGGGCCGCCACGCTATCGGTGCAAATCACCAAATCCAATTGATTGATTGCGGCAGCCATGTCTCCTGTATCCATTACGGATTGTCCGGCTTGATCAATAAGCGGCTGAAGGCCCAGACGGGCAATGTCTCCAGCCCCGGCGCCGCGTTCTAATGAAAAAATCTGGATTTCTGGAATACCGATCAGTTCGGCCATGTCATCCAGAACCATGTCGCCATGATGTTTGGGACCTTTGGTGGCGCGACCTTGCCAGTTGCCGGACCAGGCCATGCCGATGGCCAAACGGGTTTCGGGATGAATGTCCAAGGTGCTGACGCCCACTTTGGGGACGTTCAGGTAGGGGACTTCTTCGGGAATCGTGTCGATGGTGGTGCCCAAACGTGCAGGAAGGCTTAACAATGGTACCTGTACATCAATATTGGTGGCAGGCGCCCCCAAAGCAATGGTTTCTTCAATATCCGGTGAGGCCGACAACAAATGTGCCATATGTGGGGGGCATTCCATCACCACTTTGGCTCCACCGCGTTTGAGTACGGCGGCAAAACGGGAAAATTGAATGGCGGTGCCTTCGTCGCCTTCGTAATTGATTAAGATGGTCCGGCCTTTGAGTGCAGAGCCATTCCAGGTTTCAATGTCTTTGCGGCGCGGGTCGCGGCCATTGATGGCAAACCGAATTTCCAGTTCTTTGAAGCCACGTTGCCATTCACCCATTTGCAACAGCGTCAGCGCATGTTCGACCCGACATTGGGCGTAAGTGGGTTCCAACTTAATGGCACGGGCAAAGTGTTCCAACGCCACCTTGGTGTGCCCACCTTCGCGAAAAGCCAAGCCTGCATTATAGAGCGCCTTGGGGGATTTGGGGCCGTGTTTGACGGCCCGGCGGTGGGCCTCAACGGCTTTGGCGGTGTCGCCTAAATCACGCAAAGCATTACCTAAATTGGTGTACACACCGGCAGCTGCATTGCGCAAAGCCAGGGATCGGCGATAACACGCCACGGCGGCTTCTGGGCGACCGGCACTGCGCAGGGCAACGCCTAGATTGTTGTAGGTGTCGGCAGAGTTTGGCTGGAACCGTAAGGCTTGAGCATATTCCTTAATGGCCACGTCCAATCGACCCGCACGATGATGTTCCAGCGCCATATCGTAATGGCGCCGGGCTTCCCCGGTGCGGGTGTTGGCAGGACTGTCCCCAGCACCATCGGTTTCAGATGTATTGGCTGGAGTCTTTGGTTTTTCAGAACTGGTCATCGGTTTCACATTCATGCTCCCAGAAGTATCGGATGTAAGAGGCTGAATTTCAAGGAAAAGCCGATGTGGAAATTTGATGCCCTTAGCACTACATTGCACATATGATTGTATATGACATGCCACTGTGGCGCCCACCTTCCGAAGGCCCGAACCTGATCATCCAAGCGACGTTGGGATGCAGCTTCAATGCCTGCACGTTTTGCTCCATGTACAAGATCAAGGATTATGCGACTCGTCCGCTTTCCGACATTTTTGCCGATATCGAAGATGCTGCAAAGGATTGGCCGGATGCCACACGGGTGTTCTTGGCAGATGGTGATGCTTTGGCCGCACCGAGTGATGATTTGGAACAAATTCTTGATAAGTTGATTGCGTCTTTTCCCGACTTGCAGCGGGTCACGTGCTATGCCACACCGCAGAATTTAACCAAAAAATCTGTGGATGAATTACGTCGATTGCGTGAAAAGCGCCTATCTATGGTCTATTTGGGCATCGAGTCGGGTGCCGACAGCATGTTGAAGCGAATCCGCAAGGGATCGTCCAAGTTGATGAAAAACGCCATGCTGGCTGCTGATGAAGCAGGCATAAAAATTTCCGCCACGGTGATCTTGGGGCTGGGTGGAAAGGCACTGTGGCGCGAACACATTGAAGGGACGGCGGCGTTGATTAACGATATTGCGCCGAAGTTTCTGTCAACATTGCAGTTGGATTTGGAAAGCGGCCAAGAACCACGATTTCGTGAAGCCTTTGCCAAAGTTGACGGCACTGAATTCGAGTGGCAAGACGACGTTGGCATCCTACAAGAGTTGGAATACCTGCTTGAACTGTTGGAGCCCACACGCGGTGTGATTTTCCGTTCCAACCATGCCTCCAATGCTTTGGCTTTGGCTGGTAATCTTCCGCGTGACAGCGAAGGCTTATTGGCCCAAGTCCGGGCTGCACAAAACAACACAGACGTCCTGCGGCCTCAATATTTACGCGGGCTATAATCGCTCACCAGTCGCCTCTCGTCACGAATCTGTTTGTCCATCACAATTTTATGTGGTGCTATAATGGCCTGAAAGTCTTTGTTCGGGGGGAACATCCATGTCTATTAAAGCCCGTCTTGTTGCTGTTTTGGCCGTTATATTGTTGGTGTTTACTGGCACAGCAGCAATCACACTGGTTAGCCTCAGTGCTCAATTGCCAAAATTGGAAACGACAGAAGACAGTGCCAGCTCGGTTGCTGATCTATCAATCCCTATGGCAATTTTGATGAAAGAAATCCAGCTGGATGTGGTTCAGGTACAGCAATGGATTACAGATGTTTCCGCAACCCGGGGCCTTCCGGGCTTTGATGATGGCTTTGGTGAAGCGGAAAACTATGCCAAAAAATTCCATGAAGATGTCGCGACGGCTCGTGAAATGGCAACCGCCATGGGGCTGGAAGAAATTGTTGTTGCACTTGATGAAACGGAAAAAGCCTTCGGTCCATTTTACGAGATTGGCGTCAAAATGGGACAAACCTACGTTGCCGAAGGTCCCGAAGCTGGCAACGTGATGATGGGTGAGTTCGACGGTGTGGCCGGTGCCATGGGTGAAAACATGGAAGCTCTTTTGGGGCAGGTTGAAGAAGCCACGGGTGAACGCCTTGAGGAGTTGCAGACATCTATTCATGAAGTTCAGTCCAGTATCGAAGGCGTTGAAAGCCTCAATATGATTTTGACAGGTATTGGGATTTTGATTGGTTTGGTGGCTGCAGCGTATTTGTATACCTTGATTAAAGGCTCTATTGAGGGTTTGCTTGCTGATATCGAGCAAATTTCCGAACGTCATTATGATGCACCGTCAAACTTAGACAGTTCGCGTATGGATGAGTTTGGCGCGGTGGCCGTTGCGTTAAATCAAACCAAACAGACGTTAGCCGAAGCTGAGAAACGCGAGCATCAGCAGTTAGAAGACCAAAAACGTCAATCGGAAGACCGACGCGAAGAACGTATGCGAATGGCTCAGCAGTTCGAATCCAGTGTTGGCGCAGTGGTTGAAACAGTGTCAGCAGCAGCGGCAGAAATGCAAGGCTCGGCCCGGTCGGTTTCCAGCACAGCAGACCAAACCAGTTCTCAAGCCACCAATGTAGCTGCGGCGGCGGAACAAGCTTCTGCCAATGTTCAAACCGTGGCTTCGGCAGCAGAAGAATTGTCGAGCTCTATTTCCGAGATCTCGCGCCAAGTGTCGCAATCAACACAGATTGCAGGTACGGCCGTGTCTGAAGTGGATGGGGCCAATCAAAAGGTTCAGGGTCTTGCTCATGCTGCGAGTAAGATTGGTGAGGTCGTTGCCTTGATCACCGATATTGCCGACCAAACCAACTTATTGGCATTGAATGCCACCATTGAGGCGGCCCGTGCGGGTGATGCGGGTAAAGGTTTTGCCGTTGTGGCGTCGGAAGTCAAAAACTTAGCCAATCAAACAGCGAAAGCAACAGAGGAAATCTCCAGTCAAATCGGGGGCATCCAAGGTGCAACTCAGGATGCTGTTTCTGCTATTGGATCAATTGGCGGTATTATCACGCAGATCAATGAGATCAGTTCCGCGATCGCTGCGGCGGTAGAAGAGCAAGGTGCCGCGACGTCAGAAATTGCCCGCAATGTCGAGCAAGCATCAAGTGGTACACAAGAGGTGTCTTCCAACATTTCGCAAGTGACTCTGGCGGCTTCTGAAACCGGTAGCTCGGCAACGCAAATTTTGGATGCATCAGCAGAGTTGGGACGTCAGTCTGATTTGCTCAATACCGAGGTGGGAAATTTCCTTAATACCATTCGCGGTTGATTCATTTCAAACCAACAAAATGGGGCGCTTCGTTTAGGAGCGCCCCTTTGTTTTAGTATTTAAAAAAACATCAACCATCAAGCCAGTCTGGAACACGGTCCAAGGCAATGATGTCATCAATACAAACGCGTTCACGCACAATGACATACTTGTCGCCATTGACCATCACTTCAGGGATTAAGGCGCGGGTGTTGTAGGTGTTGGATTGCACTGCGCCATAAGCGCCGGCTGTGCGCATCACCAACAAATCACCAGCTTCAACTTTTGCCATTTTGCGGCCTTTGGCAAAGGTGTCACCGGTTTCGCAAATGGGGCCAACCACATCAACGTCGATCAATTCAGCGTCTTGGGCAGGTTCTTTTTCTGGTATAATTTTGTGAAAAGCACTGTACAGCGTGGGGCGGATCAAATCGTTCATACCAGCATCAGCGATTAAGAACGTCCGGGTGGAACCTTCCTTCACATAAATCACGCGGCTGACCAAAATGCCGGAGTTGCCTGCGATCATGCGCCCCGGTTCAAGCACCAGTTCCACACCCACATCACTGAGGGTCTCGCGCACCACTTGGGCGTAGGCCTCAGGTGTTGGGGCTTCGGTTTCGTTATCTTCGAAGTAAGGGATGCCAAGCCCACCACCAATGTCGAGGACCTCAACACTGAGGCCCGCATTGCGCAGTTCTGCGACCATGTCTGCGGCGCGGGTGTAAGCATCATGAAATGGTTGAAGATCCAACAGTTGTGATCCGATGTGCATGGACAAACCGCGAATGTTCACACCTGCCATATCGGTGGCGCGTTGATAGACATCGCCCACGCGGGTCCATTCAATGCCAAATTTATTTTCAAGCTTGCCCGTAGAAATTTTCTCGTGGGTTTTGGCATCCACGTCGGGGTTAACGCGCAAGGTCACATTGGCAACGGTGCCCATATCGGTTGCCACCAAATTGATGCGATCCAGTTCGGGTTCGGATTCCACGTTGATTTGCTTAATCCCAGAGCTCAACGCCAATTGGATTTCATCATCGGTTTTGCCGACACCAGAAAAGACAATTTTGTGGGCGGGGATACCAGCTTTGAGCGCACGCATCAGCTCACCGCCTGAGACCACATCCGCACCAGCACCCAAGTTTGCTAAGGTCTTGATGACGGCTTGGTTGGAGTTGGCCTTGACTGCAAAACAGATCAGCGCGTTCAGCTCGTTTAAAGCATCGGCAAAGACATTGTAGTGCCGGGTGAGCGTTGCAGTGGAATAGGCATAAAACGGCGTGCCGACATTTTCAGCAATTTCGGATAGTGCGACGTCTTCGGCAAACAGGTGCCCATTTTTGTAAGTAAAGTGGTCCATAGCGTAGGGTTTCTTTAAGTCTTATTTGCTGGGATAATCACGTGGGTATGAAGAACCTTCCGGGAACTCCGGATCGCCCTTACGCCCGCAAGCGGTCATCGAACCTGCAATCACCAAGAGTGCAACGGCAACAATCAGAAAACGGGTCATGCCAAAAACCTTTCGCGCGCATTGGCCACTTGGGCCAAGACGTTTTGTGGTGATGTGCCGCCCAAAGAGGTGCGACTGGATACCGAATTATCGACACCCAACACCGAATAAATCTCATCCGTGATGCCGGGGTTGATGCTTTGAAATTCTTCAAGGCTCAAATCTTCCAGTTCACAGTTTTTGTCCTCGGCCAATTTCACAACGGCACCGGTGACGTGGTGGGCATCGCGGAACGGCAGGTTCAACACGCGGACACACCAGTCTGCCAAATCAGTGGCGGTGGTGAAGCCTTTGCCGGCATCACGTTTCATGTTGTCGACGTTAAAGGTGGCGGATTTGTACATACCGGCCATGGCGGCAACGCACAGTTCTGCGGTATCGGAAGCATCGAACACAGGTTCTTTGTCTTCTTGCATGTCCTTACCGTACGTCAATGGCAAACCTTTCATCACCGTGAGCATGCCCATCAAAGCACCGAACACACGGCCTGCTTTGCCACGTACCAGCTCGGATGCATCGGGGTTGCGTTTTTGCGGCATGATCGAACTGCCCGAGGAAAAGTCATCAGAAATGCGAATAAAGGCAAACTGTTGTGAGGCCCAAATCACCATTTCTTCGGCCATGCGCGACAAGTGCACGCTGAGAATGGACAGCAAGCTTAAGTATTCCAGGGCAAAGTCACGATCCGAAACGGAATCCAGTGAGTTCTGTGTTGGCTGATCAAAGCCCAAAGCCTTCGCCGTCATGTCGCGATCAATGGGGAAAGAGGTGCCCGCCAAAGCCGCCGATCCCAACGGGCTTTCGTTCATCCGCGCCCGACAATCGCGCACGCGAGAGCGATCCCGGCCCAACATTTCGGTGTAAGCCAGCAGATGGTGACCCAAGGTTACAGGCTGTGCGGCTTGCAAGTGGGTGAAGCCCGGCATCACCGTGGCAGCGTGTTCTTCGGCGCGCTCAATGAGGGCTGCTTGTAAATCTTTCAAGGCGTCATCAAGGCCGTCCAAAGCATCGCGTACCCACAATTTCAGGTCGGTTGCGACTTGGTCATTGCGAGAGCGTGCCGTGTGCAAACGCCCAGCGGCATCGCCAATTTTTTCCCGGAGGCGGTTTTCCACGTTCATGTGGATGTCTTCCAAAGTGCGGGAAAACTCAAACGTACCCGCCACAATTTCGCCCTCAACCTCATCTAAACCTTGAAGGATGGATTTACCGTCTGCTTCGGTTAAGATGCCCTGAGCAACCAGCATTTGGGCGTGGGCACGCGATCCGCGAATGTCTTGTGCATACAAGCGTTTATCGAAGCCGATGGAGGCGTTAATCTCTTCCATCACAGCCGACGGACCATCGCTAAAACGTGCGCCCCAAATGGTGCTGGTGGTGTTAGAATCGTTGTTGTTGTCGCTCATTGCATACTCAAGTGTATCTGGACCCAAAATGGACCGTATGAAAAGTCAGTCGAATAAAGCCGTATACCCCACCAAAGCCCTAGCGTTGCTACGCTTTTGCGTGATTGGCCTGTGCGCCATTGTGATGATATCCGGGCGCGTTGCAAGCGTTGAGGCCCAAGAATTGGAAATTCCTCAAGAGCTGGCTCATAAGATGCGTCCTGCTGTCACCAAAGACGGTGCGTTTGATACGCCCTTTTTCAACGCAGCCCAAGAAGAAATCACGCTGAAAAGTCTGAAAGGGCGTGGTGTGGTGATGAATTTTTGGGCCACATGGTGTGCCCCATGCGTGCGTGAAATGCCTGAACTGAACCGCTTGGCCAAAATTTTGGAAGGCACGGGTGTTGAGGTCATGGCGATTTCTGCTGATCGTAAGCCCTTGAAAAAGATCAAGCCGTTCTATGAAGCTAATAACCTCAATAACTTAGATATCTATTATGATGAAAGAAGCCAACTTTCACGCAAAATTGGGGTTGAGGGACTACCCACGACGGTATTGCTTGGCGCAAACGGAGAAATTGCGGGACGTGTTATGGGGGTGCTGGAATGGGACGACCCGGAAATCGTCAAATACATCACCCAACTTTTGGCACCGCAAACACAATAAGATGTCTTTGATTGCACAATGTTTTTTGATTGGTTGATTGGATGGGTTTTTCCCTGATACAACTGGTGACAATTCATATTAGTGTTTTATGCAATAATCACCCGCGCAGTGTGTTTTTTCCCAACAGGGGTATAGATGGCCAGCAGAAAATCCCCCGTTATTGCCGTTAATCAAGGTGCTGTGAGCAAACGCATCAACATGCCGCCGCGTCCAGACAGCCCGGAACAACGTCTACATGATATTGTGTCTACGGTGGGGGATTGGATCTGGGAAACCAATGAAATTCTAGAAATGTCATTTATTTCTGATCGATTTCAGGAAACAACGGGGCATGGTCCTGAAGATCTAATTGGTCGATCGCTGTTGCAGGTTGTGTTGTCGGATGATGCCGCAGGTGGGGCTGATACGCCGGTCTTGTTCAATTTGGAAAACCGCGAACCCTTTCGCGATATTGCATGCTCGCTCAAGGATGCCAAGGGTCAAGTCTTGCACTTTACTTTGTCGGGGATTCCCTATTACAGCGACAACAACATGTTTCGCGGCTATCGCGGTGCGGCGCACAATATAACCCCACAACTGCAAACCCAGCGCCAATATCATCAGGCGCGCAAAGTCGCTGAACACCCGAAATTGGCAGAGGCCTCCGCGGATGCGAGCATGCGCTTTGCTGCGGATGCCGACAACGTGGACGCAGCGTTTGTGATTTATGATCAGGCGGGCAATCTCACCGCTGCCAGTGAAGGCTATGCCAAGCTTTATCCGGCTTTGGACGATGTCATCATTCCTGGAGCCACCTTGGAAGACATCCTCACCGAAGCGGCAGATCGGCTAAATATCAAAGAAGCCCAGGGGCGCGTTGGCGAATGGGTCAAGGACAAACTGGCAGAGCGTCTCAACCCCAAACCGTCACATCAAGAAATTTATCGTGGTGGCCGGTGGTGGCGCATACACGAACAGCGCACCCGTGATGGTCAAGTTTTGAGTTTGCACACCGACATTACCCATATCAAAGATATGGAAGCCAGCCTTTTGGATGCGGAAACCCGTTATCGCAAATTGGTGGAAATGGCACCTGATCTGACCTGTGTGGTGACAGAGGGTAAGATCACTTTGATGAATGCAGCGGGTGCCGAAATGTTGGATGGTGATGATCCCAACTGGTTCATTGGCAAGTCATTTGAAGATTTTGTCCATCCTGATTTCCGATCCCTGGTGCGTGATGAAGTTGAGCACCTGATTGATGAAAAATGGATGCCGCTTCGATTAATTCGCGTGAATGGTGAGGCGATGGATGCAGAACTGTCGGCGTTGCCATTTTCGGATCGTGGTTTGAAGACGGTAATGTTGGTGGCACGTGATACATCGGAACGCAAACGTGCGGCGGAGGCTCTGATCAACCGTGATTTTCAATTGCAAGGAATCATGGATACGGTGGTTGATGGCATCATCACCATAAATGAGCACGGCATCGTTCAATCGTTCAATCGTTCCGCTGAACGGATTTGGGGCTATGATGCATCAGAGGTTTTGAATCGCAATATTTCTATGTTGATGCCGAAAACGTATGCGGATGAGCATGATGGGTATTTAGAACGTTACCGAAAAACCCAAAATCCGCGTATGATCGGTAAAGGCCGTGAAATCGTTGCCAAACGCAAAGATGGTTCCATATTGCCGATTGACTTGGCCGTCAGCGAACTGAAACGGGACGGCAAGTCTTTGTTTATTGGTGTGGTCCGCGACATTACGGAGCGTAAGGCCGCCGAAGAACAATTGCGTGTCAGCCGTGAACGTTATGCTTTGTCAATCCGTGGTGCGGGTGAAGGCATTTTTGACTGGGATATCAAATCCGACCAGCTTTATATCTCGTCTAAAATTCGTTCTCTGACGGGATATAAGAACAGATTTATCAAAGCCAGTTCTTGGGTGCGTTTGATCAATGCCGAAGACCGTGAAAGTTATCAAGATAAACTTGTTCGCCATTTGAAGGGTCAAACACCATCGTTTTCAGCGGAATGTCGATTGCGCAACAAGGATGGTTCTGAACGTTGGATTCGCATTTCCGGTATGGCGTTGCGTGACAAGTTCGGATGGGTTTATCGGATGGCTGGATCTGTTGGCGATATTACAGACCGTATACAAGCGCGCCATCAATTGATTGAAGCCAAAGACCGTGCCGAAATTGCCAACCGGGTGAAAAGTGAGTTCTTGGCCAATATGTCCCATGAATTGCGCACCCCCTTGAACGCCATCATCGGTTTTTCAGATGTGATGTTGGCGGGGTTGTTCGGGTCCTTGGACGAACGGTATGAAGAGTACATCAGCAATATCCGCGATTCTGGGTCGCACTTATTGTCCGTTATCAACGACATTTTGGATGTTTCACGGATTGAGGCAGGGCAGATGGAACTGCGCCCTGAACGCGCCATTGTGGAAGAGTTGATTTTATCGGCGACACGTTTGGTTCAAGAACGCGCAGAATCAGCCAATTTGCGATTAAAGGTCAAAGTCCAAGATAACCTACCTGACTTCAAAGTCGATCCTCAACGGATCAAGCAAGTGTTGTTAAACCTGTTGTCCAATGCAGTGAAGTTCACACCTGGAGACGGCCAAGTGACGGTAACGGCGCGTATGGTTGAAACGGGTGAGTTGGTGATTGCGGTTGCCGATAATGGCATTGGTATGTCCACCGATGATATCGTAACGGCCCTAACGCCTTTTGGTCAGGTGGACGGTAAACTTACCCGCAAGTACGAAGGAACCGGTTTGGGCTTGCCGTTGACCAAAAGCTTTATCGAATTGCATGATGCTCATTTGGATATCGTATCAGAGCTCAATATCGGCACCACAGTCTCTATACGCTTTCCCGCTTCCCGTCTGGTACACTAATTCTGGTAGGTCTTAATTGATGCCTCAATCCAGTACTGACAGTATTCGCATCGCAACATTCAATATGGAAAGCCTGGATGGCCCGCCCAGGGCACGGGGCACGTTGGATGATCGTGTCCGGGCATTACGACCCCAACTGGTGCGATTGCGTGCCGACGTTTTGTGCTTGCAAGAAGTCAATGGCCAACTCAGCGAAGATGGTAAGGTCCGTTCACTGAGTGCTTTGGATAAGGTTCTTGAAGGTACGCCGTATGAAGGGTTTCACCGCACGGTCACCCAAAGTCCATCCGGCAAAGGTGTGCGCGACCGCCACAATTTGGTGACACTATCTCGTTTTCCCATTATTGGCAGTGAAGAAATCTGGAACCATTTGGTGGAACCGCCGCTGTATCGTGCTGCCACATCTGACCCGCCCCAAAACCAGCCTGAGCCGGTGCATTGGGATCGACCATTTTTGTATGCTGACTTGGATTTGGGTGGCGGCCATAAAATGGTGGTGGTGAACGTTCATCTGCGTGCCCCTCGTGCCGCCTATGTGGCGGGACAAAAGCGTGACCAACACACCTGGAAGACTATGCCGGGATGGGCTGAGGGTTTTTTCCTTGCCACCGTCAAAGCGGCGGGACAAGCACTGGAAGTACGGACGTTCCTTGATCGGCTGTTTGATCTTAGTCCAGAAGCCTTGGTCGCGGTGATGGGGGATTTCAATTCTGGTGATGCTGAAGCACCTGTGCGTATCATTCGCGGGGATGAAGAAGACACTGGTGATGGGGCTTTTGCACCACGGATGTTGGTGGCGTCGGAACGCAGCTTACCGGAAAGTCAGCGTTTTTCAGTGATCCATCGGGGCAGGTTGCATATGGCGGATCACATATTATTGTCGCAGCAATTGTTGGGTTGGCTGGGACATGTGGAATGCCATAACGAAGCACTCCAAGATGAGGTCGGCAGCCCCGCCGCCATATCCGGTGCGCCTGAAAGTTATCACGCGCCCGTGGTGGCGGAACTGCAAAGACCTGAGTAATGCAGGCTTAGAGTATGCCGTCCGCTTTGGATGTGTGGCCCATGCCACGTACGTTTTCACGGGTCAATGCAGCTTTCATCGGTTCTGCGGTTTTGATGTACCAGGCTTTCAAATTTGCAAAACCTTTGAAGAAACCAGTGTTGCGTGTTTCTTCGGCTTCTTGGATAGCGGCTTCGATCAGGGCACGTTCTTGTGCATCGCTTTTTAAGTACATGTCTTATTCACTCTCTTGTGTAGCCAACCTTCAGGTTGATCTGCTTATTGGGGGAGGTGGTATGCAATATATGCATTGTGGCGCGGCACAAAACTGCTGTTATTTGGGGTCTGGCATGCATAAATCGCATATCTCGTATTGAAACCCTGTCTTGTTTTTGCCGTCTGTACATCTTAACTTTTAGAAGTAAAAACATTTTTAAAGGCATTAGTTTCGCGGATGAATATTGACAATTCCATTGGATACGACCCTGCTTTGATTGCGAAATTGCGTGGACGGATGCTTGCAGATGGTATCCAGGCCTATCTGGTGCCCCATGCAGATGCCTTTCAAAGTGAATATTTGCCCCCTAGTGATGAGCGTTTGCAACGGTTAACGGGGTTTAGCGGCTCGGCGGGGGCCGCCATTGTTATGGCGGAAGAAGCGGCTGTGTTTGTGGATGGGCGTTATACGCTTCAGGTTCAAGATGAAGTTGATGATAAAATTTTTTCACCTGTCCCAATTGCAAAAACTCGCCCCGTGGATTGGTTGCGTGAACGCCTGAAGGCCGGGGACCGGGTTGCTTATGACCCATGGCTGTATACCCCGGCACAGATCAGTGGCTATGAGACACTGTGCAAGGATGTTGGGGCGCAATTGAATGGCTTGGATGGTAATTTAATTGATGCGTATTGGCCGGAACGTCCCGCTTCGCCCGGCAGTCCAGTTGAAGCTTTGAGGCCTCCTTTTGCACCGCTGACATCACGGGCTAAGCGTGAGGCTATTGGGCAAACCTTAGACAAGGCCGACGTTGATGTTGCGGTCATCAGTTCAGGCGATTCTATCGCATGGTTGTTCAATCTTCGCGCGGATGATGTGCCTTTCACTCCTTTGGTTTTGGCGTATGCGTTATTGTTTAGGGATGGCTCGGCAACGCTCTTTATCGATACGGCGCGTCTAAATGATGAGGTCCGGGATCATTTGGGCTCACAAGTGGAAGTGTTATCCCAAACTCAATTGGCGGATGCTTTGGACCGGTTGGGTGCGAACAAACAAGCCGTTCGGTTCAGCAGCCAAAGCACGCCGTCATGGATTGCAGAACGCTTAACCAAGGCCGGTGCACGGATTATGATGGGGAACGATCCGTGTCAGTTGCCTAAGGCCAAGAAAATCCCTGTAGAATTGGATGGTATACGTGCAGCGCATTTGCGCGATGGTGTTGCATTGTCGACATTTTTGGCGTGGCTTGATGATAATGCTGTTCAGGGTGGAGTGACAGAGATGTCGGCGGCGGCCAAATTGGATGGGTTGCGTGCTGAAAACGAACATTTTCGCGGTTTGAGCTTTCCGACCATTTCGGGTTCTGGCCCCAATGGTGCCATCGTTCATTACCGTGTAACCCAAGACAGTGATCGTGAACTTAAAAAGGGTGAGCTGTACTTGGTGGATTCCGGCGCCCAATATTTGGATGGCACCACGGATGTTACCCGTACGGTTGCCATTGGTACGCCCAGTGCGGAAATGAAAGATCGATTCACCCGGGTGTTAAAGGGTCATATTGCCATTTCTACCCAGTGTTTCCCATGTGGCACCAAAGGCTATGAGCTGGATATTCTGGCGCGCCGGGCTTTGTGGGAAGTGGGTTTGGATTATGATCATGGCACCGGTCACGGTGTGGGGACGTTTTTGGGTGTTCATGAAGGCCCGCAGTCCATTTCCAAACGCGGCACGGGAGCAGACCTTGCTGTTGGGATGGTGATCTCAAATGAACCAGGGTATTATAAAGCCGGTTTTTATGGCATACGTATTGAAAACTTGATCGTGGTGGTTCCTCACCCGATTCCCAAGGGGGGGGAGCGGGAAATGATGGGGTTTGAGCCACTAACATTGGCTCCCATTGATCGCACACTGATTGAAATTTCATTGCTGAATCAGGCGGAGCTGGATTGGGTTGATGCCTATCATGCTCAAGTGTTTGAGAAACTTTCCCCACTGGTGGATGCTTCGACACACGTATGGCTGGATCAAGCCTGTAGCAAGCTCTCCCAATCTTAACGGTTTGGAAGTGTTCTCAGCGTAATTATAATGGTGCAAGACTGTGCATTGGTATCGGGGAAAAGATACTGAGGCATACATTGTGTTGATATTTTTGGGGCTTTGGACGTGGCAAAGACTGACAGCGAAGAAACAACCAAGTTTACCAAACCGGTGGACCCAAATTGGGTACGTACACCGCAAGGTGGCTTTTTGCCGTTCCTATCGCTTGATCCCGAAGAGCTGGGCCTTTCTGGCGTCGGTGGTGTGTATCTGATTTGGCATGGCGGTGTGAAACCGGAATGGGTTTATGCAGGTCACACAACAGATTTGGCCGCAGCATTTCATCAAACCGGCAACATGCCCGATGTAAATTTCTATGAAAAAAATGGCGGATTGTTTGTGGCCTGGGCGCCGGTTAAGGTGCCCTATCGCGCGGGTGTGGTGAAGTACATTGAAGAAACCTTCAACACCTTGGTACAAAACAATGACGCTTATAACGACAAGACCATACCGGTTCCTGTGATCGCGCCGGTGGCGAAGCGCAAGGGCCGTTAAGCTCTCACACCTTGCACCGTTATAATGAATATTTAAGCGACTTCTTTCGTTCTAATCAGATTGGCGATTTCGCTGAGCATAGCGCCGATTTCAAAATCTTTTGGTGTGAACACACGGGCGACACCCATCTCATTAAGCGTGCTCATGTCGCGTTCAGGAATAATACCGCCGACGATTACGGGAATGTCGTCGGCACCTTTTTCTTTCAAGCCTGCCATGACGTCTTCGACCAAGGTGAGGTGAGAGCCAGATAGCACAGACAAGCCAACCGCGTGCACGCCTTCTTGAAGGGCTGCGGAAACGATTTCTTGCGGGGTTTGGCGGATACCTTCGTAGATCACTTCAAAGCCAGCATCACGGGCGGCCAAGGCCACTTGTTCAGCACCGTTGGAGTGACCGTCGAGACCTGGTTTTGCGACCAACAGACGTGGGCGCGTGCCCATGCTATCACTCAGCGTGTTGATTTGTGCGCGCACATCATCGGCATCAACGACGGGTGCATGGGAAGCACCGGCGATGCCGGTTGGGGCACGGTATTCACCAAACACTTCACGAAGCTTGCCGCCCCATTCGCCCGTGGTAACACCGGCTTTGGCACAAGCGATTGAGGTTTCCATGATGTTGCGACCTTCTTTGGCAGCGCTTTCCAGATCAGCCAAGGATGCTTGAACGGCGGCATCATCACGTCCGGCACGCCAAGCTTGCAGGTTGGCAATCTGTGCTTTTTCGGCTTCGGCATCGGGCGTTAGGAAAGTTTCCGCACCTGACACCAATGGTGAGGCTTCGCCTTCGGTAAACTTGTTCACACCAACCACAGTGGAAACACCAGCTTGGATCGCGGCCAAGCGCTTAGCGTTGGATTCGACCAGTCGCTGCTTCATGTAACCGACTTCGATGGCTTTGATAACGCCACCCATTTCGTCGATACGTGTTAGCTCTTCGCGGGCTTGGGCTTTTAGTTCTTCAACCTTTGTGGTGATTTCAGAAGAACCATCAAAGATATCGCCGTATTCCAACAAGTCTGTCTCAAAGGCCATGATCTGTTGCAAACGCAAAGACCACTGTTGATCCCAAGGCCGCGGCAGACCAAGTGCTTCGTTCCATGCGGGCAACTGCACCGCACGGGCGCGGGCGTTTTTGGACAACACCACCGAAAGCATTTCGATCATGATGCGGTAAACGTTGTTTTCCGGCTGCGCTTCGGTGAGTCCCAATGAGTTCACCTGCACGCCATAACGGAAACGACGCATTTTTGGGTCTTCAACGCCATAGCGTTCGCGGGCAATCTCATCCCACAGTTCGGCAAATGCACGGGCTTTGCAAAGCTCCGTCACAAAACGGATACCCGCGTTGAGGAAGAAGCTGATGCGGCCAACCACGGTTGGGAAGTCTTCAGGGGCAATGGTTCCGGATGCTTTGACCATATCCAAAACGGTGATGGCGTTGGCCATGGCAAATGCCAGTTCCTCGGACGGTGTCGCGCCCGCCTCTTGAAGGTGATAGGAACACACGTTCATAGGATTCCACTTGGGCATTTCTTTGGACGTGAAAGAAATCACATCCGTTTCCAATTGCATGGAAGGTGCGGGTGGGAAGATGTAGGTACCGCGCGACAAGTATTCTTTGATGATGTCGTTTTGTGTTGTACCAGCCAGCTTGGAACGCTCAACCCCTTGGGCTTCGGCGGTGGCAATGTACAATGCCAACTGCCATGGCGCCGCGGCATTGATGGTCATGGACGTGTTCATTTTGTCCAATGGAATTTCATTGAACAATGTTTTCATATCTCCCAAATGGGAAATTGGGACGCCCACTTTACCCACTTCACCACGGGACAAAACATCGTCCGCATCCAGCGCAGTTTGGGTCGGAAGGTCAAATGCAACTGACAAACCGCTTTGACCACGGCTTAAATTGGTGCGGTACAGTTCATTGGATGCAGCCGCCGAAGAGTGGCCGGAATAGGTGCGAAACAGCCACGGGCGGTCTTTTTTAGGGGCCTGAGAGGCGCTGTCGTTGGTCATTGTAGTCTCCCTGAATGTCGTGACCGCTCTGTTTTCGGCGGTTTAGGGGTGGATTTTCACCCAAACTGCATTTTTTCGCAAGTGCGAAACAAATTGTGCATTGCAATATTTTTTCAGATAGGCCCATACTGTGGGCCTGAAACAACACAAAAGTTCGAAACCTGACGGCTAAAACGGCCAAAAGTTGCTGGGAGCACGAAAACAGGACGAACTTACTACTGGAGGCACATACCATGGCTGAAGCTAAAATTGATGAGAATACGGGCGGCATTGCAGAGGTTTTGGCAAATCAGCCCAAAAAAGATTTGTATGAATTGGGTGAATTCCCACCGCTTGGTCACGTTCCCAAAAATATGTACGCGTGGGCGATTCGCCGCGAACGTCATGGTGAACCTGACACCGGTATGCAGGTTGAAGTTGTCCCCACCCCGGAACTCGACAGCCACGAAGTTCTCGTACTCGTCATGGCCGCTGGCGTGAACTACAACGGTATCTGGGCTTCACTGGGTCTTCCGATTTCGCCGTTTGATGTTCACGGCGCCGAATATCACATTGCCGGTTCCGATGCGTCTGGCATCGTGTGGGCCGTTGGTTCCAAAGTTACGCGCTGGAAAGTTGGCGATGAAATTGTGGTTCACTGTAACCAAGATGATGGCGACGATGAAGAATGTAACGGTGGTGATCCGATGTTTTCGCCGACCCAGCGTATCTGGGGTTACGAAACGCCGGATGGTTCTTTTGCCCAATTCTGCAACGTTCAAGCGCAACAGCTGTTGCCACGCCCCAAGCATCTGACGTGGGAAGAAAGCGCATGCTACATGCTGACGCTGGCAACCGCGTACCGCATGTTGTTTGGTCACCGTCCGCACATTCTGCGCCCGGGTCACAACGTCCTGGTTTGGGGCGCATCCGGTGGTTTGGGCTCAATGGCCATTCAACTGATTGCTACCGCAGGCGCCAACGCCATCGGTGTGATTTCTGAAGACGACAAAAAAGACTTTGTCATGAGCATGGGCGCCAAAGGCGTGATCAACCGTAAAGAATTCGACTGCTGGGGCCAATTGCCCGACGTGGACGACCAAGAAGGCTACAAAGAATATATGGGGCGCTGCCGCAAATTCGGTAAAGCCATCTGGGATATCACCGGCAAAGGTAACGACGTTGATATGGTATTTGAACACCCTGGTGAAGCGACCTTCCCGGTTTCTGCGTTCGTCGTGAAACGCGGTGGCATGGTTGTGTTCTGCGCAGGTACCACCGGCTTTAACATCACCTTTGATGCTCGCTTTGTATGGATGCGCCAAAAACGTATCCAAGGTAGCCACTTCGCACACTTGAAACAAGCCGCCCAAGCCAACAAGTTGGTGATTGAGCGTCGTCTTGACCCGTGCATGAGCGAAGTGTTCCCGTGGGATGAAATCCCCGAAGCACACATGAAAATGCGCCGCAACGAACACAAGCCAGGCAACATGGCCGTGTTGGTTCAAGCTATGCAACCGGGCCGTCGTACGATTGAAGACTGCGTCGAAAGCTAAGGATTGGTTTTATGAGCAACTATCAACTCGACGGTGTGTTGGCACTTTGCCAACAAGCCGCTAAAGACTGCAACATCTTGATCGAAGCCGCACGTAGTGGCGTTCAGGCGAAAGTCGTCAAAGACGGTCGCATCAACAGCGCGCTGTTGGATCAAGAACAGTTTGCCGCACACGGTTTTTCTTGGTTGCAAACCTACGTTCGCGCGGTTGAGCAATTGGTCCATTGGGCTGAACGTTTAGATGCCGATGGCGAATTGGGTGAGCTGGAATCCTTGATCTTGCAAGTGGGTGTGTCTGAATACCTCAGCCAAATGGCTGGCGGTATTCCCATGAGCCAAGTTGAAATGGTTCGTCCGCGCGATATGGGTGTGAGCCCGGAACAGACCCGTGGGTTCTACACCGATGCTGTGACCAAGTTGGTCCGTGAAGGTAACGACACGGCAGCACGTGTACGTATTGCAGAACTTCTGGATGTGCACACCGGTATGTTTGGCAAAGATGCCTTGGGTGACGAAATGCTGGACATGATCCAAGAGCAGTTCCGTCGTTTCGCCAGTGAAGAAGTCGCGCCGAATGCGCCGACTTGGCATGACACTGACATTCTGATTCCAGATGAAATCATCAACCAAATGGGTGAACTGGGTGTTTTCGGCCTGACCATCGAAGAAGAATTTGGTGGTTTGGGTATGAGCAAAACCTCCATGTGTGTGGTGACCGAAGAATTGTCACGAGGCTACATTGGTGTTGGCTCTTTGGGGACGCGTTCTGAAATTGCAGGTGAGCTGATCACCATTGGTGGTACACCGGAACAAAAAGAAAAGTACTTGCCGAAAATTGCGGCGGGTGAATTGTTGCCGACGGCAGTGTTCACCGAACCCAACACGGGTTCCGATTTGGCGTCTTTGAAAACCCGTGCTGTGAAAGATGGTGATGTTTATCGCATCACTGGCAACAAAACCTGGATCACGCACGCTGCGCGTTCAGACATGATGACCTTGTTGGCCCGCACCAACCCAGATGAGCCCGGCTACAAAGGCTTGTCCATGTTCCTGATCGAAAAGCCCCGTGGCACGGAAGACAATCCGTTCCCGTTGGAAGGCATGACCGGTACGGAAATCGAAGTTCTGGGTTATCGTGGCATGAAAGAATACGAACTTGCGTTCGATAATTTGGAAGTTCCGGCTTCTGCATTGTTGGGCGGTGAAGAAGGTCAAGGTTTCAAACAATTGATGTCGACCTTCGAAGCGGCGCGTATCCAAACTGCGGCTCGCGCCGTTGGTGTTGCCGCCAATGCATTGGAGCTGGGCCTGCGTTATGCACATGACCGCATTCAATTCGGCAAACCGATTGTTGAGTTTCCGCGTGTTGCCGCGAAGCTTGGCTGGATGGCTGTGGAAACGCAAATTGCACGTCAAATTTCGTTCTTTGCAGCCCGTGAAAAAGATGTTGGGCACCGTACCGATATCGAAGCGGGTATGGCAAAACTGTTGGCGGCTCGTGTGGCTTGGTCAAATGCGGATAACGCATTGCAAGTTCACGGCGGTAATGGTTATGCGCTGGAATATCCAATTTCTCGTGTCTTGGTGGACTCACGCATCCTCAATATCTTTGAAGGTGCGGCAGAAATCCAAGCCCATGTGATTGCCCGCGGTCTCTTGAAACCATAAGCAAAAGTCTGAAGACCTCCCCACCTTGAAAAGGCCTCGGCAAATATGCCGGGGCCTTTTTGTTTCCTAAGAAGATGTATCCGACAGGTTCAAGGTGATGATGAATGTTGAGCCTTCACCCAGGGAAGAATAGACGCGAATGTCGCCGTTCATAGCTTCGAGCAAATGCTTGGTTAGGACCAACCCCAAACCGGTTCCTTCGGTGGTGGTGCGTTCTGCGCCCAAGCGCTGGAATGGCTCGAATAGGGCAGCGCATTGTTCAGGTTCCAAACCCAACCCAGTGTCGGTAACGGCAATACGCACGACGCTGTCGCCACTATCGAGCTCCACATCCAGTTTAATTGAGCCACCCTCTACATTGTATTTTGTTGCATTGGAAAGCAGGTTTAACAGCACTTGTTTAAGCTTTAGCCGATCAGCCATGACATAGATGGGTTGGTCATTGTCTAAGTTCATATGTAGCTGAATGCTGCGGGAAGTCGTAATGGGCTCCAACAAAAGGGTGCATTCCTCGATGACTTCAAACAAGTTCACCATGGTAAGGCTGAGGTCCAACCGACCTGATTCAACCTGTGCCAAATCCAGAACTTCGTTGATCAAATCTAAAAGGTGTCCGCCAGAATTTTCAATGATGCTCAAATACTCGGTATGCTGGGCAGAGAGCTTGTCGGCGGAAACCATACGCATCAATTGTGAGAAGCCAATCACAGCATTCAATGGGGTGCGCAATTCGTGGCTCATACCCGATAAAAAATTGGTTTTTGCTGCGTTGGCTTGTTCGGCTTTTTCTTTGGCTGCCATGAGTTCCAATTCAGCATTCTTACGCCGGGTGATATCTCGGGTGGTTCCTTCTATACCAATGACGGCACCTTTTTCGTCATAGACAAATTGAATATTGTTGGACGCCCAAATGGTGTGGCCATCTTTATGGCGCAGTTTGGTTTCGTAATCGCGCAAAATTCCATCGTTATCTGTGAGAGCTTGGATCATTTTGTCACGAGCATTTGGGTCCACATATAAATCACGCACTGGCGTGCCGATCAATTCGTCAGGTGTGTATCCCAAAAGATTAGTGGCTGAGGCAGAACACATCTCCAAGGTGCCGTCTTTGTTGGTGCGATAAAAAGTCTCGACGATGCTGTCGAGAATGGTGCGCACTTCCAATTCCGACTGGCGTAAAGCTTGAACCATACGTTTGCGATCCGTGATGTCATGACAAACCAGCAGGTCGGCCTCTTCGTCATTGATGAACATACGTACACCGGAAACCATGTAATCACGTATATCGCCAGAGCGGGTTTGTAACGTCATTTCAAAGTCGGTAAGGACGCCATTTTCGTCAAAAGCGTTAAACATCCGTTTTGTGTCAGCAGCACGGATCCATATATCCAGATCAGCCATAGATTTGCCTGTGGCTTCGGTAAAGGAGTAGCCCATGACGTCAATCCACTTGGCGTTGACATCCAGCAGTGTGTTGTCTTCGTGACGGGAGATTGACATTAAGCTGGGGCTGGCATGGAACACCGACCAAAATTTTCGCTCTGACATGCGCAAAGCGTCTTCTGCTGCTTTAAGCTTGGTGATGTCAGTTTGGATGCTGACCAACCCACCAGAAGATGTGCGCCGGTCACGGGTTAACAAATGACGTCCATCTTTGAGCAGAACGGGGAAAGTATCTTCAAGTTTGAGGCGATATTTCAATCGAGTTTGCAAATAGGCATCTGCATCTTTGTAGCCATCTGGCACGACGACATTGCCACGCAATACATCAATTTGTCCCAACTCCATAAAGTGCACACCACGTTTGGCTTGCCGTTCTGTATAGCCGTAATCATTGCGAAAACGTGAATTACAGCTCACCAACAATCCATCTCTGTCATACAGAACAAAACCTTCTGACATGCATTCAATGGCATCGGTTAGGTTGCGTTCAGCTTGTTCCGCACGATCACGGGTTTGACGTAAGTCTTTCTCGGCATCCATGCGCATTAGCGCCATACCGAATATTTCTCCACACCGCTTTATTTGGGAGATGTCTTCTTCAGACCATTGGCGTGGTTGCTTTTCGCAATTGATCCCAACAAAACCAATGAATTCATCTTTGACAAAAATAGGCGTGCTGAGATGTGCCTTGACGTTGTCAGTAACCATTATGTGTTTTGCATCACCAAGGGATGGTGGTGTGTCAGCGATGTCAGAAATGACTATGTCGTGTTTGTTTTTGTATTCGTTGATGCTCCATGCGAATCTTTTGGTTGAGACGCTTAAAAAATCGCCTT
The DNA here is from genome assembly GCA_026196495.1 of Magnetovibrio sp. GTDB lineage: Bacteria > Pseudomonadota > Alphaproteobacteria > Rhodospirillales > Magnetovibrionaceae > Magnetovibrio. The sequence goes on from JAPHSY010000001.1 coordinate 218,856, forward strand.
TACGTGTTTCGCAACCGGGAGCGCACCATTCATGTGTTTGCGACATTATTTTGCCGTCAGCTAGAATGCGGAATAAGAAGGTGCGATCTATGTTTAAGCTTTGACCAAGAACACCTAAAGCTTGCTCCAACGCCTCATCACTGGCATCCGCCAAAACCAGCCGCGTGATTTCAGCCAATACGGCATCATGGGCTTGACGTGTTTCCAATGCATCAACCGCATTCTTGCGTTCCGTGATGTCTTCTTTGATGGCGACAAAATGACTGATCTTATTGTCAACGCCAAACACAGGGGCAATGGCGGTGGATTCCCAATAGTGTTCACCGTTGCGTTTGCGATTGCAAAGTTCACCGCGCCAAACATCCCCTTTTTTAATTGTCGCCCACAAGTTTGCATAAACCTCTGTTGGGGTGTGGCCTGATTTCAGTAAACTGGGTGTACGGCCGATGGCCTCCTTGCGCTGATAGCCGGTGGTTTGAACAAAGCGTTCGTTGACGTATTCAATCACACCATTGATGTCGGTGATGATGACGCTGGAAGGACTGGCTTCGACAGCTTGAAAAAATTTTGCAAATTCTTGAGTAGGATCGCCACTATTGGGTTCTGCATGTGAGCCCACAAATTGGGCAGCACGTTTGGCCTCTGACGTGAGGGTGTTTGAGTGTTTAGCGTGCTGGTCATGTGCACTCATATGTTCATTTGGTCCAAAATTATGGTTCGCTAGGGGTTGGGGATTGACCGTTATGCCACCCTATAAGTCACCACATAATGGTTATGTCACTTAATCACCCACCCTCTTTAAAGTAATCTCTCTATCTCAATGGGAACATTACCCATTTGGACGATCAGTTTAAAAAATGATGATTTCATGACTTGCGCATTGCGCTGCTGCAGAACATGTTCAAAATACAGTCAAAGGAGATTATTGAGCATGGTGAAACTGGCAAAAATTTATACCCGTGGCGGGGATGGCGGCAGTAGCGGTTTGGTGGATGGGTCACGTTTGTCCAAAAGCGACGCTCGCTTTGATGCTATTGGTGATATTGACGAAGCCAATGCAGCCATTGGCCTTGCCAGGGTTGCCGTCGAAGAAGATTCTGCATCAGACCGGTTTTTGGCCGATGTACAAAATGATTTGTTTGATTTGGGGGCAGATTTGGCCACGCCCGGTGAAATTGAGGGCGCTTTGCGACTTTCAGAAGGGCGAAGTGGGGCTTTGGAAGCTGAAATTGATGCTTTGAGTGCAAAATTGGGGCCCCTGACCAGCTTTGTCTTGCCCGGTGGGAGTGAAGCCGCCGCACGCTTGCATATGGCGCGTACTCAGGTGCGCCGGGCGGAACGCACAGTGGTTAAACTCAATACAGAAAAATCTCTTAATCCTGAAATATTGCGTTATATCAATAGGTTATCTGATTTGTTATTTCAATTGGCCCGGATTGAAAACAATGTTGGTAAAGACGATGTGCTGTGGAAACCGGGTGGTAACGCCAGTTCTTAAGCGTCTTTTTCGCGAACCCTGGAAAAAACCTATTTCGCACCTGCGAAAAGAGTTTGCAGGTCCGAGCAAACTTGCCTAAGCTCCCTATTCGGTCGTGGCGTAAGATCACGGCTGTAGGGAAGCAAAAATACGTAAAACAGATACCGGATAAAATATTATGAAGGTTTTGGTCGCCGTCAAGCGGGTGGTTGACTACAACGTCAAGATCCGCGTGAAAACAGATGGATCGGACATTGAAACTCAGGGCGTGAAAATGTCCATGAACCCCTTTGATGAAATTGCTGTCGAAGAGGCTGTACGTTTGAAAGAAGCGGGCAGTGCCGACGAAGTTATTGCTGTGTCTTTGGGCGTTACCCAAGCACAAGAAACCATTCGCACGGCCCTGGCCATGGGTGCAGATCGTGGCATCCATGTGGAAACCGATGCGGTTCTAGAACCGCTGGCGGTGGCAAAGCTGCTCAAAGCCTTGGTGGAAAAAGAAAACCCCGACATGGTTGTTTTGGGTAAGCAAGCCATTGACGACGACAGCAATCAAACGGGCCAAATGTTGGCTGCACTTTTGGGCTGGGGTCAGGGTACGTTTGCATCGAAACTGGAACTCGTTGACGGCAAAGCCAATGTCACACGCGAAATCGACGGTGGTTTGGAAACCGTCGGCTTGAACCTGCCGTGTGTGGTGACCACCGACCTACGTCTGAATGAACCGCGCTATGCATCCTTGCCCAACATCATGAAGGCGAAGAAAAAACCCATCGACAAACTGTCAACGGATGAGCTGGGTGTCGATGTGACCCCGCGCTTGGAAGTTCTTAGCGTTGAAGAGCCCGCCGCGCGTCAAGCCGGCGTGATCGTCGCCGATGTGGCCGAGCTGGTTGAAAAACTCAAGAATGAGGCAAAGGTAATCTGATGAGCGTCTTAATTCTTGCCGAACACGATAATTCGGAACTCAAAGCACAAACCTTAAATGCCATTTCGGCTGGTAAAGCTTTGGGTGATGTCACCATCTTGGTTGCCGGTTCTGGTTGTCAAAGCGTTGCTGATGCTGCTGCCAAAGTCGAAGGCGTGGCTAAGGTTCTGGTGGTTGACAATGCTTTGTATGAACACACCCTAGCTGAAACCCTGGCGCCATTGCTGGTGAAGTTGGCGGGTGAGTACAACGTGATTATGGCTGCGGCCACGACCACGGGCAAAAATGTATTGCCGCGTGTGGCTGCGTTGTTGGATGTGCAACAGTTGTCCGACATCACTGCCGTTGTTGATGCAGACACGTTTAAGCGTCCGATCTATGCAGGCAATGCTATTGCTACGGTCAAAAGCACGGATGCCACCAAGGTCATCACGGTGCGGACCACTGCATTTGAAGCTGCGCCTTCTGAAGGTGGTTCGGCGGCTGTTGAAGCCATTGATGCGGCTGAAGATCCAGGTCTGTCCAGCTTCGTCGGTGCTGATTTGACGGTATCCGAACGCCCGGAACTGACGGCCGCTTCGGTGATCATCTCTGGTGGTCGCGGCATGGCTTCTGGTGACAACTTCCCGCTGTTGGAAGCTGTGGCGGATAAACTTGGTGCTGCGGTTGGTGCATCGCGCGCCGCCGTTGACGCAGGTTTCGTGCCCAACGATTACCAAGTGGGGCAGACCGGTAAAGTTGTTGCACCCGAACTGTACATTGCTGTTGGTATTTCCGGGGCCATTCAGCATTTGGCCGGGATGAAAGACAGTAAAGTTATTGTTGCCATCAACAAGGACGAAGAGGCCCCAATCTTCCAGGTGGCAGACTATGGCCTTGTGGCAGACTTGTTTGACGTCTTGCCAGAATTGTCTGAGAAGCTTTAATAATCGAAGATATCTGTCGCGACCCATGGAGGGTTGCGGCAGGTTTCTAAAAACCCCAATAGAATAATCTTTAGGGAATGAGAAACGCTATGTCAGTAGATAACATCAAGAAAATCGGGGTCATCGGTGCAGGACAAATGGGACGTGGTATTGCCCACGTTGCCGCTCTTGCCGGCTACGACGTTCAATTGATGGATGCCAACCCGGATGTTTTGACCACAGCGATTGAGAGCATCAAGGGCTATATGAGTCGCCAAGTCGAGAAAGGCAAAATCCAGCAATCTGATGTTGATGCCGCGTTGCCGCTTATTGAAACCGGCACGGACATGTCTTTTTTCTCTGATTCCGATCTGGTGATTGAAGCCGCGACGGAAAATGAGGAACTCAAACAAGCCATTCTCAAAGATCTGTGCCCCGTGTTGAAACCCGAAGCGATTATCGCCTCGAATACGTCGTCGATCTCCATCACGCGCTTGGCAGCCCGAACGGACCGTCCCGGTCAGTTTGTTGGGATGCACTTCATGAACCCGGTACCAGCCATGGAATTGGTGGAAATGATCCGTGGTATTGCCACCGAAGAAGAGACCTTCAGAGCCGTTTCTGAACTGGCTGTGAAACTGGGCAAGTCCCCAGTTCCGGCTGAAGATTTCCCGGCGTTTATTGTGAACCGTATGCTGATCCCAATGATCAATGAAGCGGTTTACACTTTGTACGAAGGTGTTGGCACTGTGGCAGCCATTGATAACGCAATGCGTATGGGTGCACATCATCCTATGGGTCCACTACAACTAGCGGATTTCATTGGCCTGGATACGTGTTTGGCTGTGATGAATGTGTTGCATGAAGGCTTGGCAGATTCCAAATACCGCCCATGCCCGTTGTTGGTGAAATATGTTGAGGCTGGCTGGTTGGGTAAGAAAACCGGCAAAGGCTTTTACGATTATAGCGGTGATGAGCCGGTTCCAACACGCTAGTCGTTTTACAGTTTCTAAAAGAACCGCATCGGCAATAGTTGATGCGGTTCTTTGTATCTATAGACCTGGTGTTTAAAGGCTGTTGTAGACTTGTGCGATCCAGGCATCTGTGGAAATGAAAACCCATGACCAAGATGACCAGCGTTCATCGAGGCCTTTCTTTTGTACTTCTTCCAAGCTCATTCCTGCGTTTTTGGCATCGCGAACGATTTCGGTGGTTTCCTTGAGCATATCTAAATAGGCCTTTAATTCCACCATGCCTGAGACTGGTCCGTGACCGGGAATGACTTTGGCATCAGCCGGGTAGTGTTCCAAGGCCGCTTCAATCGTTGCCGTCATTCCCAATACGTTGCCGCCATTGTCCAAGTCAACGTATGGGAATGTGCCGTTAAAATACAAATCACCAAGATGGACAACGTTGGAGCCCTTAAAGTACACCGCCACGTCGCCGGATGTATGGCTTTTGGGATAGTGCATCAATTCGATTTCTTCACCGTTAAAATAGATGGTGGCTTTTTGGGCAATGGTGATATCCGGCATGCCTGCACGGGTTTTCTTGGGCACAACCATTTTCATTTCTGGATAGTCATGTTGTTTTTGATAAAGGGGACGAACGGTTTCGTGCGTGATCAAAACAGCATTATCACCGAAATGGTCGTTGTTGCCGGAATGGTCAAAATGCCAGTGCGTATTGATGAGATACTTTAAGTCACCACAGTCTGAACATGTCTTCAGTGTATTCAACGCGTGTTCCAGCTTGTGTTGGAATCCGGGCATGAAGTTGTCGACGATTAGCAATCCATCCGGCCCGGTTAATACGCCGACATTGCCCCCGGCAAAACCGTCAAGGCCCATAACGACAGACACATTGCCATTGACTTCGGAGGCACCGACTTTAACGGAAGGTCCTGGTACATGGCTGTGATCGGCTGCATGTCCTGCGCCAGCTTGCGCGACCGTAGATGCACTACAAAAAAATGCAGCGGTTGCCAATGAGACAAAGAAACTTGTGGTACGCATCGTAATCTCCTCAAATAAAATCACCCCACACGGTATAGAATAATTCTAATCGTGAAAATAAAAGTATTGTCCGGGTGACAATTGAGACGATCAATTTTGTCGATTGGGGTTCATCTTGAGTTTCGGTATCGTTTTTGTGTGCCGACCATATGAGCGGCCTTTATGGTGTCACCAATTTTAAGAGATGAGCCAACGTCAATATGTTGATAACGGGCAAATATTTGCGGTTGGAGCCCCGTTTCTCTTAATTCTCGACCAATTAAAATGAAGGCTAATATACGCATATCAGAGTATTTTATTAAGATTTATAGTGTAATACCATTGTATGGGGCGAAAAAGAGCATTTCAAAATGCCATGTATCAACCGCTACATGCCTTGAGAGAGAAATACAATGAACCTTGAAAATTCAAAATTGAATTGTGGGGACACTCCTCACTGTAAAGAATGTCTTCATTATGATGTTGATTCGCCTCAAACTGATGCGGGCATCAAATCACTGATGAAGAACAATTTGGGTCGTTGCGATTTTTATACGGGACCAAATAAGGTGCTGTCCGATAAATCACGAAGCTACAATTGATGCTTTCAATAACTCTTTAGAAATGCTGCCATTGGGCAGCATTTTTTTTGCACAAATTTGTAGCGTCACAAATCAGAAACAGAACCGCCGCAAACAGTTCATATCAACGTCATGCCTTCATAACGTAATTGATTCATTTTGGGCTCACATAAATGAGACCTAAAAAAGGATTGGCGTTGTGAAGCCGATAATTGTGAATAATCTTGAAGTCCGCCTGGCCGAAACCGAAATGGAATTGGCTGCCTCGCAAGCATTGCGCTATCGCGTATTTTATCAAGAGATGGGGGCCAGAGCATGCCCCCGTGTTACCCTGAGTGAGCAGGACTTTGACCCCTATGATGAATTTTGTGATCATCTGTTGGTGATTGATCGTGAGCGCAGCTCGGCCGTCAACCCCTGTGTGGTTGGCACCTATCGCCTGCTCAGAGGCGAAGTGGCCGATGAATATGCTGGGTTTTATTCGGAAAGTGAGTTTGAATTAAAGCCATTGATCGAACGATCTGGGCAAGTTTTAGAATTGGGCCGAAGCTGTATTGACAGTGCCTATCGTTCACGCGGCACCATGCAATTGTTATGGCGCGGGATTGCCGATTATGTATTCAGTCATTCGATCCGCTATATGTTTGGCTGTGCATCGATCCCCGGCATAAATCCCAGTGATATAAAATTGCCGTTGGCGTATCTCTACCACCACCACCTTGCCCCAAACCACATTCGTACCCATGCTTTGGATCAGCGTTATGTGGATATGAACATGATGGACAAGGAAACCATTGATGTAGCCCAAGCCTTGCGTGAACTGCCGCCGTTGTTGAAAGGCTATCTGCGTGTCGGGGGTGTTGTCGGGGATGGAGCTGTGATTGATTATGATTTCAACACGATTGATGTGAACATCATTGTTGAAACTGAAAATGTCACGTCAAAGTACTTAAACCACTACACCCGTGAAATGGTTATCAGCCAGGATGCTGCTGCATGATGTTTTCAAATGTTCGTGCGGGCATCAACATTGCTTTGTTTCTATCCCTTGTTGGAATTTTATTGCCACCCTATGTGGTGTGTCTTGGGCTTGCGCCTAAGAAACGTCATCTGGTGGGGCAACTGTTTTTCAAAGGTTGCTTAAAACTGACGGGCCTGAAGCTCAACGTTACGGGTGCACCAAGTGCAAATGTAGCTCTCTTTGCTGCGAACCATTCGTCTTATTTGGACATACTGGTGTTGGGGGCTTGTGTGCGTGAAGGTGTATTTGTTGCCAAAAGCGAAGTCGCCAGTTGGCCGTTGTTTGGGTTCTTGGCGCGATTATCGCGTACATTGTTTATCAGCCGCAATCCCAAGGATGCTTTGCATCAACGCAAAATTTTTTCAGATCGCCTGAAGCAAGGAACCAGCTTGATCTTGTTTCCCGAAGGCACTTCAACAAATGGTTCCCATGTGAAGACGTTCAAAAGCACATTGTTTTCGGCGTTGGACGACATCAGTGTCAAGGCTTTGGTTCAACCCGTCAGCGTGACGTATACCCGCCATAAAAATGGTCAACCCCTCAGTCCGTTTGAGCGTGAGAAATACACATGGTTTGGTGACATGACATTGGCACCGCACTTGATCAATGTGTTTGGTTCCAAGGGATGTGAGGTGGAAGTCGTTTTCCACGCCCCATTTGTGTCGGCTGAATGCTTTGATCGAAAACAATTGGCGAAGGCATGTGAAAATATTATCGCGGACCAAGTGAAAGCAACCTTGGCCACACTTAAGCCAATTGATACCGTCATTCACGACCAAGAATCCGTGCCGCTTTTTATTGGTGCTGAATAAGTTTATTCGCCGCGAATATCGTCTTCACTTAGCGCTTCGGCGTAGCTCATCTTCACGCCGGCTTCATTGAACATGCGTTCAGAAAACTGACCTTTCTCATCCCAACGGGCCTGGAAGTCATCGTCGGAAACCGATGCTTTGTCCACCACCACGTTTTTAATGCCCACTTGCAAGATTGCGCGGGCGCAATCGGGGCAGGGGATGTGGGTGACATAAATGGTGTTGTTGAGCAGCGTTTGTCCTGTACGCGTTGCGTTGTAAATGGCGTTGCGTTCGGCGTGTTCTGTCCAGTCGTATTTGTCGGGGCGTTCGTGGCGTTCTGCGGCGTCATCGTCAATGTCGCGGGGGAAGCCGTTGTAGCCGTATGAACTGGGGGTTTTATCTTCGGCAACAATCACCGCGCCAACGCGGGTGGAACGATCCTTGGACCAAGACGCGATTTCACGCGCCAGGCGGATAAAGCGGGCATCCCATTTGGATGTCATGACAAACTCTCCAGACAAATTCGATTGTTAATTTGTAGGAGAGGGGGGGCTCTCAAGCAAGTGAAGAAATGAGACACCCCCAAAGCGAAGTCCCTGTGCGACCTGGAACGATTTTGGTGCTTCGGGGGTGACGGGGTGCTCCCCGCATTCTTAGTTCATTTCAGAACGGACTTGTTGGCGGAAGGCATCAATGCAGACCAGCTCACCCTTTTTCTCGACATGCCAGAATGACCAGCCGTTACAACTTGGTGCCTTTTGCACAAAGGCCCCGGTTTGGTGGATGGAGCCTTTGAATTCGGACGTAACCAAGGTGCCATCTGCGCGAACCTTGGCAGAGAACCTGCGACGGTTGTCATACAACGTATCGCCGGGTTTAAGCATGCCGCGCTCAACGATGGTACCAAAGGGCACACGCGGTTGTGCGCGTTTGGAATGGGTGCGCAACAGTTCCAAATCTTTCTCAGCCTTCACACGCTTGATGCGGGCTTCGGCGATTTGGGCGTACTCTGGGTCTTGCTCTAGACCGATCCAGTTGCGCCCCAGTTTGCGGGCCACCGCACCCGTGGTACCGGTGCCAAAGAATGGGTCCAAGATTACGTCGCCGGGCTCAGTTGAGCTCAAGATTACGCGGTACAACAAGCTTTCCGGCTTTTGTGTTGGGTGGGCCTTTTTGCCGTCTTTTTTCAGGCGTTCGCCGCCGGAACAAATGGGCAAGGTCCAGTCAGACCGCATTTGCAAATCGTCGTTCAACGCTTTCATGGCTTCATAGTTGAAGCGATAGCGTGCGTCTTTGTCCTTGGCCACCCAAATCAGGGTTTCGTGGGCATTGGTAAAGCGCCGACCACGGAAGTTGGGCATGGGGTTGGTTTTGCGCCACACCACGTCATTGAGCATCCAAAAGCCTAAGTCCTGCAACATTGATCCAACGCGGAAAATGTTGTGATAGCTACCGATCACCCACAAGGTGCCGTCGGGCTTTAACAAGCGGCGTGCGGCTTTCAGCCAGCGCTCGGAAAACTCGTCGTAAGCTTTAAAGCTTTCGAATTGGTCCCAGTGGTCATCGACCGCATCCACCTTGGAATTGTTGGGGCGATGCAAATCACCCCCCAATTGCAGGTTATAGGGTGGGTCGGCGAAAATCATATCGACGGAGCCTTCAGGAAGGCTTTCCATGGTCTCGATACAATCGCCCAAAAGGACTTTGTTTAAGGGTATTAATGTATTGCTCATGACGGCACCATAGACCCCCACAAGAATCACCGTCAAGGAATTAAGTGGAATCAAACACTTACAACGTTTTGCTAGACCTACATGTTGAGTCTCAAGATTCCGTAGGACTCAATATCTTGCGAATGGGGGCAAAACTTTTTCGATGCTCGGGGGTGATGCCGAGGCTTTTCAGCCCCTCTTGGTGGGCTTTTGTGCCATATCCAGAATTTGTTCCCCACCCGTAACCCGGGTACTTCTGATCCAGTTCCGTCATAATCCGGTCGCGTGTGACTTTAGCAACAATCGATGCCGCGGCGATGGACAAAGAGATCGCGTCACCTTTGATCACGAACTCGGCCGGGCAGGGTAAATTCTTGGGCAGGCGGTTGCCATCAATGAGCGCATAGTCAGGAACGGAACCCAAGTTTTCCACAGCACGTTCCATAGCCCGGAAGGTTGCTTGCAAAATATTGATGGTGTCGATTTCTTCTGGGCTTGCCATGCCCACGCCTAAGATAGCATCGGTTTCTTGCAGCCGCGCCAGCAAGGCTTCACGTTTTTCAGCTTTCAGCTTTTTGGAATCGTCCAGTTGATTGATCAAGTCGTGCGGTAATGTGTCGGGGTTCAAGATTGCCGCCCCCGCCACCACGGGCCCAGCCCACGGCCCACGTCCGGCTTCATCAACACCGCAAACAAGACCGGACTTGGTCAGTTCAATGGAAAAGTCAGGCATGTTGTCTCCGGCGCTGGATTCTTAGAGACGGCATTTTGAAACTGTCGGCTTGCGAAGGAAAGGGAAATCAGCTGGCGACCCGTTGATTGGCTGCGGGCGGCGGAGTGTCCACTTTCATGGAAACCGTCATGGCCAAACCTTGCTTGGTGTGTTGGATGGTTTTTGCGGCATTGCGGGGCAACGGTATGCGGTACTCTTTACATGATGAGATCATGGCTGTGAGCACTTCGGCTTCGGAGAGGTTGATTTCATATGGCTTTTGGGGATCTGCGGTCATGAATTCGACAATGACCAGCGCGTTTTCGCCGGGCGTGCCAACAAAACGTATCTTCTGAATGGCTGATTGGGGAATCTCTGCATCGATCTCGTGGAAATAGCCCAGCAATGCCCGCTTCAGCAGGTCATCACTAAATATCAATTTGCGCACCTCAAGTAGCATGTGTGCCGTGTCCTGTTCCGGTTTTTGGCGCCCGGTTAAATGCAAGACTTAAGGGTAATTATCGCAAATTTCTGTGTATATTAGAATAGTCCTAATTGATCACCCGGTTTGGGTGGGCATTTGAAGGCTTTGGTGTTCAAATGAAAGCCTTTGCAGTCTGCGGCCTTGAGCCCCAGTTTTTTACACGCCAGATGATACCTTTGGTTCAACAGCTTGGCATGGACCCCGGTTCCGGTCATGCGGCTGTGGAAATTTGCATCGTTAAGGTGCCCATCGCGTGATTGGCTGAGCAAACTCATCACCCGCTTGGTTTTGTGGGGGGCAAAGGTTTCCAACCATTCTTGGAACAGTTCTTTTAGTTCCAACGGCAGGCGTACCAGGATGTAAGCGGCACTGGTGGCCCCGGCTTCTCTCGCGGCCGCAAAAATGTTTTCCAATTCATGATCGTTGAGGGTCGGGATCATTGGCGCGGCCATAACGGTGACCGGGATGCCCGCTTGGGATAGTGTTTCTATGGTTTTTAAGCGACGATGTGGGGCACTGGCGCGGGGTTCCATTGTGTTGGCCATTTTGTGATCCAACGTGGTGATGGAGACGGCAACCGTTACCAGATTGTCCTGGGCCATTTCCGCCAAGATATCAATATCGCGGGTGATCAGGTGGGACTTGGTGATCACCGCCACGGGATGGCGATAGGCTTGCAAAACTTCCAATACTTGGCGTGTGACTTGGAAATCACGTTCAATGGGTTGATAGGCGTCGGTATTGGACCCAATCATCACCGGGGCCGGGGTGTAACCCGGTTTGCGCAATTCACGTTCCAGGGTTGTGGCGAAATCTTTTTTCACAAACAGTTTGGTTTCGAAATCCAAGCCCGGTGACAAATTCATGTAGGCGTGGCTGGTGCGGGCATAACAATAAATGCACCCGTGTTCACAGCCGCGATAAGGGTTGAGGGACCGATCAAACGGAATATCGGGGGAGCTGTTACGGGTTAGGGCGGTACGGGCTGTATCAATGCTGATGTCGGTTTTGAGCTTCGGCTTATCCTCATCAAAACCCCAACCATCATCCACCGCCACACGGGTGGTGGTTTCAAACCGTCCTGATGTGTTGGATACGGCGGCGCGGCCTTTGTGGGGGCCTGTTGGAAGCTCATCTATCATGTTAGCAGTATATCAGAACAATTCATGAACATCAAAGTGCTGTGCGTCAACAATCTTCGTGTTAATCTCGGCCCATGATCAGCATCGTTATCCCCACCAAAAATGCCGTTGAGACCTTGGCTGCAACCCTGAAGACTGTGTCTTCAGATGATGAGATTGTGGTGGTCGATGGTGGATCGACGGACGCCACCGTCACCCTTGCCCAGCAAATGGGGGCGGCGGTCATTGCATCGGAGCCCGGGCGTGGACGGCAATTGGCGCTGGGTGCCCAAAAGGCCAAAGGGCCGTGGTTGTTGTTTCTTCATGCTGATACGCGTTTGCCATCCGATTGGCGCGACTTGGCGGAAAGCTTTATCGCAGATCCGCTCAATCACAAACGGGCTTCTTATTTCTGGTTGGGGTTTGATGATCGCTCTAAGGGGGCGCGCCGGGTGGCGCATTGGGCCAACATCCGCGCCCATAGTTTTGGCCTGCCCTATGGTGATCAAGGCTTGCTGATCCACAAAGACTTTTATGAAGAAGTCGGCGGTTTCAAAGCCGAACACAGCTTGATGGAAGATGTCGACTTGGTGCGTCGTATTGGGCCGATGCGATTGAAACGTTTGCACGCCACGGTGATTACGTCGGCAGAAAAATATCGCCAAGGCGGTTGGTGGGCGCGGCCTGCTCGCAACTTGCTGTGTCTTGGCCTTTATCTGATTGGGGCACCAAAAAAGTGGGTTGAGAGGCTCTATCAATGAAGCACGTGGTGTTGATGAGCAAAGTGCCCAAAATGGGCCGGGTGAAAACCCGTTTGGCGGCTTCGATTGGCTGGGTCGAAGCCACACAATTTCACCGTCGTACCTTGTTTGCGACGGCACGCAAGCTGAAAGATCCGCGTTGGATGAATTGGTTGAGCGTCAGTCCCGACCACAGCGTTTATCAACCGCGCCTTTGGCCCAACGGATGGGCGGTGATCCCCCAAGGTGATGGCGATTTGGGGGATCGTATGCTCCGGCCCATGGTGGGGTTGCCCCCCGGCCCGGTGGTGATTGTTGGCTCCGATATTCCCGATATAACCGTAGACCACATAGCTGCCGCATTTGAGGCCTTGGGTGAAAACGATATGGTCTTTGGCCCGGCGACAGATGGTGGCTTTTGGCTGGTGGGGGCAAAGCGTCGCCCCCGCATGATCGATCCGTTCAAAGATGTACGTTGGTCAACGGAGCATGCCTTATCCGACACACTCAGCAACCTTCCTGATGAAACGAAGATTGGTTTTTTGGAAACCTTAAGCGATGTCGATGATTAGACCATATGCTCTTTGAGGCGCGGCATCATTTCGACCATGTTGCATGGACGGGTGCGTGCGTCGAGCTGATGGACCAAGATATCATCCCATGCATCTTTGCAGGCTCCGGTCGAGCCAGGCAGGGCAAATAGGTACGTGCCATTTGCCAGCACTGCTACAGCACGCGATTGGATGGTTGAGGTCTTGATTTTTTGGTAGCTGATCCAACGAAACAGTTCGCCAAAGCCTGGGATTTCTTTTTCTTGGACTTGGGCAAAAGCTTCCGGTGTTACATCACGTCCGGTAAGGCCCGTGCCGCCCGTTGCGATCACCACTTCGATGCCATCGTCGTCAATCCAAGCCTGTAACTGCTCGACCAATGCAGGCACTTCATCTTTGATGATTTTGCGATCAGCTAGGATGTGGCCGGAATCTTCCAGGCGGGTCACCAAGGTGTCGCCGGATTTATCATTTTCCAGGGTACGGGTATCGGACACAGTTAGAACCGCGATGCGCACAGGCAGGAAATCGCGTTCACCTTCAATTTTGGACATTCGTAGCAACCTCTTGGGTGTTGGCTTTGGCCTCTTGGCCTTGGGGGGCGTAGCTGGGCCATGCACCGGATGCAACGGCATCCAAAGACGGTGCGTCTTGGCCCAAACGATTGCGGTAAATCCACAAGTTTGTGAGTACGCGTTCGATAAAGATACGGGTTTCGCGTGACGGCAAGCTTTCGATGAAGAACAAGCTGTCATCCATGTCGTTCACGCGGCGGCGCCATTTGTTCAAATTGCCGGGGCCGCCATTCCAGGCTGCCGCCATCAAGAACAAGTCGCCTTTGATTTTCTGATCACCCAACAGCATGCCAATATATTTCTGGCCGAGCTTCAAGTTGAGTTCGGGCTCAAACAGCTTGGAACGTTTATTCCAGCGGAAGGTCCGGTCACGTGCCACAAAGCTGGCAGTGCCGGGCATCAATTGCATCAAACCACGCGCACCCGCGCCGGATTTGGCTTTGGGGTTAAAGCGCGATTCTTGACGGACCAAAGCGTAGATTAGGGCGCGGTCAATTTTGAAACCGTCAGCAGGTTGCCAAGATGGCAACGGATACGATGCACCGTCAAAACCGCCACCGTTGGGATACAGCATAGAATCCAAACGCATGGTCAGTTCCGCCATGCCGGTATGCGCGGCAATGGACAGCATTCCGTTGGCCAATTTTTTAGGCGCCAAGCGTGCGGTTTGGCGCATTTCTTTTTCGGCTAAGCTGTTTTCACCCACTTGCAATAAAGCCAAGGCACGTTTGCCGCCTTTGTGGTTCATCAAGGCTTCGACTTCAGTGCCGTCCATGGGCGGTAGAGCCCAGTTGAATTCAGGTTCTTGGCCCAGCAATTTGTTCGCCAACATGCCGTAGAATGTGCGGGGATAGGATGCGGCGTTTTCCAACAACGGCATGACTTTTTCAGGCTTGCGCGCAATCAGATAGGCACGCGCCGCCCAAAAGGCGCTGGCCGAATGGGTCCACGATGATGTGTCGTACTTGGCGGATAATTCGAAGTGTTCGGCGGATTTATCCATGTTACCAAGGCGCCAATAGGCCAACCCCGCAATCCAGTGTGCACTGGGCAGATACTTGCCGGAACGTTTGGTAGCTTTTTCGGCCCACTGAACGGCCCAATCATCACGGCCATCCATGAAGTAGCCTTTGGCGAGACGGGCTATGGCCCAATCCATGTTGTAGGCATCGAATAGCTTTTTGACTTCACCGCTTTGCACCAAGCGTTTGGCTGACAAGGTGTGCCCCTTGCGCAGATAGCTTTTGAGCATGTTTTTCAACGTCGCGACACGGCGGCGTTGGCTGCGCGTTAGGTGTTTGCGTTTGGGCTTATCAACTGCCGATTTTGAATTGGGGGCGTTATAGAGCGCACGGCCCACTTTCGGCTTGGCAGGATATTTCCAGTTTTTGGGGCGACGTTTCAGTGCCAGCTTGTAAATCTGCTTGGCGTAGTGATGGTCATTGTAATCCGCCATCCAAGCCTTCAGCTCTTTATATTTAGAGCGATACTTGGTTGGGTGAAGATAGCGTTGTGCCATGACGTGGCCCATCAGCGTGCGATCAGATAGCTGTTTGATGAGCTTATCGGCGGTGCGCCAATTGCCCTTTTCTTGGACTTCGAAAATCTGGCGATAAAGCTTAACGTCTTGGGTGCTCAAGACACTGGGCAAGGCGACTTCGGCTCTGGGGGCGGGAACACTCAGTGCGGCCAATTCTTGTGAATGGGCAGGTAATGTTGTCGCAAAGCCCGCACTTAGCATGCCTGCGGCGATCAATGTCGCGCGGATCAACGGTTTTACGGCCATCAAGTTCAACCGCTCCCTCAAGCGTTACGTTTGGGTCTCGCGATGAAATTGGATCAACGAATACCCGGCTGGATATTCATCATCCCCCCAAAATGTTGACAAATCTTATACGTGATGGGGCCAAATATGGCAACCAAGCGAGTTTTTACCAGATATGAGAGGTATTTAAGTGTGTTCGGCCAATTTGGCCTTAATTCCCAGCAGATCGCCCCAGGCTTGGCGCTTTTGCGCGGGTGTGCGCAAAAGGTAGGCTGGGTGATAGATTGCGGTGGCGTCGATGGGGTGGGACATTTTCGGTGTTTCAAAGCTAAACCAGCGTCCCCGCAGGCGCGAAACACTGCCTTTTTGGGCCAACAAGGAATGGGTCGCAGGCCCGCCCACGGTGATTAAAATAGCCGGATCGATCAGTTCGATCATGCGCTCCACAAACGGCAAACACACCGCAATTTCCCCAGAATTGGGGGTGCGGTTTCCCGGGGGGCGCCAAAATACAGTGTTGGAAATAAACACTGATGAGCGATCCAAGCCAATAGAGCCCAGCATTTTGTCCAAGAGTTGTCCGCTGGCACCGACAAATGGCAGGCCTTGGCGGTCTTCATCCGCACCCGGCGCCTCGCCGATCAACACCACCTTGGCTTCGGGGTTGCCGTCGCCAAATACCAAATTCATGGCGGTTTTTTTTAAAGAACAGCCATCAAAGCCTTCTAAGGCTTCGCGCAGTTCGTCCAGGTTTTTGGCTTCACTGGCCAGTTCAACGGCAGATTTCAGGGCTTCATCGCCGATTCCCACATCGGCAGGACGCACTGGAATGGGGCCGCCCGCGGGTTTGGCAGCTGCTTTGGTGGTTTGCTCATCGTGTTGGGTTTGGGCCTCTTTCAGCATAGCTTGGGCTTGGGCATCACGCTTGGCCTGGGCTTCTTTGATCAGGTCATAGCGGTTCAGTGGCTCTTCGCCCACGGCCTCGTCCACCCCGGCAGCGAGATACCAGGCCAAAACGTCGGCGGGATGGCTTATGTTGTCTTCAAAGGCGTTCATGGCGGCTACCTTAGCCATCTGAGCCCACAATTGAAACCATTGCTGCGACGCAAAATTACATTTCGCAGTTGCAGCATTTTCAATCCTGGGGTTTAATTTAGAGAACGACCCGTGCCGAAGTGCGGGCATTTTACGATTTAACAGGGTTTGAGCAGGAGTGCCGTGCGCATGGAACGGGAATCGATGGAATTTGATGTGGTCGTGGTGGGCGGCGGACCAGCAGGTCTTTCTGCCGCTATTCGCATCCGCCAACAGGCCGCTGAGCAAGGCAAAGAGATTTCGGTCTGTGTCTTGGAAAAAGGCTCAGAAATCGGTGCGCATATTTTGTCCGGTGCTGTGGTCGACCCGATTGCACTGCGTGAACTGTTCCCCGATTGGAAAGAAAAGGGTGCGCCGCTTAATACCCCTGTGACCAAAGATGAATTCTTGTTCCTGACCAAGACAGGCAGCTACAAACTGCCGACCCCGCCGCAAATGCACAACGAAGGCAATTATGTGGTGTCTTTGGGTGAATTGACACGCTGGTTGGGCGAACAAGCCGAAGCCCTGGAAATTGAAGTGTTCCCCGGTTTTTCCGCGGCTGAAATCCTGTTTAATGAAGATGGTTCGGTCAAAGGTGTGGCCACCGGTGATATGGGCCGCACGGCTGCGGGTGAAGAGGGCCCGAATTTTGAGCCAGGTGTTGAATTGCATGCCAAGTACACCATCTTTGCCGAAGGCTGCCGGGGTTCTCTGTCTCAGCAACTGATGAGCCAATTTAACCTGCGTGAAGGTGTTCAGCCCCAGACTTACGGTATCGGCATCAAAGAGTTGTGGGAAATTGATCCGGACAAGCATGAACCGGGCAAGGTTGTGCACTCGGTCGGCTGGCCTTTGACCAGTGACGTATATGGTGGATCGTTCTTGTATCACCTGGGTGAAAACTTGGTGTCGGTGGGCTTTATCATTGGCTTGGATTACACCAACCCGCACCTGTCCCCGTTTGAAGAAATGCAGCGCTTTAAGACGCACCCGAAAGTAAAGCCGATTTTCGAAGGTGGTCGCCGTGTGGCTTATGGTGCCCGGGCTTTGAATGAAGGTGGTTTTCAGTCTATTCCCAAACTGGTGTTCCCGGGCGGTGCGCTGATTGGTGCATCGGCAGGTTTTATGAACGTGCCACGCATCAAAGGTTCACACACGGCGATGAAGTCCGGAATTGAGTGTGCGGATGCAATCGTTGCCAATTGGGGTGAAGATGCTCCGGCGCAATTGGATGCTTATCCTGAAAGCCTCAAGAAATCGTGGTTGTGGACGGAACTATATAAGTCTCGCAACATCCGCCCGTCGTTCCACAAAGGTCTGTGGATGGGCATCGCGTATTCGGCCGTGGATACATATTTATTCGGTGGCCGTGCGCCGTGGACGTTTAAAAACCATTCAGATCATGACACTTTGCATCCCGCGGGTGCCGTGCCAGTGATCGAATACCCCAAACCCGATGGTGTAATCACCTTTGACAAATTGAGTTCGGTGTTCATTTCCAACACCAACCACGAAGAAGACCAGCCGTGTCACTTGACGCTCAAAGACGACAGCGTGCCTTTGGCGGTCAACCTTGCCAAATATGACGGGCCAGAACAGCGCTTCTGTCCGGCTGGTGTCTACGAATACGTAGAAATCGAAGAAGGCGAAGATAAGGGTGATATGCGTCTTCAAATCAATGCGCAGAACTGTGTGCACTGCAAGACTTGCGATATTAAAGACCCGACCCAAAACATTGTTTGGACGACACCGGAAGGTGCTGGCGGGCCGAATTATCCCAATATGTAAATAAACCATCGCATTTATTGCGGCTTTGGCATGAGGGGGCTAAACTCCCCTCATGTCTTTTTTACGCTTTTCAAATCAACTGTTTCGCAAGCTCATTGTCACCACCACCTTGGTGGGTGGTTTGAGTGTGTCCCCCTTCGTTTTGGCCGCAGGTGAGCCTCTTCAGATTGGTAAAGGGGCTTCGGGAAATTTCCTTGCAGGTCGTCATGCCGATCAAAGCGGAAAATCTGTTGAAGCGCTTAAGTTTTATGAAACGGCCACCAGTCAAGGCCGTATTGCTACGGCCAGTCTGTATCGCCGAATCTACATTTTAGCCCTGTCTGAAGGACGCATTGAAGATGCCTTAAAAGCGTTGGATAAGGCCGAAAAGGCCGGAGCAAAAGCACCGTTTGTCAATTTGGTGCGCAGTGTCCAGGCTTTTAAAGACAAAGATTATGTTGCGGCTGAAAAACTCATCCGTGATGACACCGGGGCGTTGTCGCGTCATTTGTCAGCATCTATGGTGGGGTGGGCCAAGGTCGGTCAAAAGGATGGTGAAGGTGCGATTAAGGCCTTAGCACCGTTGAAAGCCAATGCCGCCACCACGCCGTTGTATGATTTACATGCGGCCCTGATCGAAGACGCCTTGGATAATACGGATTCTGCGATGGGGCACTATGTGACCTTGTTGAAAAATGCTGGCTTGACGTCCCGGATTACCCAATTGCTGGGTTGGCATTTGGAGCGCAATGGTAAATTCAAAGATGCATTAGAGCTCTACACAAAATTTGCCATCACCGATCAAGGTGCCGTGATTTTGGATATGGCGCAAGAACGTATCCGCAAGAAAATCACGCCACCCTTGGTTGTTGAAACGGCACAAGACGGTGTGTCGGAAGCTTTGCTTAACATTGCGCAAATCTATCAAACCCAAGCTGCGGATACCCGGGTGCCGATTTTGGCGCACTTAGCGTTGTATCTGCGCCCCGATTCCGTTCCCGCTCAAATGGTCATCGCGCAATCTTTGGAAACCAATTCACGTTTTGAAGAAGCCAATGCCATTTATGCGAAAATTCCCAGAACAGAACCGCAAAGTTGGACCGCACGCCTTCAAACAGCCCTGAATTTTAACAGCATGGGTGAAGAAAAAAAGGCCATACATCAGCTAAAATCTTTGGCTAAAGAGCATCCCCAGCGCCCTGTTCCCTTGATTGATTTGGGGAATTTGTTGCGCAGTTACGATCGCTACAAAGAAGCCGCACAAGCATATACCGATGCCTTAAAACGCATCACCAAGATTGGGGCACATCATTGGGGCTTGTATTACAGCCGCGGTGTTTCTTATGAGCAAAGCAAACAATGGCCAAAAGCGGAAAAAGATTTCCTCAAAGCGTTGGAACTGAAACCCGATCAACCGAGTGTCCTCAACTATTTGGGATATTCATGGATTGATCAGGGTTTGCATTTGGACCGTGCGTTAAAAATGATTGAGAAAGCCGAAAGCCTTCGCCCACGTGATGGCTATATCGTCGACAGTGTGGGATGGGGGCTTTATCGTCTCGGCAAGTTTGACGAGGCCGTAAAAAAGCTGGAACGTGCGGTGATGTTGAACCCATCTGATCCGGTGATCAATGATCACTTAGGGGATGCATTGTGGCGCGTGGGACGTACCCGTGAAGCCCGATTCCAGTGGGAACGTGCGCTCACCTTAGACCCCGATGAAAAGGTTAAAAAAGACCTGGATGAAAAGTTGAAATCCGGCCTTAAACCTTTGCCTACGAAGTGAGTCTACCCACCATGGGTGAAGTCAGTCTCAGCCAGTCCGCACCAGCAAAAATCAATCTTTATCTCCATGTTACGGGTCGGCGCCCTGATGGCTACCATGAACTTGATAGTTTGGTGGTGTTTGCCGATGTCGGAGATCGCATTGAAGTTTCGCCCGGTGAAGGTTTAAGCTTGGAAATCTCAGGTCCCTTTGGCGATGATTTGGCTGCGGATGATGACAACCTTGTACTGCGTGCGGCACGGGCGTTGGCCGCACGAACCAATAGGCGTGCCAATGCGCATCTGCATTTGGTGAAAAATTTACCTGTGGCATCGGGGATTGGCGGTGGTTCGGCAGATGCAGCTGCAACCCTGAAAGTCTTGTCGCAGTTTTGGAACATTGAGTTGGATGACGCCGATATTCATCATGTTGCCCACGATGTTGCCGACAATATGGATACAGCCCGTGCCTTGTCGACGTTGTTCAAATTGTGGCGTGATGATCTGGGTGATGAAATGCTCAGTACTATTGGTTTGGAATTAGGTGCAGATGTTCCGGTGTGTTTAGAAGGTCGTCCCGTATTTATGGGCGGCATTGGTGAAAAGCTTGACCTCGCACCACACTTACCGCCTGTGTGGTTGGTGTTGGTTAACCCCGGTGTCAGTGTTTCAACCCCAACGATTTTTAAAGCTCGCTCTGGGCCTTTTTCAAAAGTAGACCGTTTCCATAATCATCCCAAGGATGCCGCGGAGCTGGCCAATTTGTTGAAGCAGCGTCAAAATGATTTGAGTGAACCAGCAATCGCTTCGTTGCCAGAAATTCAACAGGCATTGGGCATACTGGACCAACAAAACCATGTGTTGTTAAGCCGGATGAGCGGTTCTGGGGCAACATGTTTTGGTATGTTTGAAACAGCACAACATGCGGCTGATGCCGCTGCAGAGATTTCTAAGCAGTATCCTGACTGGTGGTGTGTTGCGGCTGAAATGTTGGATTTGCCGATCGATTTTTAAACCAGTGTATTCAAGAATTTGTATAATATTCACAATGACATAAAACAATCTACATATTGGGCTTTCCTCATGTGCATTGTTTATGGTTGAACTGGGGGCACTTAAATGGAACCTTGCCCTCAAGCAGGACTACCCATAAAGTATTAGGGGTCAGGGAGACAAAGACCAGCTGTTAACATCGATAATCGATACCACCACCTTATATAGTGGGGTTGGCAGGATCACCGTACAGGGGTTGAATTATATGCGCATCCTTTTTGCCGATGATCACACTCTTGTTCGAGAAGGAATCCGTCCTTTCTTATGTGAACTTGATAGTGATGTTGAAGTGTTTGAGGCGGATAACCTCAACAGCGCACAGGAAAAAGCCGATGAAGCGGGTCAATTAGATTTGATTTTGCTTGATCTGAAGATGCCCGGCATGAACGGTTTTGGTGGTATCACCAAGTTTGCCGAAAGTCATCCCGATGTACCGATTGTTATCTTGTCCGGTCACTATAACCGCAGTGATGTGATTGCCGCTTTGGATTACGGCGTGTCTGGCTATATTCCCAAAAATATTGGCGGGATGGCGATGGTCAATGCCTTGCGTTTGGTCCTTGCAGGGGAAAAGTACCTCCCATCTGAAGCGTTTTTAGAAGGTGGCGCGGATGAAGATGAAAGTATCCTCAATCCCGTTTCTAAATCCCAAAATAAAGAGGTAGACCCTAAGTTTGCAACCTTGACCCAGCGCGAAACTGAAATTTTGACGCATCTGGTAGACGGCAAAACCAATAAAGAGATTGCCCGCGAACTGGACTTGCAAGAAATCACTGTCAAGATTCATGTGCGAAATATCTACCGCAAAATCGGCGCACAAAACCGTGCGCAAGCCGTTAAGATTACCTTGCAATCGGGCTGGGAATTTGACTGATTGCTTCTTCTGAAGTGAATTGCATATGTCTCTAAACATTCATCATCCATTCGGATTTAAGAATGGGTGATGAAGGGTAACTTCGGTGGACATTGTTTTACCAATAAGGACAAACATACCCAGGCAGAGTTTCAACTTGATTTTAAAGAGTTGTTTCAACAGTTGCATGAACGGGTTGAATTGTTTGGTGCCCCCTATCCTGTACCGAAAGAGATGACCCAGATTTCTATTTCTGTTGAGTAAGTTTCAGATCTCTGTTTCAGAATTTTGGAGTTCTGCGCCACAAACCGATTGGAGATGATTGACCACCTCACGGAGGCTGATGGGCTTGCTCCACACCTCCATAACACCAAGCTCTTTGATTAAGACATCTCGTTCTACCGGAGCATGTCCTGTCATAGCAAAAATGGGTAAGGTGCTTGACGCTTTGCGCACTTCGCGGATCAGTTCTATACCGCCCATAATCGGCATGCGTAAATCCGTAATCATAGCATCGACGGGATCTGAATAATAAATTTGCAATGCTTCTTCACCGTTGTAAGCCGTGTAAACCAAATAACCTGCATCTTGCAGGAAATCAGATAAGCTGTGTGCGGCTGTGGTTTCATCGTCAACGATCAACACTTTGGGACTGTTGGCATGGCTTGTTTGCGTGGGTATAGAAATGTTTTTTTGTTTATTGGAAGCTGTGTTCGTTTCGATCTTTTTAGATTTCGAAATGTCATCCTCAGATGCCAGGGGCAGGGAAAGTTCAAAGCATGAACCGCTGACACCATTTTTAACTTCAATGGCCCCCCCCATGCCTTCGATAATGGTATAGCTAATGGATAAACCAAGGCCTGTGCCTTTGCCGCTATCCTTGGTGGTTACAAAGGGGGCAAAAATGTGCGGCAGAACATCGTCACGAATACCACCACCATTGTCTTCGACCTGAATGACTAGATTTGCGTTGGCGATGTCAAAGTAATGACGCACCCAGATGACACCTTTAAAATCCAAACCAATCTGTTCACGCCGATCGATAATGGCATCGCGGGCATTGCTTAATAAGTTTAATACCACTTGCTCCAAACGGGTGGGATGGCCCAGAACCATATTGCCTTGGCGGGTGTTATCATCGCTTGATCGGGTGTTATCATCGCTTGATAAGATATTGGATAGTTCAATATCGAGCCCTTTGAGCTGGCCTTTAAAAAGTTTGCAGCCCTCAGTCAGCGCCTTGATGGGATTGAAAACGGTATGATCATCACGGTCTTGGCGGGCGTAAACGCGCATGTGATTGATAATATCGGACATACGTAAAATTTGATTTTCTACACGTTCTAAAGTTTCTGACAACATTGGGATGTCAGCTTGACCACGCTGAATTTGAATTTGTGCAGCTTCCACCCCCATACGCATAATGTTCATTGGTTGATTGAGTTCATGGGTAATGCCTGATGCCATTTGTCCAATGGTGGCCATTTTCGAAGATTGAACCAACTGTGTTTCGGCACGTTTACGCTCAGAAATTTCAGCTTCTAGCTCACCGGTGCGCTTAACCAGTTCTTGGGTGCGCTCGCGCACACGCCGTTCAAGTTCATCGCGGGCTTGGCGTAGGGCTTCTTCGGCTTGGCTGCGCTCGGTTACATCGCGCATAATAACCGTGGCGATGCGGTTTCCGCCAGACATCGAAAAATTCAAACTGATATCAACGGGAATTTCTTCGCCGTTGTAGGTTTTGGCTAACATAACTGAACCTTTGCCGATGGGACGTTGGGCCATTTTATCAAATGCTATTTTGCTTGTACCCACGTGTTGTTTGCGAAATCGACCGGGGATCAAATCTTCGACAGTCTTTTTAAGAAGATCATCGCGTGAATACCCAAAGAGTGTCACGGCACGATCATTGGCACGCAAGATGTCGCCTTCACCGCCAACATGCAAAATGGCATCGGGCGCTTGACGCAACAACATGGAGAGTTCGTCACGAACTTCTGCAAGATTGGCATTGGCATCCATAACGCGACGTAAGAACAGGATCAAGACCACGCCTAAGATGATGATGATTGGTACCACGGCCAATAACACCCAGCCCATAGATGCGGCGGCGGCGGTGGCATTGTTGATTTCGCGTTCTGCTAAACGTGTGCGGGTTAGTAGAGAGTGGTTTAGAAATGCAAAGCTGGTGATAGCAGGGCCATCGTTAATCTTAACCAGCTTGTCGACTTCTTCAGTCGAAAGGCCATCGTTAAATGCATTTTCAGCAATGTCGACAGCGCGGACGTATTGGTCAAATACGTCGCGAATGTTGTGCAGGGCTTTTTGTTCTTCGGCGGTGATGACAAAGTTTTCAAGGAGCTGTAAATCGCGATAAAGTACCTCTTCGTTTTTGGTTAAGTTGCTAATGTATTCTAAGTCACGACGTAGGACGTAGTTTTTAAAATTGTGGATATATCCACCATAGCCTAATTGCCGTGATATGTTTTTGAGCAATTGATCGGCTTTAACAGCATCTTGATTATAGACGGTCCATAGCTCTTCAACGTTGGAGATGCGTTGAACCAACTGCACACCAAACAACGCCATGATGCCCGTAACCCCCGCAGTTACGATTGCAATCAATATTGCGCGCCGTCTGAATCCCGTGCGTCGGTTGTTCAGTTGCAAACAGTCGCACCCCTAGTCCAATAATTCGGCCATTTGTAAATTTTTTTGTGCTCAACACAATTGTAGAAAGGGGGATGGTGTAAGACAAGCAGGCAAAGACCTAAAACGTCTTTACAGGAGCTAAATCTCATATTTAAAGTGGTGGGCTGGCCCGCCCCGCTCTAACAGCTTGGAAACATATCTTGGAACTCAGCTTCACCGTTTGGCAATTTGTACGTTTGATGGTTCACATCGAAGACAGTCCCCAGCCGAGTGCTGAAGAAGCTGCCCTGTTTTCTGAATGGCAGGACATTTGGGTTGATTTGGATCAACGTTTGGTCAGTTTGGCTGAAGAGGATTTCGATGCCTATAGTGCCCTAATGATGGATCAAGAAGTCATCCTCAGTAATATTGGTGAACGCCATATCCCTGTTGCTAAAAATGTTCTGCAAAAAGTGATGGCACAGTTGGACACATCCATTGAAGCCCACGCAGATGACGACAGTGGGCAAGATGGGGATGATGAGCATTTGCTCAGCTTAAAGTTTGAGCGTCGTGAACTGCGCCAACTGATACGCAAGATTGGACGGATGACGGACGCTTCTTAGGTCTCTTCCTTATCGTCACGTTCAAGGCCGAAAGCAATAATGCCGCCAGACCCTGACAGATGATGGGTTTCCAGAACGCCGGTCATAGCGCGGGCTTTGATTGCGGCCCATTCCATTTTCGCAGCCGCATTGGTATGGCCTGACTCTGTCGCTTGTTCGGCCAATATACGCATGCCCCCTTCCAACATGGCAAAGGCGTGCGATAAAGGCAGAGCTTGGTCCTGGTCAAATTCAAAGCCACTGGTGGCCTCAAATGCATCTGCCAATTCAATGAACAATTGCCCGGTGGGGGCAAGGTCGCCAGGGTCAACATCAGGTTCAATGTCGGTTAGGCGCTCAGCAATATAGCGCACAATAGCGCTGAACACTTGAGCTTCGGCCTTGGCCCCGGCCGCCGCCTCATCTTCGGCTGTGGGGAAATTATCTTGATCCGTGTGGACATCGGTCATGGCGCGTTCTCAATCCAATGGCTATAATCGTTATTCAGATGGTGACAAATTTCTGGCGCACCATATACTTTTCAAGTTACCACATTCAACTGTTCTATCCTAAACTCACAAACAATCATTTATAGACAATAGGCCAATCCGTGAAAGAACCCGAAGGCGCAACCTTGGATATTGTTTACCGCCCTGTTTGGGCAGTGGACACGGACCAAGTCGATCTGTTTTACGCCAAACCCATTTTGCGCACTGAAGATGGTGAAGAAATCAAAGGTTCCATGCCTTTGATCCGCCAACCCACGGTCGAAGCAACCATGCAACGCCAAGTTAAATACTTAAATCAAGCTTTGCAGGCATTCCAATTGCGTTATTCCCGTGGTGATCGTTTTCGTTTGTTGATACGGATTAATTCTGTTGCCTTGGCCACAGCCGAAGCCGCCAGTGAGGTGACCGAAGCATTGCGGGTATTGAGCAGTGATGAGCGCAAATTGATTGTCCCCGAAATTATTGAATTTCCCAAAAGCCTGTCCATGAACACGCTTGATGAAATCACCATTCCATTGATGGCGTTTTTTGAAACATGGTTGGCCCAGCCGGAAAAAGAACATTCTGATTTCACCCCGTTTGCAAACTTGAACTATGCAGGGGTAACCCTGGATTTGTTCGACAAACCGATGGATTTAAAATTAGCCGCCAAGGTGTTCCAGTTGTTTGCCCAACGTGCATCACATCGTCGTTTGCCCACGTGGTTGATGGGCATTCCCACCCAAGAATTGGCAAAGTTAGCACGAATTGCGGGAATGTCAGTGCTGTCGGGTTGTTATATGGATATGGACAGTATGCTGCCGGGGCCAGTGATCGAAGGTGATCAGGTCTTTATGGTCTAAATCACGCCAGTTTGTTTTAAGTTTTTCAGCTCATCATCTGATAAGTTGAGTATTTCGCGCAGGACCTCATCGGTGTGTTGGCCAAGTCCAGGGGCTGAGCGTTTATAATGAACAGGTGTTTTCGACATTTTTATTGGATTGGCAATTTGGCGTGTGGTCACACGTGGGTCTGATTGATGGGGCATTTCCAACACCATATTGCGATGTTGAGTTTGTTCATGCGCAAACACCTGGGCCATGTTGTTAACAGGTCCGCAAGGCACGCCCAATGGGGCAAGACCATCTAACCAATAAGACACACATTTGGATTTAATTTTATCTGTGATCTTGGATGTTAGGGCATCGCGGTTTTGAATTCTGGCATTGTTGGTGCTGTAAAGCGGATCGGAGGCCAGTGTGTCCAACCCCGCAAACTGGCAAAACTTTTCGAATTGTTGATCATTGCCGACAGCCAAAATGATATAGCCATCCATGGCTTTGAACGCTTCATAGGGAACAATGTTGGGATGGGCATTGCCAAGGCGTTGCGGCACCTCATCTGTGGTGAGGTAGTTCATGCCTTGATTGATCAACCATGCCACCTGTGTATCGAAAAGGCTAAGATCCACATACTGGCCCTGTCCAGTTTGGTCGCGATGATGCAACGCCGCCAAGATGGCGGTGCAGGCGTACATACCACACATAACGTCTGAAATGGCGACACCCGTTTTCATCGGTGCACCATCGGGCTCACCCGTCAAACTCATCAACCCGCCCATGCCTTGGATCAGAAAATCATAACCCGCCCGTTCGGCATAAGGTCCCGTTTGACCGAATCCAGTGATGGAACAATAGATCAGCCCCGGTTTGAGCGGCTTAAGATCGTCATAGCTCAGCCCGTATTTTGCGAGGCCCCCGACCTTGTAATTTTCGACCACAATGTCAGCCTGCAATGCCAAACGCTTAACCAGTGCGGCACCCTCAGGTTTGGAAATGTTGATGGTCACGGATCGTTTATTGCGATTGGTGGACATGAAGTAGGCACTTTCGCCTGTATCATGACCGTCTGCGTCTTGAATGTAATTGGGCCCCCAATGACGTGTGTCGTCACCGGAACCTGGGCGTTCGACTTTGATCACATCGGCACCCAAGTCTCCCAGAATTTGTGTGCAGTAAGGCCCTGCAAGAATACGGGTCAGGTCCAATACTGTGATACCGGACAATGCATTTTGGTTGGGGGTTGAAGGTTTTTTGCTCATGCATTCCATCATGGCGCAAAGTGCATCGATAAAAAATCAGAAAATTTTCCGTATGCGATCAACTGGCGGCTATTTGTTTTTTATTCCACTGGCTGCGCACTGTGGGCATGATGACAGACACTTGTGTGCCGATGCCGAGTTCACTGATCACATCAATCCGACCACCGTGCATTTCGGCAAATTTTTGCACGAGGTAAAGTCCCAGCCCCACCCCTTCGTGTGCGATGGTGTTGTTGTCGCGGGCTTGGCCGAAGGGTTCCAGAATTCTGCTGAGTTCATCAGGGGCGATGCCAATGCCGTTATCTTCGACACGTATAATCACGCCACCATCTTTTGCCAACTCCACCGCTAAGATCACTGAGCCGTCGCGTGGGGTGAACTTGATCGAGTTGGTTAAAAGATTTAGCACGATCTGTTTAATACGAACATTATCAGCCCAAAGTTTTGGGACGTCATTGGGGATAGTGTAGCTGAGATTGATTCTGTCAGCTTTGGCACGTGGGCTCAGCAGCTTGCAGCATCCATCTGCCAATTGTTCCAAGTCGATGTTTTCTTCCGACAAGTCCATTTTGCCGGCTTCAATTTTAGACACATCCAAGATGTCGGCAATCAACGTCAACAGGTGTGATGCCGATGTGTGGATATCGTTACTGTATTCACGGTATTTGTCATGTCCCAATGGGCCAAACGTTTCCATGCGCATCAAATCGATGAACCCCAGAACAGCATTCAATGGCGTGCGCAGTTCATGACTCATATTGGCGAGGAATTGGGTTTTAACCGTATTTGCGGCTTCGGCATTGAGTTTGGCTTCGCGCAGTTCGATTTCGCTTTCTTTGCGCTGTGTGATGTCGTCGTGAATGGCAACGAAGTGAGTGATGTGGTTGTGATCATCCACAATTGGGCTGACGGTTTGATTAACAATCAATAATGTACCGTCTTTGCGTTTATTAATGAGTTCACCATTCCAAGTTCTGCGGCCCAAGATGGTTTCCCACATATCTTCAATAACATTGGGGGGAACCAGACCCGATTTTAGAATATTAGGTTTTTTGCCAATAACTTCGTCTCGTTCATAACCAAAGTGATCGCAAAAGGAATCATTCACCCAAACAACTGTGGCATCGATATCTGTGATCAAGACCATGTTTGCCGTTGTTTTGAGGGCCGTGCCCAAAAGCTGCAATTGTTTTTCGGCTAACTCAACGGAAGCTCTTTGGTGATATGCGATAGCGCCCAGGGCTAACAGGACAACCAGTCCGGCCGCTATGGCTGCGGTATAGTTTTGTACGTCTCGTCGCCATGATAAGAGGGCTTCCTCTAAATCAAGTTCCACCGCCACCAACAAGGGCCAGCGGGTCGTTGCGCGATAACTGACAACGCGTTTTGAATGTTCTGATTGGTAGCGCTTTGTGGTGTGGAATGTCCCCCATTCCTTAATGGGGAGGTGTTCTGTGAACAAGGTATTCGAGCTATGGTTGGCTCTCTCAACGCTAAATGCATCTTGATGGCTGTGAATGAGCAGTTCACCGTCGTAGCGATACAGCAACACGGCCCCGCGATGACCAATGTCTAAGGCGTTGATTTGTTCCAAGAAAAAATTAGGATTAATCACTGCAATTGCGACACCCGCAAAATTTCCCAGATCATCCAAAACCGTACGGGTGGCAATCAGGTGCCAGTGCTGGGACTCCATTTTGTGTTGGTCGTTCTCATGGAGCAAACGACCTTTATGCGCTTTGCTGATCAACAGAGTTTCGCGGAGTTCTTCTTTTGCACGCTCAAAATATGGCTCAGCGGCGATGGAAAGTTCAGGAAGTTTTCCACGGCGGGACAAGTGCGTGATACGCCCAGATGTATCGGTGAAGGCAATTTCGCGCACCTGGGGGGCTTCATTCAACAACGACTGCATAAATTTTTTGCTATCTTTCCCCAATGCCCAGCCGCCGGGCTGTAGCCCAGCTCCAACATTTGATAAGATTAAATCAACAGCTTGAATTGTGCGGGCGCTGGAATCTTCAATGGCATGCGCAAGGTTTTGAGCATTGGACTCGGCCGCAGAAATTGCGCGCTTTTCACCGTCTAAGACCTGATACGACCACATAGCGAAGAATGCCACGGCGACCAAGATCGTGAAAAACAACACCCCGTAACGTCCACCCAACCAGGAGGTTTTGGGAATTTCAAAATGCAACGCGGAAAGCCCTAGCTTGAAATCGTTTCATAAAAAGCATGAATTATTATGGCATAACATTGTACGTTGTATTTTACACTAGGTTTTGACTAAATGTCACGCACTGCTCTACTCTTATCATCACAATTATATTTATTGCAGTTAAAGGGAACCTGTAATGACTTCAAATTTTAAAGCATCCACCTTGGTGTTTGCGGTGTGCACTTTGGCTTTGAATATATTGGCCGTTCAACCAACTCTGGCGGGGCACCTGGATCAAATTAAGTCCAACAATACGGTGCGTGTTTGCCATTGGCCGTCTTACTATGCGATTTCATTTCAAAATTCAAAAAATGGCAAACTTGAAGGTATTGATATTGGTCTTGCCAATGAATTGGCGAAAGATCTGGGCGTGAAGCTGGAGTTTGTGAAAACCAGCTTTGCGACGTTTATCCAAGATATCAAAGCCGATAAATGCGATATTGCCATGTTTGGTGTCGGAATCACCGAGGCGCGTGCCAAGCACTTGGATTACAGTGCCCCATACCTGCGCAGCGATATCTATGCCATCGTCCCCAAAACGCATGCAACACTGAAGGGCTGGGATGACATGGATAAAGAAGGCCATATCCTGGTGGTACAAAAAGGCACCTACATGGAGGATGCGGCGTCAGCCTTTAAAAAGGCTTCGGTGTTGTCGGTGGTAAAGTTCCAACAGCGTGAAAAAGAAGTCCGCACCGGGCGTGCCGATGCGTTTTTGACGGATTATCCGTACGGCAAGAAAATCCTCGTCACCTATGATTGGGCTAAGTTGCTCGAACCCAGCAAACCATTTTGGAAAACCGAATATGCCTACGCGATCAATAAAGGCGATCCCGAATGGTTGGCCTACATCAATGGCTTTGTGAAACGCATTAAAGCCGATGGGCGTTTGAAAAAACACGCCGAAGCCAATGGCTTGCTACCCATTGCGGTTCTCGACTAAGTCGATTGAGTTGGATGCAAAAAAAACGCCCCTCCATTTCGGTTGGGGCGTTTTTTTTGATGGAGCGGATGAAGGGAATCGAACCCTCGTCGTAAGCTTGGGAAGCTTCTGCTCTACCATTGAGCTACATCCGCGTGGTGGAGGGGAGAGTACATGCCGTTAACCTATGCGACAAGAAAATATCGAGCCTGAACTCATGAGCCTACCCCGTGTTTATTTTTGGTTGCATTAACTACAAAATAAAACGCACTATATAAGTGTTATCAATGACGTACATGTATCTATGTTAGTAAGAATGGATAACTCAAAATTATGA
>JAPHSY010000052.1 GCA_026196495.1 Magnetovibrio sp.
CAGCCAAAATCTGAGCTTGTATGGAAAATCAAACAAGAAAAGTTTTCCGTTTTCAGGGAATGGAGAGATAGCGACGAAGGAAAAGCGGCAGACTACAAGCAGCGCCAAGCACACCAGGAACAAATTTATCGTGACCTTTGTCAAAAGTATGGGTTACCGGTACCCAATAAAATCCAAGAGGAAATTATTGTTGATGACCATCAAAGTTATGACGAACCTTCAGATGAAGATAGCTTTGAGGGTTTTGAAGATGACTCGGCCAGACTATTTAGAACATTTCATAATATTCCAGACAATTTAGCTGAGCCAGCCAGGGTGCCAGAAAAGTGGCGGCGAATTGAAATTGACCCTTCACCATTGATCATCAAGGTTTCTGAAGATGTACACAAGAAAGCACATACTTATTCATCCGAACTGGAAAAATGCATAAGAGAAACCGTAGATAAATGGTTGTCTACCGAGGAAGCAGAACAGTGGGCATATAGGAAGACGGAATTACTCCCGTCAGATTATAAAAATGAAAAAGGTTGGAATAACTTTCTTGATAAGATTCGGACCATCAAGCCATCCCTCAGTGAACTCTTACCAGATTCCTTTGACATTAAGGTGGTTGTCACCACTAAACCGGAAAAAGCTAAGCCCGGCTACCTAGCTTGTCATATTGCCCTGGAGCACCTAGGAAGCAAACCAACAACAGCCAAAGAAGCTGTAGTAGATAGTGCTATTTATCAGGTAAATCTGAAAATCAGGCTTGGTAAAAACCAACTTGAATGGCTTCCCCTTGATCGTGTTGAGCCAAGCTATCGGTTCAGGGACTTTATGATGTACCCCGCATTGGGGCTTAATTGTGGAATTAATCATCACGAAGATGGAAATTTTGAATTTCTTGAAACGGCTTGGATGCCTCGATATGTGCTTCCGAGAATTATACCTCGAGAAGGAAGTTCCGTTATTCGTGATTACAAAACACTTTCCGACAAGGTTTTCGATGTAAAAGAACTTCATACCTTGGTCGAAGAATACGAAACCTGGATTGAATCCATCAAGATAGGTATTGACCCAACGCAAGGTATAACGGACACCAATGAACAAGTCCGTGAAAGACAAAATTTCCGTGACGATCTTGATTCATATACAAATGAAAAAGATACCATAGCCAAGGGTATTGAAATTCTAGAAAAGTCACAAATCGCTTTTCGGAAGGATCCTGAATCTGAAGCAGCTATTCCTTATAGTGCCTGGCGCCTCATGAACAAAACCTTTGAAAGGTCTGGCGGCGGCAAATTCACAGAATGGCGCCTTTTTCAAATTGCCTTCATATTGGCTCACATCCCCACTTTGGCATCACGGATACCTTCTTATTCATCTTATTTTGACGCCAAACGCGATGAAGAGACTGCATCACTTTTGTATTTCGCAACAGGCGGCGGTAAGTCAGAAGCATTTTTTGGGGTTTTAATTTTTTCTCTGTTTTTAGATCGCTTACGCGGAAAGAAGTTTGGCGTATCAGCGCTGCTTAGGTACCCGTTACGTCTATTGACTGTGCAGCAAGCAAGAAGATTATTTCGTACTCTTGTTTATGCTGAAATCATTAGAATTGAAGCCAATGTCTCCGGAGTGGCTTTTCAACTTGGGTTCTGGGTTGGGGCCAGCAACACTCCCAACAGGCTAAACGACAGTCGCCTAGAACCAATCCCTTTCGATACTGACCCAGCTGCGTCTGATGAAGATAAAGCAGAAACCAATCTAGATTACCTTAAAGCACGACGCGGACTGAATAAGATACCTGTGTGTCCTTGCTGCGGAGAAAAAACAGGACTTCGTCGAATCAAAAAAGAGACTGGTAGGACAGGGAGTCGTATTGGCGTGATCTGTCATGGAAAAAACTGCGACTGGAATAATGCCCACAATCAAGGCCAGCAAGAACCTCTACCTTTTCTGCTTGTTGATGCTGATATTTATGAACGTGCACCGGCAGTTATCCTCGGAACAGTCGATAAACTGGCTCTTATCGGCCAACACGACTCAACAATTTCCAAGTTATTCGGCATGTTCGGTTTGGCGAAGTGGTACAGTGAGTCTCTTGGCCGTGCCATTGTTCCTAGATATAGAAATGACCTAGCTAAAGGAGCGCCAACAGGTTGGAAGTATTTGGCGCCACTGTATAGCGGTGGTGAAAGCGTCTTTTTTGACCCAATTCCTTCTCTCATCGTTCAAGATGAAGCTCACCTTCTAGAGGAAAGCCTTGGCACGTTTGCAGGGCTTTTTGAAACCACGCTTGAACAAGTACTAACCCGCAATGCCGATTTGTTTGGTGATCAAATCGTACGGCATCCAGGCGCCTCCAAAAACAGCCCTATCAGGTTATCAAAAATAATTGCCGCAACTGCGACAGTCTCAGACCCGAACCGCCAGACAGAGGTGCTTTATCAACGTAATTCCGTTCAATTTCCACACCCTGGTCCGGACATTTATGAATCATTTTATGCTCAACCCAAAACCCCAGATGACACGAAACGAGTTTCAATTACATCTGGGCCAAGGGCACCCGAAATATCAAACCCTTGGTCAAGGGTTTATGCCTCTTTGATGACTAACGGCCGAACACACACCATTACGACTGTTACGATACTGGCAAACCTACATGTCACAATTTCTGACTTGCTGACGAGGTTATGGGATGAATCAAATCCAGCTGGCCAAGTATCAGCAACTGAGGAAATCATAGAAGCTCTGACACATCACGACCTTGATCCAGCCACTCCATTAAGAGGTGATACAGTTAAAAAGCTCTCAGATGGTGCTCACTTTGATGTGATTGCATCAATGGTAGACCTGCACAAAGTTGCTTTGACCTACGTTACAAACAAGAAGGGTGGTGATGTAGTTCTTGACGCTTTGCAGGAAGCTGTTCGTGATGCCCATCGTTATGAAGGCTTATACGAACAGAAGAGGATTCCTGAACATGACATTCCTATTGATCTAATCTCTGGTGGGGTCGATATGGAGCACATTGAGAATGTTATGCATAAAGCAGAACGAGATCGCACTGATAGTGGTGACTTTGTTCCACTGCAGGAGAGCTTACGCAATATTGTTGCAACGTCTGCTATATCGCACGGCGTGGACGTTGATCGTTTCAACTCAATGGTTTTTGCAGGCCTTCCGTCAGATATTGCTGAATATATACAAGCTTCTTCACGGGTAGGCCGTACCCATGTGGGGTTCAGTCTGCTTGTTCCAACTCCCCAGTCGAGACGTGATCGGTATGTGGTTGAAGTTCACGATAGTTTTCACAGGTTCCTTGATCGAATGATTGCTCCACCGGCAGTAGAGCGCTGGGCTAAAAACGCTATTGCTAGAGTGATGCCGAGTCTTTTTCAGGCATGGCTTGTTGGCGTAGAAGAACCTTCGCGCTTTAGTGTGGAAACAGATAAAACGAAAGCTATCTCATTTATAAACATGAGCGACGTTAAGAGATTGTTGGGACCCGTATCTTCTCGAAAAAAGAAAAAGGATAACTTTACCGATTTTTGCATCAATGCAATCGGGGTTTATGGACGCGGTGCTATCGGGCAGCCAAGTCATAGAGATTATTACGAGCATCATATCCGAGAACTTGCTTCTAACTTGTTCAATACAGTAACGGACAATATGGACACGCTAGCAGCATCAAGGTTGTCAGATTTTTGGAGAAGTCTCAGTGATGTTCAAACGCCAATGACATCGTTACGTGATGTAGAAGAAGCAGGGAAAATAAGTCCAAGCAAATCAAAAGCACCCGGTCTAAAGCCAAATCCAGATGTTGAGAAAAATGTTGTTCGTGCCTTGGAATTCATAAGATCACAACGAGGGATTAGTTCTGAATTAGATTCGGAAATGGAAGAAAAGGGCTAATCATGAGCAATTCAATGCAAAGGTCACAAACTCAAATCGCTACCACCTACGCCCCCAATCGGCATTTTACTTTTGAGGGAGGTGCTGGCGCTTGTATATCTGTTCCGATCCCATCCCCAGATACGGAAATCAAACCGTCTGAACAAAGCCAAATCATTGAGGGGATGAAAGAGTTTGTTGAAAACTGGTCTTACAGAGGTATGAGCTGTCGCCCAGAGCCACAAGTAGAGATTAGCCAGACCCTAGATGAATCAGTTTTTCTTGATCACCTGAAACACCCTACGATCGATATCTCTAAGTTTGAATTTACAAAACCAGACAAGATGGGTTTCAGGCCCGATCCTTTAGTTTTTATTTGCCGAAACTGTGGCCTGGTTCATGAGGTGAATCTTGAAGGTGCAGCTGATCCAAGTTCTGGATTTGCGAACACCGCTAGTTGCTCGTCACCGTCTGGGCATGAGTGGAGTCAGCTTGACGTTGTTTTCACTCACTGGTCTGGAGAAGTAAAACCACTTTCACCTTACCAATATGATGTAACAAAAGATGGAAAGATATATCAGCGCACGGAAGGTAAGTGCGCGATCGGCGGTAAATGTAAAATTCATCTTCACCGCGGCCGCTCTGGGAGGTTTCGCGATTGGCAATTCAGGTGTTCTACATGCGGCGAACAGCGAGATCTGGTGCAACGTGATACAAAGTCATTAGAGTGGCTGTATGAAAGGTATAGTGCTGATCCTGGCGCCGTTAAGCGCGAAGTTAACATGCTCCCTATCTCCTATCGAGCAAACAGCCTTTACTATGTACAATCCGAACAAATAATTTCATACAACTCAACAGAACACATAGATCTAATGGCCCCGACTAAGTCGGAAGAACTTATGGATCTCATTCTGCACCTATGCAGATATCCAGGCGGTAAAATGAGTGATGATGAGTTGTTGGCGGCACTAAACTCTTCACCAGAGGCTGCTGCGCAAGAAAATGGCAAAACGTTAGATGGATACATTAACGCTTTAGCTACGCCAGATCTTCCAGAACCAGCGATCAGTGCCTTAAACGAAAACATTAGAAACCTCCATCAGTTGGCGGCCCAAAAGAGCTGGATCAACACTGCCCCCAAACCTCCCGGGTCCTTGACGAGCAAGATTGCTGACCGAGCGAAATATACCAGGAAATTTGATCCAATTCGTTTGGCTGTTGAGCACAGTGTCCTTAGGAAAGAAAAGATAGATGTTCCTACCCCGCCAACGGCGCTTCACTCAGTAGTCGATATCAGAAACCCAGACAAAGATCTTCGGCCTAAAGGCTCTGAAATTGAGCTAAAAACTATTCAAGGTAAAATTGATACTGCTTTGGGCAATCTGGGCATCGAAGAAATCAAATTAATCCGTGGCCTTGATATGCTGCAGTATGCATTTGGATACAGCCGCGTTTCCTCAACTCCGATAACTGTACAAAAGAAGTTGGCGATGCCTGTTAGATTGTGTGCATTCCCGCAAGTGGGAAAAGGGAAGCGGCCAATTTATGTACTTCATCAGCAAAACGAGGCTTTTTATATTCGTCTAGACGAAGCCAGGGTCAGTGAGTGGCTAGAAAATAACGGACTTGGTTCAGAGATTGCACGGCCTGAAACACAATCCTTAGGCAGTAAAGTTATTGAGAACTATGTCGATTTCGGTCGCTTTGTTGACAAGTATAGTGAGCGTAGTGGCTCTGAAATGAGAAACACCTCGTCGATGGTTTATGCGCTTTTGCATACCATGGCTCACCACTTTATCCATGTATTATCCAAATTTAGTGGTCTTGATATTGGATCATTGGGCGAGCGTGTATTTCCAGCTGACATGGCATTTATGGTTTTTCGAAAAGGGATGACCCCTGATCTTGGAAACCTCGCAGCCATGTGGCGAAACCATCATGTTTCTATTCTAGATGAACTGTTGAATCCACGCTCTCTCCGCTGTGGGTCTGGAACTTTATGTGATGAGCGTGGTGGAGCATGTCCAGGATGCATTATGATACCTGAAGTCGGATGTATTGCCGGTAATAACTTGCTTTCTAGAGCCCTTCTGGTTGGCGGAAAAAAGATGGCGTGGGATAGCCATGAAGCCGACCTTGTTGGATATTTTTAAATGTGGGACCGACAATGAGCATACCTATAGATAGATTAAAATCTATCGCTAAAGAACTACGACCATACGCCAATACATCAGCTCCAATTTTATCCGCATTATCGAATCATGCAGATTCTCAAATCGACATTGACACTGCTATTCGTAAATCGCGTGTCGGACCTCATCAAAATCAGAACGCAACCAAAGTAATTCAAATTCTAAATGCGTGGGGCGTAATTAAATTAAATCACCATGATGCACGCGTTTTATGGGCTGCAAATGATCTTTCAAACTTATCATTTGTTGTTGAAGGGCTAAATGTCGCAGAAGAAATGGAGCGGCTAGAACCTAAGTCCAGGCTCGTCGTTACACTTCCGCCTCAGTCTGGATATATTGCTCAGGTCCTACCCGAGCAAGGAATAGAATATGTAAAGATTGAAGAAACTACGGATGCGTTTGTAGAGGTGGCAGCAGCGGCAAAACAAAGACTTGCGATCATCACCCCATTTATTGATAGGGCTGGGTTAGAATGGGTGTCTGTGCTTTTCAATGAAGCTTCGGAAGATAGTGTCGAGAAAATTCTCATTGTTAGAAACTACAGTGACTTTGTTAGCTGCTGTCAGAACAATAGAGATATTCAGATACCTCCATCAGTAAGGGTTTTTGATTACCGTAAAGACATTCATGAATGTCCAAATGGGATCTCATATGAAACATTCCATGCCAAAATTGTACTTGCCGATTCTGACATAGCCTATGTTGGCTCTGCGAATATGCTTGAGTCTTCAGTAAGCTTTGCTCTTGAGGCTGGGGTTATTGTCGAAAAGGAAGCATCAGCATCCGTAGGACTGCTCGTTGACGCCATTCTTCTTGTGTCTGATGAAAAAACGTAACTGATATTTGCTGCGTAAATTTGACCAGAGCCATTTAGAGAACTCGTAACTATGCTAATTAACGATGCTTCGTTACATCTTGCGTTTTTTACGCAATTTCCCTTTTCGGGTTCTTCCATCAACGTCATGTGTTGATAGTTTGTCCCATAATGGTGTCCCTGCATATAGCCATGGCTGGTACAGTATTTTCATGACATCTGGAGGCTGTTGAGTGGTATTTCCTTGAATTTGTTGGATGCCATGTCTCATAGCAGGTGTGCGCTTTTCAATAACTTTTCTAGGTCGACCCTTAACTGCTACTTTTTTATTAGTACCAGGAACAGTGATGTGTGTCGTTGTAGATTGAACAGCCTGCTGACTAGGATCACCATCGCCTTTCTCAAACGGTCTTAGTTCAAAAAAGTTGTAAGATACCCTGAATATATTGAGCAGAGCGGTTAACACCCTTGGGTTAAAGGAGTTTCCTTGAACATATGTGCCTGTCATTGAGGCCCCACCTCCAGTCCGTCCAGTAGGAGATAACCGCTCCCGGACACTATTAAAGAATGTGTCAACAGCCTGTAGTGAAGATGCATCAATAATAGAAGAAAATTCGTCTCTAAACAGAGATGCCTTTGCTTTTGTAACAGCAGTGGTATTTGCATTTAGATCAAGAGAAACGCTACCGCTACTGACCTCATGCAGCATCTTACGCACTCTCTTTTTAGCGACAAGTATGCCAACTGATTTGCCAACTTCATATCCTGTTTGAACAGGGGTGTTTATCCAAAGTGATGAAGCAAACCCAGGCCCCTTGAAGCTATCATTCGGTGACTTTGCTTGTGTCATATATTCAGAAACAAACTTTGGCCTTAACACCTCAATAGGGGCGTTAAAGTTGTTTGTTTTCATCCACTGCACAAAAGCTTCTTTATATGTCTTAATTGCTGCCAACCGAGTAGGTTTTGAAGCCTGCTTATTTGCAAGATGCACCGCCAACCACTCAAACTCATCTTGCTTTATTTCATTGGCAAATATTAAAGGGACATGACGAACCATAGAGCTCGCTGCATCGGTCATTAATGTTATTGAACCCGGTGGAAGCAATTCTTTTACAAGGGCTAGATGAGCTGCCTCAGTGTAGGTTTCCGAGATAAGAGTACCAGTAAATGGGGCTCTATGATCTCTGTCGTATTGCTTAATATCGTAATAATCATAATAGATACGTGATATCAGTCTCTTTTTGCGATCGAGAATTCTCTCGTATTGAGCTGCCTCAAGCTTATCGATCATGTGTGGCAGTTTTTGTTCTATGAAAAGACTGACGTGATGTAAGGCAGAGGCAAAAAAGAGCGGCTCCTGGAAGCGTGCAGTTGGCCTTTGAAATTCCAGCAAAGGATAATTGAAAGAAGCGCCTGATTTTTTTGTATATCTCTTACTCAATTTAAATTTCAAATTGCGAACGTATTCGCGATCAAAATATTCGACGGGATCAATGTTAGGGTCAAAGTTTGTATCGATACGATAAACGTACCCACTGTCTGCATCAGCTGTAGCTGTACACTGCAGCATGGTTACACGGCGATCTTCAGATGTTTCCCAATTTACTGAAAGGACCAACGCATCTGTTGCTAACCTGTGTTGAT
This sequence comes from Magnetovibrio sp., assembly GCA_026196495.1. Lineage (GTDB taxonomy): Bacteria > Pseudomonadota > Alphaproteobacteria > Rhodospirillales > Magnetovibrionaceae > Magnetovibrio. Next base: position 8,530 of record JAPHSY010000052.1, read on the forward strand.
TTTTATGTCCTGCTTTTTCTATCCGATTACGCCACTTCTCAAGCTGATCTTTTTCGTAAGCTAGAAGTACTTCTTCTAACCAAAACAAGCGATTGTATATGCGAGAAAATCCTACCTTTTTATCTTTACCAGAAGCCAACATGCGCACCACATCACGAAAGCCTGCGCCGTTGATCAGCATATTTAAGATTTGATGATTACTTTCCCGTTTACGCTGTGAAACATGAGATTGTGACACTGTAAAACGCTTGGTGGTTGTTGTGTCACATTGGTGAATAAGGCGTTGACCATCTCCATTCTTGCCATTGAATTTAAATTCATGCGGAGCACCGAAGTAATACTTTCCACATCCAGGACATGCAGGTCCTGACAAAACACCGTTCATGCTACTTAAACGTTCAATCTCTTCTCTTAACGCATGTTCAGACACAATAGTGGTTTTGGTATTGCAGCAGTTGCAAATTAAATTACGTCCATCCTGCCATTCCAGTGGGTTTGGACTAATAGCAAAGGTATGGCGGTTTTTATTTCTTGATGCTTCCATTCGGTAATCACCGACATTACGACCAAAACTATTGGAATTACGTTTGGCGGAGGCGGCCTGCTTGCTGGCGTGATGTGGACGCCCGAACTGAGGTCGCTCTGTGAAGTTAATGCAATCGGGATTACGGCAAACATTCAACGCATAAACGTCGTCGTTTTCCGGGAGGACTTGCTCAAGATTTAGGTTAGGTAATTTACTCATAATTTTGGAGTAATATTACTCCAAAAAAACCAAAATGGAACATAAAAAGAACATGCGAGCATAACGCATTGATATATTGGTGTTTATTAACAAAATCCGGACCTGGTTTTTTACACCAAATCCGGATTTGCATGTCCTATAGAACGGAATGCGTCGCCATTCGGCTGGGGCTTTTTTTATTGGTCGGTATCATCCTGTTCGATTTCTGAACCTTGATCGTCTGGGTGGACAGAGCCCGGATTGAAAAGAGCATTGACTTGGTCCTGGGCCATTGCTTGCTCGGCAGGGATTTGGGTTTCTTCAGCAGGGACCTGTATTTGCTTACCAGTGGAGCGCCGTTCGCCATTAACTTTCATATCTTGGCGACGACGATCTGGGCCAAAATAACCAGGGGCTTTGATATACGGACGAGGGCGTTCAATGACAGCGCGGATACGTGAGAATAGCGCTTTGGGCGATACAGGCTTAATCAAAAATTCGTTCACCCCGACGTTACGGGCTTGTTGTATGCGCCAGTATTCGGAATGGGCGGATACCATAATGATGGGCAAAAATTTTTCGTCAGCTTGCGTTGAGCCGCGAATGGCGCGAGTGAACTCGATGCCGTCAAATGGTGTCATCTCCCAATCTAACAAGATGATGTCGGGGGTCCAGGCTTCCATAACTTGTAAGGCTTCTGCCCCGTCGCTGGCTTCGCGCATATTGCTGACGTCAAAATGGCGAAGAACTTCACGCAGCAATTCGCGCATGAAGGTGCTGTCTTCAACAATTAGAAATTTGAGGTTATGGAGATAACCGTGTTCATCTTTATCCATGCGAGGGCCTTAAAATAAACGTTTGGCACTTAAAAGATTAATTGTTGGCTGAATTGGGCTTGTTGGTCTCATTGCTATTGGGATTATAACGTGGAAGTCGGGCACTGCCAGGGTCCTGATAATTAAAGTAATCATTGATTTCATCTTGGCCCATAACCCGATCTGGTGCGATTTCGTCAGGATCGTGTTCACGCCGTTCTTCAGCGTGCGCAATCTCGTGCCGACGTCGGTCCGGTCCAAAAAATCCGGGGGCACTGACGAACGGGCGGGGGTGTTCAATGACATTACAGATGCGCTGGAATAAGGACTTTGCCGATATCGGCTTGACCAAATATTCGGTAATGCCAGCGTCGCGTGCGGTCGATATGCGCCAATATTCGGAATAGCCTGTGATCATGATAATGGGCATGAAGGGGTTGGTTATGTCATCTGATCCGCGCACCATTTGGGTGAACTCTATGCCGTTAAATGGGGTCATTTCCCAGTCCAGAAGAACTATGTCGGCGGGCCATGTTTGAAGGATTTTCAATGCTTCTGCCCCGTCCCCTGCTTCACGCACATTGGTGACGCCAAGTGTTGCGAGAATCCGTCGAATGACGGTGCGCATAAACGAATTGTCATCGACAATCAGAAAACTGATGTTAGAGAGGTAACCTGCCCGACCCATTCACATCACCATAATAACATATTTGATATGTAAAATAGCATACAATGATATTTTATACAAGATGTTATAGCTACTTGTATGTGGTGTGTGATGGTGCAAATACCACCAAAAAATCAGTGAATTGTGGAGCGTGTCGGTAGAAGAGATCTTGTCTATATAAATAAAAATGAAGCCGTTAAAAGTTAGTCATGAATGATCGATGATTATGCTGTCGGATGTGGTGGCGATCACAACCCGTATGAAGGGGCACATTCTCATTTTGTGCATATTGCGCCCACATAAAATCACCAGATTTTGGCGTAAAATTGTTCGCCATCACTCACTGTCGTTGATCACCGGAAATGTGAATGAGACAGATTATTTCTTATAGGCTTGCAAACATGCCTATAAGCATAAAATACCAATAAATTTCAAGTAACTGACTAACAAATTGGAGTTGTTTGATAATGTGCAATTAGGCCGAGCATATTAGGAAAAACCGTAAGACTTGCCATCAAAAGCGATCAAGGGCATATTGCATCTTCGCAGGTGCACAATAAAGCCTGCTTGATACAAAAAAAGTCAGTGAGAGGCCTCCCCATGTCCACATTATCGCGTCCGCGTCGTAGTGTCCTTTATATGCCCGGTTCTAACGCTCGGGCTCTTGAAAAAGGGCGCACTTTAGCGTGTGATGCATTGATTATGGACTTGGAAGACGCTGTTGCGCCGGATGCGAAAGAGCAAGCGCGTGAACAGATCGTCTCTGCCTTAGCCGAAGGTGGCTATGGCCAACGTGAAATTTTGGTGCGCACCAATGGCCTGGATACCCCTTGGGGTTATCAAGACATTGTCGCTGCTGCCACATCTGGTGCACACGGTATTTTGTTACCGAAAGTCGAAAGCGCAGACACCATCCACCAAGTTGAGCGCATTATGGATGCAGCCGGTGCTCCGGCTGACCAAGCCATCTGGTGCATGATGGAAACGCCGCTGGGTATCTTGAACGCACAGGAAATTGCCTCTGCCTCACCGCGTGTGGGCGGCTTTGTTATGGGTACATCTGATCTGGCTAAAGATCTTCACGCCCACCACACCCGTGCACGTGTGCCGATGCAAACATCGCTCAGTCTATGTCTGTTGGCGGCACGCGCTTACGGTTTGGCTATCGTTGATGGTGTCCATTTGGACTTGGCTGATGATGAAGGTTTTGCATTCTCTTGCGAACAAGGCCTGGAAATGGGTTTTGACGGCAAAACCTTGATCCACCCCAAAACCGTTGCCAAGGCCAACGAAGTGTTTGGCCCCAGTGCAGACGATGTGGAGTGGGCGAAGAAAATGATTGAAGCCTTCGAAGCTGCACAAGCAGAAGGCAAAGGCGTTGTGGTTGTTGATGGCAAGCTGGTGGAAAACCTGCACATTGTTGAAGCCAAACGTTTGGTCGCACTTTCGGATTTGATCGGCCAATTAGAAGCCGATCTGGCCGCGTAAAAAGAATATCGGGAAGGGTCGTTAAGCATGTCCGACAAAATCGGCACCGGGAATTTCTTCGAAGATTTCCAGCTGGGTCAAGTTATTGAACACGCCACGCCACGCACGGTGACCGAGGGCGATGTTGCCTTGTATTGCGCACTGTATGGGTCGCGTTTTGCGGTTCAATCTGGTGATAGCTTCGCCATGGACATTGGTTATGAAGCTGCGCCCATTGATGACCTGTTGGTCTTTCACGTGGTGTTTGGTAAATCCGTTCCTGACATTTCATTAAATGCTGTGGCCAACTTGGGTTATGCCAATGGTCGCATGGTTGCCCCGGTTTACGCTGGTGATACACTGACGGCGCGTTCTGAAGTGATCGGCCTGAAAGAAAATTCCAACGGCAAAAATGGTGTTGTCTACGTTCACACGGTTGGTGAAAATCAAAAAGGCGAAATCGTTGCCGACTTCGTGCGTTGGGTTATGGTCAACAAAAAAGACCCAGCCAACCCGGCACCGGAAGCCGTGGTTCCCGAACTGCCCAAATCCGTGACCGCAGAGCACTTGGCGGCGCCCACCGATTTGAACATGAAAGAATACAACTTCACCTTGGCTGGCAGTCCCTACGTTTGGGAAGACTACGAAACTGGTGAAAAGATTGATCACGTGGATGGCTTTACGGTTGAAGAAGCCGAACATGCTTTGGCCACGCGCCTTTATCAAAATACCGCACGTGTGCACTTTAACCAGCACACCGAAAAAGATGGCCGCTTTGGCAAGCGTATCGTTTATGGCGGTCATGTTATTTCAATTTGTCGCTCCATTACCTTCAACGGTTTGGGCAATGCCTTTAAAATTGCTGCGATCAACGGTGGGCGTCACGTCTCGCCAATCTTTGCGGGCAATACGGTTTATGCCTGGACAGAAGTTCTCGATAAAATGGAAGTTCCGGGTCATCCGGGCATTGGCGCGCTACGTTTGCGCACCGTCGGCCTGAAAGACCAAAATGCTGAGGGCTTCCCTTATAAGGACGAAGAGGGTAAATACGACCCGGCTGTCGTATTGGATTTCGACTACACTATTTTAATGCCGCGTAAAGTTTAACTGTGGGAATTGATCGATTACGCACCACATTTAACGCCATACGGCATTAATCGCACACCCGTTGGGGGACGGGACCCATCGACCTCTGGAAGGGAGGGGAGCACTGCTCATGCCTGACAATAACAGACCGCTATCACCACATTTGCAGATCTATCGCCCGCAAATTACGTCTATTCTGTCCATTCTGCATCGCATCACAGGCGTGGTTCTGTCATTTGCTGCACTGCTGTTGGCCTATTGGCTGGCTTCTGCGGCCTATGGCCCAGAAGCCTTTGCCCGTGCGCAAGCGTTTATGGAATCCGGCTTTGGCCGTTTCGTGCTGTTTGGATTTACATTTTCGTTGTTCTATCACCTGTGCAATGGCATCCGTCACATCGGCTGGGATATGCGCTTTGGCTTTGAGTTGCCAACGCTGCGTTTCACCGGCGTTATCGTGGTGTTGACCGCCTCCGCACTGACCATCATCACTTGGCTCATGGCTTATGGCCATGTTGGCAAGTTGTAAGGGAGGGGTTGAGATGATTAACACTCCGCAGGAACAACGCATTTTGCAATCGAAACTGGGGCGCGTGCGCGGTCTGGGTTCGACCCGTGAAGGCGTGCACCACTGGTGGGCACAGCGCATGAGCGCCGTGGCATTGCTGCCCTTGGCCCTTTGGTTCGTTTTTTCCGTTATTTCGTTAACCGGTTCGGATTATGCCTCGTTTACGGCTTGGGCGGGTGAGTTCGGCAATTCGGTATTCTTAGTCTTGTTGGTGGTTACGATGTTCCATCACGCTCAATTGGGCCTGCAGGTCGTGATTGAAGATTATGTTCATTCCGAAATTTGGAAGGTGGGACTATTGTTGTTTGTCAAATACGGCTCTGTCGTGTTTGGTTTCTCCGCCATCTTCGCCATCCTGAAAATCTCGATTGCTGGATAACGACAATGACTGAAGCGTATAAGATTACAGATCACACGTACGATTGCGTCGTTATCGGCGCAGGCGGTGCAGGATTGCGCGCCACATTCGGTATGACCAAAGCCGGTCTCAAAACCGCATGTATCACCAAAGTTTTCCCAACCCGTTCACACACCGTGGCGGCACAGGGCGGCATCGGCGCTGCACTGGGCAACATGGATGAGGACAGCTGGCAGTGGCATATGTATGACACCGTCAAAGGTTCTGACTGGTTGGGTGACCAAGATGCCATCGAATACATGTGCCGTAACGCGGTACCTGCTGTGCATGAATTGGAACACTTCGGTGTGCCGTTCTCGCGCACAGAAGAAGGCAAAATCTACCAACGTCCCTTTGGTGGACACATGAAGAACATGGGTGAAGCCCCGGTTCCGCGCGCTTGTGCTGCGGCTGACCGTACAGGTCACGCCATTCTTCACACACTCTACCAACAAAGCCTGAAACACGATGCGGAGTTTTTCGTTGAATTCATCGCCCTTGATCTGATCATGGATGATGATGGCGAATGCCGCGGTGTGATCGCTTGGAACATGGAAGATGGCTCCATCCATCGTTTTCGCGCACAGCAAACTGTGCTGGCATCCGGTGGTTATGGTCGTGCTTGGTTCTCTTGCACCTCGGCCCACACCTGTACGGGTGATGGTCATGGCATGGTGGCTCGCGCTGGCTTGCCGCTGCAAGATATGGAATTCGTTCAGTTCCACCCCACTGGTATCTACGGTGCAGGTGTTCTGATCACCGAAGGTGCACGCGGCGAAGGTGGTTACCTTACCAATGCTCAAGGTGAACGCTTCATGGAACGCTACGCACCGACGGCCAAAGATTTGGCATCGCGTGACGTTGTATCGCGGGCCATGACAGTGGAAATCCAAGAAGGTCGCGGTGTCGGTGATGAACAAGACCACATCATGCTGCACCTGGAACACTTGGGCGCGGAAACATTGAACAAGCGTCTTCCGGGTATTTCTGAAAGTGCAAAGGTCTTCGCCGGTGTTGACGTGACGCGTGAACCGATCCCCGTGATCCCGACCGTGCACTACAACATGGGGGGTATTCCGACCAATATCTATGGTGAAGTGCTGCGTCCGACCGCAGACGATCCAGATGCTGTATGTCCTGGCCTGATGGCGATCGGTGAAGCAGCTTGTGTCTCTGTACACGGTGCAAACCGTTTGGGCACCAACTCACTGTTGGATATCGTGGTCTTCGGTCGTGCGGCTGCTATCCGCGCGAAAGAAACTCTGAAGCCCGGTAAAGAGCAAAAAGGCTTGCCGAAAAACAGTGCTGAAAAAGCTCTGGATCGGTTCGACAAGCTGCGTCATGCAGACGGTGCATTAAAAACGTCAGAAATTCGTGACGATATGCAACGCACCATGCAACGCAACGCTGCGGTGTTCCGCGATGCTACGGTCTTGTCTGACGGTCAGAAGAAGATCGATGACATCCGCGCAGGTATGGGTGAAATTGCTATCACAGACCGTTCCATGATTTGGAACTCGGATCTCAACGAAGCGCTAGAGCTGGAAAACCTGCTCACCTGTGCACAAGCAACCGTTCATTCAGCATTGAACCGTGAAGAAAGCCGTGGCGCACACGCCCGCGACGACTTCCCGGATCGCAATGATGAAACCTGGATGAAGCATACTGTTGCTTGGCTTGACCAAGAACAGAACAAGGTCAAGCTCGACTACCGTCCGGTCCACACCTGGACATTGACGGATGAAGTCGAATACATCGAACCCAAAGCTCGTGTCTACTAAGGGGGGAGGAGAGAAAAATGGTTGAATTTAGTCTTCCCGCCAACTCGAAAGTTGTCGAGGGTAAATACGTCAAAGCACCTGAAGGTGCGACAAACATTCGCAAGTTCAAGATCTATCGTTTTGATCCGGATACGGGTGAAAATCCACGCCTGGATACGTTCGAGGTCGATCTCGACAAATGTGGTCCAATGATTTTGGACGCGATGGTCAAGATTAAGAACGAAATGGACAGCACGCTGACCTTCCGTCGCTCTTGCCGCGAAGGTGTGTGTGGTTCGTGTTCGTTCAACATCGACGGCACCAACACTCTGGCTTGCACCAAGCCGATTTCCGAAATTCGTGGCGATGTGAAAATCTATCCGTTGCCACATATGCCGGTGATCAAAGACTTGGTGCCAGATCTTAGTGTTCCGTATGCGCAGTATGCGTCTATCGAACCGTGGCTGAAATCCGATACGCCAGCACCGACGGCTGAACGTCTTCAATCCGTTGAAGAACGTGAACGGTTGGATGGTATGTGGGAATGCATCTTGTGCTTCTGTTGCCAAACCAGCTGCCCGAGCTATTGGTGGAACGGTGATCGTTACTTAGGCCCGGCTATCTTGCTGCAAGCCTATCGTTGGATTGCTGACAGCCGTGATGAAGCGAAAGGTGAACGTCTGGATAACTTGGACGATCCGTTCCGTTTGTATCGCTGCCACACGATCATGAATTGCACCAACACGTGCCCGAAACACTTGAACCCAGGCAAAGCCATTGGCGAAATTAAGCACCTGTTGCTCAAACGTCGCTAAGTTTGGTTCAGACCCAAAGCAAAAGGCCGCTGATGAAAATCAGCGGCCTTTTTTTCTTGTTTGCATTAAGGAAATAGAGGCATACTATTGAATGCATGCTGGGGCGCGGTGACCTGAGATTAAATTCTCGTTACTTAAACATTGTGTGATGAAGAACAGTCATATGATATTCATGGGAACGCGCTTGTTTAAATTTGTGCAGATACTGTTTTTATTGCTGATTGTTGGCATAGTGCCACCAAAAGCATTTGCGACAGAATTGAATAACATTCGTGTTATTACTTCGACTTTTCCCCCTTATAGTTATGACGTAGATGGTCGTGCCCAGGGCATCGCCGTGGAAATAATCCGCAAAGTATTTGCAAAGCTGAAGTTGTCGCCATCAATTGAAGTGTATCCGTGGGCACGGGCAATCAGTACGGCGAAGGCGACTCCGAATTCTATTCTGTTTTCCGTTGCGCGTACGCCAGAACGCGAGTCCATGTTTGAATGGGTTGGCACCGTTATTGATTTTGATGTTCATATCTACAAAAAAGCTAATCGCATGGATATTGAGGTCCATGAACCAGAGGATCTCAAGAGATACACGTTTGCAGGTTTATTCAAGGATGTGAAAACGAGCTATCTAAAAAAACTTGGGGCATTTGTTCATGAGGTTCCAGATGAAGAAAGCACCTTTAAGATGCTTGACTTGGAACGTGTTGATTTGATCGCTTCAGATAAGAATGCGGCAAAGTTCCGGGTCGAAAAATTAGGTTTGGATCAAGAAGGTTTTATTTCAGTTTATAAAATTGAAAGCTTGTCGAAACCGCTTTATTTGGTCGCTCATCGAGACATGGATCCGAAAATTGTCGAGCAACTTCGTGATGCCTTACAGTCCTTAAATCCATAAAATACTCCCCCGCCAATTTGTTGGCCACGCGGTTGTGAACTGCATCAGTATGTGTCCATAGAAACTAAGCCCCGGCTTGGTGCATTGGTGGAATAAGTGCCCATTTCTGAAACGCCATTAAATTTGGTTTTAATCAGAAAACTAAAGGCTGCAGGTTTTGATCCGCGGCTTTTTTGTTGTGCTCAATGGTGCCAACCAGCTAGGCCGAAAGCGGACCGACTTGGATAAATCCTGTGTAACTTGATTTACAGCGATATATATTTCAGTTATTACATTAGCAACTGGGCATCTTCAAATAATAACATAATAATAAGTACTGATATGTCCGGAAAACTCTATGTCTATAAATCTAAAAAATAAACCAGCACTTGGAAGTCTTGCTACAATACTTCTAAACAAGAAGTTCTGGATGACCCACTTTTTAATTGTTACAGTAATAAGTGTTGCGGGCCTTCTTTATCTAGGAAGTGCAACTTATTCTGGGGCTCCTCCGCTTACCGATTTTCGTGCCGCTAACAATGAAATTGTGATCCCGCGAGAGCAGATTGTTCGGGGCGAGGAAGTGTTCCACCTTCGTGGATTGATGAGTTACGGATCGTTCTGGGGGGATGGCGCAGAACGCGGTCCAGATTTCACGGCGGATGCATTGCACCGAATGGTCGTTGCGATGAGGGCTTTTTACGAAAATCAGATTAAGGCCCGTACGGCTGGCACGACTGCATCTCAATATGACCAGGATGCAATCTCGATGCAGGTCCAGCGTGAGGTACACACCAATACCTGGGATGAGCAGTCCGATGTCATTATTGTTAATGAAGCTCAGGCCTATGCTTTTGAACAATTGCAAGAACACTACACCCGGATGTTCACGGATCCGAATTATCCAGAGTTATTTCAAACCGGCTACATCACCGACCCCAAAGACATCAAAGCTCTGACGGCGTTCTTTTATTGGGGGGCTTGGGTAGCTGCGGCCAATCGTCCGGGTGAAGATTACAGCTACACTCACAACTGGCCCTATGACCCAGATGCTGGAAATACGCCAACCGAGGCGACCTATATCTGGAGTGTGATTTCGATCTTTGGATTGTTTCTTGGCATTGGCATTGTGTTGTACGTCTACGGTCAGATGAAGTCGTTGCATTATGACCCATTTAACGGGGGTGATGGTACATCGCTAACGACCCATGATTTGGAAAATGAATATGTTCGCCCGACACAGCGGGCAACTTATAAGTTCTTCGCCCTAGCCATGATCTTATTCGGGTTACAGGTTCTTGCCGGGATTATTGGTGCGACTGATTTCGTGCGTCCGTTCGGGCTGTTCTTAGGCGATATCATTCCCTTCACTGTGGCGCGTAGTTATCACACCTTATTCCAGATTTTTTGGTTCTTTATGTGCTGGGTTGGTTACACGATATTCTTCCTGCCACGCTTGTCGCAGGTTCCACGCGGACAGAAATTTCTGATTGATCTGTTATTTGCGCTTTGTGTCATCGTTGGTGTCGGTGCGTTGGTAGGCATTTATTTAGGCCAAACGGGGATATTAACCGGTGATATGGCCTACTGGCTTGGAAGCCAAGGTTGGGAGTTCATGGAACTGGGCCGCCTGTTCCAGATTTTGCTTCTGGTGGCATTCTCGCTGTGGATTGCAATCATCTATCGCGGGGTAAAACCGTGGCTGACCCGTAAAAATTTATGGTCGGTGCCGGCGTGGCTGCTTTATGGCAGTGGCGTGATGGTTTTGTTCTTGTTCTTTGGTCTGTTGGTCAGCCCCGAAACAAATTTTGCGGTTGCTGATTTCTGGCGCTGGATGGTGGTGCATATGTGGGTGGAGGTGACGTTTGAGGTTTTCACAACAGTCATTGTTGCCTACATGCTGGTGCAGATGGGATTGATCACCCGGGCCATGGCGGAACGAGTAATCTTTCTTGCGGTCATGTTGTTCTTCATCACCGCAACAGTAGGGATTGCGCATAATTTTTATTGGATCGCTAAGCCGACAGGTGTGATTGCCTTTGGTAGCGTATTTTCGACACTCCAAGTTTTGCCATTGTTGTTGCTGACTTTGGATGCGTGGCGTATGCGTCAGGAAGAAACGCGTGCGCACGAATCAATGCTTCAAGGCAAACAGTCTTATGTCATGAACGAAGTGTGGCTGTTTATTCTTGCCGTTAATTTTTGGAATGTATTTGGTGCAGGTGTCTTCGGATCGATGATCAACTTGCCAATCGTCAACTACTTCGAACATGCAACGTATCTAACGGGCAATCATGCCCACGCCGCAATGTTTGGTGTGAAGGGCAATATTGCGTTGGCGGGAATGCTCTTTTGTTGCCAACACCTGTTTCACAAATTGAGCTGGAATCCGAAGTTAATCCGTACCGCGTTTTGGTCGTTGAACATTGGTGTTGCGATGATGATGTTCCTCGATCTATTTCCGGTTGGTGTCTATCAGCTGATTGTCGTACTTGAGGAAGGCTTTTGGTTTGCGCGTTCGCATGAGATAGTACAGGGCAGTGTTTTTCAGACACTCACGTATTTCCGTTCACTGGGAGGTGCGGTGTTTGTGATTGGCGGGATGATACCGATCATTTGGTTTGTGTTGTCGCGCGGTCGTCATCTTGCCCGTGAGGTTGATGTCGATAAAGGTGAGTGGGCTGTCTACGACGAAGATTGGGCAGCCAGTGAAGAGGGTAAACTCTAACACAAAAGGCCGCTTCGTATCGGGGCGGCCTTTTTTCTTTCATATTTTGCAAGTCTGCGAAAAGGCATGATTTAGGTGGTTGTGCTGCCCGTGGCATACCATCTAATCCGCTTATCAGACGATAAGTAAAGCCCACATTTTTTATACTGCTTTTGTCCCTTGTAGAATTGCAAGGGATACGTTAAGTAGGGGTCAAATTAGATAGTTCTAATGGACTAAAGCGCCAGAAAGTGTAGGATTCATGGCCCATATCCTCATCATTGATGATGACCATAGTGTTTTGTCATATTGCAATGCGTGTCTATTTGACACGCACATGCTGCAAACAGCCTTGTCCGCAAACGAAGGCCTCAGCAAATTGGTTGATCATGCGATTGACTTGATCATTACTGATATCATTATGCCTGAACGTGACGGCTTAGAAGTGATCCAAGAGGTTAAAGAGCGCTATCCTCACATTCCGCTCATCGCCATGTCCGGTGGCCTGGATACAATGCCAACAGATGTTTTGAATGCAGCCAGAGCTTTTGGAGCAATTGAAACACTTGTCAAACCGTTCACACAGGATCTATTGCATGAAACCATTGATCGGGTGTTGGGCGATAGTGATTAAATCCCTGCTGGTGTGGGAATGGCCTCGTCACGTGGCGTGTAATCGAGATAATATTTAAAATTTGGTGTTAAGGTTTTTGTTGGTCTGCGAATACTACGGAGAGTCCTCTGTCTCTCGCCGTTGAATGGTAACTTTGGACATGACTTTAAGTGCTGAGATGTCCTGGGGGCCTTCTTCGGTGATCATGTGAAAGGTGTTTGCTTCAAAGCGAATGGGGAAAGTCACAAACACATGGCCACTACCCGTTTCCAGTGCGTCTTTGAGGGCTTTTTGCGGCACATGTTGGGCTAATGTGGTTTGGGTCTGTAACAAAAACCAGCTCAGCAGTTCTTCGGTGGAAAAGCTGTCACCCGATGCATTCTGAATGAAAATTTCAGCATGTTCGCGGTCTGTTTCAAACTGTTCGACCACCTTGTCATCTAGGCGAAGATTGCGGCCTTTGGGATGATGAAAATCCATATCGAGGCCAATGTGTTGAACATCGAAGGAAAACTGCTCGGTTTCGCGCCCAGCTCTCATCATGGCTTATTCCAATCACGGCGATTGATGGCGTATTCGCCAGTCGCGTCACGGAACGGTTGGATCAGCATTTGGTCTAAGCGTTCATCTTTATCTTTGCGAAACATATCCAACCCAATTTGCATGTTTTCATGTCCTAGAGATGGCTGCGCTGTATAGGTACCAAAAAGCCTGTCCCAAATGGAAAGGTTAAAGCCAAAGTTCGAATTACATTCCTGAGGAATAGATGAGTGATGGACCCGGTGCATATCTGGTGTCACCAACAACATGCGTAACACCGCATCCAGTCCAAGTGGTAAACGCACGTTGGCGTGATTGAACATGGCCATGGCGTTGAGAATCACTTCGAAAATCAGCACCGCAACCGGGCTGGCCCCCAGCAATGCGATCACTGCGAACTTAATGGCAAATGACAGCAAAATTTCGATGGGGTGAAAGCGTGCCCCGGTGGTGACGTCGTAATCAAGATCTGCATGGTGCATGCGGTGAAGTCGCCATAACATCGGGATGGCATGGACCATGACATGTTGCAACCAAATGAAAAAGTCTAATGCGATGACCGCTAGGGCCAGTTTAAGCCAGCCGTTCCATTCAACTAAGTTCAGAACACCCCAGCCATTTTCAGCACAGAGAAATGCAAAGGCGACGGGCGCCATGGGGAAGATGACCCGCGCGATGGCGGTATTCAGAGCCACGATTCCCAAATTTGAAAACCAACGCAGCCCCTTGGAAACCGTGAGCTGTCGGCGCGGTTGAAGAAGCTCTGCCAGGGCCATAATGGCGAATATGCCAATGAAGGCCGATAGACGGATCACGGGTTCGTTCGCCAGTAGGCTTTCGCCGATCATGTTGTGCCCTCTAACTGTTGTGTTTTTTGACAGTCTGCCCGCTTCATCTGGTCTGGGCAAGGTTCAGACATATGAATGATAAATTGAACAACTTTGCATTGAAGTAAATGCTTATATTAGAGCCTTAAAGTACAGTAAAAACAGTTATTTACACCGGCGTAGAGAATACCTACGTTATGCGTTGTGCAGTTGCGAAATGAAGGCGCGAAACGACACATGTCCGATTTTGGAGAAACGGTTCCGGCAGGGCCACTGTTTGAATACCGGGCGCGGATTGCTTCAAAGGAATTGAAGCACGATCCGGCGCAAGCGCTTGCCGTTGAAAAGCTCCAAAGTTTACACAAAGCCCTAATGGATTATCAGCCACAATCGGGCCCGGTGGGTTGGAAAGAACGTTTTGGCCTCACGCGCCGACGCGAAGACCCACCCCAGGGCCTTTATTTTTATGGGGGCGTTGGGCGTGGCAAATCCATGCTCATGGATATGTTCTTCGAAGATGCACCGATGAAGCGCAAGCGCCGGGTGCACTTTCATGCGTTCATGCAACAAGTCCATATTCGCTTGAACGAATACCGCAAATTTAAAGGTCGCGATGCGGACCCAATTCCCCCGATTGCGGAGCAATTGGCAAGTGAAGCGTCGCTGCTGTGCTTTGATGAATTTCAAGTTACCGATATTGCCGATGCGATGATCTTGAGCCGCCTGTTCGAAGTGTTATTCGAAAAAGGGGTGGTGGTGGTATCCACTTCAAATCGTCCACCTGTGGATTTGTATAAAAATGGATTGCAACGTGAAAACTTTTTGCCGTTCATCGATTTGGTGGAAGACAAAATGGATGTGTTGCAACTGGATGGCAAAACCGATTACCGCCTGGAACACTTACGCAATTTGGAAGTGTTTCTGACGCCAGACAACGAACAGACCCGCGCCAAACTGGAAGAAGCGTTTGACACGTTGACCCACGGGGCGCGTCCCCATGCGGCAACCATTCCGGTGCAGGGGCGCGATGTGGCTGTACCCAAAGCGGCCCAAGGGGTGGCGATGGTCAAGTTTGATGACATCTGTGGCCGTCCATTGGGACCGGCAGACTATTTGGAATTATCACGGCGTTTTCACACATTGATTATTCCAGCAATCCCGCAAATGAATGCAGACAACAAAGACGTGGCACGCCGTTTTGTGACGCTGATTGACGCCATGTACGAAGGTCATGTGAAACTAATTTGCTCCGCAGACGTGGGGCCCATGGAATTGTATGTTTCCGGTGAAGGATCGTTTGAATTTGAACGCACGGCATCTCGCCTTGTCGAGATGCAATCGGAGTCTTACATGGAATTGCAACACGCAATACGGAGTGATTAAGGAACGAAAAACGAACTCGTAGTGTGATTTGAAATGAATCCCACCCCTTTGGGCAGTTTTGCCTTGTTTGGGGCGGAAAATTGCGCTAC
Source organism: Magnetovibrio sp. (assembly GCA_026196495.1). Lineage (GTDB taxonomy): Bacteria > Pseudomonadota > Alphaproteobacteria > Rhodospirillales > Magnetovibrionaceae > Magnetovibrio. The sequence continues at coordinate 23,856 of JAPHSY010000052.1, forward strand.
GAAACTCGCAGATTTTTGTGCGGCGCAACATGTGCCCGCAATCTTAATTAGACAGTAACAGGACGTTCACTCTTTTACCTCTCTAGGAACGTCCAATAACAGGGATAGGGTTATTCCAATGGCACGCAAAAAAATTGCACTCATCGGTTCTGGTAATATTGGCGGTACGCTGGCTCACTTGGCTGCGCTAAAAGATCTTGGCGATATCGTGATGTTCGACATCATGGATGGTGTCCCCCAAGGTAAATCTTTGGACATCGCACAATCCGGTCCGATCGAAGGCTTTAACTCCACGATGAAGGGCACCAAAAGCTACGCTGGCATCAAAGGCGCAGACGTTGTTATCGTTACCGCTGGTGTTGCACGTAAACCCGGCATGAGCCGCGATGATCTGCTCTCCATCAACGTTAGCGTGATGAAGCAAGTTGGCGAAGGCATCAAGAAGTATGCTCCGAAAGCATTTGTGATCTGCATCACCAACCCGCTTGATGCTATGGTTTGGGCTCTGCGCGAAGCTTCCGGTCTGCCGCCTCACATGGTTGTTGGTATGGCTGGTGTTCTGGATGGCGGTCGTATGCGTTTGTTCTTGGCTGAAGAGTTCGGCGTATCTGTTGAAGACGTTACTGCATTCGTTCTGGGCGGCCACGGCGATACAATGGTTCCGCTGCCGCGTTATTCCACCGTTGGCGGCATCCCTGTTACCGACTTGATCGACATGAAGTGGACCACTCAAAAACGTATTGACGAAATCGTTCAACGTACCCGTGATGGCGGCGCAGAAATCGTTGGTTTGTTGAAAACCGGTTCTGCTTACTACGCTCCGGCTGCTGCGGGCATCCAAATGGCTGAAGCTTACTTGAAAGACAAGAAAGCTGTTCTGCCTTGTGCGGCGTTCTTGAAAGGCCAATATGGTGTTAAGAACATGTACGTTGGTGTTCCGGTTGTGATCGGTGCCAAAGGTGTTGAACGCATCATCGAAATCAAATTGGACCGCACTGAAAAATCGCTGTTCAACAAATCCGTGAAGTCGGTATTCGGCCTGGTTGACACCATTAAGAAGCTCGAAGCCAAAGAAAATGCAGCTGTGGAAAAAACCCCGGCTAAGAAAAAAGCTCCGGCTAAGAAAAAAGTTGCAAAAAAAGCTACCAAAAAAGCTGCAGCTAAGAAGAAAGCCCCAGCTAAGAAATAAAAACAGAGGGCAGACCCCCGAGGTCTGAGAGGAAAGAATCAGATGAACATTCACGAGTATCAAGCGAAACAGCTGCTCGCCAAATTTGGCGTAGCTGTGCCGAACGGCAAGGTGGCCTACACCGCGCCCGAGGCCGAAGCTGTTGCAAAAGAACTTGAAGGTCCCGTCTACGTCGTCAAGGCACAGATCCATGCAGGCGGTCGCGGTAAAGGCGGCGGTGTTAAAGTGGTGAAGTCCATTGAGGACGTACGTGACACGGCAAACGACATGCTTGGCATGCAACTGATCACCCACCAAACGGGTCCAGAAGGCAAAGAAGTCAAACGTGTTTACATCGAAGAAGGCTGTGACATTAAGCGCGAGCTTTATCTCAGCTACTTGATTGATCGCGCTACTTCCCGCGTGACCATTATGGCGTCCACAGAAGGCGGCATGGATATTGAGGAAGTTGCCGAGAAAACCCCGGAAAAGATCATCACCATCACCATTGATCCGGCGACCGGCATGATGCCGTTCCACGCCCGTCAAGTGGCGTTTGGTTTGGGTCTCGAAGGCAAACAAGTCGGTGCTGGCGTTAAGCTGATGCTCGGCATGTACAAGGCCTTTAACGATCTTGATGCATCTATGATGGAAATCAACCCGCTGGTCGTCACCGGCGAAGGCGCTGTGATGGCGCTGGATGCTAAGATGAACTTCGATGACAACGCTTTGTTCCGTCAAAAAGATGTGGCTGAATTGCGCGATGAAGACGAAGAAGATCCGGCTGAGTTGGAAGCTGCACGTCATGACCTCAACTACATCAAACTCGATGGCAACATCGGGTGCATGGTGAACGGTGCAGGCTTGGCCATGGCAACCATGGACATCATTAAGTTGTTCGGTGGGGACCCGGCCAACTTCTTGGACGTTGGTGGCGGGGCAACCAAAGAACGCGTTACAACCGCGTTCAAATTGATCCTGTCCGACAGCAACGTTGAAGGTATCTTGGTCAACATCTTCGGTGGCATCATGCGCTGTGACGTCATCGCCGAAGGTGTTGTCGCTGCCGCACGTGAAGTCAGCTTGAACGTTCCTTTGGTTGTTCGCCTTGAAGGCACCAACGTGGAATTGGGTAAGAAAATCCTGGCAGAATCCGGTCTTCCGATCGTGTCTGCGGATGATCTGTCCGACGCTGCCGAGAAAATTGTCAAAGCCGTGAAGGAGGCCGCGTAAGATGTCTGTACTCGTAGGTAAAGATACCAAGGTCATCTGTCAGGGCTTCACTGGCGCGCAAGGTACCTTCCACTCTGAACAAGCCATTGCTTATGGCACCAACATGGTCGGCGGTGTAACGCCGGGCAAAGGTGGTACCAAGCACTTGGACTTGCCGGTTTACGACACCGTCGCTGACGCTGTTGATCAAACCGGTGCCAATGCTTCCGTGATCTACGTTCCGCCACCGTTTGCAGCTGATGCTATCTTGGAAGCCATCGACGCCGAAGTCGAACTGGCGGTTTGCATTACTGAGGGTATTCCCGTTGTGGATATGGTCCGCGTTAAGCGTGCTTTGGAAGGTTCCAAAACCCGCTTGGTTGGTCCCAACTGCCCAGGTGTGATCACCCCGGGTGAATGCAAAATCGGCATTATGCCGGGTCACATTCACACCCGTGGTACCGTTGGCATCGTGTCGCGTTCCGGCACCTTGACGTACGAAGCCGTTGGGCAAACCACCGCCGCTGGTTTGGGTCAAACGACCTGTATCGGTATCGGTGGCGACCCGGTGAACGGCACCAACTTCATCGACTGCTTGGACATGTTCCTGGGCGACGACGAAACCGAATCCATTATCATGATTGGTGAAATCGGCGGCACGGCAGAAGAAGAAGCTGCTGAGTTCTTGAAAGCTTCAAAAACCAAAAAACCTGTGGTCGGCTTTATTGCCGGCGTTACGGCACCTCCGGGTCGCCGCATGGGTCACGCGGGTGCGATCATCTCTGGCGGTAAAGGCACCGCTGGCGACAAGATCGAAGCCATGAGGAGCGCGGGTATCTCCGTCGCAGATTCTCCGGCAACGCTCGGCAAGACCATGCTGGAAGTCCTTAAGGGCTAAAGCATCGAATTTCATCCGGCCCGATAGAGGTAGCGGGCCGGATGGAGTTTTCGAAGGGGACTTAAACAGAGGCGGGTTTATCCGGATCCTAGAAGTTCGGAGGGCTCGAAAAAGGGACTCATGGCTGGATCCACGGATACTTTTCTTTCTGGCGCAAACGCGCTGTATGTGGCGGAGCTTTACGCCCGCTTTACCGAAAGTCCTTCCCAAGTCGATAAGACCTGGCAGGATTACTTCAGTGCAATGGATGACGAGGAACGCGAAATCCTTGTCGATTTGACGGGTGCAACCTGGTCCGCAGATGAGCGCGGCGTGATTGGTCAGTTTGACCAGTTCGACGGCAATGGCCTTATGGAGGCCGAAGCTGGACCTGCAGCTGTGCATGTTCAAGTGCCGCAACAACAAATGGCTTATGCCCCTGTGGCCGAAGCCCGTGCCAGCGCCGATACCATCCGCGCGGCGACCAAGGACACCATTCGTGCCTTGATGCTGATCCGCACCTACCGTGTGCGTGGTCACTTGATTGCAAACTTTGACCCGCTGGGTTTGGAAGGGCGCACCCAACACCCTGAATTGGATTACCGTACCTATGGCTTTACCGATGCCGATCTAGATCGCCCGATCTATATTGACAACGTGTTGGGTCTGGAAACCGCAACCTTGCGTGAAATCTTGCAGGTGTTGAAAGGGACGTATTGTTCATCCATCGGTGTTGAATTTATGCACATCCAGGAACCGGATGAAAAGGCATGGATCCAACGCCGTATCGAAGGTATTCGTAACCAAACGGATTTCACGCTCAAAGGTAAGCGCGCCATCTTGGAACGCTTGGTGGAATCCGAAGGTTTTGAAAAATTCCTCGACGTTAAATTTAAAGGCACCAAACGTTTTGGTTTGGACGGTGGTGAAAGTGTTGTCCCCGCCATTGAACAAATCATCAAGCGTGGTGGTCAGCTGGGTGTGAAATCCATCGTGTTGGGTATGGCTCACCGCGGTCGTTTGAACATCTTGGCATCGATTATGCGCAAACCGCACATGGCGATTTTCGCCGAGTTCTTGGGTGTTTCTGCAACCCCTGATGAATTGGATGTTTCCGGTGATGTGAAATATCACTTGGGCGCTTCGTCGGATCGTATGTTTGATGGTAATTCCATTCACTTGTCACTGACGGCGAACCCGTCTCACCTGGAATGCGTTAACCCAGTTGTTTTGGGTAAAGTCCGCGCCAAGCAGCGTCAGATGGATGATGATAAACGCGAACAAGTCATGGGTTTGTTGTTGCACGGTGATGCCGCCTTTGCGGGTCAAGGCTTGGTCCCGGAAACTTTGGATCTGTCCCAGCTTCGTGGCTATGAAACTGGCGGCACCATCCACATCATCATTAACAACCAAATTGGGTTCACCACGCACCCGTCGTATTCGCGCTCCAGTCCGTACCCGTCGGACGTGGCAAAAATGATCCAAGCTCCGATTTTTCACGTCAATGGTGACGATCCCGAAGCGGTTGTTCACGTGTCACGGATTGCGGCTGAATTCCGTCAGGAATTCAAAAAGGATGTGGTTATTGATCTCTTCTGTTATCGCCGTCATGGCCATAACGAAGGTGACGAACCAATGTTCACCAACCCGATTATGTATAAGACCATCGCGGGTCACCCAACCACACGCGAAATTTACGCGCGTAAGCTGGTTGAAGAGGGTGTCATCTCAGAAGCCGACAGTGAAAAAATGGTCAGTGCGTTTTACAACCACTTGGACAATGAACTGACATCGGCAAAAAGTTACAAGCCTAACAAAGCTGATTGGTTGGAAGACAAATGGGCCGGGTTGTTCTATCTGGAAGGTGCGGAAGAACTGCGCGACGATGATACATCGTGTGAGATGGAATTGCTGCGCGAAGTTGGTCATGCCATTTCTGAACCGCCCGCATTGTTCCACACCAACACCAAAATTTTGCGTCAACTCAAAAACAAACGCAAAATGATCGATACCCAAGAAGGTGTTGATTGGTCGACCGCAGAAGCCTTGGCTTATGGCACACTCTTGGTTCAAGGTCATGGCATCCGTCTGTCAGGCCAAGATTCAGGTCGTGGCACGTTCTCCCACCGTCACTCCGTATTGGTGGATCAAGAAAACGAAGAACGGTTCATCCCGCTCAACAACATCCGCCCGGGCGATCAAGCACATTACGAAGTTATTGATAGTCCGCTTTCCGAAGCTGGTGTCTTGGGCTTTGAATATGGGCATTCGCTGTCCGATCCGCATTGCTTGACCATTTGGGAAGCCCAGTTTGGTGACTTTGCCAATGGTGCACAGGTCATCATTGATCAGTTTGTGTCATCGGGTGAAACCAAATGGCTGCGGATGTCGGGCTTGGTGATGTTGTTGCCCCACGGCTATGAAGGTCAGGGGCCTGAACACTCATCGGCTCGCTTGGAACGTTATCTGCAATTGTCTGCTGAAGACAACTGGCAAGTCGTCAACGTGACAACACCTGCGCAGTTTTTTCACGTTATCCGTCGTCAACTTTGCCGTAACTTGCGCAAACCGCTGATCGTCATGTCGCCCAAATCTTTGTTGCGCCATAAATTGGTGGTGTCGAACTTGGGCGAAATGGGACCGGGTACGCGCTTTCACCGTGTGCTGCCTGAACATGACCAATTGGTCATGGATAAGGAAGTCAAACGCGTCATCGTGTGTAGCGGTAAGGTTTACTACGATCTGTTGGAAGAACGCCGCAAGCGTGAAGTCAAAGACGTTGCCATCATCCGTTTGGAACAAATGTATCCGTTCCCGTGGAAAGGTCTCATGCAACAATTGGGACGTTACCCGCATGCCGAAGTGGTGTGGTGCCAAGAAGAACCCGCCAACATGGGGGCTTGGTTCTTTGTTGGTCAACGCATCGAAACGATTGTTCGTGATTTGGACAATGACCATACCCGCGTACACTACGTTGGTCGTCGTGGCGCTGCCAGCCCCGCAACGGGTCTGAATGCACGTCACCATGAAGAGCAAAAATGGATTGTGGATCAAGCCTTGTCGGGCAATTTGGACGAGCTGGTGCAACCGCACCAACGTCCCCACTATTAATGAACTAAATTGATAAGGCCCACGGGATAACCCACCGGGCCAAACGAAAGTGAGAGGTCTAATATGGCTACCGAAATTAAAGTGCCAGTTCTGGGGGAATCGGTCACTGAAGCAACGGTCGCAAAGTGGTTCAAGCAACCCGGCGATGCTGTGGCACAGGATGAACCATTGCTTGAATTGGAAACCGACAAAGTTACGATGGAAGTTCCGGCCCCGGCTGCAGGCGCTCTGAAAGAGATAGCCTTCCCCGAAGGTTCTGACGTTGAAGTGGGTGCTGTTCTTGGCTCCATCGACGAAGGTGCTGCAGGTGCAAGTGCTCCGGCCCCGGCTGCGGAAGCCGCTCCGGCCCCGGCAGCTGCACCAGCCCCGGCTCCCGCACCAGCTCCGGCTGCTGCGGAGGATGCGCCGCTGTCTCCGGCTGTACAAAAACTGATTACGGAAAACAATATTGACCCAAGTGCCATCGCCGGCACGGGCAAAGATGGCCGTATCGTTAAGGGGGACGTTTTGGCGCACCTGGAAAGTGCAAAAGCTGTTCCGGCAGCAACACCTGCTGTGGTTGCCAGCCCGGCTGCTGCGGCTGCCAATGCATCGGCTACGGTTGCGGCTCCGGCTGCGGCACAGTATCCGACCCGTCCGGTTGGTCCACGTGAAGAACGCGTGCCGATGACGCGCCTGCGCAAACGCATTGCAGAACGCCTCAAAGAAGCCCAAAACACCGCAGCCATGTTGACCACGTTCAACGAAGTTGACATGACCAATGTCATGGCTATGCGCAAAATCATGCAAGATAGCTTTGTGAAAAAACATGGTGTGAAACTTGGCTTTATGTCGTTCTTCACCAAAGCTTGCGTTACTGCATTGCGTGAACTGCCTGCAATCAATGCCGAAATCAATGGTGGCGACATCATTTACAAGAACCACTATGACGTTGGCATCGCCGTCGGCACCGAAAACGGTCTGGTGGTTCCGGTGGTGCGTGACTGTGACAGCCTGGGTTTTGCTGAAATTGAGCAGTCCATCAACGACTATGGCTTGCGTGCCCGTGAAGGTCGCCTGACCATGGAAGAAATGTCCGGTGGAACTTTCACCATCACCAACGGTGGTATCTTTGGCTCACTTTTGTCAACGCCGATCTTGAACCCCCCGCAATCAGGTATCTTGGGGATGCACAAAATTCAGATGCGTCCGATGGTTATGCCTGATGGCTCCATCGAAGCACGTCCGATGATGTATCTGGCGCTATCGTATGATCACCGTATTGTTGATGGTCGCGAAGCGGTTACGTTCTTGGTGCGTGTTAAAGAGTGCATCGAAGATCCGTCCCGCATCATGCTTGACGCTTAAGAGTTAAGGCGAGGAAATAGACAAATGGCTGACTCTAAAACCAATGGGGCATTTGACGTTATCATCATCGGCGGTGGGCCGGGCGGCTACGTCGCCGCCATCCGCGCTGCACAATTGGGTTTCAAAACGGCCTGTGTGGATAAACGTGAAACCTTGGGCGGCACCTGCTTGAACGTCGGCTGCATCCCGTCCAAGGCATTGCTGCAATCTTCGCACCTGTATGAAGAAGCTGCACACGGGATGGAAGCCCATGGTGTCAAAGTTGCAGCTCCGAAGCTGGACTTGAAAACCATGCTTGGTCGTAAAGACGCAGTGGTTGGTGATTTGACCAAGGGTATCGCGTTCTTGTTTAAAAAGAACAAGGTGGCTCACATTGTCGGCAGCGCTGAATTCACCAAACCCGGTGAAATCAAGGTTGGTAAAGACACCTACACTGGTAAGCACATCGTCATTGCGACGGGCTCTGAACCTGCACCGTTGCCAGGTGTGGATGTGGATGAAAAACAAATCGTCACGTCAACGGGTGCTTTGGACCTGCCGAAAGTTCCGAAATCCATGGTCGTCATTGGCGGCGGTGTGATCGGTCTGGAATTGGGGTCTGTCTGGCGCCGTTTGGGTGCTGAAGTCACTGTGGTGGAATATTTGCCTGCGATCTTGCCGGGTATGGATGTCGAGGTGGTCAAGCAAGCCACCCGCACGTTGTCCAAACAAGGTATGACGTTTAAAACCGGAACCAAAGTTACGGGTGCGAAAACCGACAAAAGCGGTGTCACCTTAACGGTGGAACCGGCTGCTGGTGGTGACGGCGAAGAGCTCAAAGCAGATGTGGTTTTGGTTGCCATTGGTCGTCGTCCGTTTACCGATAAACTCGGCTTAGATAAAGTTGGCGTTGAAGTAGATGAGCGTGGCTTTGTGAAAATTGACGGCCACTTCAATACAAATGTTCCTGGTGTCTACGCCATCGGTGACGTTGTTGGTGGTGCGATGTTGGCTCACAAAGCCGAAGAAGAAGGCATCGCATTGATGGAAATTTTGGCCGGTCAAGCGGGCCACGTGAATTACGGTGCCATTCCGGGTGTTGTTTATGTGGAACCGGAAATTGCCGCTTTGGGTAAAACCGAAGAAGGGCTCAAAGCTGACGGCGTTGAATACAATGTTGGCAAGTTTCCGTTCATGGCAAATTCCCGCGCACGTGCGGTGGGTAACACCGAAGGCTTCGTGAAAATTTTGGCTGATGCCAAAACGGATCGCGTCTTAGGGGCTCATATCATTGGTCCAGGTGCAGGCGAGCTGATTCAAGAGATTGCTCTGGCCATGGAATTTGGTGGCTCGTCCGAAGATATCGCGCGCACCAGTCACGCCCACCCGGGCACATCTGAAGCGGTCAAAGAAGCCGCCTTGGCTTGTTTGGGTCGTGCCATCCACGTTTAATTTGGCCACGTGTAATCAACACACGGATACAACATCCAAAAAGGCCTGCGTACCGAGGTGGTGCGCAGGCCTTTTTTGTTGCGGGTACATCGGGATGTTAGTCGGCGTACTTTCCATCACCCGTATATTTTCCACCGGCGATGAGGGTTTGTGCTTTTTGAATAGCAACTGGTGAGCCCATGATGTTCATAAAGCTGTTGTCACCGGTCATGCTCAAGTCTGGGAAGTTGATGGCAATGCGAAAACGTGCCGATAATGCCCAGGCGTATTTGCCGGACACCACAATTTCGACTGGTAAGTGAGCTGTGGATCGGTTTTGTTTGAAATCGATTTCACTCATGATCCAAGCATCATCTTGTTGACGACCTTCTTCGCCACTGCCTTTCATAGCAATGCCAAATACGGTTTCTTCTTTTCCGGGGATGTCGATGCGATAAACCTTGGTGATACCACCGACGCCTTTGGCCAGATTGGCTTCGACACGATCAAGCATTTCTTGATGGCTCTTGGCGCTGCCCAAGCGATTGGGGTCATCAAAATACGGCATTAAGAACATGTAGTGATAGTCTCGCAAGTCATCGTCACTTAGACCTTCTTCAGGACCGTATTGGCCACGATCACCAAGTGCTGCTTTTAATTTTGAACTGGCATCAGCCAAATTATCTTTCATGCGATAGGCGGCAGCCATATATGTCGGATTGGTGTAGCTCACTTGAATTTCACCATCTACATCCGTGATGGAAATACGCTGTGCTGCGCCATATGCACCAAATTCCGATTTTGCAGCTGCTGCTTTCAAAGCATCATTTGTCACGATTAGTATGTTGGCACTGGCATAGGGCTGATAGGTTCCGACAATCTCGAACCCTGCAGTTTTCAGATTTTGAGAAACTTGTGCCGAACGCTCAGCAACTGTACCTGTCTCAATAGATGACATGATAAACGGTTTCATCAAATCAGCCGCGTGAGTGCTAATTTGTAAGCTTGTACAAGCCACAATTGTAGCGGCCATGAATGTAATTGTGCGAAACATACTTCGCCCCCCTGTTCATTGTTATTGATTGCCACCCTTATATTAGAAATATTCAAAATTGTGGTGGTACAATGCGCCCACAATATTTTGTTGTAATTGTTGAGACTTAAGACAGGGGTATGCATGTCGTATGGTCGGGGTGTGGATTATTTTCGCCGTTTTGCACGGGGATGTGTGTGGCTATAGACGGCTTGCAATCGGGTGGCATCCACATCCGTGTAGCGCTGGGTGGTGGATAGGGATTCATGGCCCAGCAATTCTTGAATGGTGCGCAAATCACCACCACCGCCCAACAGGTGGGTGGCAAAGCTGTGGCGAAGTGCATGTGGTGTGACGCTGTCGGGTAGTCCCATCAATTTACGCCATTTGCGCACCATGGCCTGTGCCGTTCCAGCCTGAAGACGTTTGCCACGCACGCCCAAAAATAGCGGACTGTTTGGGGTCATGGGGTAGGGGCTGATTTGGATATACATCTGAAGACATTCGCGCACCCTGGGTAAAATCGGCACCACGCGTTGTTTGTTGCCCTTACCCGTGACGGCCATAGTGTCGCCTTTTGGTATATCGCTAATGTCCATAGCCAAGGCCTCACCGATGCGCAGACCACAGCCGTAGAGCAACATCAACAATGCCTGATCGCGTTTGCCGACCCAGGGTTCATCTGTCATTTCATCAACCCGTTCGACCATGTCCAGGGCATCTTCGATGGTCAGGGCTTTGGGCACGGACTTGGGTAGTTTGGGGGTACGCACCGCATGGATGGCAGCATTGGACAGCAAGCCTTCGCGTTCTAAGTATTTGTATAGTGTGCGCAAGGTGGAAAAACGCCGGGCCATGGTGGTGCGGGCTTTGCCATCTTGGTTCAGGCGGGCAAGCCAACTGCGGAAATCAACCGCGCGCAAGTTCTCTAAGGTTTTGAGATCGGGAACTTCGCCCGAATGTTCAGCCCAAAAATGGAAGAACTTGGCGCTGTCGCGGGCATAGTTGTTGAGCGTGTGTGGGCTATAACGCTTTTCAAAGCTCAGCCAGTCGAGCCACCCTTCCAAAGCCTGTTTTAAATCAGGCTTTAGTGGGGTATCACCAAGTGGTGTGGCGTCTAGTCTTGACCCAGCCATTTGCTGAACAGCTTTTCACTGACTCGGGCCAAGAAGTTTAGCAAATCTGTGCCTTGTCCGGCGTGGAATGCATTGGGAATGGAAGAGCCCAAGGCGATAACACCGCCAGCCATCGTTTGAGTGGGGCGCAGGCGCGCCAGGGCTGCGGAACGGATAAGTGTGTGGTCTTCACCAAACAAAGTGCCGTCATCCAACATGTCGCGAACCAAAGAAATGTCGCCGCCTTCACCCATTTGGGCGTCGAGATAATGAAACGGCAACATTTTGACGCCAGGCAAACGCAGTGCGGCTTCGGCTTTATAATCTTGCTCAAACCCGAACGAAACCGCATCAACATCCAGCAATAACGGCAAATCATTGGTGATGATACTGGCCATATGGTCGGCATCTTGTGCGGACAGCATTGCCAACACCGCAGCATGTGTACGGGTCAGATAGGTCATGTTGGTGCGGCTGGTTTCGATCACATCTTGGGCACAAGCTGTGAGGTTTTGCATTTCATCGCGCAGTTTCTCGACCATGGCCGATTGGAAATCAACCACGCCATCTTCACGCTTAATCGGTATAGGACCTTGCATTTGCACAAGAATTTCTGGATTTCTGGAAAAAAACTCGGGATGATCCAGCAGATATTGGCTGACATCGTCGTCACTGAGTAAGGCTGTGGCGGTTTGTGTATTGCTCATGGATCGTCCCTCATGCTTTTCGCGCTAAAACTTTGAAGCGAATCGAACAGCAAACATCATGAACCATTTTCGTTAATGCTTTCCTTCTATCGCTCTGGCCGTAAGCTATGGGTATGAAGATGAGCGATTCGACCCCAATGCATTTCGGCCCCGGTGAACGGTGCGGCATCTTGCTGCCCATCCCCCTGGGCCAGGTCTACGATTACCGGGTTCCTGAGGCTATGAGCCTCAGCCCCGGTGATTTTGTGCGTGTGCCTTTGGGGCCACGAAAGCTGAATGGGGTGGTCTGGGGGGCGGGCGAAGGCCAAGTTTCAGATGCCAAATTAAAGTCGGTGATTGAGAAACTACCGGCTGTGCCCATGGCTGACATCACCCGTAAGTTTGTCGACTGGCTGGCGGCTTATACCTTATCGCCGCCAGGTGCCGTTTTAAAAATGGCCATGAGTGTTCCCGATGCGTTGGAGCCGCCCAAGGGGCTCAAGGCGTTCCGCGTAGCCGATCCCATGCCCCAGATCAAAATGACCAAGCCCCGCGAGAAGGTCTTGGCAGTACTGAAAGATGGTCCGGCGCTAAGTGCTTCGGAAGCCGCCTTGCAGGCAGGCTGTTCACCAGCGGTTGTTGCTGGGTTGGCAAAAGCGGGGGCTTTGGTGGAAGCGCAACAAGTGCGAAAACCCACTTGGGATACGCCCGATATTGATAAGCCCGGCCCTAAGTTGTCTGAGGCCCAACGTGCAGCCGCCGATGAGATGGTTGCCAAGACCCGGGCAGGTGAGTTTTCTGCCATGTTGTTGGATGGGGTGCCAGGCTCTGGCAAAACCGAGGTGTATTTTGAAGCGGTTGCCGAGGCCTTTAAAAGAGGCAAACAGGTGTTGGTATTGCTGCCGGAAATTGCCTTGGGCTCGCAATGGTTGGCGCGATTTGAAAAGCGTTTCGGTGCCCGCCCGGCTCAATGGCATTCGGATTTGGGTCAAAAAGATCGCCGTGAAACATGGCGTGGTGTCGCCGAAGGCCGGGTTAACGTGGTGGTTGGTGCCCGCTCGGCCCTGTTTTTGCCGTACCAAGACCTAGGGCTCATCGTTGTTGATGAAGAACACGACTCGGCATTCAAGCAAGAAGAAGGTGTTATTTATAACGCCCGTGATATGGCCGTGGTGCGTGCACACTTAGGCTCCATTCCTGTGTGTTTGGCGTCGGCCACGCCATCTTTAGAAAGTGCCATAAATGCTGAAAACGGTAAGTACCAGTTGCTGCATTTGCCAGAACGCCACGGTGGAGCAGTACTGCCGGAACTTGACCTCATCGATATGCGCAAAGAAAAATTGCCTGCAACCCGGTGGCTGTCGCCCAGTTTGGAACAAGCGTTGAGCCAGACGTTTGAGGCAGGTGAGCAGGCGATGTTGTTCTTGAACCGTCGCGGCTATGCGCCGTTGACGCTCTGTCGTACCTGTGGTTTTCGTTTGGCATGTCCCAACTGTTCGGCGTGGCTGGTGGAACATCGGGTACGGGGGCGATTACAGTGTCATCATTGCGGTTACAATGTACCCATGCCCAACCATTGTCCTGAATGTGAGGCGGAAGGCACCTTTGCCGCCTGTGGCCCCGGGGTGGAACGCTTGGCAGAAGAAGTGATGAACACCTTTCCCGATGTACGCTTTGCGATGGCCAGCTCTGACACCATCACCGGGCCCCAGGCTGCGGCGAATTTGATTGGTAGAATCGAACGTCATGAAGTGGATTTGATTATCGGCACCCAGTTGGTGGCGAAGGGTTATCACTTTCCCTTGCTGACCTTGGTTGGGGTGGTTGATGGTGACTTAGGCCTTGCGGGTGGTGATTTGCGTGCGGCGGAACGGACTTATCAGCTTTTGTATCAAGTTGCGGGCCGGGCCGGACGTGGTGAAAAACCCGGACGTGTGCTGGTGCAGACCTTTCAGCCGGATCATGCCGTGATGCAAGCGATGAAATCCGGTGTGCGTGATCGCTTTGTGGCCGAAGAGGTGCGTGCTCGCCAAGAACTACATATGCCGCCATTTGGGCGTCTGGTGTCGCTGATCGTATCGGGGAAAGAGATATCCCAGGTGGAAGCCCAAGCTGCTCATTTGGCACGCTCTGCTCCACAATATGATGGTGTGCACGTGCTGGGGCCGGCACCCGCTCCGTTGGCAATGTTGAGGGGGCGTCATCGCCATCGATTGTTGATGAAATTGGAATCTGGTGTTGCACCGCAAACAATCGTGCGCGAATGGTTGGCGCGTGTCACCCGCGTTAAGGGTGTGCGCATCCAAATTGACGTCGATCCACAAAGTTTTTTATAAACGTCATACATGCGTTTTGTCGAATATACGCATTATTGAATGTGCAAAAATTATACATATCTGAACTGTTTAAGCGCTGAATTTAGGGCAGAATTCAGCCACTCTTGAAACATTATGAATTCTTTTTATGCAAGGCTGCTAATATATGAAAAAAAGCATGTAAGGCCAATTGTTGCAAACCTTCTAAATCCCAGGAAATCTGCGGGCTAAAATAGTCGAAGAGTCGCCTTGCAACCCCCCGGACCCTGTGATAGATAACTCCGCGTTCGCACTAGCAGCATGAGTTTTTTACGTTGTTGGAACGTACATTTTGAAGAGGGGCCATAAAGGCTTCCTAGGCACAACACTTAGGTCAGGGATTCTCCCAGGTGTCATCCGAGACCACAGGTACAACCGGCCTTGCGGGCCGCTACGCCGCAGCTCTCTATGAGTTGGCGGAGTCCGCAAGCAAGCTGGATAAAGTCGCCGAAGACCTCAAATCTATGAGGTCGTTGATTAGTGACAGCGCTGATCTTGGCCGCGTGATTTCTTCACCGGTCCTCACACGTAATGAGCAGGTTGCAGCTATGACGGCAATTGCCGCAAAAGCTGGTATGGACGAACTGACCAGTAGCTTTATTGGTACCGTCGCCCAAAACCGCCGCTTGCCTGCGTTGAACGGTATGATTACGGCGTTCCTAAATGAATTATCACGTCGCCGGGGCGAAGCCACGGCGCAAGTTGTTTCGGCTAAAAAGTTGAGCGATGCTCAGCTCAAAGCCGTATCTGACGTGTTGAAGAAAGCAGCGGGAACTAAAGTTTCCGTGGAAACTGATGTTGACGAAAGCCTGCTTGGCGGGATGATCGTTAAAGTCGGTTCGCGCATGATTGACTCGTCGCTTAAAACCCAGTTGCAGCAGTTACACCTCTCCATGAAGGGGATTGGATAATGGATATCCGTGCCGCGGAAATTTCCGCAATTCTGAAAGATCAGATCGCTAATTTTGGTACCGAGGCGGAAGTCGCCGAGGTTGGTCAAGTGCTCTCCGTCGGTGACGGTATCGCACGCGTTCACGGCCTTGATAACGTCCAGGCCGGTGAAATGGTCGAGTTTCCGGGCGCCGTTAAGGGCATGGCTCTGAACCTTGAAGAAGACAATG
>JAPHSY010000044.1 GCA_026196495.1 Magnetovibrio sp.
CCCCCAACACAACACCCGTGCCCAAGATTGACGTCAGCAATAAATAAAGCTCAACCTCAACCACCAAGGCAAACGGCCACAAGTCCAAAGCCACAGGGGCTTTGTTGTGAAGTGCAAAGACCACCACGCCAACAGCCGCTGGCACCATGATCAGCCATGTGATGAGACGACGCACAGCGTGTTCCTTTGACTAAAGCTTAGCCTGCATTGAGTTTTTCACGCAGTTGCTTGCCGGTTTTAAAATATGGAATGTACTTAGCCGGAACGTCCACAGCTTCACCCGTGCGTGGATTGCGGCCCGTGCGAGAACCACGCTCTTTGACGGAAAAGGCACCAAAACCACGTAGCTCGACCCGATCACCTTGGGCCAGTGCATCCGTAATTTCGTCAAAAATGGTGGTGACGATA
Organism: Magnetovibrio sp.; assembly: GCA_026196495.1. Taxonomy (GTDB): domain Bacteria; phylum Pseudomonadota; class Alphaproteobacteria; order Rhodospirillales; family Magnetovibrionaceae; genus Magnetovibrio. Next base: position 409 of record JAPHSY010000044.1, read on the forward strand.
CGTTCAACATCGCGCAAGTACAGATGCGGGTTAGCTTCTGCAAGCTTTTGAATCAATTCAGATTTTGTCATGTTCTCACCTCCCAGCCGGACCACCCCTTTGGTGCGACATAGCATGGATACACGGGGCGCTTCCCCAATTAAAACTCACAGTGTTCGCACGCATTTCTTGGTGTGTGGGCCACAAAATGTGTGCGTGCTGAAATACTCTACAGATCAGGTTGCCAAACCGAGAGCAGCCCGTCAAGTTTAAGTCGTTCTGATACCAGTACTTTTCCAAACGATCCTAACAACCGTTCGGCAAAATCCGGGCGCGGATAGTCGGGTTTTTCATCGACAATATCCAAATCGGCTTCCAATTCTTTCTCCGACTCCAGCCATGCTACGGCCTCGACTTCACCGCCAATGGCATCAATCAGGCCGGCATCAATGGCTTTTTCACCGATGAACACCCGACCATCGGCGATCTTTTTAACCGCTTCAAGATCCATTTCCCGGCGCTCCGACACCATCGACACAAACAAGTCATACATGTCCATAACCACCGTCTGGATATGCTTACGGGCTTCTTCAGACATGGATTCCATCGGATTGGGTTGGGCTTTTAAAACACCACTTTTGATGGTTTCCGGTTTCACCCCAATTTTATCCAACATTTTGGTCAAATCTGCGGTCTGCATGATCACACCGATGGAACCCGTCAGTGTACCACGGCGGGCAAAAATGCGATCTGCACCGATGGCCGTCATATAAGCAGCAGATGTAGCCGTCGAGCCCATCACCGCAACGACCGGTTTGTCTTTGGCAATATCGCGCAAAGCCAAGTATAGGTTTTCACCACCGACAACAGTACCGCCAGGGCTGTTGATGCGCACCACAACCGCTTTGACATCATCGTCGTCTTTGAGCTCAGCCAGCAATTCATCACGATAGCGGTCCTCAACAATCACGCCCTGAACCGTGACCCGCGCAATGCGGTCTTTCGACCCCAGCTGGCTCGCCAAGTCCGTATCGGTACCGACAGTACGGATCACCAAAACAGCAACCAAAGCCGTGATGCTGAGCGCCGCCACAACTTTCCACAACATGGATGAACGTCGTTGGCGGCGGCGTTCCATCAATTTATCGGTATCAAGGGACATATATGCGGTACTCACTCCAGCTAAAATTGTGATGAGTTTAGCACAAGGCGCTGTAATGGCAGGCTAAAAATTCAGTTTAATGCTTAGTCATTTTTCGCAGGTCTGACGATGTAAGTTCGATAATCCGGTTTTTGGGAAAGGTTGCAATGACGGTTGTGCCTATGCCCTTTTTGCTTTTTACGTCCAGCTTACCTTGATGCAGCTCCATCAAACCTCTGGCAAGCGGTAAGCCCAGACCCGTACCTTCGGGTTTTCGGTTTAGGCCATTGTCAAGCTGCCCAAATTGGCTCATAGCCCAGTCAATTTCATGAGGTTCCATCCCCACACCCGTATCGGTCACAGTCAGAGCGATCCCTCGTCCGTTTTCCGCGGCCTCAGCCATAACCGATACGCTGCCACCTGGGCGCGTAAATTTAACACCGTTGCTAACAAGGTTGAGCAAAATTTGTTTCACCCGGCGTTCATCAGCCAACAACAAGGGGAGATCTTTGGGGATATCAGCCTTCAACACAACCCCGCCTTCTTTGGCCTTAATCTGGATCAGATGGATAACGGATTGGATAACACCCGGTAAAGAAACGCGTTCTTCAAGCAGATCAACCTTACCGGCCTCAATCTCTGAAACATCTAAGATGTCGTTGATTAGCTCCAACAGGTGTTCCCCAGACGCCAAAATATCAGCCGTGTAGTCAGAATATTTTTCATTGCCAAGCGGGCCATAGGTCTCGGCTTTCATGGTGCTGGAGAATCCGATAATGGCGTTTAAGGGTGTGTGCAATTCATGCGACATACTGGCCAAAAACGTTGACTTCGCCTCGCTGGCTTGTTCGGCGGCTTCCAAAGCTGCAGCCAATTCTTTGGTTCTTTCTTGAACCAAATCCTGCAAGCGATCACGATGGTCTGACAGCTCATGTATAGATGTTGCCAATTCGGAGCGCATAAAATTAATGGCGTTCACCACTTTTGTCAGTTCATCTTCGGTTTGGCCATTTGTGCTAGGCCGATCCAAAACCAAATCTTTTGCATCGACATCTAGGGATAACGTTGATGTATAGTCGGCAAGCTTGGACAAATGCCGTGTCACCAGATGGCGAATAATCCAAAAAAGTGATCCCGCAAGGACTACGGTCCACAGCGCATAATAGATAAAAGATTCAAGCGCATGACTTAACACCCGCTGAAATGCTGTCTTTTGTTCAATCTCAATGATCAAGTTGCCCAGATTTTGGTTTTGGCCGATCTTAAATATCATCAGTGGAATTTCGTATCTTATCATTGCAGATGAATTGCGCTGCCCCACACTCCACGTTTCACCTTCAAGTGTGGCGACTTCTGCATACTGAAGCCCAGGTATGTTGAGCAACCCTTGCAGTTCAACAATGATCTTCTCATCAGCGATATCCCACACGCTGGCGGCAAGGCTTGGGCCATGTCCCGCACGGATGCTTTGGACACGCGCTTCAATCAATTTAAGTTCAACTTGATATTCTCGATAGGTTTGTGCAGCCGTTGTAATCAGGGTCGCGCCAATGCCAAACAGCACCAGCACAGCAGTTAATTGGCGCGCAATTGAGCCCGAAAACTGACGTAGAAAAAATATGTCCTTGATACGACTGAAATACATGCGGCCCCTTCACGCTTGTACAGAAGTTCAAGATGCCCGTACTTAATGTAAATGGGACGAGAAGTGCGAGAATTCCAACAAAAAACGCCCCTGACCATATGGTCGGGGGCGTTCTTGATTGGGTTGGTCGATAAGAAAACTTAGTCGTTTTTCTTTTCTTCCAAAGCAGCGCCCAGGATGTCGCCCAAGGATGCACCGGAATCGGAGGAACCGAATTCTTGCATCGCTAGCTTTTCTTCCTGAACTTCCAGAGCTTTGACCGACAGCGTGAGCTTGCGGTTGGACGCATCGATCTGCATGATTTTCGCATCGACTTTTTCGTCCACAGCAAAACGATCCGGGCGTTGTTCGGAACGCTCGCGGCTGAGTTCTGCTTTGCGGATGAAGCCCGGTACGCCGTCGCCAGCAGCGACTTCGATGCCGCCGTCGGTGATGCCCGTCACGGTGCAAGTCACAACTGCACCACGTTTGAGGCCAGCCATGCCTTCTTCGAACGGATCTTTGGTGAGCTGTTTAATACCCAAGGAGATGCGTTCTTTGGAAACGTCAACGTCAAGCACCTTGGCTTTGACAACGTCGCCTTTCTTGAAGTCTTGGATGGCTTCTTCGCCGGATTTTTCCCAGCTGAGGTCGGACAGGTGAACCATACCGTCGATTTCTTCGGTGAGACCGATGAACAGACCAAATTCGGTGATGTTCTTGATTTCGCCTTCGACTTCAGTGCCTGCAGCATGGGTGCTGAGGAAGCTGTCCCATGGGTTGTCGCCACACTGTTTGAGACCCAAGGAAATACGACGTTTGTCCGGATCGACGTCCAGAACCATAACTTCGACTTCTTGAGAGGTGGAAACGATTTTGCCCGGGTGGACGTTTTTCTTGGTCCAGGACATTTCGGAAACGTGAACCAAACCTTCGACACCAGCTTCCAATTCGACGAATGCGCCGTAATCGGTGATGTTGGTAACGCGACCTTTGAGTTTTGCACCGATCGGGTATTTGGCGTCGACGCCTTCCCACGGATCGCTTTCCAATTGCTTCATGCCCAAAGAGATACGTTGGGTTTCAGCGTTGAAGCGAATGACTTGAACCTTAACGGTTTCACCAACTTGCAGAGCTTCAGACGGGTGGTTGATACGTTTCCAAGCAATGTCGGTAACGTGCAACAGACCGTCAACACCACCCAGATCAACGAACGCACCGTAATCGGTGATGTTCTTGACCATCCCTTCGAGGATGTCGCCTTCTGCCAGCTTGCCGATAAGTTCGAAGCGTGCTTCGGCGCGGGTTTCTTCCAACACAGCGCGGCGCGACACAACGATGTTGTTGCGTGAACGGTCCATTTTCAGGATTTGGAACGGTTGCGGGGTGTTCATCAACGGAGTTACATCGCGAACCGGGCGAATGTCCACTTGGGACCCCGGCAAGAATGCAACAGCACCGTTGAGGTCAACAATGAAGCCGCCTTTAACACGACCAAAGATCGTGCCGTTGACGCGGTTCTGAGCTTCAAATTCTTTTTCAAGGCTAACCCACGCTTCTTCGCGGCGGGCTTTTTCACGAGAAAGTTTGATCAAACCATCACGGTCTTCGTAGCGTTCTACGAACACGTCGATGCTGTCGCCGGAGGTGATCGCCGGAGCGTCAACACCAAGGCCAAATTCTTTCATCGGAATGCGGCCCTCAGATTTGAGGCCCACATCGATCAATACGGCATCGCCGTCAACACGCAGTACGGTACCGGTGACAACGCTGCCTTCTAACAATCCATCAGCGCCGAGAGACTCTTCGAGCAAGTCGGCAAAGTTTTCCATAGTCATATTTCAGTTATTCCTTACAATTTTGTATTTCTGGCCGAACGGTTGGTTCCGACGGTCTTTAGAAAACGACAAATCCGCGTTCCACCCCCCAATTAAAGGAAAGTGTGGAACACGGGGCTTAAGTTTAGTCCCTTCAAAAAAGCGCGAAACGCTCCTTAAAAGAGGTTCTTTGAATTGATGAAGTCGAGCGCTGCGGCATATGCCTGTTCAGCGTCCATATCGCTGGTGTCCAACAGCAAAGCATCGCTTGCGGCCACCAACGGGGATGCACTGCGAGACGAGTCCCGTTCATCCCGTTCCTTCATATCTTCCAGAACGCGCGCATATATAGCGTCTAGACCGCGGTCCTGCAACTCTTTAAAGCGCCGTTTTGCGCGGATTTCGGTGCTTGCGGTGACAAAAAGCTTCACATCCGCACTGGGGCACACCGTGGTGCCGATATCACGCCCGTCCAAGATAGCGCCGTGGGCGGGACTACCATCCGCAAGATGTGGTGGTTTTTGGGCAAAATCGCGTTGGAAATCAAGCAAGGCAGCACGTACACCCGGCACCGCAGAGACCTTAGACGCAGCCTGTGCCGCTTCATCCGTGCGCAGATCAGGATTGGACAATTCCGCCGGATCCAAGGCCCGCGCCGCAGCTTCGGCGACTTCAGCATCTTCGGGATCACCACCATCTGCGAGCACTTTCCAGCCTGTTGCCCGGTACAATAACCCAGTATCTAATTTAGAGAGCTTAAAATGCTCTTCTAAGCGTTTGACCAAAGTCCCCTTACCCGCTGCTGCTGGGCCGTCGACGGCAATCACGATAGACATAATTTGTTCCTTAACTGAATTTCGCACCCAGGCTTTCCATCAGAGTTTGAAAGCCTGGAAAGCTGGTTTCAATGGGGCTGGCATCATCAAGACTAACTGGATTATCCGCGGCTAAGCCCAACACCAAAAATGACATGGCGATGCGGTGGTCCAAATGCGTTGTCACGGTTGCGCCACCGGGTACAGAGCGAGCTGTACCGCCGGTGCCATGAACGACCAACCAATCGTCCCCTTCTTCCACCTCGACACCGCTGGCTTTCAAGCCCTCGGCCATCACGCTCAAGCGATCGCTTTCTTTGACGCGCAGTTCTTCTAACCCTTCAAACCGGGTTTGGCCCTGGGCATTGGCAGCGGCCACAAACAAAACCGGGTATTCATCAATTTGTGCCGGTGCACGGCTTGCCGGTATGGTACAGCCCTTCAAACCACTGTACCTAACCCGCACGTCACCGACGATCTCACCCGCTTCAGTCCGCTGGTCCAATATTTCAATGTCAGCCCCCATATCTTTGAGGCTTTCCACAACACCGGCCCGTAGTGGATTAAGACCTACACCGGTCACTACGACATCCGAATCCGGCACGATCGAAGCCGCCACCAGCGGAAACGCCGCCGAAGAAATATCTGCCGGAACAATGACATCGCGGCCCTTAAGCTCAGGCCGTCCCTTTAAAACAATGCGGCGTGAACCATCAGGACGTTCACTCACCGACACATCCCCACCGAAATGGGCAATCATTTTTTCCGAATGATCCCGCGTCGGTTTGGGCTCAATCACCACGGTTTCACCCGGCGCATTCAATCCCGCCAACATCACCGCAGATTTGACCTGAGCGGAAGCAACCGGCAGTTCATAGGTGATGGGCATCGGATCTTCGGCACCTTGCATCGTCAATGGCAAACGCCCCCCCTCAGATGCTTCGAACAACGCCCCCACCTGAGACAGAGGATCAATAACTCGTTTCATCGGCCGCGACGACAACGACGCATCACCTTTAAAAGAAGCCTTGATATTACAGCCTGCAATCAATCCCATCAGCAACCGTACAGCGGTACCGGAATTGCCCATTTCCAAGGTTTCGCGGGGCTGTAGTAGACCGCCAACACCCACGCCGGAAACTTCCCAGCCCCCATTTTCAAAGCGTTCAACCTGCGCACCCATAGCCCGCATGGCATCTGCGGTGCACAAAACGTCTTCACCTTCCAACAATCCGGTGATGTGGGTTTTGCCCAGCGCCACGGCCCCGAGCATCAAAGCACGGTGAGAAATAGATTTGTCGCCCGGAACGCGCACGCTCCCTGTTAAAGGGCCGGAATTCAAGGAAGATAAGGACACCACGGATGAAGGCCTTCAAGAAAGAGGTAAAAAAAAATTGCTTAAGAAGGGTCTCTAACATGTTTTTCCTTTTGACAGAACCCGCGGAACACGGCAAAAGCGAATGAGTGATCAATTTGACTGAATGAATGCGGAGACTGGCCCGTGGCGAAGCCCAACTTAGGTGACAAACACGTCTGCCCGAACTGCGAAACCCGTTATTTCGATATGGGCAAAAATCCCCCCACTTGTCCAAAATGTGAGACGGTGATCGAAATCGGGAAATCCAAAGCTAAATCCAAGCCTGAACCTGTGGAAGAACTTGTAGAGGACGTTGTAAAAACCCCTGAAGACCTCTTAGAGGATGACTTGGATCTTGAGGTAGACGACGATCTCGACAGTGACGAAGATGATGATGACCTTTTGGAAGACGCTTCCGATTTAGGCGGTGGCGATGACATTCCAGCCGTCCCGGAAACCGTCGACGAGACTTAGGTCGTAAGCAAAGAAGCTACTGAATGCATCGCATTTCTCCCACCAAAGGGATAGATTGTGGAAAATGTCGTGTCGGGATGAACTTTACCCTTGCAGAAACCGGGTGGCGCCTTTAAGTTCCCGCCCGCACATGCCCCCAGAAACTGATCCCAAATCAGTGCGCATCACAATGCAGGGGGCCTCTGTCACACATTGGGGCCGTAGCTCAGTTGGGAGAGCGCTACAATGGCATTGTAGAGGTCGACGGTTCGATCCCGTTCGGCTCCACCATATTCTTCAAGCCCGTTGCTAACCGCAGCGGGCTTGTTTTTTGGCAAAATGCAAATGAACTCAATTATTTTGAGTCAAGATAAGCCGTAACCGTTTCACGATAGGCTTGGTCTTTGACCATAATGTGGATTTCCAGCCAATTGACCAGAAAATCACGCACATCTTCTTGCATTGAATCCTCGGTCGAAGTCATCAGCTTGGAGCGCATTTCCTGCAATTGAGTGGCCAAAGAAACGTGCCCTTCTTTGTGAAGTTCATAATCCTCAAAGCCAGAAGCCTCCATGAGTTCTTCTTCCCGCTGGAAATGAGCCTTCGCGACATCCATAAACGAAGTGAAAATGCTGTCATACACCAAGACGCCCTCATCATCTTCAACAGCCTCGATGTAACTGTTGAGGATAGAGATGAGGGTTTTGTGGTCATCGTCTAAGGCCTCGACACCAACACTCAGGTCGTCGGTCCATTTGATGTAATTCGTCATTTCGAAGTTTCCCCAACACGATTTTTGACCCACAACCGCCCCCAGCTGCAAGGTCATGTATTTTCATGCGGGGATGGTTGCATAAAGCTGCATCATATCGCAACCGTATTGCTACAGGTTTATCTCAAATTTGCCTCGACGAGATATAAAAAGCTTATTTTTGGGGTATTTCAGACTGGCCACACCGCAACAAAACCACTTTTCACAAAAAAATTACGAAAAAATAATTTTGTCAAATAATGGTCACTTTAACTCGCTTATAAGGCGAGGGTAAGCTTCCCTCAAAAACCAACTGAATTACTCTGATTATAATGTTTGCGTGCACCTCAAACAGCCCCGTTCATATGCGCCCAAGCCCTGTCAAAGATGCAGAAACCCTAATAAAACAGTGGCTATTTTAGATTTTGCGAATACATATACAAATCAATGTTCTATAGGCATAAAGCCCCACCAAAACCCTTATAAATCCCCAAAACAGGCCTCATCCATAACAAAAAATATTGATGCCATTTAAGGTTAAATTCTGCCAAAAAAGCGCGCTTTGGAGGCAAAAATAAATCCTCCGACTTATGAATTGACCATGATCAATGCGGGGTTATCTGCTTGGTTCAGTATTCATCCGTTGCGGGAATGATGGGGGTCTGCGATTAGGGCTTTCGAAGCCTTTGCACCCTCCATGATTAACCTGTGGGAATGACGTAGCCGTTTACTGCAAACCAGTGTGCGGCATGTCCTTAGTAAAGTTGGTTTGGTTTATCGATGGGAAATCCATCACAGCCTGTATCGCTTTCAAGGCGGTCCTTTTTCAAGGGCCGCGTTCACGCGTCTGCGAACCCAGCCATGCGCCCACCTTGGGCTCTCTCTGAAACCCAATTTGTTGATACTTGCACCACCTGCGACAAGTGCCTTAGCGCTTGTAACGAAGGTATTTTGGTGCCAGGCGACGCTGGTTTCCCCACAGTTGATTTCCAAAATGGCGAATGCACATTCTGTGGAGACTGTATAAAGGTCTGCACACCCGGCGCGTTAAGCATTAATGACAACGAAACACCTACGCCTTGGCAACATTATGCCGAGATCGGATCAGGTTGTTTATCGGCAAACGGCATTACATGTCGTGTCTGCGGTGATCGTTGTGATACACGTGCCATACGATTTCAATTGGCGGTGGGCGGCGTCGCTCATCCCATTCTCGACACATCCACCTGCACAGGCTGCGGCGCGTGTATCGCACCGTGCCCAGTAGGTGCTGTCAAAATTCAACACGTTCAAAGTGAAGAACACCAAATGGAGGAACGCTCGTGAGTATCACAGGTTTGGTTATACATGCCACGCCCGATCACACCGCAGCCGTCCAGTCCAGTATCGAGGCCTGTAAAGGGGTCGAGGTACATAAGGTTACGGACGACGGTCGCATGGTGGTCACCATAGACAACCCGGACGACGGCGCAGCAGCGGACACTTTCGAGTCCTTCAAAGACATCAAAGGGGTGCTGAGCACCTCACTCGTTTACACACATTTCGAAGACCACGGCGAAGGGGAGCACGTATCATGAGCATCACAAGGCGGGACTTCATCAAGACCCAAGCCGCACTGGCTGCAGCAACTGCAGCAGGCACCACATTGGCAGGCACCAGCGTCCAAGCCTCATCACATATTGATGATGATATTCGTTGGGACAAAGGCGCATGCCGTTTCTGCGGAACAGGCTGTGGCGTTTTGGTGGGTACCAAAGACGGCCGCGTTGTCGCTACACAAGGCGATCCGGACGCACCAGTTAACAAAGGCCTGAACTGTATTAAGGGCTATTTCCTGTCCAAGATCATGTACGGTAAAGATCGCCTCACCATGCCGCTTCTGCGCAAAAAGAACGGTGAGTTCCACAAAGAAGGCCAATTCGAAGAAGTCTCTTGGGACGAAGCCTTCGATGTTATGGCTACGAAGTGGAAAGAAGCACTTAAAAAGAAAGGCCCGACCTCGGTTGGTATGTTCGGCTCCGGCCAATGGACCGTTTGGGAAGGCTATACCGCTTCTAAATTTATGAAAGCTGGCCTGCGCTCCAACAACATTGACCCGAACGCACGTCACTGTATGGCTTCTGCCGTTGGTGCATTTATGCGTGCCTTTGGTATTGATGAACCGATGGGTTGCTACGACGATTTGGAACACGCAGACGCATTTGTTCTGTGGGGCGCCAACATGGCGGAAATGCACCCGATCTTGTGGTCACGTTTGACTGACACACGTCTAACCAAACCGGGTTGTGAAGTTCACGTTCTGTCGACCTTCGAACATCGTTCGTTCGAACTGGCTGATAACGGCATGATCTTTACACCGCAAACGGATTTGGCGATTTTGAACTACATCGCCAACTACATCATTGAAAACAAAGCTTACAACGAAGATTTCATTGGCAAGCACGTGAACTTCACCAAAACGGTGACGGACATTGGTTATGGCTTACGCCCTGAACACCCGTTGGAAAAAGCCAAAACCGGCACAGGCGGCAAGCTGACCAAAATCAGCTTTGAAGACTACGCTGCGTCTGTTGCTGAATACACGCTTGATAAAGCACATGAGTTGTCCGGTGTTCCGAAAGACAAGCTGGAACGTCTGGCTAAGTTGTATGCAGATCCGAACAAGAAGATTTCTTCCTACTGGACCATGGGCTTCAACCAACACACCCGCGGTGTTTGGGTTAACGGCCTACTTTACAACGTCCACCTTCTCATGGGCAAAATCTCCGAGCCAGGCAACAGCCCGTTCTCACTGACCGGTCAGCCGTCCGCTTGCGGTACCGCACGCGAAGTCGGTACGTTCGCGCACCGTCTGCCTGCCGATTTGGTGGTGATGAAAGAAGCTCACCGCGATTATGCAGAAAAAATTTGGAACCTGCCGAAGGGTACTATTCCTCCGAAGCCCGGCTTCCACGCAGTTCTGCAACACCGCAAGCTGAAAGACGGCGTGCTGAATGCATACTGGGTACAATGTACCAACAACATGCAAGCTGCTCCGAACATGAACGAAGAAGGCCTGCCAGGTTATCGTAACCCTGAGAACTTCATCGCCGTGTCCGATCCGTATCCGACTGTAACGGCTATGGCTGCTGATTTGATCCTACCCACCGCAATGTGGATGGAAAAAGAAGGTGCATACGGTAACGCAGAACGTCGTACTCAGTTCTGGCGTCAACAAGTCGACGCACCGGGTGAAGCTCAATCTGACATGTGGCAGGTAATGGAGTTCGCCAAACGCTTCAAGATCGAAGAAGTATGGCCGGAAGAGCTGTTGGCTCAAAAACCGGAACACCGTGGCAAGACCGTTTATGAAGTTCTTTATGAAAACGGTCAGGTCAACAAGTTCCCGGTTGAAACCATCACCGACAACGCAGGTAATGTTTACAACAACTCCGAATCCAAGCACTTCGGCTACTACGTACAAAAAGGTATGTTCGAAGAATACCGGATGTTCAACTCCATTCCGGGTGTACCTAAGAAAGGTCACGAAATGGCGCCGTTCGAAACCTATCACAATGCCCGCGGTCTACGCTGGCCTGTGATTGACGGCAAGGAAACGCTGTGGCGCTTCCGCGAAGGGTATGATCCGCACGTTGAAGCTGGTTCCGAAGTCCAGTTCTATGGCAAGCCCGATAAGAAGGCGAACATCATCTTCGCTCCTTACGAGCCTGCTGCAGAAAGCCCAGATAACGAATATGATCTGTGGCTCAGCACCGGTCGTGTGCTGGAACACTGGCACTCTGGTTCCATGACCCGTCGTGTACCGGAACTGTATCGTGCTTATCCGGATGCAAAAGTTTACATGCACCCAGAAGACGCAAAAGCACGCGGTTTCAAACGTGGTCAAGAAGTTATGGTTCAGTCGCGTCGTGGCGAGGTGAAAACCCGTGTCGAAACCCGTGGCCGCAACAAGCCGCCTATGGGTTTGGTCTACATGCCGTGGTTCGATGCTGGCCAATTGGTCAACAAACTGACCTTGGACGCTACCGATCCACTTTCGAAAGAAACCGACTTTAAGAAATGCGCCGTTCGTGTGGTGCGTGCTTAACAGTCGAGTGACGAGAGTATAAAGCCATGGGCGAGCAATCCTCATCACACTCCAGCGCGCAATCGCGCCGCCGGTTCCTGGGCAACATTGCCCGGGCAGCTGGTGGTGCGGGCGCACTGGCGTTGGTGGTGGGTTTGTTTGCCCGTCAGGCTCAAACATTACCGGCTCAGGCCCTGCGTCCACCCGGCGCGGGCCCTGAAGCTGATTTCTTGGCGGCTTGCATACGCTGTGGTTTGTGCGTACGCGATTGCCCCTACCCCACATTAAGCTTGGCCGATATGAGTAGCGACGTTCCGGTGGGCACACCGTTCTTTGTCGCGCGCAAAGTGCCCTGTGAAATGTGCGACGATATTCCGTGTGTCAAGGCGTGCCCGACGGCAGCGCTGGACCCGAACCTCACCAACATCGACGACGCCGATATGGGCCTTGCGGTTTTGGTTGACGAAGAAACCTGTCTGAATTTCCAAGGCTTGCGTTGCGACGTGTGCTATCGCGTTTGCCCAGTCATTGATATCGCTATCACCTTAGAGATTTCACATAATACCCGCACCAAAAAGCATGCCGTATTCATTCCCACAGTGCATTCCGACAAATGCACCGGCTGTGGCAAGTGTGAGCGTGCCTGCGTGTTGGAAACTGCTGCTATTCGTGTCTTCCCCCGTCATTTGGCCAAGGGCCGTATTGGTGAGCATTACCGCTTGGGTTGGGAAGAAAAAGCCAAACATGGTGGTGAAAGCTTGGCGCCGGGCTTGGTTGACCTGCCTGATCGCCTGCCCGACCAACTGCCGGATGCTTTGAAAGGGTGGAAGCCATGAGTGCTAAGTCCTATCCCGGCTCAGATGCCGTCAAAGCCAATGGTTGGTTTACTGCACATAAGTGGTTGATCGCACGTCGTGTATCGCAATTTACAATTCTTGGGTTGTTCTTAACCGGACCGCTTTTTGGTCTGTGGATCGTCAAAGGGAATTTAACATCAAGCCTGACGTTGGATATTTTGCCCTTAAGCGATCCGTTTGTTTTGCTGCAAAGCTTACTTGCTGGACATATTGCAGCTGATACCGCGTTAATTGGTGCTGCCATCGTTTTGGCTTTTTATGCTTTGGTCGGCGGTCGTGTATATTGCTCATTCGTGTGTCCTATGAACTTTGTCACAGATGCCGCACGCTGGTTATCCAAGCGTTTGGGACTATCAAAGGGCTGGCAGCCCAGCCGAGACACGCGTTTGTGGATTTTGGGCGCTGTGATGTTATCTGCATTGGGCACTGGCGTGCTGGCATGGGAATTGTTAAACCCCGTGACCATTTTGCACCGGGCCTTGGTATACGGTGCAGGCTATGGCGCCACTGTTGCTCTTGCGATTTTCTTATTTGATTTAGTTGTCAGCCGTCGTGGCTGGTGCGGCTATCTGTGCCCCATGGGCGCGTTTTACGGACTGCTTGGGCGTGCGAGTGTTGTTCGTATCTCAGCCGTTCGTCGTGATGATTGTAATGACTGCATGGATTGTTTTGCAGTTTGCCCTGAACCTCATGTCATTACACCCGCATTGCGGGGCGCTGATACAGGTACAGGTCCGATTGTCATTTCTGGGGATTGTACCAATTGTGGGCGCTGCATTGATGTATGCGCCAAAAATGTTTTTCAATTTGATATGCGTTTTCACAATGACCTACCGAACGCTTCGGTAAGTGATGAAAGCGCATCAGCTTCAACCAACCGACATGCAGCTGAGTAAAGCATGTTGGTGACGTTTTGCAAAAAGGGAGAGAGGTCATGAATACTTGGATCAAAGCAGCGGCTTTGGGGATGATTGTCGCAGTATGCGCAATGGTGTCACCAGACGCATCAATGGCGCAAGATGTGAAATCATTGCGGGGCACGCTTGCCATTGAAGATGGCAACACTGCTGCGGATTTGTACCGTCTGAATACAGGTAAGCGTTTCACACGTAACTACCGCCAACAACCGCCGCTGATTCCGCACCGCGTCGAAAAATATCAAATCGATGTGAAAGCAAACCAATGCATGGGTTGCCATGACTGGCCACAAAATGTTGAGAATAACGCGCCAAAGATCAGTGAAACACACTATCTCAGCCCGACTGGCGAACGCCTCAACAAAGTGTCCGGCAGCCGCTGGTTCTGCAACCAATGTCATGTGCCCCAAGTTGCAGCTAAAGCCCTGGTGCCCAATACTTTCAAATCTTCTAATGATTAATAAAGTAAGCATCAAACTGAGCTGAACACGCACATTTGCCCCTTGGGGGCTGGACATACATATGCGAGAGGGGAATGAATCATGAGCGATTCTTACCAAGAGAGCACATCACTGTGGCAGCGCTTAAAGCGACCTGCCCGCAACACAGCCATTATCACCTTGATGGCCGCCGGTTTTATCATCGGTATCGTATTCTGGGGTGGATTTAACTGGTCTATGGAAATGACCAATAACGAAGAGTTCTGTATTTCGTGTCACGAAATGGAAGCCAACGTGTATCGTGAATATCAAGATACGGTTCACTATTCCAACCGTAC